>JBEHWZ010000004.1:0-438652 GCA_048498955.1 Verrucomicrobiota bacterium | reverse complement strand
CAAGCCCTGTTCCACCGAACAGGGCTTTTTTGTGCCCATGCAGGTCGCTTACACCCCCGCTGATCTCGCTGCCATCACTGGCGCCCAGCGCACCGCCGGCCGTTCCACCCAGGTGGTCACGGACATCGCCTCGCTGGAGAAAGCCCGACCGGGCGACCTGTCTTTCCTCGGCAACCCCAAGTACAAGTCGCAGGTGGCCGAGAGCACGGCGACGGCGCTATTGCTGCCGCTGGATTACGAGGGTGAGCCCCGTCCGGAGCAGGTTTTCATCTACGTCAAGAATCCCTCCGCCGCCCTGGCCCAGGTTTGCGCGCGGATCGAGCAGTCCCTCTGGCCGAAGCCCGCGCCGGGCGTGCATCCTTCTGCGGTGGTCGCGCCGACCGCCAAAGTGGACGCCACGGCCCATGTCGGCCCGCTGTGCGTCGTCGAGGAAGGCGTCACCATCGGGGCGGGCGCGGTTTTGCAGGCGTCGGTTTTTGTCGGACGTGAAGCCACCATTGGGGCGAACAGCTTTCTCATGCCGGGTGTGATCGTCGCCGCGGCCTGTGTGTTGGGCCAGCGCGTGCGCCTGCAGCCGGGCGTGGTCGTGGGCTCCGACGGTTTCGGCTACGAGTTTGTGAACGGCCGGCACGAGAAGGTGCCGCAGGTCGGCAACGTCGTCATCGAGGATGACGTCGAGATCGGCGCCAACGCCACGCTCGACCGGGCGCGCTTCAGCCGCACCGTGGTGGGCGAGGGCACCAAGATCGATAATCTCGTCCAGATCGCCCACAACGTGGTGATCGGCAAGCACTGCATCCTTTGCTCCCAAGTTGGCATCTCCGGCAGCACGACGATCGAGGATTATGTCGTGCTGGGCGGCCAGGTCGGCGTGGGCGGCCACATCACGATCGGCAAGGGCTCCAAGGCCGGCGGCCAGACGGGCATCGCCTTCGATGTCGCGCCCGGCAGCTACCTGAACGGCACCCCGGCGATTCCCTACATGCTGGAGCGCCGGCTGCAGGTTTTGCACCAGCGCCTGCCGGATTTGTTCAAGCGCATGGACGCGCTCGAGAAAAAGCCAGAATAGTCTTCCCGCTCGCCGGCTTCTCCGGTACCAACCGGGCCCAATGAGGGACACGAAGCTCAAGATTTTTTCCGGCTCATCCAATCGCGCCTTGGCAGAGGAAATCTGCCAGAGCATCGGCGTCCCCCTGGGCGATGCGACCGTCACCTGCTTCCCCGACGGCGAGTCGTTCGTGAAGATCAACGAGAACATCCGCGGCGCGGACACCTATTTCATCCAGTCGACCTGCCCGCCGACGAACCATCACCTGATGGAGCTGCTGATCATGATCGACGCCGCCAAGCGCGCGTCGACGCAGCGCATCACCGCCGTGATTCCGTTTTACGGCTACGCCCGCCAGGACCGCAAGGACCAGCCCCGCGTGCCGATCACGGCCAAGCTCGTGGCCAACCTGCTGATGTCCGCCGGCGCCAACCGCGTGCTCGCGATGGATCTCCACAGCCAGCAGATCCAGGGTTTCTTCGACATCCCGGTGGACCACCTTTTCGCCTCGCCGGTTTTCTTCCAGTACCTCGCGACCAAGCGCAGCAACAACCTCGTGGTCTTCTCGCCCGACGTGGGCGGCATGAAGATGGCGGCAGCCTATGCCGACGTCCTCGGCGCCTCGCTCGGCCTCGTGGCCAAGAAGCGCACCAGCGCCACCAAGGTCGAGGCCATCAGCGTGGTGGGCGAGGTGAACGGCTGCGATGTGCTCCTCGTGGACGACATCACCGAGACCGCCGGCACGCTCACCGCGGCCGCGAAGATTTTGAAGGACCACGGCGCCAAGAGCATTCGCGCCGCCGTGAGCCATTGCGTGTTGAACGAGCTCGCTTACGAGCGCCTCAAGACCGGCCTGATCGACGAATTGATCACCACGAACTCCGTGCCGATCGATACCCGCGGCCTGCCGATCACGGTGCTCAGCATCGCCCCCCTGCTGGGTGAGGCCATCCTGCGCATCAACACGAACGAAAGCGTGACGAGCCTCTTCAAGATCAAGGGGTTCTAAGTTACGCTGGCGGAACAGCCGCCCGGGGTTAGTGTCTTCAGCGCATCTTCATTGTCATGAAATCAAAGCGCGCTGCTCTTTTTCTCACCCTCGTTTCCGTGTTTGCCGGCCTTTCCCTGGGCCTCGTCGCCGCCGACAAGAAGCCGGCGGCTCCCGACAAGAAAGCCGCGGCCGAACCGCTCAAGAAGCCCACGCTGAAGGTCGACTCCTCGCCGATCAGCGAGACCAAGTCCGCGGTCGTCACCAGCTACGCCGACGCCCTCGAGGCGATCCGCCCGGCCGTGGTTTCCGTGTTCTCCAGCAAGACTGTTCGCGAGGAGGTCCCTGATTTTTACCGCCAGTTTGGCTACAAGGGCCGCGAGCAAAAGCAGCGCGGGCTGGGTTCGGGCGTCATCATTTCGCCCGATGGCTACATTCTGACCAACAACCACGTCGTCGACAACGCCGACGAGCTCAAGGTGCTGCTTAACGACGACCGCGAGCTCACCGCCAAGGTAATCGGTACCGATCCCAAGACCGACGTGGCCGTGATCAAGATCGACGCGGAAAATCTTCCGATCGTGACCCTCGCCGACAGCGCCAAGCTGCGCGTAGGCGACGTGGTGTTCGCCATCGGCAACCCGCTCGGGGTCGGCCAGACGGTCACCATGGGCATCATCTCTGCCACGGGCCGCAAGGTCGGCATCCTCGAAGATGTCCAGGGTTACGAGGACTTCATCCAGACCGACGCCGCCATCAACCAAGGTAACTCCGGTGGCGCGCTGATCGACGCGCGTGGTCGCCTCGTGGGCATCAATTCCGCCATCCTTTCCAATTCGCAGGGCAACATCGGCATCGGCTTCGCCATCCCGATCAACCTCGCCAGTTCGATCATGCACAGCCTGATCGAGACCGGCACCGTCGCTCGCGGTTACATGGGGGTCAGCACCAACCAGTCGCTCACGCCCGACATGGCCGAGTCGTTCGGTGCGCCGCGCGACACCAAGGGCGTGCCGATCACCGATCTGCCGGCCGACGGCCCGGCGGCCAAGGCCGGCCTGAAAAAGGAAGACATCATCGTCGCGCTCGACGGCAAGGCAGTCAGCTCTGGTGAAGAGCTTCGCCTCATGATCGCCCAGACCGCTCCGGACACCAAGGTGACCGTGAAATACCTGCGTGACGGCAAGCCCCAGACGGCCGAGGTCACGCTGGTCAAGCGCCCCGACGACGACGGTCCGGTGGGCGAGTGGTTGACCGGCATCACGGTCGAACCGCTCACGGCGGAAGCGCGCAAGCAGCTCCGCATCGACGATCGCGTCGACGGCTTGGTCATCACGGGCATCGACGAGAAGTCGCCCTTTGCGGAAAGCTTTGTGGAAGGTGCGGTCATCGAGCAGATCAACCGCCTGCCGGTCACCGATCTCGCCTCGGCGAAGAAAGCCATGCGCGACGGTCGCAACATCGCCCGGGTTTACTACCGCGGCGCCTTCCGCTACGTCATCTTTTACGTCCGCTAAGAACGGACGCCGAGCCGGACAGACGAAAGGCGCACCGCAAGGTGCGCCTTTTTAGTTTGGCGCGGGCGTCGTTTGATACTCGCGCTCCGGAATTCTCAAATTGCCATCGTTACCGTCATCCTGAGCCGTGCGAAGGATCCAACCGGGTACGATGCTACGTCCGTCTCCGTTTGGATCCTTCGCACGGCTCAGGATGACACCAAACGGTTGGGCGAGCGGATTTCGCTCAGCTTCCCGGCTTGGTCGCCGGGATCGCCGCGATCTCCGCAGGCACCTGGTCAGCCGGATAGGTCGGATAGCTCATCTCGAGCAGCGAGTAGGTCGGCACATCGAACTTCGCCTGACCGGCGCTGCGGTCGACGAGCACGGCGACGGCGACGGTGGTGCCGCCCATCTTCTTCACGATATCGAGGCACTCCTGCACGCGGCCGCCGCGGGTGATGACGTCTTCCACGACGAGCACTTTCTCGCCCGGCTTGAAGGTGAAGCCGCGGCGCATGACGAGGACGTTGTTTTCCTTTTCGGCGAAAATGAAACGGCTCTTCGAGACACGGGCCACTTCCTGGCCGATGACCAAGCCGCCCATCGCGGGGGCCAGCACGGTGTCGTAGGCGAGGCCGCCCAGTTTCTGTTTCAGGAGCGCGCCGAGGCGTTCGACGGCGGGCATGTCCTGGCACACCTGCGCGCACTGGAAGAAGTGCCCGCTGTGCAGCCCGGAGCGCAGGACGAAGTGCCCCTTGAGCAGCGCCTTCGTACGAATGAAAATGTCGGTGACCTCCTGTTGAACGGCATCCATGGCCGGTGAACGTGGGAGAAAGCGGCGGCGAAGGAAAACCTTTTTAACCACGGATTACACGGATTGCACGGATCCGAACCAGGATAGCTGATTCGGTCGGTTGGGGATTTCATCCGTGTATTCCGTGTAATCCGTGGTTAAGAAATGCCCGACGATTCCCGCTGCCATGTCTACCAAACCAGCCCTCGAAGACGAACTGGGCGACGTGCTTGAAAAAGCCGCGCGCAACATCCCGCTTTCGTTGGAGAATCTTGCCGCGGCGAGTGGCATCGAATCCGGTCGCCTGAAGGATGCGCTGGATTACCGCCCCGATCTGACCAATGCCGAGCTCCAACGCCTGGCGACCACCCTCAACTTGAACGAAGTGGGCCTGACGGCGCTGGCGCGCGGCAATTATCCGCTGCCGGAACCGGAAGGATTGCCCTTCGGTCTCTTTCCTCTGCGGATGCCCTTCGGCGTCGGCGTGGCCAACGCCTACCTGATCTCAACCGGCGGCGATAGCGCCGTGCTCTTCGACACCGGTGCCAGCCATGCCGAGCTGCATCGAGCGTGGCCGACGCAGATCCAGCGGCTGGAGGCGGTTTTCGTCACGCACTACGAGGCCGAGCACATCGGCGGACTCGAGGTCGTGCTGCGCGAGAGCGAAGTCGGTTTCTTTCACGGTCCGCCCAACGGCCGCTGGCCGCAGTGCCGTGGGCTGGGCGAGGGGCAGGTGGTTGAGTACGCCGGACTCACGATCACCGCTTTCGCCACGCCCGGTCATGCGGACGAACACAATTGCTATCTCGTAAAGTCCAAGGCTCATCCCACGGCCCCGGCGGTGTTGATTTCCGGCGACCTGATTTTCGCCGGCTCGCTCGGTGGCGGGTATTTTTGCTGCCAGCGCCAGCTGAAGCATGCGCGCCGCATCATGGGGTTGCTGCGCGACGACACCATCATTGCCCCGGGTCACGGCCCGCTGACCACGGCGGCCAACGAGCGGCGCTTCAATCCGTTCCTGTCCTGATCGGCCGGAAAACAGCGCGCCCGGCCCTCCGAAGAGAGACCGGGCGCAAGTGACCAAAGAAAGCTGGCTCAGATCTTGTCGGCGGAGAGCAGCTCCGGCACGACCTTCACGAGCTTCTTGTCCTTGAAGTAATAGTACGAACCGTTGGAGCGGTAGGCCTTCACGTTGTCCTGCAGGTACACCAGGTCGTAGGAGATGGTGTTGCGGAGGAAGCTGCCCTCGCTCGATCCGACCTTGGGCGAATACGGGAAGAGGGTGCAGGCGGACAGCAGCAGGCTGACCGACGCGAGCAGGATGATGACGATTTTTTTCATGATGGGACGGGAGTTTGGTGTGAGAAAGGGAGGGGATCAGGACTTGAACACGACGCTGCCGCGCATGCCGGCGATGAGCTTTTGGTCGGGGTTTTCGATCAGCACCTTGATGCGGACGAGTCCGCTGGCGCCGTCGATGCGCGGGTCGATGAAGTCGATCGTACCGGTGGTCTGGAGATCGTGGTATTCCGGGAAGGCAACGGGAACCTGCTGGTCCTTTTTCAGCGTCAGTGCGACGGTCGCATCGACGAAGACCTGCAGGTAGACGCGGCTGATGTCGATGACGCGAAAGACAACTTCGTTTTCGTTCACCGCTTCGCCCGCTTCCTTCTTCTTCTCGACCACCAAGCCGGTGATGGGCGAGCGGATCTTGCGGCGCTCCAGCTGCTCGAGGGCGACCTGGTGCTGCAGCTTGGCGACGTCGCGGTCGAGACGCTTCTCGATCGCCTCGCCTTCGCTGACCACCTTGTCGTGAAACAGGTTCTGGGTGCCTTGGGCGGCAAATTCCTTTTGCTCGAGGATCTTGGCGAAACGCTCGGCTTCCTTGGCCTCGACGCGATCGATGATGTGGGCGAGCAGGTCGTCCGTCTTGACAGCGTCACCTTCCTTGACGTTCACCTCGGCGAGAATGCCCGAGACGGCGGAGCTGACAGTCACTTCCTTGAAAGGCAGCAGCACGCCGTCGGCACCCGACAGGCGTAGCACGCTGCCGGCGGCGAGAAGCAATAAGGCGAGGCGTTTCATTTTTTGGAACGAGCGGCGGCGCCGGGCGCCTCGAGGGCGTTGATCTGGTAGCGCTCGAGCAGCACGCCGGAGACACCCCAGAGAATGACGAGCGCCTTGTGGCCCTCGGCCACGGCCTCGAGTTTGTTGATGCGGGCCTGCGCGAGTTCGTCCTGGAGCTTCAGCACGTTGAAGCTGGTCGTCAGGCCGTTCGAGAGGCGCTTCTCCTCGGAGTTCAGCGCGGTCTCGGCGGTTTCGACGGCGCGGTTGGAGGCGTTGGTGCGCTGGATCGCCGAGAGCACGCGGGCGTAGGCTGTTTGCACCTGGGAAACGACCCGGTTCGCGGTGCGCTTGGCTTCCAGTTCGGCTTGGCGCACGTTGAGCATGGCCTTGGCCAGCTGGGCGCGCTCGGCGCGGAAGGTGAGCGGGATGTCGGCGATGAGCGCGACGGAATAGTCGGGCTTGTCGCGGTTGCTGTAGTCGCTGAAGCCGTTGCCCCAGCTGTCACCCAGGCCATTCATGCCGTACGAGGCCTCGACATCGAGCGACGGCAGGCGCTGGTTGCGCGCGAGCTTCAGGGCGATGCGCTGCGAATCGACCTTGTGCTGCGCCGCGCGGTATTCCGCGCTGCGGTCGAGGGCGAGACCGCGGAGGGCCGGGAGGGATTCCGTGAGCGAAACCTCGTTCAGCGTGTCGGTGAACTGCAGCGGCGTGTCGGCAGCCTGGACGAAATCGGGGAAGATGAGTTCGCGCATCCGATTCTCGGTTTCGGTGAGGAAATTGCGGGCGCGGACGAGTTCGATCTCCGCGGCGGCGCGGGTGGACTCGGCCTGCATCACGTCGATCGGAGCCATTAAACCTTGCTTGAGGCGCTTGTCGTTTTCATCGCGCAGGCGGCCGGCGACGGCGATGCGGTCGGTGATGACGCGGATCAGCTCGTGGCCGTAGATGGCCTCGATGTAGGCATCGAGGACGTTGGAAGCGACCTGGTCGATCTTGGCGCGGAGCGTCTGCTCGGCGGCGCGCAGGTCGGACTGGGCGATGCGGGTCTCGGCCAGCGTGGCCGTCGTGCCGAAGCCGCGAAGCAACGGCTGCGTGACCGTGATGCTCGTGCTGGTGGTGTACTCGGGATAGAAGCGCGCGAGCGCCTCGCGGTTCAGCGAGTTCTTCAGTGAGTAGGCGAGAACGGTGACCTTGTAGCGCGTGCCGGTCGGCAGCAGGCCGACGAGGTCGGTCTCGGTGCGGATGTTGTCCTCATCGAGCACTTCAACAGCGCGGCCGGTGGCGAAGAAGTCGCGCGTGTTCTGCGGCGTCTCCAGCGACTCGAAGGTGTAGTGGGTGGTGAGGTGCGGATCGAAGGCGCCGGTTTTGTAGCGGCGCTGTTGCTCCGCGATCGCCGGCTGGATGCGCTCGATCTGGACTTCCAAGTTGGCATCGAGACCACGCACCACAGCGTCGCTCATGGTGAGGACGACCGCAGGTTCGGTGGCGGCGGGAGCGGGAGGGACGGTTGGCTCAGGATCGGCCGCGGACAGAACGGAAGTTCCAATCAGCAGGGACAGGAGCACGGTCGGGCGTGCAGATTTCATGGGGGCGTGTGCGTGGTAGTTAGAGCCGAAAAACAGGCGGCCAGAAGCCAAAACAGATCTGACACCAAGACATAACAAAGGGCGGGATGGGGGTAACGAGCTAGCTGGGGTGAAGACCGGTGTATTTGTGGCGGAAGGCCAGCGCCGTGCGACGAAAACCCCGCGCTAAAAGCCGAAATCCTGCCGGCCCGCGTTGAGATTTTCCTGGATCCACTGGTCTTGCTTCAAGACGGAGAACCGCTGACGGAACGCGGCCTTCTCCGCGCGGCGCTGCGTCCAGCGACAGGTCAGCACGCTCAGCGCTTTCGCGCCCGGCCAGCCGAGCCGGACGCAGGCTTGCAATATGCGGCGCAGCGGACGCGGCAGGAAATCGAGCAGCAGTTCATCTTCGCAGGAGAGAAAGAGCACGCCTTCGCCCGGATCGCCCTGGCGTCCGGCGCGGCCGAAGAGCTGGCGGTCGATGCGGGCCGAGCGGTGCATTTCGG
The DNA here is from genome assembly GCA_048498955.1 of Verrucomicrobiota bacterium. Lineage (GTDB taxonomy): Bacteria > Verrucomicrobiota > Verrucomicrobiia > Opitutales > Opitutaceae > Lacunisphaera. The sequence continues at coordinate 430,186 of JBEHWZ010000004.1, read as the reverse complement.
TGGCGATCACCAGCAATCCGCCGAGTTGCGAGACGCCGTTGCCGAGCCGGATGTCGGTGCCGCGACCAGCCATGTTGGTGGCGATCGTCACCGCGCCCTGCTGGCCGGCCTTCTCGACGATCTTCGCCTCTTCCTGGTGACGCACCGCGTTGAGGAGATTGAAATGCACGCCGCGTCGCTCCAGTCGCGCCGCCAGCTGCTCGCTTGTCTCGATGCTGCGCGTGCCGACGAGCACGGGTCGGCCGGCTTTGGCCGCGACCGAGATCAACTCGACCACGGCGTTCCAGCGATCCTCGGCGCGGACATACACGCGGGGAGCGGTGAGCCGGAGCCGGCTGGGACGGTGCCGGGGAATCGCGGTGAAGGGCAGGCGGTAAAGCGCCCAGATTTCCGCGGCGCATTCCTTGGCCGTGCCGGTGATGCCGCTGATCTGATGAAAGAGGCGCAAGAACGATTGGTAGCTCATCTGCGCGATCGATTCCGTCGGCGACGTGACGGGCAGTCCTTCTTTGGCTTCGACCGCCTGGTGGAGGCCGAGCTTCCACTGGCGGCCGGGCATCAAGCGGCCGGTATATTCGTCGACGATGATGACCACGCCTTCCTGCACGACGTATTGTTTGTCGCGTTGGAAAAACAGCATGGCCTTGAGCGCGGTATCGATCAGTTCCTCCCGCCAGAAGGGATGGTCGAGAAACGAGAGCTCCTGGTGAACGCGCTCGCGTCCCTGCTTCGTCAAACGCGCTTCACGCCGCGGAGTGTCGACCTCGTAATCGGTCTCGGGTGAAAGTTCGGCCGCCAGCTTTTGCGCCGCCGTGACGGCTTCCGTCAGCGAGTGGCTGTCCACCTTGCGGCTGATGATCAGCGGCGTGACCGCCTCGTCGATCATCAGGTTGTCGGCCTCGTCGATGATCGCGTAGTGCAGGCCGCGCAGCACGAGCCGCTCCAGCGGCGGCAGCGGCTGGCGGAAATGCCGGCGGGCGGTGCGTTGCGCGGCGTCTTGAAAAGGTCCGAGCACCAGCCGGTCGCGGAGAAAATCCGCCAGCAGTTCCTTGCCGGTGGTGTAGACGACGGCGGCGGCGTAATTTTCCGAGCGCTCCGGCGCGTTCATGGTTGCGAGCACACGGCCGACCTCGAGTCCGCAGAAGGAATAGAAGGGCCCGAGGTTGGCTGCATCGCGGCGCGCGAGGTAATCGTTCGCCGTCACCACGTGCACCGGCAGTCCGGTCCAGCCCAGCGGCGCGGCGGCCAGCGCGATGGCGAGCGTCTTGCCTTCGCCGGTGGCCATCTCGGTGATCGTACCATGCAGCAGCGCGAGGGCCCCGCGAAATTGCTCCGGATAGGGATCGAGCCCCAGCTTGCGGTGCGCGGCCTCGGCGACGGCGGGCAGCGCGGCGGCCGCGGCTTCGAGGCAGGCATGGCGGTGACGGCGCACCGCGCGGCTGTGCTCGATCAGCTGCCGGTGCAGGTCGGCGTCGGAAAGCGTGGACAGCGCGGCATGCTCGACCGCGAGCCGGGCGGCCCAGGCGGCGAAATCCGGACGCGTGAAGCGGCGGCGCTTCCAATAGCCGATGGCGCGATGCGTAAGCCCATCGAGGCCGTGGTGCAACGGCGGCGGCATCGCCAGGCGCGTGCGCTGGACTTCGGCCGTCGGCGTCATGCTCAGATTTGGTAACGCTGCTGCAGCATCTGCCGGAATCGGCGCCAGCCTTGCATGAGCAGCGGCTCGGAACCGGTGGTGAAACGGATCAGGCCGGTCTGGCCGTAAAGCAGCGCGGCCGGCGGATTGGCTCGCACATGCGCGATCGCCTTGAAGTAGGGTTCGACGGTGGTGACGCCGTTTTGGTCGGTGGGAGCGACTTTGACCGGACCGGCCGCGTTCCAGCCGAGGGCGGCGGTGGGCAGCGTGTTTTGTTTTCCGGGAATGAGCGTGACCTGGTCGACCGGGATGACTTCGCCCCCTTGGCCGGCCAGCCGGATTTCCGCCGGCGGGTTGGGGAAGGCAAACAGCCGCGCTGAGTCGGCCTGCGCCACGACGGCTACGAATTCGAATTGCGGCGGCTGGATGATCTGGCCGAGCAGGTTGCCGCGGGCGCTGAGGTCGCCGTACATGTCGCCGGCGCGCGGCGACACCCAGATGCCGTCGATCGGCGCATGGACGAGCAGTTCCTTCTGACGCTGGTTCAAGTCCGCCAGCTGGGCCTCGGCGCTTTCGCGCCGGCGGCGATTGACGCGAAGATTGGCACCGCCCTTTTCCAGGCTGGCGTTCTCCATGGACCGGGTCTGGCGGACCCGCGCCTCGGCGGCGGAGATCTTCAACTTCAACTCCGGGCTCGCCATGCGCACCAGCAAATCGCCGGCGTGCACCGGCCGGCCGGACTCGACCGCGAATTCTTCCACGTAGCCGTCGGTCAGGGCCACGACGCGCGTGCTGACCGGGGTCTGCAGCATGCCCGGCGCGTAGGTATAATAAGGCCAGGGAAAGAAGGAGACGAAGCCCAGCACGGCGGCGACGACGGCCACGGTGACGCTCACGGCCCGGACGCGGTGACGCTCGAGGCGCGGTTCCTGGGCGAGGTAGCGGACATACTGGAAGAGCGGCAGGATGAAGAGGGAGAAGCCGCCGACGACCGCGGCGATCAGGCCGATGCCGAAGAATTTGTCCGCCACGAACAGGATGATGAGCGAGAAGACGACGAACCGGTAAATGCCCGAGGCGATGCCGAACAGGCCGAGGAAGATACTCTCGTTGGTGGTCGCGGCCGGTTGCGGGGGATTCTCCACGCCGAAGAGCCACTTCTCCGACCAGTTGGTCAACTGGGCCCGGCTGCGCACATGCAGGTTGGGTGCGTCCATCAGATCCGACAGTATATAGTAACCGTCGAAGCGGAGCAGGGGATTGAGATTGAAGAGCAGCGTGCTGACCGACGCCACGAACATGACGTTGTAAGCGATGCTGTTTAGGACACCGGCGCCGGTGTGGGCCCAGACGAAGACGGCCAGCGATGCGATGAACAACTCGACGTACATGCCGGCCGCGCCCACCCACATGCGCTTCGATCGCTGGCGCTGGGCCCAGGCGGAGGTGACGTCGACATACGGGACCGGGCTGAAGACCAGCAGCATGATGCCCATGTTGTGCACCTCGCCGCCGAAAACCCGGCAGGCATAGGCGTGGCCGAATTCGTGCAGGAGCTTGGTCACGAAAAACGCTCCATATAAGAGAGCGATATTCTCCGGGGCCAAAACATCCTGGCCGCGGTGCACCAGCTGGGAACTGTGGTCGATGGCGACCTTGAGCGCGGCGAGGAGCACCAAGCCCCAGATGGCGGCGCCCATCCGGCTGAAGATCAGACGGGCGATCCCGAGGGTTCGGACGAGAAAGCGATCGGGATCCCACAGCGGGATGCGCAGGTAAAGAACGCTCGCGATCGTGTTGCGCACCTGGGCCTGGCGGAACTTGCGCACGCGCTCGAATAGCTGGCGGCTGTCGGGTGGCAGGTCCGACTGGATCAGGTTGGCCTGATGCAGGTGCGCGAGAAGTTGGATGATCTCGGTCTGGCCGGGCGCTTCCTGCGGACTTTCGGCGAGGCTGCGGCGCCAGGCTTCTTCGACCGTGCGGCGACCGGTCAGATGAACCAGAAAACGCCGGGCACCCGGACGAATGCGATAGAAGGCATTCGTGAAGTTATCCCGCACGACATACCAGTCCTCGCCGCGAAACTGCTGGCGGCGAATGTCCACGCTGGCGCGCAGTTGCATCTTCTGGCCCGCGATGCGGTGCCAGGATTCGCTGAACATCGAGGGCGTGTCGGGCATGGTCAGTTCGAGAGCTGCACGTAAGCGAACGCTTCAACACACCCCGCCCTGTCGGGCACCCCTCTTGATAGAGGGGATCCCAATCCGCCTGTATTGAAGTCCCCTCTATGAAGAGGGGCCTGTCGGCCATAGCCTTGGCGACGGCTGATGGCGCAAAGCGCCGGGGTGTGTCGGCGGGATATGACTTTCGCTGCGTTCATTCGTGAAATCCGTGGTCAACCGGTTCGGGCTCAGAGCCACAGCTTCACGCGCAGGAAATCGATGAGACGGTGCGTCAACAGCCAGATGATCGGCTTGCGGCCGGCATCGACCTTGGCGACGCCGCTCATGCCGGGGCGCCACCAGGCGTCCGGGGCGGAGTTGGCGAAGCGGGCGCGCAGCACGAAGACGTTGCCCTCGGACTTGACGCGGGCCGTGGGTTCCAGGCGTTCGACGGTGACCGCGTAGTGCTGGCCGGGGAGGGTGGCGAAAGCGACGTCGGCCGTGTGGCTGTTCAGGATCGCGTGGGCATCGCGCTCGGGAACCTCGATTTCGACGTACATCTCGTCGATGCGCGTCATGCGCATGAGCACGTCGCCGGCGCGCACCGGGGCGCCGATGCGCTCGCGCAGGTCGCCTTCGATGATCACGCCCGGCGCGGGAGCGGTGATGTCGGCGCGGAGGAGATGGAAGCGATTGATCTCGAGGTTGGCTTGGGACTGTTCCTTTGCGGCGGCGGCGGAGCGCATGTCGGCGAGGCGGCGTTCGACCTCGGCCTGGGCGCGCTCGGCCTCGTAGCGGGCGATTTCGGCAACGAGGGCGTTTTGCTCCAGTTGGAGGTCGCGCTTGTCGAGGCGCAGGAGAATGTCGCCGGCATTGACCTTGTCGCCAACCCGCACGGGTACCTCGGCCAGGTAGCCGTCGAACGGGGCGGGCAGGTTGAGCAACGTGTGGCTGCGCACGACGAAGCTGCCTTCCACCCGGTAGGGCCAGGTGCCGAGAATCATGACCAGAAGGACGACGGCGATCGCGACGCCCAGCGCCTTCCACCAGGTGTGCTCGGCGCCCAGCAGGCGGGCGAAGGAGTTGCGGGTGGCGCGCAGGCCGCGGTGCCAGGCGCTGCCATCGGTGCGTTCGAGCTCATCCAGGCGGCGGGTGGCGCGGTCGAGGACGACCCGCAGGGCATTCACCTCGTCGGCCGAAAAAGCGCGGTCGGAGCGTTCCAAAGTAACCACACCCACCGGCCGGTTTTCCAGGCGCAGGGGCAGGGAGACGACGTTCGGGCCGCCGTGGCTTTGGGCGAAAAGCTGGTGATCGCGCGCCACATAATTGGCGTCATCGGGCTCCGGCAGGACGATCTCCTCGTCCTGGTCGAAAGCTTCCTCCATCGAGGCTTCGAGCCGCTGCACCGCTTCCATGCCCTTTTCGAAGCGCGGCATGTCGCTGATCGCGACGATGCGGACATAGGCGTCGTGGCGCCAGCCGAGCGAGACACGGCTGCACTGGCCGTGGCGGGCCAGCTCGTTGCAGAGGGTCATCGCGGCCGGGACGAAGCGTTCCTGCCGGTCCAGCAGGTTCAGGATGTCGAGGGCTTGGGAGAAGGCGCGGTTGTCCTCGCTGGCCAGCCGGAGGGCGCGGGTGCGGCGATAGAGCAGGGGCAGGTCGAGCGCCCGGCCGATGCGCTGGACGAAGTCATCCGGCGGCGGCGTGGCGGGCGCGTAACGGAAAAGTGCGACCACCTGAAGGCCGGCCAAGCCGGCGTCGACGGCCGCGATGGGCAGGCGAGTTTTGGGGTCGGCGGCGGGACGAAATTCGCTGACCCCTTCGCGGATGGCGGCCTCGAGCGCAGCGAGCAAAAGGGGATCGTCCAGTGGTCCGCCCAGCGGAAATTTTTCCTTCGCGGGCCACGCGGCGAACGGCTTCCAAGCCTCCAAGGGCTCGACGGTTCGTCGGAGCAAAAGCACGTTTTGGGCGCCGGCCGCGGCCAGCAAAGCTTCGGTGAAAAGGGGCCAGAAGCCTTCTTCCTGGCCTTCGTAGCGGCGGCATTGCTCGATTGCGGACACGGGATTTGCAGTTGAGGTGTGCCTTTTCGGCATGTCAACGCCGGCCTTTTTGGCCCCAAAAGCGGGGACTTTTGCCCCAAAAATTCAATTAAAGGTAAACCGGTTCTTGACGTTGTAAGGAGTTTGTTTGGTTCTCGTGCCCGGTTCCGACCGCCGCACACATGTCCCTTCGCCCCCGCGAATACACTTTGGAGAGTCTTGAGCAACGCGTGTTGCTGTCTGCGGACGGTCTTGCCCCGACGGTTTCGGCGCAGCATGGGATGCATCATTATTCGCCCGCCGACATCATCCTGTTGGATGAACACAACGGCGCGCAGCAGCCCGCGAAGGCCCCGACCGCGGCCGACAATTTGGTGGATACGACCGCTCCGGCGGTGAACGAAACGGAGACTTCCGACAACGCGACGGCCACCACGGAAACGAAAAACGAGACGCCGACGGCGACCTCGGTTACGGTTCCGGCGAATCCCGATGTGCAGACGTCGGCCGACATTTTAGTCACGAGCCTCAATGCCGGAAATGGCCCTCCTGCGAACGGAAACACCTACTCCATTGATGTTTCAGGCACCGCGAACGAATACGATCCTCCGTTCGGCGGTTTTAATTTTACCCCCACGGGATCGAACGCAGCGACGGAAAAGGCCGCGCTCCTCACGCTTTTCAGCAGTGGTACGGGCACCGCGGTGATGCACGGGACGATGGTGAAGCGGGCTGATGCCGGCACCACGACCGACTACTCGCAAGGTCTCCTGACCTTGGATGGCACTTTCAATTTCGCGCGCCACATGGACGCGGACGGCACGACCCCGGCCGTGGACAAAAACGGTAATTATGTTTTCGACGTTTGGTTCACCACGACCACGACCGGCAGCCTGACCGTTGGCGCGGTCTCGCTCAACCTGGTCGCTTCGCAAGGCGCCTTCTTGGTTAGCGGCAAGCTGGTCCTCGATGCCGGCGACCCGACCGGTGCGGCACCGGCGCAATTTGACACAGGTGGTGGCGCCGGCTCGATCACGGTCACCAACATCTCCGGCCTGGTCGGAACCGATGAGACCTTTGCTTTCGGTACCCTGACCGGCGGCCTCCTGACCTTTAACAGCGCTTCCGGTTTGGCGAACACCGCCAAGCCCGGCATGACCGCCTCCACGAACATTCAGAGCACCGGTTTGGGGGCCACGTTTGTCGGCGCCAATTCCAGCAGCCTGACCGGCAATGTTTCGATCAGCCTGGGCGGTTCGGTGGCGGTCGACCTGGCCGGCAACGTGACCTTCGGGGTTATCGACACCAACGGCGCGACGGCCGGCGGCCAGCTGCTCACGGTGGCCCTGGCTTCGGGTACCATCACCTTTAATGCGGGCACGACCCAGCTGACCGCCGGGGTCAGTGCCACCTTCCAGATCAGCGCGGCCGGCGTGGTGGCCTCGGCTGCCATCACCGGCCTGAGCACCAACATCGGCGGCATCTCCTTCACCAATACCTCCGGCTCCTTCAGCCTGGACACGACCGGCACTTCGGTGGTGGCCACGGTAACTGCCACCCTGGACCTGACGGTTACCGCCACGGGCGTCAGCGCCGGTCTTCATGGTAGCTTCACCTTCGACCGCTCGGTCCTCGGAACCGAGAGCGTCATCCGCCTGGCGGTGAGCGGTGGATCGACCAGCTTCACGGCCGGCACCGCTTCCCTGGGGATCACGGGCATCAGCGGCTCCTTCGTGATCAACAGCCACGGGTTCGCCGGCAAGGCGGGCGTGACGGCCGCGACCCTGACTCCGGCCATCTCCGGTTTCACTTTCACCCCCAGCTCGCTCTTCTTCGAAATCAACACCACGGGCGACGAGATCAACAACCTCGTGATCCCGGGCGGCCAGACGCTCAACTTCACGGGTAATGATAGGAAGAAGTTCTTCCGCATCCAGGGTGGAGTGACGCTCGGCCTGGACATGGGCGGCATCGCGGTCTCGCTGGATGGCACCTTCTACTTTGAGAAGTACTCGGCCGATCTCGACGGCACCGGTCCGGCGGTCACCACCGATGTCATCAAGTTCGCCGCCATCGGCGCCAATGCCTCGTTCACGGCCGGCACGGTCGGACTCAAGGTCACCGGCGTTAACGGCGGCTTCGTGATCGATAACAGCGGCATTGCCGGTTTCGTGACCGCGGCCGGCATCACCCCGTCCGGCCTGCCGGCGGGCGTGACGATCGGCGGCACCGACCTCAGCTTTGCTATTAATAATACCGGCCACGCGGTTACCGCCAGCTTCGGCATCGCCGACAGTGGCCAGACGGTGAGCTTCGATTACAGCGCGGCCGACCAGAAGAACTTTGTCAGCGTCGGTGGCACGATCGACCTGGGGGTCACGGTGGGCAGCGCCGCCATGAACATCCACGGCAGCTTGTCCTTCTATGGTGGTACCATTGAAACTGACCCGGTCACCCATGCGACGACCGAGGTGGTCAAGATCGCGGGCTCCGGTCTGACGGCCGGTGTGACGGTTGGCCCGGTCGTGGCGTCCCTGACCGGCGTGAAGTTCGTCGTGGTCCTCATGGACTCGGGCGTGGCCGGCAAGGTCGGCTTCACCGAGATGACCATCGGCGGCATCAGCAGCAGCGACTTCAAGTTCACGGCGACGGACTTCGCCTTCGAGTTCAACACCACCGGCCAGGAAATCAACCAGGTGATGAATGTCGGCGGGGTGCAGCAAACGATCGCCTTCACGGCGGCGGCGAACCAGACCACGAATTATTTCCGCGGCACCGGCAGCGCCTCGCTGCTCTTCCACAAGGGCAGCTTCACGCTGACGATCTCCGGCACCTTCGGCTTCGAGACCTTTGACAGCCCGACGCTCGGCCACGTCGTGAAGTTCGGCTTCACCCATGTGAACTTCGAGGTTGGGGTGGGGGCGTCCGCGAAACTCATGGTGCTCGATGCCTCGGGCTTCTTCCTCTTCGGCCAGGACGCCCACGGCAACACGGCCTACGCGGGCAAGCTGCAGATCGCCGACGCCAAGCTCTCCGGCATCACCGGCCTCGACCTGCACGTGACCGATTTCACGTTCGACGTGAATACCTTCGGCGCCGCGGTCACGGCCACCATCGGCACGAGCTTCACGCTGAACTTCACCGCCGCCCAGGGTGACTATATTTCGCTCGGTGGCACGGTGGACCTGACCGTTACGATGGGCGGTTTCTCGGTGGTGCTGACGGGCGGCGTCTATTTCGAGAAAGCGACCGAGACCATCAACGGGGTCGCCCAGAGCACGATCAAGGTTTCGATCTCCAACGCCGGCTTCAAACTGAACGTCGGCGGCACGGACATGCTCACCGCTTCCGGCATCACCGGCGCGTTCCTGATCAAGGACGACGGCACTTCGGCCGGCAAACTGACCATCGCCAGCTTCACGATCGCGATTCGCGGCCTGACTCTCACCGGCGGCAGCATCGGTCTGGACTTCAATAATACGGGCGGAGCCGTGTCCGCCGTCATCCCCACGGCCGGAGGTGGATCCATCACGCTCGCCTACGACGCCAATGTCCTGCGGGTCGGCGGCACGGTCAGCCTTAATCTTGAAATCAGCGGCTTCAAAGCCGCGCTCGATGGCACGTTCTTCTTTGAGAAGACCAGCGACTCGATCCTCGTCGCCTTCAAGGATGTTCACTTCCTGATGCAGGTCGGCTCGATCAAGGTTGAGATCAACAAGCTCAATGGTGTGTACCTCGGCTACGCCGACAACTCGGTCGTCGCCAGCTTCACGGTCGGCAATGATCCGGTGACCCACCTGCCGGCCGCCACCGTCACCGGCGTCACGGGCCTGGTCTTCACCGTCCAGAACTTCCTCTTTGAGATCAACACGACGGCCACCGATGTGACCAACAAGGTCGTGACCTTCGCCAACGGCGAAACCCTGACCTTCACCGTCGCGGCCCATGTGCTGCGGGTCGGCGGCCAGCTCACGGCCTCCCTGACCTTGGGCAGCTTCACCGCGGCGCTTGATGGCCAGTTCTTCTTTGAGAAGACGACGGACTCGATGCTCGTTTCCTTCAAGGACGTGCACCTCCTGATGCAGGTCGGCTCAATCAAGCTGGAGATCAATTCCTTCGCCGGTGTCTACATCTCGAACCTCGACGGCACCGTGGTGGCGAGCTTCTCGATCGGCAACGACCCGGTGACGCACCTGCCGGGTGTCAGCATCACTGGTGTCACCGGCCTGACCTTCACGGTCCAAAACTTCCTCTTTGAGATCAACACGAGCGCCACGGCCGTCACCAACAAGACGGTGACCTTTGCCAGCGGCGACACGCTGACCTTCTCGGTGGCGGCTCACGTGCTGCGGGTCGGCGGTCAGATCAACGTGGCGATGGACCTGCACGGCTTCACCGCCGCGCTCGATGGCCAGTTCTTCTTCGAGAAGACGGCCGACTCGATGCTGGTCGCCTTCAAGGACGTGCACTTCCTGATGCAGGTCGGCTCGATCAAGGTGGAGATCAACTCCTTCGCCGGTGTCTACATCTCGAACGTCGACGGCACGGTGGTCGCGAGCTTCACGGTGGGCAACGATCCGGTGACGCACCTGCCGGGCGTCAGCATCACGGGCGTCAGCGGCCTGACCTTCACCGTCCAAAACTTCCTCTTTGAGATCAACACGAGCGCCACAGCGGTGACCAACAAGACGGTTACGTTTGCCGGCGGTGATACGCTGACCTTCTCGGTGGCGGCGAATGTCCTGCGGGTGGGCGGCCAGCTCACCGTGGCGATGGACCTGAACGGCTTTACCGCCGCGCTCGACGGCCAATTCTTTTTTGAGAAGACGGCCGACTCGATGCTGGTCGCCTTCAAGGACGTCCACTTCCTGATGAAGGTCGGCTCGATCAAGGTGGAGATCAATTCCTTCAGCGGCGTCTACATCTCCAATATCGATGGTTCGGTGGTCGCGAGTTTCTCGGTCGGCCTGGATCCGGTGACGCACCTGCCGGGTGTCAGCATCACCGGTGTCACCGGCCTGACGTTCACCGTCCAGAATTTCCTTTTCGAGATCAACACGGGCGCCTCCGCCGTCACCAATAAGACCATCACTTTCGCCAGCGGCGATTCGTTGACCTTCTCCATTGCGGCCCACGTGCTGCGCGTCGGCGGCCAGATCAACGTCGGGATGGACCTGAGCGGCTTCAAGGCCGACCTCAGCGGCCAGTTCTTCTTTGAGAAGACCGCCGATTCGATGCTCGTGTCCTTTAAGGATGTGCACTTCCTGATGCAGGTCGGCACCATCAAGGTGGAGATCAACTCCTTCGCCGGTGTCTACATTTCGAACGTCGACGGCACGGTGGTGGCGAGCTTCACGGTGGGTAACGACCCGGTGACGCACCTGCCGGGTGTCAGCATCACCGGCGTGACGGGCCTGACGTTCGTGGTGCAGAACTTCCTCTTTGAGATCAATACGGGCAACACGGACGTTACCAATAAGACCGTGACCTTCGCCAGCGGCGACACGCTGACCTTCTCGGTGGCGGCCCACGTGCTGCGGGTCGGCGGCCAGATCAACGTCGGCATGGACCTCGGCGGCTTCAAGGCGGACCTCAGCGGCCAGTTCTTCTTCGAGAAGACCGCCGACTCGATGCTCGTCGCCTTCAAGGATGTCCACTTCCTGATGCAGGTTGGTTCGATCAAGGTGGAGATCAATTCCTTCGCGGGCGTCTACATCTCGAATGTCGATGGCACCGTGGTCGCGAGCTTCTCGGTCGGCTTGGATCCGGTGACGCACCTGCCGGGTGTCAGCATCACCGGCGTGACGGGCCTCACGTTCGTGGTCCAAAATTTCCTGTTCGAAATCAACACGGGCAATACCGCGGTGACGAACAAGACGGTGACCTTCGCCAGTGGCGATACGCTGACCTTCTCAGTCGCGGCCCATGTGCTGCGGGTGGGCGGCCAGATCAACGTCGGCATGGATCTCGGTGGCTTCAAGGCGCAGCTCAGCGGCCAGTTCTTCTTCGAGAAGACCGCCGACTCCATGCTGATCGCCTTCAAGGATGTGAGCCTCCTGATCGCGGTCGGCAGCAGCATCAGCCTCGAAGTGAACAAGCTGAGCGGCGTGTATATCTCTTATACCGATGGCACGGTTGTCGCGAGCTTCACGGTGGGCGACGATTCGGTGACCAACGCACCGGCGGTCAAGTTGAACGGCGTGCCCGGCCTGACGCTCGAAGTCACGACCTTCCAGTTCAGCATCAACACGGGCTCCACGGCGGTTACCAACAAGACCGTCACCTTCGCCGGCGGCGATACGCTGACCTTCTCGGTGGCCGCCAACACGCTGCTGCTCGGCGGCGGCATCAAGCTCGGCATCCTGATCGGTGGCTTCACCGGCAAGCTCGAGGCGAACTTCTACTTCTCCAAGGCGACGATCAACAGCGAGGATGTCATCAAGGTTTCCGTGAGCAATGGCTCGCTGCTCCTGGCTGCGGGCGCCTCGCTGGCGATCAGCGGCGTCAACGGTGCGTTCGTCATCACCCAGGCGGGCAACGCCGGCAAACTCACGATCAACTCGGTGGTGCTCAGCGGCATGACCGGTTTCGCCCTCGATGTCACCGATTTCAGCCTCCAGTTCAACGACACCGGAGCCGACGTCGTGATGGACATCCCGGTCGGCGGCAGCGGCACGCCGATCCACCTCAACTTCGTCAACATGACGAACGGCCCCAACCGCCATAATTTCTTCCTGATTAGTGGTTCGATCACGGTGAAGATCGGCAATGTCTCTTCGCCTCTTGTTACGCTCACGGGAACGAATGTCTCGGTTGATACGGGTGCCACCGGCAGCGGGCACGCCTTCGAGGCCGATTCCCTCTCCGGTTCGATCAATCTGACCGGTCTCGGCACGGTGACGGTGGCTGCCAAGAATCTGGCGATCACGGCGGACGGTCACCTCGCCAATCTGATCGAGGATCCGGATGGCCCCACGGGCCCGCAGACCGGTTCCCGCTTCTCGGTCTCGGTGGATTTTGGCGCCAGCGATCCGAATCGCCCGAACGCGACCTTCCAGTGGCCCAGCTGGATGCCGATCAAGCTCAGCCACCTCGAGCTGTCCTGGGCGGATGTCGGCAATCATCCGTCCGACTTCATCCTGATCCTCTCGGCCACGATCGGCCTGCCTTCCATCGCGGGCGTCACGGTCCACGGCGAAGTCACCAACCTCGCCATCGACATCGGCAAGCTGGCCTCCGGCGCCTTCCCGATCATCAGCTTCGATTCCGTCGGCCTGACGATCACCGGTTCCTTCGCCGGCCTGAACCTCCACGCCGGTTTCGTGATCGGCATGATCAAGCTGGATGCGGCCAACCACGTGATCACGGATCCGCTGGTCTTCGGCGTGAATACGATCTTCTACGCGGGCATCAGCGGTGGCGCCGACATGCCGTCGCTCGGGGTGGGGGTGGACGTCCGCATCGGCCTGGCCGCCTTCGACAATGGCAGCGGCATCCAGATCGTTCCGCTCGACGCCTACATTCACGTCGCCGTGCCGATCCTGCTCGAGCCGATCTCCGGCCTGACGCTCGGTGGCTTCACCGCGGGCATCCAGTTCAACCACACGCTCGGCGACTACACGGATCCGCTGACCCTCAAGCCGCTTACCATCGCTGGCATCGGCAGCCCGAATCTCACGACGTGGTCCGACGACCTGCGCGACTCCGCCCTCGGCATTTATCTCCACACTCCGGCTGGCGCCACGGCGAATGTCTGGGACCTGCCGATGACGATCACGGCCGGCGCTGAGTTCTACTCTTCCTATATCTCGCAGGCCGCGTTCAAAGCCAACGTCCTCTTCCAGTTCGATACGACCGGCAAGATCCTGCTGATCGGCGAGCTCACGACCGGTGGCGGCAATCTGAAGCTCGCCGCTCGCTTCTACGCGGACCTCACCAACGCCTCGGCGGGCAATGTGCGCTTCTCCTTCTACGCCGACGCCGGCCTGGCAGGCGTCACCATCCCGGGCGCGAGCGAGCCGCCGTTTGCGATGTGGGGCAGCCTCAGCATCGGGGTCTACAGCTCTTCGGGCACGCTGCAGGTCGGTGACAAGGATCACCCGACGCTGCTCGATGGCACCGGCACCACGACCAAGATTTCCGTCACGGGCGGCGCCAAGTTCACCACCGGCGGCGTCATCACGGTCCAGGTGCGCGGCGCGATGGACATCGAGATCACGTCCACCTCGACCGCCTTCCTGACCAAGCTCAACTTCGCCGCCGCGGTGAAGGTCGTGAACCCTGCGGGGAATCCGCTGGAGAACGAATTCGCCAACCTCGCCGGCGCCCTCGTCTTCAATATCTATGCGGACAGCAGCAACGTCCTGCACTTCGAACTCTACGGCGCGGTCAAGCTGACCTTCAACACCGCCGGCCTCAAGGCGTACGGCATCGATCTCGAGAACGTCCAGGTCTTCGCCGAGATCAACACCACGCCGGACGTGCATACGGTGACGATCACCTACCTCGATCACAGCACGCAGAACGTCACGATCGCGGCGCAGTCTTTCCTGCTTTATATCTCCGGCAAGGTTGGTCTCGGCACTCCGTCCGATCCGACGACGCATCTCTTGGAGATGGATGGCACGCTGATCCTCCAGATCGACGCCACCGGCCTGACCCTCTACGTCCAGGTGACCATCGGCGTCGGTCCCGACGCAGCAAATCCGCTGCTCACTTTCAACGCCACCGGTCTGCTCCGCGTCAACGCCAGCGGCGTGGCGGCCCGTCTCGAGATGACGCTCGCCCCCGGCGGCAACCTGCCGGCCTCCTCCGGCCTGTCGCTCAGCGGTACCTTCAAGCTCGAGTTCAACACGACCAAGGCGGACATCACCTACACGACGCCGGCGGGCATGACCGCGGTCGATGGCACGGCGATCCCGACGGTCACGCTCAGCATTCCCAAGTCCGCCCCGGCACTCGCGCTGACGGGCGTCGACCTCGACCACGCCGCCGACCCGCTGGCGCCGGGTGAAATCTATTTCCTCGTCTTCGCCGATGGCCACCTGACGGCCGGCACCCTCGACCTCGAAGGCAAGTTCTTCGTCAAGATCACCGCCACCGAGTTCGCCCTCGCGGTCGAGGCGAACATGACCCTCGACCCGATCGGCTCGCTCCACGCCTTCGGCGAACTGCACATCACCAAGAACGGTGCGGCCGGCATCCTTGAGGCCAGCTTCACCAGCGGCGCGGCGCTTTCCTCGGTCGGCATCTCGATCACCGGCAGCTTCGGTGTCGCCTTTAATACTTACAGCACCGCCTACACGATGTCGGACGGCACGGTGCTGAAGGCGAACCTCATCCGCGTCGTCGTGACCGGCTCGGCCTCGCTGCTCGGCGGCACGCTCACGATCTCCGGTCGCTTCTTCTTCGAGAAGGCCGGCAGCGGCCCGACGGCCTACACGCTGATCGAACTCTCCGGTCGCATGGACCTGCCGGTCATCGGAACGGTGACGGTCAATGGCTACCTGCACATGAACGACGACGGCGCGGTCGGCGCCCTCGACGCCGCCCTCGTGTCGAGCAGCGGCCTCGCCAGCGTCGGCATCACCTACACCGCCACGGTCAAGCTTCGCCTCAACACGACCGCCGCCAGTGCCAATGACCCGCTCGACACCGTCACGACGGACGGCATCGACCAGATCCTCGCCAACACGGTCGAGCTCGACATGAGCGGTTCGGTCACGGTGGTCGGCTTCACCTTCACCGGCCACTTCTACTTCAAGAAGACGGGCACCGACATCAACATCCGCTTCGCCGCGAATCTCAGCATCACGATCGGCACGTTCAAGGTCACCGGCGACTTCAACAGCACCTCCGCCGGCCTGACCGCGCAGCTCTCGTTGTCACTTACGAGTTCGCCGACGCTGGCGAGCATGGGCTTCGCGGTCCACGGCGACTTCCTCCTGGCGTTCAATACCACGACGAACACCACGATGACGTTGCACGACCTCACCGGTACGCTGGCGGGCTTCAACGGTCAGACCCTCGGTGGCAACAGCCTCAAGATCTACATCAACGGCGGCATCACCCTCCTCGATACCCTCGAGCTGACCGGCACCTTCGAACTCACGCAGGGCCCGGGTTACCTTGAGATCAAGGTCACCGCTCACATCGACCTCAAAGGTCTCGTCAATCTCACCGTCACCGGTTTCGCCGGCATCTATTCGGACGGCATCGTGCTCAGTGTCGACGTCACCACGAGCTTCGGTATCTCCGGTGTCATCGAGGCGAGCGGCCTGCTCGAGTTCCGCCTCAACACTACCGGCTCGACCCACAACGGCATCACCGCCGATTATTTCCGCATCCACGTCGGTAACCTCACGCTGAAGTTCCTCGGCGTGCTCACGGTCACCGGCAGCCTGGACTTCACTTACTCGGCCGGAAAGTTCTCCCTGTCCGTCAGCGCGAGCGTCGACTTCTTCGGCCTCGGCAGCATCACGGCCAGCGGCTCGTTCGATTCCGACGGCAACTACTCGTTTACCTTCCACGGCCATATCGGCATCGGTATCGACGGATTCTTCGGCATCTTCGGCGACGTCAACTTCCACATCGACGGCACGAACGAGAGCATCGCGCATCTCTCGGGCAGCATCAGTGGCACCGCCTACCTCGTGGGCATCGGCTTCGGCGTCAACGTCGGCATCCAGTGGGACGCCGCCAGCGGCCGCCTCCGCGCCTCGGTCGAAATCACCCTGGATTTCTTCTTCTTCAGCATCACGTTCGGCGGCGATTTCGACCTGGGTTACATCAAGTCGAACATCACCTACCAGGCCGGTTCGGCGAGCGATCCGCATGCGGCGACGGGCACCGCCTTCCCGGGTGGCGCGCTCTACGTCAACGTCGGCTCCCTCGCGAACAATCGCAACTACAGCGAAAGCGAAATCAACGAGCAGGTCTCCATCAGCCAGGATGTCGACGGCGCCATCGAGGTTTCGCTCTTCGGCAAGAAGAAGAAGTACAACAACGTCACCGCCGTTTACATTTCCACCGGTTCCGGCAACGATTTCGTCTACGTCGACGCGAGCGTCACCGTCCCGGTCTTTATCGATCTCGGCGACGGCGATGATGTCGCCCAGGTCGACGAGAACAGCCGCAACAACAACATCGAGATCATCGGTGGCGCCGGCCACGACACGATCATCGGCGGCGGCGGCAACGACCACATCTACGGCGACTACAAGAACAACGCCACGGTCGGCGACTCCGATGTCCTCAAGGGCGGCGGCGGCGACGACGAGATCCACGGTGGTGGCGGCGACGACGTCATCACCGGCGGCGCAGGCGTCGACAAGCTCTACGGTGAGGACGGCAACGACACCTTCGCGTGGGCCAGTGGCGATGGCGTCGATTCCGTGATCAGCGGCAGCACGGGTTCCAACTCGATGACGGTCGACGCCGGCGCGGGCAACAACACCGTCACGCTCGCCCCGAACGGCCTGGACTTCACGGTCAACGTCGACGGCGTGGCCATCAATCCGACCGACATCTTCTCGCTCGCGATCAACCTCGGCGCCGGCGCCGACACCCTCGACGTCTCCTACTTCAACACCAGCTCGCACCTCAAGTCGCTCAGCATGGCGATGGGCCTGAACGACAATGCCGCCGACCTGGTGACGATCGCGGGCACGAGCGGCGTGGATATCTACCGCGCCGCCACCAACGTGGTCTCGCACCACGTCGCGGTCAGCACCGACTACAGCGTCGCCCCGGCGGTCACGACCTACAACGACTACTCCACGACCGTCATGCAGATCTCGATGACGGCCAGCGCCACGAACACGAATCCGCTCTTCACCTACAGCGTGGATGAGGGTTCGGTCTCGAACGACCGCGTGGTCATCAACGCGGGCGACGGCGACGACATCATCGATGCGGGCGGCGTTACGGCTGCCACCGCGCGCCTCACCCTGAACGGCGGCAACGGTAACGACACAATCATCGGCAGCTCCAACCCGGACATCATCGACAGCGGCGCGGGCGACGACACCGTGACGGGCGGCCCGGGCAAGGACGAGTTCTACGATGTGAGCGGCAACGACACGCTGATCGAGACGATGGATCGCGACTACTCGCTGGTCGGCTGGACGCTCAATGCGGGTGGCTCGGAATCCGAATCGCTGCCGACCTTCGAGACCATTCGCCTCACCGGCGGCAACTCAGCCAACACCTTCACGATCTCCGGCGTCGTCACCACCATCTGGCTCGACGGCCGCGAGGGTGATGACGTTTACCTGATCACGATCGCCGGCACGGGTATCAGCCACGTCAACATCGCCGACACCGGCACGGGCGTCGGCTTCTCCAATACCAATACGCTCAAGATTTACGGCACCACCAACGACGACACCTTCCTGCTGCGCGCGAAGGAAATTCACGTCGGCAACCTCGGGACGCACGACGAGGTCATCACGATTGCCGGCCTGAGCGCGTTCGAGATCCATGCGGGCGCCGGCAACGATTCGTTCATCGTCGACGAGACGGTGGTCGCGGCGAAGCTCTACGGCGATGACGGCGAGGACAGCTTCACGGTCGGCCGCATCCTCAGCGGCGTGAACGATGCCGCCCCGACCGACATCAAGACGATCGCCACCACCCGCGGCCATCTGTCCTACGGCAATGTCGCCGACATGGAAATCTACGGCGGCAACCAGGGCGACTATTTCGAGGTTAACCACAATCAGGCCGGCCTGAAACTCTTCGGTGAAGCCGGCGACGACCTGTTCCTCATCCGCACCTACCTCCAGGAAGGCTCGGCCCTCTCGAACGTCAGCGGCGGTACCGGCGTCAACAGCATCCAGTACGTGGCCAATGGGCCGGTCTACATCGACGGTGGCGAGGGCTTTGACCGCATCATCCTCGAGGGTACCGATGCCGATGACACCTTCGTCATCACCGACACGCAGATCTTCGGCGGCGGTCGCCTGATCACCTTCGTCAACATCGAGGGCATCGTGATCCTCGGTGGCCAGGGCAACGACACCTTCTGGGTGCTCGGCAACGGCCTGCCGCTCGAAATCCAAGGCGGTTCCGGCAACGATACCGTGCACATCGGCGGTCAGGCGCCGGATTACGTCTACGACCCGCCGCCGTACATCGTCGATCCGCCGGCTTACACCTGGTACACGCCGATCTTCACCCAGGCTTACACCATCACGTTCACGGTGCAGGCGCACATGGAGTACGGCGGCAGCTTCCCGTGGTTCCACTGGATCCCGACCTACAGCTTCAGCATCACGATCCCGCCGATCTTCATCGGCTGGCAGGAGCATATCACCGATCCGCCGCCGTACACGGTTGATCCGGGCCCGATCACGTACCACTTCGCCAACGTCACGAACTTCAACGGTGTCGTTAACGGCGTCGAAGTTTACGAGTCGTCCACCTCGACCCCGATCACTCCGGGCGCGGGCGTTACGCCGACCCGCCGCATCAACCTCGGTGTCATCACGGCCCCGGTGAAGTTCGTCGGCGGCGACGACACCGGCGTCGCCAACGAAAACGACCAGCTCCTCGTCCACCTGCAGGGCACCACCGGCAACCTCACTGGCAGCATGGGCACCGCGCAGGAGTCCGACACCGACGATCAGGGCCACGTTACCTACACCACGATCGGCCAGATTCTGGGCTTCGGTCTGCCGGATACGTACACCTCGCAGGGCCACACCTTCCTCGGCGGCATCACTTATCGTGGCGTCGAGAACGCCCAGTTCGATCTCGGTTCCGGCAACGACACCTTCACCATCGGCAGCACCTACGGCATCAGCAAGACGGTCACGGTGAACGGCAACGGCGGCAACGACACCTTCAACATCCAGGCCAACAGCGTCGTCCTGACGATCAACGGCGGCGACGGCAACGACACCTTCAACCTCGGTTCGAACGCCCCGGGCGCCGCCGGCACTCTCAACAACATCGCCGGCACCGTGACGCTCAACGGCGGCAATGGCACCGACTCGATCAACCTCGACGACCGCCTCGACACGCTGGCCAACACCCTGACGCTCGACCCGACGACGATCGATGGCCTGGGCTTCGCGAATGTCGTCATCTATAATGGTTTTGAGGGCGTGAGCATCCTGCTCGGTTCCGGCGCCGACACGGTGAACATCCACCAGACGACGGTCCCGGTCTCGATCAACACCGGTGGCGGTCTCGACCTCGTCTACATCGGCAGCAGCGCGGGTGGCTCCAACACCAACGGTTCGCTCTCCACGATCGGCTCCACGCTCAGCATCGACGGCGGGACGGGTGGGGCGACGGTCACCTTGGACGACACCGGCGACGGCACTCCGAACACCGGCACGCTCACCAGCACGACGCTGACCGGTCTCGGTCTGGGCGGCACGCTGACCTACGCCAATCTCTCGACGCTGATCATCAACCTCGGTGCGGGTGGAAACTTCTTCACGATTGTCAGCTCGCACACCGCGACGACGACCCTCAACACGGGCGGCGGCAACGACGAGGTCTATGTCCGCGCGCTGGCCGGTCCGACCAATATCAATACCCAGGGCGGCAACGACATCGTCCGCCTCGGCAGCCTCGCCCCGGGGACGAACAACCTCCTCGATGCGATTGACGGCCTGCTCACGCTCGATGGCGGCACGGGCACCAACCAGCTCTTCGTCGACGACACCGGTGACACCACGGCCAACACCGGTGCGATGTCCGGCACGACCATCACCGGCCTCGGCATGGCCCAGGGCGTCAACTACACCAACTTCGCCACGTTCGCCCTGACGCTCGGCTCCGGCGGCAACACCTTCACGATCACGGGCAGCCATGCCGGCACCAGCACCGTCAACCTCGGCACGGGCGCCGACACCGTCACGATCACGAATTCCGCCGGCACGCTCACGGTCTCGGGCAACACCGGCAACGACACCTTCAACGTGCAGGGTAGTGGCGGCGTCCTCTTCCTCAATGGCGACGCCGACAATGACGCGTTCAACTTCGACTCCAACGCCCCCAACGCGAGTAATGGGACGCTTAACAACCTCTCGGCAGTCACGACCGTCAACGGCGGGTCCGGCACGGACACGCTCTACTTCGACGATCGCGCGGACAGCATCGACAACACCCTGAACCTCACGGGTACGACCATCACCGGCCTCGGCATGGCGGGTGGCGTCAACTACAGCGCGTTCGAGAGCCTCAGCATCTTCCTCGGTTCCGGCAACGACACCGCCAACATCCGCAGCATCTCGATCACCACGCTGCTCAACGTGGGCGGCGGCAACGACCAGATCTTCGTCAGCAGCAACGCCGGCAGCGGCAATGTGAACGGCAACGTCCACGGCATCGTCACCGACCTCACGGTCAACGGCGGCGGCAGCGGCACCTCGGTCCTGACCCTCGACGACACGGGCGATGCGACGGTCAACACCGGCACGCTTACCAGCACGACCGTCACCGGCCTGGGCCTCGGCACCGCGATCACCTACGCGGGCATCACGACGCTGACCATCAACCTCGGCAACGGCGGCAACATCTTCACGATCGCCAGCACGCACACCGCGATCACGAACCTCAACACCGGCAACGGCGCCGATGCGGTCGCGGTCCAGACGATCTCCGGTGCGACCAACATCAACACCGAGGGCAGCAACGACGTCATCCGCGTCGGCAGCGTCACCCCGCTCACGGTCAACAGCACGCTGAACAATATCACCGGCCTGCTCACGATCGACGGCGCCGCCGGTACCAACCAGCTCTTCGTCGACGACACGCTCGACGCGATCGACAACACCGGTGCGATGACCGGCACGACGATCACCGGCCTCGGCATGAGCCAGGGCATCGTCTACGCGAACTTTGCCACGCTCACGCTCACCCTGGGCTCGGGCAACGACACCTTCACGATCAACGGCAGCCACACCACCTCGACCTCGGTCAATCTCGGCCTCGGCAACGACACGCTGTTCATCACCAACTCGGCCGGCACGCTCACGGTCTCGGGCAACACGGGTAACGACACCTTCAACCTTCAGGGCACGGGCGGCGTCCTCACGGTCAACGGCGACGACGGCGACGACGTCTTCAACCTCGATTCGAATTCCCCGAGCGCCGCCAACGGCACGCTCAACAACCTCGCGGCCGTCACCACGCTCAACGGCGGCAACGGCACCGACAGCCTCTACCTCGACGACCGCGTCGACACCGCTGCCAACACGATCAACCTCACGGCGACCACCATCACCGGCGCCGGCATGGCGGGCGGCGTGACTTACGGCACCTTCGAGGGCCTCAGCATCTACCTCGGCTCCGGCGCCGACACCGCCAACCTGATCAGCATCTCGATCCCGACGCTGCTCAACACCGGCGGCGGTCTCGACCAGATCTTCATCAGCAGCAACGCCGGCGCGGGCAATGTAAACGGCAACGTCCACGGCATGGTCACCGACCTCACGGTCGACGGCGGCACGGGTGGGGCGGTGCTCACGGTCGACGACACCGGCGACGCGACCGCCAACACCGGCACGCTCACCAGCACGACGCTCACCGGCCTGGGCCTCGGCACCGCGATCACCTACGCCAACCTCAGCACGCTGACCATCAACCTCGGCAACGGCGGCAATACCTTCACGATCGTCAGCACCCACGGGGCGACGACGAACCTCAACACCGGCGCCGGCAACGACGCGGTCGCGGTCCGCACCATCTCCGGCGCCACCAACATCGATACCCAGGCCGGCAACGACACCATCCGCGTCGGCAGCATCGCCCCGGTCGCCGCCAACAGCACGCTGAACAACATCTCCGGCCTGCTGACCGTCGATGGTAGCACCGGCACCAACGCCCTCTACGTCGACGACACGCTCGACACCGCCGCCAACACCGGCGAGCTGACCGCCACGACGCTCACCGGCCTCGGCATGAGCGACGGCATCGTCTACACGAACTTCGCCACCCTCACGCTTACCCTCGGTTCCGGCGCCGACACCTTCAACATCGCCAGCACGCACGCCACCACGACGAACCTCGATCTCGGCGCGGGTGACGACACGCTGACCATCGTCAGCATCGCGGGCCTGACCAACGTCACCGGCAACGCCGGTGCCGACACCATCACGGTCAACTCGACCCACCTCGTCGGCACCAACCCGATCGGCGCTCTGCTCAACCTCGACGGTAACGAGGGCGCCGACCAGTTCACGATCTGGTACTCCGGCGTCGGTTCCTCGGTGATCAACGTCCACGACACCGGCCTCACCGGCGCAAACCACCTCGACCTCTACGATACCCCGGCCGACGACAAGCTGCTCTTCCGCCGCGAATTCATCGCCATGCTGCAGTATGACGGCAGCGGCAACCAGCTCCCGACCCTCGAGCAGGTCAATTACGACACCAAGATCGCGCTCCTGACCGTCACCTCGGTGGGCGGCGACAATTACTTCGCCTTCGACGACAACAGCGCGATCACGGTCGTCAACGGCGCCGGCGGCAACGACTCCTTCCAGATCGGCCAGATCTTCGGCGACGCCTTCGACGGCAGCGCCACCGGCCTGCCGCGCAGCAACATGGTCGAGACCACCCGCGGTTGGATCAGCCCGGGCAACACCTACAATCTCACGCTGAACGGCAACGACGGCGACGACGTCTTCTCGGTCTATAACAACCGCGCCGTACTCGGCCTGAACGGTGGCGACGGCGACGACACCTTTGTGATCCGCGCCTTCGCGCTGAAGAACACGGTGAACGGCCAGGAAGTGTACGACCCGCTGCGCGGTTCCACGAACGTCGCCACCGGTGGCGGCGTGAACAAGGTGGCCTACGCCCTCAAGGCGGAAGTCCACATCGACGGCGGCAACGGCTTCAACTCCCTCGTGCTCATCGGCACCGAGTTTGCCGACGATATCGTCATCACCGCGAACGGAGCCTTCGGCGCCGGCATCAACTCGACGTTCACCAACATCCAGCAGCTCGTCATCAACACCGCGGAAGGCAACGACCGCATCTGGATCCTCGGCAGCGCCGCCGGCACCGCCATCCGCATCGTCGGCGGCCTCGGCTCCGACACGGTTTACCTGGGCGGCACGCCGCCGGACATCGAAGTCGCCGATGTCGACAGCCAGGGCCACCTTACCGGCACCACGACGCTGACTCACTTTGCGCCGGTCCACGATCTCACGGCCATCCAGGGCCCGATCCTGATCGAGGGCGGGCTCGGCAACGGCGTGCCGAATCTCGACCCGGGCATCGGCCTGCCGGGCGAAGTCACCGGCCCGCTGCCGGATCTCGGCAACGCCAACCTGAACGTGGACGAGAATCTCCAGGTCGACCGCGTGGTGGTCGACAACACCGGCAGCACGGCCAACGGCACCGGGCTCCTGACCGCGAGTTCGTTCACCGGTCTCGGCTTGTTTGCGGGCGGCGTCATCGGCGGCGTCGCGTTTGACCCGGGCATCCAGTATCTCGAGTTCGAGGAATTCATCCTCATGCTCGGTTCGGGCAACGACACGATCACGGTCGATAGCACCCACGAGGGTCGCACCATCATCCAAGGCAATGATGGCAACGACACCATCAACGTGAAGTCGATCTCCGGCCACACCACGATCCTCGGCGGCAACGGCAACGACACGATCAACGTGGGCTCGACGATGACCACCGCGAGCAACCTCGACAGCATCGATGCGCTCCTCACGGTCGACGGCGGCGCGGGCATCGACACCCTCAACGTCGACCAGCGCGGCAACACCGCCGGCAGCACGGGCACGCTGACGCAGACCACGCTCACCGGCCTCGAGATGACCTCCGGCCTCGCGACGGTGAACGACACCGTCACCCTCCGTGTCAACGCCACCAGCGGCACCTACACGCTGAGCTACGGCGGCAACACGGTCACCCTCGACTGGAACGCCACCGCCGACGAACTCACCGCCGCGCTCGTCAACACCGCCGCGCAGAATTCCCTGGTCGGCACGACCCACGTCACGGGTGGCCTTGGCTTGGGCGCCCGCAACGCCTTCGCCCAGCTGGTCGGCGGCGAGTTCCTCATCAACTTCCAGGGCGGCCTGCGTTCCAACGCCGTCAACCTCACCGGCTCCGCCAACACCACCATCGCCCACCGCACCGACGGCGCGAACTACTACGGCGTCGAGACCCTGAACCTCGATACCGGCTCCGGCGCCGACGTCATCAACGTGCGCGGCACCGCCGGCATCACCGTCACGAACCTGAATACCCACGACGGCGAGGACCGCATCTACATTTCGTCCGCCGCGAACCTCACGACCTCGACCTTCACCGACCTGCTCCTCGGCAACCTCGATGCGGTCGCCGGCACGCTCAACCTCGAGGCAGGCGCCGGCCGGAATCTGCTCATGGTCAGCGACGCGTCCTCCTCGGCCGCCAACGGCACGCTCGGCACGCCGGCCCTGCTGACGAACAGCTTTCTCCGCGGCTTCGCGCCGGCCCAGATCAACTACGGCGCCACCGGCGGCAACTACGCCCAGGGCATCACGGTCTGGTCCGGCTCCGGCGCCGACGTCATCAACGTCACCAGCACCGATATCCGCACGGGTGTCCGCACCACGACCACCCTCAACACCGGCGCGGGCGACGACCGCGTCACGGTTACCCTCAGCTCCGCCACCGACGACTTCTTCGTGGTCAACGGCCAGGACGGTGACGATGTCATCGACGCCTCGGGCTCCAGCCTCCCGATCATCATCTTCGGCGGCGCCGGCAGCGACACGCTCACGGGCGGCGCGAGCGGCGACATCATCTTCGGCGACAACGGTCGCGTCCAATACCTCAACGGCACCACGGTCGTCGCGCAGATCGGCGGCGGTGGCACGGGTGACTTCACCGACGGCATTGTCCGTGACACCTACACGCTGTTCACGGTCGATGCGACTGTCGGCGGCGCCGATACGATCTACGGCCTCACGGGTGGCGACATCATCCTGGGCGGCGCGGCGGGCGATACGATCGCGGCCGGCGAAGGCGACAACGTCGTGGTCGGCGACCATGCCACGGTCAACGTCGTCAGCAGCCTGGTCACGCTGGTCGATTCGCTCCTCACCGGCGGCGGCAACGACACCATCACCTCGGGCAGCGGTCGCGACCTGATCCTTGGCGGCTCCGGCCTCGACAACATCAACGGCGGGGCGGGGGATAACGTGGTCCTCGGCGACCACGGCACGATCGTGCTGGTGGCCAACATCGTCACTTCGATCGACACGGTCGTCAGCGCCGATGGTGGCAACGACACGATCACCACCCTCGGCGGCCGCGACTTCATCCTCGGTGGCGAAGGCGACGACCTGATCGATTCCGGCGCGGGCAACGACGCGATCGCGGGCGACCACGGCACCTTCACCATCACCTCGCCGACGGCCTTCAGCTTCGTCGCGACGGACTTCACGATCGGCGGCAACGACACCATCACCGCCGGCGCGGGCGACGACACAGTCATCGGCGGGGCCGGCAACGACACGATCCTCGGCAACGACGGCCGCAACGTGGTCCTCGGCGACCACGGCGATGTCACCCGCGACACGGCGAGCGGAGATCTCACCGTCGCCTCGACGGCCGAGTCCACCGGCGGCGATGATTCCATCACGACCGGCGTCGACTCCGATCTCATCCTGGGTGGCGCGGGCGCCGATGTGATCGTGGCTGGCGCGGGCAACGACTTCGTCTTCGGCGACGCCGGCACCGCCACCTTCGTCAACAACCTGCCGGTCACCCTGGCCACCACGGCGCCGGCTTCCGGCGCGGGCGACAACATTTCGGGCAACGACGGCAACGACGTCATCCTCGGTGGCGACGGCGCCGACACGATCGATGCCGGCAACGGCCAGAACCTCGTCTTCGGCGACTACGGCACCATCGACTGGACCGGCACGCTGCTCACCACCGCGACCGCCACCAGCCAGGGCCTCGGCGGCATCGACACCATCACGACCGGCGTCGACAACGACATCATCTTCGGTGGCAACGCCGGCGATGTCATCCATGCCGGCGCGGGCGACGACCTAGTCATCGGCGATCAGGGCGTCATCACCTTCACCAACGGCCTGGCCACCTCGATCACCAATGCCTCCGCCACGGGCGACGGCGACGACCAGATCTTCGGCGAGGCCGGTAACGACGTCATCCTCGGTGGCGGCGGTGCGGACACGATCGCTGCGGGCGAAGGCGACAACACCGTCCTCGGCGACAACGGCACCATCCTGCGTGCGGTCAACGGCTCCGTCCTCGCCACCACGACGGTCACCTCCGGCGACCTCGGCAACGGCGGCAACGACACCATCACTTCCGGCAGCGGCTACGACTTCATCCTCGGCGGCGCGGGCGCTGACACGATCAACGCCGGCGACGGCACCAATGTGGTGCTTGGCGACGAAGGCCGCATCGAGACCTCCGGCTTTGTCCTCACGCTGATCGTCGCGGACACCGGCGCCTACGCCGACACGATCACGACTGGCGCGAACACGGATTACATCCTCGGCGGCGGCGGCAACGACACGATCCACGCCGGCGCGGGCACGAACGTGGTGATCGGCGACCACGGCCAGATCACGATTACGGCCGGCATCCTGACCCAAGCGGTCTCGACCACCAGCAACGGCGGCGATGACACCATCGACGCCGGCTCCGGCTATAACATCATCATCGGCGGCTTCGGCACCGACACCATCACGGTCCTCGGCGGTACGAGCGTCATCCTCGGCGACCAGGGTCAGGTGGATGTTTCCGGCACGACCCTGATCAGCGCGACCACGTTGGATGCCAACACGGGTGCTTCCGACACGATCACGGCCGGCAACGGCACGAACTGGATCTTTGGTGGCGACGGCAATGACACGATCACGGCCGGCAATGGTTTCGCGATCGTCTTCGGCGACCATGGTCGCATCGATCTCACCGCTGGCGGCACCCTGACGGTGGTTTCGCTCGACTTCGCCTCCGGTGCGGCGGACACGATCACCACGGGCGCGGGCGACGATATTGTTCTCGGCGGTTCTGGCTCCGACACCATCAACGCCGGCGAGGGCAACAACGTGGTCTTCGGCGATCATGGCCAAGTCATCAAGACCGCCGCCGGCCTCCAGACGGTCACCACCCTGGCCCCGACCGAGGGCGCGGGCGACACGATCACGACCGGCGCGGGCGACGACCTCATCCTGGGCGGCGCGGGCGGCGACATCATCCATGCGGGGGCGGGCCGCAACCTGATCATCGGCGACTTCGGCCGCTTCGACTTTGTCGCCGGCGACCTCCGCACCGCCACGGTTTCGGACTACACCTTCGGTGGTGACGACACCATCGATGCGGGCGCGGGCGATGATATTGTCTTCGGTGGCTTCGGTGCCGACAGCATTGACGCCGGCGACGGCGACAACGTGGTCTTCGGTGACCAGGGCACCGTGGTCATCAACAGCGGCGTCCTCATCGACGTCTACACCGAGCAGGTCGCGGTTGGTGCGGCCGACATCATCGTCACAGGTGCAGGCAACGACGTGATCCTCGGTGGCTTCGGCGCCGACACGATCGCGGCGGGTGACGGCAACAACTTCATCGTGGGTGACCACGCCGAGTTGCACTGGGTCGTCGGCATCCTGGCCCGCATGCTCTCCACCAATCTGACCGATGGCGCGGCGGACACCATCACGAGCGGCAGCGGCAGCGACGTCATCCTCGCGGGTCCGGACGACGACACGGTCGATGCGGGTGACGGTGACAACATCGTTTTTGCGGACAACGGCTTCATCTACTGGACCGCCGGGGTCATCGATCTCGCCACGACCACGGGCGCCACCGCCATGGGCGGCAACGACACCATCACGACCGGCTCCGGTGACGACCTGGTCTTCGGCGGCGCGGGCGATGACACGATCGATGCCGGCGAGGGCGACAACGCCATCTTCGGCGACAACGGCGAGGCGGTCTTCTCCGGCGGCATTCGCGCCGAGTTCGACACCTTCGCTCCGGGCGACGCCGGTGACGACACGATCGCCGCCGGTTCGGGCAACAACGTGGTTCTCGCCGGCGCCGGCGCGGACGAGGTCACCATCCTGGGTGGCAACAACGTGGTCTTCGGCGACGAGGCCGACCTGACCTTCGATGCGGCCGGCGTCCTGGTGGAGGCCATCTCCCTCGCGCAGGACGCGGGTGGGGCGGATCACATCATTACCGGCGCGGGCGCCGACCTCGTGGTGGGCGGTTTCGGCAACGACCTCATCAACGGCGGCGACGGCGACAACATCGTCCTCGGCGACAATGCCGACGCGGTCTACAGCGGCGGCATCCCGGCTTACTTCCAGACGCTCACACCGGAGAATTCCGGCAACGACACCATCACCACCGGTTCCGGTCGCGATCTCATCCTCGGCGGCCAGGGCTCGGACACGATCTCGGCCGGTGCGGGTGACGATGTCATCATCGGTGACGAAGGCTCGATCACGCTGGGCGGCGGCATCATCAGCCAGGCGATTTCCGAGTCCGTCTCCGCCGGTGCCTCCGACACGATCAACGGTCAGGACGGCAACGACGTCATCATCGGCGGCAATGGCGCCGACCTTATCAACGGCGGCGAAGGCAACAACGTCATCGCCGGCGACAATGCTGTGGCGACCTTCGGTGGCGGCGTGATCGTTCAGCTCGAGGTGCTGGCTCCGACGGTCGGTGCCGGTGACACGATCTCGGCCGGCGCGGGCAGCGACGTGATCATGGCCGGCGCGGGCGGCGACTTCATCAATGGCGGCAACGGCGACAACGTCGTCATCGGCGACCACGGCACCATCACTTTCCTGGGCGGCCTCTTCGCCACCTTCACGCCCACGACGCCGGAAATCGGCGGCAACGACACCATCGCCACCGGCTCCGGCGCCGACCGCATCGTTGGCGGCACGGGCGCCGATTGGATCGACGCGGGCGACGGCAACAACGTCGTCGTGGGCGACCATGCGATCATCATCCAGAACAACGGCGCCCTGACCTCCGTGGCGTCCGTGGCCTTCGCCGACGGCGGCGCGGACCTGATCTTCAGCGGCGCGGGCAACGACCTGATCATCGGCGGCACCGCCGGCGATACCATCCACGCCGGCGCGGGCAACGACCTGGTGTTTGGCGACCATGCCCTGGTGGCCGGCAACATCGACCTCGCGCTCCTGCCCATGGCCATGGCGGTGCATCCTTTCACCTTCACGTCGATCTCGACGCAGAACGTCGGCGCCGACGGCCGCAGCGTGGCGGGTGACGACGTCATCTTCGGCGACGCCGGCGACGACATCCTCCTCGGCCAGCAGGGCAACGACATCATCTTCGGCGGCGACGGCGACGACGACCTGATCGGCGGCCACAACGTGTCCGGCGGCCAGGACGGCGCCGACATCCTCGACGGCGGCGCCGGCTACGATGTGCTCGCCGGCGACAACGCCTCGATCCTCCGCCGTGGCGACAACGTCAGCCCGCGCGCCCATGTGCTCGCCGGCGACGCCATGTTCGACGACAAGGGTCACCTCCTCGACCTCGATGACCCGCAGGCCTGGCCGACGGCCGTGCCGGAGCGCGACACGATCATTCTCGACCACGCGGACAACACCGACGCCAGCCTCTATGGCAACGACCAGCTGGTCGGCGGGGCGGGGGATGACGTCCTCTTCGGCGAGCTCGGCAACGACCAGCTCCACGGCGACGCCATCATTACGGTCAGCGTGGCTGCCGACGGCACCGTCGATCGCGCCGCGGTCCACGCCACCGCGACCGCGCTCTTCACCACCAACTTCTGGGTCGGTGCCGATTCGGATGGCGACGACTACATCGAGGGCAACGGCGGCAACGACCTGATCTTCGGCGGCCTCGGCCAGGATGACATCGTGGGCGGCAGCTCCTCGCTCTTCGGCCTGGTCGACAGCGCGCATCGTCCGGACGGTTCCGACACGATCTACGGTGGCAACGGCACCGCGGCCGACGACCAGAGTCCGGATGACACCGCGCCCAACGGCCGCTCGCGCGATGCCGATGTCATCATGGGCGACAACGCCAACATCATCCGCCTCGTCGGCATCAACGGCGTCAACGCCGGAGCCTTCCTCACCTTCTCCTACGCGGCCGACGCCAACCACATCATCGTCCGCGGCTTTGACCTGCTCGACTACACGATCCCGGAATCGAAGAGCGACATCGGCGCCGCCGACACGATCTACGGTGAAGCCGGCGACGACACGCTGCACGGCCAGGTCGGCGACGACCTGATCTACGGCAACGGCAACGACGACAATCTCTACGGCGGCCAGGGTGACGACAACCTGTTCGGTGGCGCGGGCGACGACTCCATCTCGCCGTCCGATGAACTCAAGGCTCCGCCGCCGGCGCAGGGCAGCGGTGGCGCGGCCGACGGTACCGGTGCCCAGGGCACCGCGGCCGGCACCATCATTATCGTGCTGCCGGGCAACGTGCAGGCGGTCCTGATCATCGATGCCAAGACGGGCGAGATCATCGGCTTCGTCCCGCCGTCCCTCACCCCGGGCTACTCGACCGGTGGCACCACGCACCTGGGCCAGAACACCGGCTCGGACACGGGCTATAACAACTCGCAGGGCAGCTGGCGCGTCTTCGCCTCGAACGTCGTTCCGTCCGGCCGCTTCGGCGACTTCGGTTCGAGCTACAACGAACTCTTCAACGAGCCTGCCGGCGCGGGCTCGGATCAGGATGGCGCGGCCAATAAGGACAAGGATAAGGACAAGGACGCCGACCCGGCCACGCCGGCTGACCAGACTCCGGCCCAGCAGGACAGCGACAAGCCGGCTCCGCAGGACCAGACTCCGGCTCCGCAGGATGGCCAGGCCGTTCCGGCGGGAGAGAAGACGGCTCCGGCCGACACGCAGCCGGCCGAGGGCGAAAATCCGCCGCCGGTTGACGCGAACAAGGCCGGCACCCCGCCGACCGATGGCACGCCGCCGACCACGCCGCCCGCGCCCGCCACGGGTACGCCGCCGCCGGCTCCGCCGACGACCTGAGAGAATGCTTAAGGTGGAGCGGGCTGACCTTTCGCTAGCATTTCGCTAATGCGAGAATGCGGGACGGACACAAGCGCGGCCAGGAGGTCGACGAGGCTGCAGTCCGCTGGATCGAGAACGCGCTGAGGTCAGCGCGTTCCACCTTCAAATCAAGCCGCAGCCTCCTGGGAACCAGGAAGCTGCGGAAAATAGTCTCAATTTTACGGCAAGGGATTGGTGGTCCCGCGGGGTGGTTCAGGCTCGCTCGCGATTCGTCCGGGTTGCTTAGCTGTCTCTCGCCCCTATGAAATCGTTCCCCCGCGTTTCGCTTCCGGCGGCCTTGTGCTGCGTTGCCGCCCTCCTTCTTTCCCCGGTCTCCGCCCGCGCGGCGGATCCCCTGGCTGAATCCTTCCAGCCGAACCCCGCCTGGTCCGCGGCGGGCGCCGTGGAAGCCGTCGCCAACGGCGCCAAGCTGCAGGTCACGCCGGGCAGCCCGGCCACCGCCATGGTGATCGTCGATGCCGGGGCCAAGAGCCCGCATCTGCGCACCAAGGACTACATCGGCGACGCCATTGTGAACGTGGAGTACATGTTCACCGCCGGCGCCAAGGCGGGCGTTTTCATCGCTTCCTGCTACCGCATCCAGCTCGATGACGCCGCTGCGGGCGCGATTGGGCCAATGATCGATTACGATCATCCCACCGCGGACAGCACGCTCGCCCCGGTCAAGGCCGGTCCGGCGCAGCCCGGCATCTGGCACAAGCTCGAGGCGCGGGTGCGTCCGCCGCGCTATAACGAGGCGGCGGCCAAGTCGCAGAACGGGCTGTTTCTCGAGGTGAAGATCGACGGCGTCGTCGTCCAGTCCAACGCCATCGTCACCGGCTGGTGCCGCGGCTCCGAGTTCGAATGGGAAAACCCGGGCGGCTACGTCACGATCTCCGCCGCCAACGGCAGCATGGCCGTGCGCAACGTTTCCGTGCAGCGCGCCGACTTCGAGGCCATCACGCTGCCGGCCGCCAGCGGCGGCCCGACCAATGCCGGCAAGCTGGTCGACTACGTCCAGCAGGGCGCCGAGCTCTTCAAGGCCATCGGCTGTGCCGAGTGCCACGCCACGCAGCAGGGCGACTTCTCGCAAAAGACGGGCCCGAATCTCTTCGGCCTGTTCCAGACCACCCCGCGCGACCGCGAGATCGCCGGCGCCGAGGGCCACCGCTTCACCATCAAGGCCGACCGCTCCTATCTCTTCCGCAGCGTGCGCACGCCGCCGGATGAGCTGGCGATTTCCGAGCATGGCGCGACCAAGGGCCAGCCGTACCTGCCGGCCATGCCGCCAATCCTGCCGACCGTGGCGACGGACGCCCAGGTCGACGCCATCGGCGCCTACCTCGCCACCCTGAACGAACCCGCCAACCAGGGGCCCGTCGTCAAGCTGGTCAAGGAAACCGGCCTCGAGAACTACGACCCGATGAAGGATCGCCTGCTGCTTCTCGTCGACCGCACGGTGCGGATGCAGCGCGGGCCGATGGAAAAACTCTCCGGCCGCACCATTCACGTGGGCCTGCCCAACGGCATCAACTACAGCTTCGACCCGCGCGTACTCGCCATCGCCCAGATCTGGCAGGGCGGATTCCTCGACATGGGTGGCGAATTCCTCAACCGCGGCGGTGGCGGCCTCAAGCCGGGCTACGAAAGCCGCCAGATCGCCCTCGGCACCGCCCCCCTGCTGGCTCCGCTGCATCTCGACAATCGTGCGATCGATCTGAGCGCTACGTCGCCGGTTTTCCATGACAACGACCGCGTCCGTGAACTGCTCAACAGCCCGCGCGACCTCAAGGACATGATCGCCGAGGCCGACGCCCAGTTCCTGGGCTACGAGCGCGATTCGACCAAGCCCGACGCCGCTCCCGTTTTCAAATATCGCATCGGTCGCAACCTGGTCGCAATCGGCACCGAATTCGCCGCCGATGGCGCGGTGAAGATCACGGTCGAGGGTGACTTCGCCAATGTCCAAGCCTTCGCCGTCAACGACGCGGTGCTGACCGGCTTCAAGCCGTCCGCCGGGTCCTTCAAGGACGGACGCTGGGCGCTCCCGCCGGGCAAGCAGACGCACGCCACCGCCACCGCCCGCATCGCCGTGGCGCCGAAGGTCTGGCATCCGGCGCCGTCGGATTTCAACTTCCGCACGCAGCCGCTCGGCCGGATGGATTCCAAGCCCGACCTGCCGGCGGGCTACACCGCCGAGGCTTATCTCGGGCCGAAGGACAACTACGGTCGCGACATGCTCTTCGAGGCGCTCGGCATGGCGCTCGCGCCGGACGGCACGGTGGTCGTCGCCACCCGCACCGCCGGCATCTGGCGGCTCGTGAAAGGGGAGTGGCACCTGTTCGCCGAAGGCCTGTTCGACAGCCTCGGCGTGCAGGTCGAAGACGAACACGGTCTCGTCGTCGTCGCCGGCCAGAAGGCCGAACTCACCCGCATCAGCGACACCAATGGTGACGGCCTCGCCGACAAATACGAGACGCTCACCGATGCGTTCACCTACACGGGCAATTACCATGCGTACATGCACGGCCCGGTGCGCGACACCAACGGCGATTACGTCGTGCTGTTGAACCTCAACGATTCCACCGAGCAGGGCACGCCCGAGTACAAAGCGGGCGGCAAGTACATGGGCACCAGCGGCGGCTTCCGCGGCTGGGCTGTTCATGTGCCGGCCAAGGGCGGTTTTATCCCGTGGGCTGACGGCCTGCGCAGTCCTGCCAGCATCGGTTTGGCGCCGGATGGACGCATGTGGTACGCCGACAACCAGGGTGAGTTCGTCGCCACGTCGAAGCTCTTTGTGCTGAAACAGGGCAAGTTCTACGGCCATCCCGCCGGCCTCGTGGATCGTCCGGGCATGACGCCCGACTCGCCCGAGATCGCCTGGGAGAAGGTCTGGCCGACCAAGGAAAAGGCCGTCGTCCTCTTCCCGCAGGGCCGCCTCGCCAACTCGCCGGGCAACCCGGCGTGGGATGTCACCGGCGGCAAATTCGGCCCGTTTGGCGGGCAGATTTTCCTTGGTGACCAGACGCAGTCCAACCTCATGCGCGTCACGACTGAGGTCGTGAACGGCCAGGAGCAGGGCGTGGCGATCAACTTCGCGACCAAACTCGAGTCCGGCGTGATGCGCCCGCTCTTCCTGCCCGACGGCAGCATGCTCCTTGGCCAGACCGGCCGTGGCTGGCAGGCCAAGGGCGGCCACGTAGCCAGCCTCCAGCACGTGCATTGGGACGGCAAAACGATCCCGCCCAGCCTGCATCATGTGTCCGCGGTCGCGGGCGGTTTCGATCTCGTCTTCACCGTGCCGGTGCCGGCCGCTTTCGCCGACGCCGACCTCGCTGGGGCGCTCGCGATCCGTTCGTGGACCTACCGCGACGCGCCCGACTACGGCTCCGACGAACTCGACGAGCACGACGAAGCGGTGACTGCGGTGACGCTCAGCGCCGATCGCACCACACTCCACGTCACGCTCGCCAAGACCGAGCAGCCCGTCGTCCACCCGCAGCAAACCGCGCGCGTCTACCGCATCACGGTTTCCGGCGAAAAGGTCTGGAACGACAAGGCCCCCGGCCTCGAGGCCTTCTACACGCTGTACGCGTTCCCGGCGGCAAAGTAGGCCGCTTACGCCGCTGGCTCTTTGGGCCCCTCTCCATTAGAGGGGTGCCCTCAGCGCGGGGTGGGGTTGCTTCGGCAGCGAACGCGCAAAGGCTCGCGCGACCGCAAGGGAAGGGATTGGCTCAAGCGAGCACCGTGGAGTACCCGATCATTCAGCCTCCGTTCGACCTCAACTTTCGGGCCATGCCGAGGGCGCAGCTGCGCGCCTTTCGCGATTGGTTCATGCTGCAGATCCCCATTCGGCTGGGCGTGCTGGAGCAGGTGGTGCGCAGCACCGCCGGTTTCGAGCAATGGACGCCCGATTTTTCCGAAGCATCGCTTCGGACGCTCGGTCAGTGGTTTATCGGTCAGGTGGAGAAAAGGGATGTCACGCCGGAGGAAAAGGCGGCGGCGCTCTCGAGCCCGGGCAATGAGCGACTGCAAATTGTCCCAACCTACCAGCTGACCAACAAGAGCTACTCGTTGGCGATCGATGTAGCCATGTATTGGGGCGAGACCCTGCGGCGTTCGCTGGAAAATGTCACGTGGCAACAATACATCGGAGGCAAGACCATGTCCGATTATGGTCATGTGATTTTGCAGGCGCCCGGTACCGCGAGCTGCGATCCCCTGCACCTCGCCATCATTCAGGTCCATAAGGTCTTTTCCGGGACCCGGACTGACCTCGGTAGGCTGGACACGCTCTTTTTGTTCTGGCGCAAGGTTCTCAGCACTCCGCTCGAAAAAAGAAAACGCTCCTGACGGCGATGGCTTTGTCTGATTCGAATCCGGCGGTTTCCCGGCTTTGTGCCCTCTGCTCCAGGACGGGAGAGCTGAAGCAGAGCCATGTCATCCCGCGTTTTGTCTATCGAGCCCTAGAGCAGCCCGACGGTGCTTCGCGCCCACTGCTGTGCGGCGAGTGCGAGGACCGGTTCTCCCGCTGGGAATCACAGTTCGCGCGCGATGTCTTTCATCCACTCGTCGCGGGCAAGGCGGTGCCGGTGAAGTACGGACCGTGGCTCCTGAAGTTCGGCGCGAGCGTCTGCTGGCGAATCCTGGAAAATGCCCGCCGCGAAAATCAGCTGGGTGCGATTCCAGCCGGCGCATCCCTGAAAGCGTGGAGTGATTTCCTGCGCGGCCGGCGCCCCGATGCCGGCGCGCACCATTTATATTTGATCCGGGCGCCGGACGTGCCCCGACGTCCGGCCATCGGGTCGGAACTGCATGCCTCCGAAACTTCGGCCTGGGTCCACGTGGGCATGGGTCCGCTCGCACTTATCGGCCTCATCCACGGCGAAGCACCAGGCGAGTGGAGCGGCACCCGCCTCCCGCTCGAGGGAAAACTAAAACCGCGCCCGACCGCGCGGTAGTGGGCCTGGTCCGGCGCGCGTATTCAGTCTGCGTACACTTCCAACTCGCAACACGAGGCGTGGGCTTTGGCCGGATCCTCGCCGCCGGCCGGGACGCCGATCACGCGGACCGCGGCGGCGGTCACCGGTTTGCTTAGCCGGAGTTCAAAGCGATTGCTCGAGCCCAGCGTGGCTTTGTCAGAAGAGGTGGTTGCCGGATAGGTCGTGAGTTCGCCAACCGTCTCCCACGCGCCCTCTGGCTGGGATTGGATTTGCACCCGGGGCTTGCCGCCTGAGGTGTCGAACCAGCCGCCATGCTTGGCGACGCGTCCGTGGTAGAAAACAACCTGCGTGACCGGTTGGGGGTGGGCCAGGGTGATGGCGAACCAATCATCGCCGGCCGGCTTGCCATCGTCGGTCGTCACCGCGGCAAAGAGATTCCCGTCGTTGAGTGCCGGCGCGCGGTGGACCTCCGTAAACGCCGCCCGACGCGACCGGCTCTCGGTGCCCAGCGTCGCCAGGTTGAAATGCGGTGCGCTGAACAGCGGCAGCCAGACGCGATACGCCCCGCCTGAGCCACCGGCCTCGGCGAAAGGCACGAGCTGCACGGTGAGCGGATGCGATTGATGCAGCGGATCCGTGGCGCTGCGCAGCACGCCCTGGGCGCGGAAGACCAAGTGGTGATCGTCCGTCGGCACCCGCGCGAGTTGGAGCGTGGCGGCATCGACGCCGGCGAACGCGATCGCCGCGAGCGGCCCATTGTCCGGCAGGCGGGTCTCCTCGGCGGCCAGCACCAGCGGGCCATAGGCGAACGCCACGCGGCCGGCGTTGGTGTGCTCGCCCGGAATCGCGCGCAGCTCCATCGGCAGGGTGAGCGCGATGCGGTCGCCGTTTTGCCACGTGCGGCGCAGGCGGGCGTAACCATCGCCCCCGACCTTGAACGTGTCGGCGCGCCCGTTGATCTGCACGGACGCGCCAGCCGCCCAAGCCGGCACGCGCAGCTTGACGGCAAATTCCTTCGGCTGGGTCAGCTGCAGCGTGATGGCGACGGTGTCATTTTCCGGATACTGCGTGACGACCACCGGGTGGACGACCGTGCCATCGTGCAAGGTGAGGTCTGCGCGGCCGGCGGCGTAGAGATTAAACACCACCCCGTCCGCATCGGTGCTGAGCGCAAAGGTCGGGAGCAGCGCCACGCCGCGCGGGCCGCTCGAAAGGCAGCAGTTGGCGTCGAAGGTTTCGCTGTAAGGTTTGTGGCCCTCGAGTTCGACGTAATAACCCCACGCCCGGCAGTCGGGGCGCTGCGCGCCGAGGAGCTGGTTGAGCACGGTGCGCTCGAGCTGGTCGGCGAAGCGCGCTTCGCCGGTGAGATGCAGCAAGTGGGCGTTGAACTGAAGCCACGAAACCGTGACGCAGGTTTCGCCGACATTGCCCGTGTTGGGCAGGTCGTGATTGTCGCGGAAATATTCGGCGGCGCTGGCCGTGCCGGTGAGGTAGAGGCGGTGATCGACAATATCCTGCCACGCGTTGCGCGTGGCGGTGAGATAGCGGGCGTCGCCGGTGATGCGGTAATATTCCAGCAATCCGTTGAGGCAGGAGAGCATTTCGTAGGCCTTGGCGTTGCCCACCTTGTCAACGCGCTTCTGCTCCAACAGGCGCGACACGATCTGCGGCCCGTGCGGCTGTTCCCACGCGCTCAAAATGTAGCGGCAGAAATCGAGGTAACGCGTCTCGCCCGTGAAACGATAGAGCAGCACCATCGGCTCAAGCACGCTGGTTGACGCCATGCCCGCATGCGCGCCGGAGCGAATGATGTCGAGCTGACCCGGCCCCGTGCCGAAAGAACGGCAGAGGAGGTCACCCATGCGCTTGCAGGTTTCGAGGGGCGCCTGGTTGCCGGTGTAGCGCATGTACGTCAGCAGGCCGAGGAGGTTGTACTTGTGCGCCCACACGTCCCAGCTGGTCCAGCGTTTCTCCGGGAGGTAAGTGCCGAGATAACCGTCGGCCAGCTGGTAGCTGCAGAGCGTCGCCACCGTCTCATCGAGTTTGCGCCGCAGCGCCGGGTCGCCCGTGTTGACCCAAGCGAGCGTCGCCGCGTGCAGCCATTTCCCGACGTGCTCGCCGTCCCAGGTCTGGCGTCCGGGGCGCTGCTTGTAACCCTCGAGCAAGCGGGTGGTGTCCACTTGAGCGAGACGCGCGGCCTCGTTGCCTTGAACGCGATCGCCCAGGAGCCCGGCGTCAAAATGAATGCGATCCGGAATCTGAAAGTCCTGCACATCTGGCACCACGGCCGCCACCTGGTCGGGCAGCGGTGTG
The DNA here is from genome assembly GCA_048498955.1 of Verrucomicrobiota bacterium. GTDB lineage: Bacteria > Verrucomicrobiota > Verrucomicrobiia > Opitutales > Opitutaceae > Lacunisphaera. Next base: position 391,057 of record JBEHWZ010000004.1, on the reverse strand, counting down.
ATGGCCGCGAAAGCGGACGATGCGATCAGGACGAAGCCGGCGAACCGGCGGAAACAGCGAGCGGGTAGGCGGGGCATGATGACGAAGCCAATTTGGATTCGCTCCACGCCGCCGGCGAGCCCCGCGCATTGTCGATCTTGGGAAAAGGCATGTGTTTTCCGTACGGCTGGGGCCGGGCTCCACTTTTCTGGCCCCAATAAAAAAGCCACTTACTCGCGTAAGTGGCTTTCTTTCAAAGTGGTCGGGACGGAGAGATTCGAACTCTCGACCTCTTGCTCCCGAAGCAAGCGCTCTACCAGGCTAAGCTACGTCCCGTCTTCTAAATCCTCCGGAGGGACCGGAAGAGGGGCCAATGGATGGGAAAGGGTGGGGTCGTGCAAACAAAATTTGAGGTCAAAAAACCCTTTTTTGACCTCATCGCGCCGAAGCTTCAGCGAAGGCGGATTCCATTTATGGATTCCGGATTACCCTATTAAGCTTCGACCTTCCGGATGCCTTGGAATCTAAAATCTCCAATCTGAGATCTCAAATCGGTGACGCATTTGCGTCACCCGCTGGCCCGGATTACGCTTATGACGTGATTGTTCCGGAGTCGCTGAATCTGTGCTCCGCTCTGCGAAACGCACCTGTGCAACTTCTCTACTGCCGCCGATAAAAAACACTATTGCCAGAGCGGGTATCGGTGCCCGTTTATTAACCTCCGACCAATCCAAACTAGTGAGCAATCTACGGCCCTCTCCGCTCTATAATCCCGAGTTCGAACACGACGCTTGTGGCGTCGGTTTTATTGCCCGCATCACCGGCGAACGCAGCCATGACGTTCTCGCCCGCGCGCTCGCCGCGCTGAAAGCGCTGGCCCACCGTGGCGCCATCGACGCCGACGCCATTACCGGCGACGGCGCCGGCGTGCTCACGCAGCTGCCGTACGAGATTTTCCGCGCCTACTTCGAAAAGGAAAAGAAGACCGCCCCGGCCGACAAGGACCTCGGCGTCGGCATGATCTTCCTCCCGCGCGGCAACGAGCTCACGCAGGCCCACGCCCGCAAGATCGTGATCGAGGCCGTGAAGGAAGAGGGTCTCGCTTTCCTCGGCTGGCGCGAAGTGCCGGTCGACATCTCCATTCTCGGTCGCAAGGCCGCGGAGTCCGTGCCGGTCGTGGTGCAGGCGCTGGTCGCCCGCCTCGACGACATCCCGGACGCCGAGTACGAGAAGAAGCTCTACCTCGCGCAGAAGGTCGCCGAGCGCCGCTGCGCCGACGCGCGCATCGACGGTTTCTACGTCTGCTCGTTCTCCGCCCGCACGATCGTCTACAAGGGCCTCCTCAACGCCCCGCAGGTGCGCAAGTTCTTTCCTGACCTCCGCGAGAAGAACTACACGACCGCGTTCGCGATCTTCCACCAGCGGTACTCGACCAACACCTTCCCGACCTGGCACCTCGCCCAGCCGTTTCGCACTCTCGCGCACAACGGCGAGATCAACACCATCCGCGGCAACCGCGTGCGCATGCACGCGCGCGAGCGCTCGATGGCCGGCGGTGTCTGGGGCGCGCGCTTCGCCGACATCCACCCGATCGTCCAGCCGGGCATGTCCGACTCCGCCTCGCTCGATAACGTCCTCCAAACGCTCATCCTCGGCGGCCGTTCGCCGCTGCATGCGATGATGATGATGGTCCCGATGGCGTGGGAGAAGGACAAGAAGCTCCCGGCCGAGCTGCGTGACTTCTATCGTTTCCACTCGCACCTGATGGAGCCGTGGGACGGTCCCGCCGCGCTCGCGTTCACCGACGGCCGCATCATCGCCGCCTCGCTCGACCGCAACGGCCTGCGTCCGGCGCGCTTCAAGGTTTACGACGACGGCTATGTCGTCCTCGCCTCCGAGGCCGGCGTCGTCGCCGACCTGCCGGGCAAGGTGGTCCAGTCGGGCCGCCTCGGGCCGGGCCGCATGATCGCGATCGATCTCGACCAGAAGAAGCTCCTCACCGACGACGAGATCAAGGCCGTCGTCACGAAGGACTTTGCCTACGGCGACTGGAACGAGAAGCACCTCGTCAATCTCCACAAGTTCGCGGAGGTCCATAACAACGCGACCACCGGCACCAGCGTGCCGTTCGTGCCGCCGACCGCCTCGCTCGAGCAGCAGCTCGCGTTTGGCTACGACCTCGACGAACTCGAGCTCATCCTCACGCCGCTCGCGGAAGGGCAGGAGCCCGTCGGCTCGATGGGTGACGACACGCCGCTCGCGATTCTCTCGCGCCGCCCGCGTCTGCTCTACCAGTACTTCAAGCAGCTCTTCGCGCAGGTCACCAACCCGCCGATCGACTCGATCCGCGAGAAGTCCGTCATGTCGGTCCAGTCCGGCATCGGCGGCCGCCTGAACATCTTCGAGAAGGCCCCGGACTTCGACGGCCTTGTCGTCCTCGACTCGCCGGTGCTGCTCGACGCCGAGCTCGCCGCGCTGCCGGAGATCAAGTTCCTCCGCGGCCGCGTCGCCCGCTTCCCGGTGCTGTTCGATCCGTCGAGCAACCCGGACGCGATGGAACTCGCGATCAAGGACATCGCCAACCGTGCCCTCAGCGCGGTCGAGAACCATGGCGCGCGCGTCATCATCCTCTCCGACAAGGGCGTCGACCGTAACCACGTCGCCATCCCGATGCTGCTCGTGATGGGTGCCGTCACGTCGAAGCTCATCAACGCCGGTGTCCGCCTCAAGTGCGACCTCGTCGCCGAGACGGGCGAGGCGCGCGATGTCCACCACATCGCCTGCTTGATCGGCAACGGCGCCGCCGCGGTCAACCCGTACCTCGCGCTCGCCACGGTCCGCGACCTCGCGGCCGCCAACAAGACTTCCGCCCCGGTCGCCCCGGCGCAGGCGGAACAGAATTACAAGGGCGCCATCGAGGCCGGCCTCCTGAAGATCATGGCCAAGATGGGCATCTCCACGCTGCTCAGCTACCGCGGCGCGCATGTGTTCGAGGCGCTCGGCATCGGCAACAAGGTCATCGAGGAATGCTTCAAGGGCACGCCGTCGCCGTTTGGCGGCATCGGCTACAAGCAGATCGCCGACGAGGCGGTTGCGCGCCACGAGCGCGCCTTCCCGAAGCTCGATTCCGCCGACCCGGACTCCGTCGGCCAGGCCACCGCGCCCGCCATGGGCAACGAGGGCTACTACCGCGTCAACAAGCGCGGCGAGGGCGAATTCCACGGCTGGAACCCGAAGGTCGTCGCCGGCATGCACAAGTTCGTGCGCAACCCGGACGCCGAGGCCTACAAGACCTTCGCCGACACGTCCGACACGCACGCGCCGGTCACGCTGAAGGACCTGCTCAAGATCAAGTTTGCCGAGAAGGAAATGACCCTCGAAGACGTCGAGCCGGTCGAGGACATCCGCAAGCGTTTCACCACCGCCGGCATGTCGCTCGGCGCGCTGTCGCCCGAGGCCCACGAGGCCCTCGCGATCGCGATGAACCGCATCGGCGGCAAGTCCAACTCGGGCGAGGGTGGCGAGGATCCGTCCCGCTTCGTCGTCCGCGAAAACGGCGACAACGCCAACTCCGCCATCAAGCAGATCGCGTCGGGCCGTTTCGGTGTCACCGCCGAGTACCTCTCCAACGCGCGCGAGATGGAAATCAAGATGGCCCAGGGCGCGAAGCCGGGCGAGGGCGGCCAGCTGCCCGGCGCCAAGGTCACGCCGCTCATCGCGCGTCTCCGCTACTCCGTGCCGGGCGTCATGCTCATCTCGCCGCCGCCGCACCATGACATCTATTCCATCGAGGATCTGGCGCAGCTGATCTTCGACCTCAAGGAGGTCAACCCGCGTGCCAAGGTCTGCGTGAAGCTCGTGTCTTCCTCCGGCGTCGGCACCGTCGCCGCCGGCGTGGCCAAGGCCTACGCCGACGTCATCCTGGTGTCCGGCCACGAGGGTGGCACCGGCGCCTCGCCGTTCGGCTCGATCAAGAACGCCGGCTCCGACTGGGTGCTGGGCGTCGCCGAAGCCCACCAGGTTCTCATGATGAACGGCCTCCGCAACCGCGTCGTGCTTCGCACTGACGGCGGCATGAAGACCGGCCGCGACATCGTCATTGCCGCGCTCCTCGGCGCGGAAGAGTACAACTTCGGCACCTCGGCACTCATCGCCGCGGGCTGCGCGATGTTCCGCGTCTGCCATCTCAACACGTGCCCGGTCGGCGTTGCCACGCAGCGCGAGGACCTCCGCGCGAAGTTCCGCGGCAAGCCCGAGAACGTCATCAACTACTTCAACGCCGTCGCCGAGGAAGTCCGCCGCTACCTCGCGCGCCTCGGCGTCAAGACGCTCAACGAGATCATCGGCCGCGTCGACCTGCTCGAGCAGATCGACGACCCGGCGAACCCGAAGACGCGCCTGATCAACCTCTCCGGCGTCCTCCACGATCCCGACCCGACGGGCGGCACCGAACGTTACCACACCCGCGAGCGCAACGCGCGCTTCGGCAACGAGGGCACGCTCGACGAGACCATCGTCATCGAGGCCCGCGACGTCATCACCGGCCACGCGGCCAAGCTCACCGGCAAGTACAAGGTCGAGAACGCCAACCGTGACGTCGGCACTTACCTCTCCGGCCAGATCGCCTACGCGCGCGGCAACAAGGCGCTGCCCCCGGGCACGATCGACCTGCAGTTCACCGGCTCGTCCGGCCAGAGCTTCGGCGCGTTCCTCGTCCAGGGCATCCGCCTCAAGCTCATCGGCGAGGCCAACGACTACGTCGGCAAGGGCATGGCGGGCGGCGAGATCGTCGTCACGCCTAAGCCGAAGGAGAAGTACGTCTGGAAGGACAACTCCATCGTCGGCAACACCTGCCTCTACGGCGCCACGGGCGGCTACCTGTTCGCCGCCGGTTGCGCGGGCGAGCGCTTCGCGGTCCGCAACTCCGGCGCCACCGCCGTCGTTGAGGGCGTGGGCGACCACGGCTGCGAGTACATGACCCGCGGCACCGTCGTGGTGCTCGGCGAAACCGGCCTGAACTTCGGCGCCGGCATGTCCGGCGGCCTGGCGTTCATCTACGACGACAAGGCCACGTTCTCCGAGCGCTACAACAGCCAGCTCATCAAGACCGAGCGCCTGGAAAACGCCGACGAGATCGAATCCCTCAAGAAGCTGGTCGCGCTCCACGCCGAGCAGACCGGCAGCCCGCACGCCAAGGCCCTCGCGGCCAACTGGGCGGACGAGGTGAAGAAGTTCTGGAAGGTCGTCCCGCTCCCGCCCAAGGCGGACTGGCCGACCCCGTTCTTCAAGTTCGAGGACGTCGGCGTCGCGCCCCTCGCGGCTCCGGTCAAGGCCTGAGCGCTTTCAGGGGACAGGAGACGGTAGACAGGCGACAGATCAATTCGAGGCCCGTAGCAATGCGGGCCTTTTTCTTTTCCTATCCCAAGGCATTTTCACAGGAGGTAACGGAGGGAACAGAGGGAAAACACTCACTTGCCAAACCGTCATCCTGAGCCGTGCGAAGGACCCAAGCGCTAAGCAATCGGAGCCACGAAAAACACGAGAAAGCACAATAATCGATCCTGTTCCTTTTCGTGGCCAACCTGCCTTGAGATCGATCCCTCTGTTTCCTCCGTTACCTCCTGTAAGGTCGATTCAGGAGTCTTCTGTGCACCAGCCTTGGGATCGCCCGATCTGAAATCTCAAATCTAAGATCTCAAATTCCAGAATCCGCCTTGGAATATCTGTCCCCTGTACTCTGTCGCCTGTCCTCTGATCCAGCCGGTCTCCTGTTCGACGGATTGAATCCAAACCCCGCCTTTGCCTTCCGCTCCGGAATGCCTTTCTTGTCCACCGTCTTCCCGATGCTGGCTTCTGCCAGCCCGGGACCAGTCGCCCGTCTTACGTCGTGGCTGGCCTGTCACCTGTCCCCTGATCCACATACCCCATGAAACTCCTCTTCTCGCTCTTAGCTCTAGGCTCTTTGCTCTCAGCTTCCGCCGTCGCGGCGAAACTCCCCGCCGCCGGCGGGGTCTACGAGCTCCGCGTCTACTACACCAACCCGGGCAAGATGCCCGACCTGCTCAAGCGCTTCCGCGAGCACACCTGCGCGCTGTTCGAGAAGCACGGCATGGTGAACGTCGGCTACTGGCTGCCGGTTGAGGAAAAGGATCAGGACAAGCTCTACTACGTCCTCAAGCACGCCAGCCGCGACGCCGCCAAGGCGTCCTGGAAGGCCTTCGGCGATGATCCGGACTGGAAGCAGGTCCGCGACGCCTCCGAGGCCGCCGGCAAGATCGTCAACAAGGTCGACTCGACCTACCTCGAGGCCGCCGACTTCACCCCGGCCAAGATCCCGTCGCTCACCGGCGGACACATCTTCGAGCTCCGCATCTACACCACCAACGAGGGCAAGCTCGCCGACCTCGACGCCCGCTTCCGCAACCACACGACGAAGCTCTTCGAGAAGCACGGCATGACCAACGTCCTCTACACGCACCCCACCGACGACGACAAGGGCCACGGCCACGTGCTGATCTACTTCCTCGCCCACGCCTCCGTCGATGCCGCCAAGAAGTCCTTCACGGAATTCCGCGCCGACCCCGAGTGGGTGAAGGTGCGTGACGCCTCTGAAGCTGCTGGTCCCATTCTCAAGATCAGCCCGCCTGTCTCGATTTATCTGACGCCGACAGATTTTTCTGCACTCAAATGAGTGCAGAACCCTGCGTAGCTTACTAAGCGAAGCACGGGTCCTGTTATTTTCAGAGCGGACTTCGGTCCGCTCTTTCTGTTTTGGCCGACGATTCGACCTCACAGGAGGTAACGGAGGAAACTGAGAAGTAACCACAGATACTAAGAACACACAGAATCGATCCAGGTTTGGGATCAGCTTCTGTGTCTTCCGTGTCTTCTGTGGTTAAACCCTGCCTTGGATTCGAACGCCAATCCTCAATCCGGTTTGGCCACAAAGTCACAAAAAATCACAAAAGAGTCGGTTTGTTTTTCGTGTCTTCTCGTGACTCTTCGTGGCCAACCCTGTCTCGAGATCGAACTCCGTTCCCTCAGTTACCTCCTGTAAGGTCGTTCTAAATTCCCGCTTCCTTGATCAACTCCGCATAAGTCTTCGCCGGCGTATCGCCGTGCGGATCTACCGCCTCCCGCTCGGTCCCTTTCTTGAAATCGATCGAGTAGAGCCCGAAGCGCGGCGTGTACGTGCCCCATTCGTAGTTGTCGAAGAGCGACCAGTGCAAATACCCGACCAGCGGGATGCCTTCCTTCACGATCTTCACCACCTCGTGCACGTGCAGCTGCAGGAACTGGCTGCGCGTGATCTTGTCGCGGCGTCGCGTGGTGCCGTCGTCTTTTCGGCGCAGGGCCATGCCGTTCTCGGCGATCAACACCGGACGCCCGTAATCCTCGGCGTAGTGCTTGCAGAAAAAATGCAGGCCGCGCGGCAGCACGCGCCAGTCCCACCACTTGCTCGTGACCGTCGCCAGCATCCAGGAGCGGAAGGACCGGTTCCGGAACTCGTGGTCCCACCACACGGGCGGACGAAAGGCATGCGCGGCAAACGGGTCGTAGTAGTCGATCCCGATGTAGTCGATCAGCCGCGCGCGCGGTGAGGCGTACAAGGTGTCGAGGAACGTCGTGAAGTGCTTGGTCGAAAAATTCCGATACCCGAGCCAGTTGCCGAGGCGCTTGGCCAGGCTGCCAAAATAAAATGCAAAATCCCGGTGCAGCGGCAACCGCGCCGCGCAGAAGGCGGCGTCAAAGGCCCGCGCACGGGCGACGATGTCCGTGGCGACATCCGCGCGCGCCACGCCACGTTCACGGACGCACATGAGGTCGAGCAGTACCTTGTCCGACCAGTAAACGTCGCTGCAGTAGTTGTTGAACGTCACCGCCGGCGCCGGCCAGCCGTACTCGGTGTAGAGGTCATGCAGCGCGTTGTAGGTCAGCACGTGCGCACGCAGCAGCTGGTTGTAGGCGCGCATCATGGTGCGGAGCCCGCCGGGTTTGCCCGACGGAAACTGACGCCCGAGATAGGAATTCAACACGAGCATGTTGGGCTCGTTGATCGTGATGAACCACCGGATCGGCCGCGCCAGCCGCACGTTGATGTGCGCGATCGCGTCCCGCACATACGTCGCGAACAGCGCCGGCGTCGTTTCCTCCAGCCACGGATCCGGACCGAGCCACGCGGGATGGACAAAGTGATGCAGCGTCAGCACCGGCTCAAGCTCGTGCTCCTGGCATGAGATCAGCACCGCCGCATAACGATCGAGCGCGGCCTTATCCAATGGAGGCGGGACTATCAGTCCCGCGCCTTGCCCCGGCTGAACCCGGCTCCATTCCAACCCAAGCCGAAACGCGCTCAGCCCCATTTCCCGACAACGTGCGAAATCCTGTTCGAAGTGATGCAAAAAATCCGCCGACCGCCCAAGCGGCGCGACATCGCCCCGTTCCTCCGCCACCGCCCAATTGGTCCGCGGCTGCCCAACCCCGTTATACCCGCCCTCCGCCTGATACGGAGAAATCGCCACACCCCAAAGAAACCCGTTCGACAAGCTCACGGCCTTCGGTCCACCGGCCTGGTCCCCCTGATCCATCCGTGTCATCAGTGTAATCCGTGGTTAAAAAATGGTTGAGAGGTTGGCGAAAGGTCACCCTCCGTTCTCTCAGTGAACTCCTGTAAGGTCGTGTTTGAAGATCGAGTCCGCCGTCAGTCCTCCGTCGTCTGTCGTCCGCCCTCCGTCCTCAGCCCGCCGTGCGGGCGGCGGCCTGCGTCATCGCCTCGCGCTGCTTCTCTTTGAGCGTCAAAACAGGCAACCGGTCATCGAGCAACGTCTCCACCACGGTGCACGCGGCGTGCGGGTGTCTCAACTTCGTGGCCGCCTCGCTCATCGCCGCGAGCCGCTTGGGATCACCGAGCAAGCGATCGATCTTGAAGGGCAGGGTGGTGAGCTCGTTGCAGCGGATGGCGGCGCCGTTCTCCAGCAGGTGGTCGCTGTTGCGCTCCTCCTGGCCGGGGATGGGCGAGAAGATCGCCATGGGCAGACCGCAGGCGAGGGCCTCGGACGTTGTCAGACCGCCGGGTTTGCCGATGTAGAGGTCGCTCAGGTGCATCAGCTCATGCATCTTGTCAGTGTAGCCCATCACGCAGAAACGCTTCGGGTGGCCGGCGGCGGCTTTCTCGACGCGCGTGCGGACCTCCGGATTCTTGCCGCAGACCACGACGCACTGGAACGGGTGCTTCAGCTGGTTGAGGCGCTCGACGATGAGCTCGGTCGGGCCGACGCCGAGCGCGCCGGCGGAGAGGAGGATCGTGGTGCGTTTCGGGTCGAGGCCGAGCGTGCGGCGGGCGGCGGCGCGGTTGACCGGCTGGGCAAAGACCGGGTCGATCGGGATGCCCGAGACCGTGATGCGCTCCGGCGGCAGGCCGAGGGCCTCGAGGTGAGCCTTGGCCTCGTCGATCGCGACGAAGTAGCGGTGGAAACGGCGGATGAGCCACATCGCGTGGCAGTCGAAGTCGGTGACCGTGATCGCCAGGCGCGTCTTGAGCTGATGCTTCTCCATCAGGTGGGAGATGATGGCCGCCGGCATGAAGTGGGTGCAGACCGTGAGGTGCGGGTCGAACTCCTTGATGAAGTCCACGAGCTTGCCCGTGTTCAGTCGGTCGAACTTGGTGCGGATCGCCTCGCCCTTCCACGGCTCGTCGCTCGCGCGGTAAGCCCAGCCCAGGACATTCGGCGTCGAGCGCACCATCCGCATGTACAAGGTGGAGTACACATCTCGGAACACCTTGTTGGTAAAGTTAAGCGCATCCTCATGCACCACGCGCCCCACGCGCGGATCCGCCGCGAAAGCTTTCTCCAGCGCCTGCGCCGCCCGGACATGTCCGGTGCCCGCGCTCGTGGAGATGATCAGCACGCGTAAACCGGAATGCAGTTCGGACAGCGAAGGCGGGTGTTTTTCCATGCCGTGACGCTGCCGACACAAACCCCCGCTGGCCAGCCGTCAGTGTGCTACGTTTGCATGGCGTGGCTGCCTATCGATCAGTCGACCTTACAGGAGGCCGCGGAGTTAACGGAGAGGAATAACCACAGAATACTCAGAACACACAGAATCGAACCAAGTTTGGTATCAGCTTCTGTGTATTCCATGTTTTCTGTGGTTAAGCGCTTGGTTAGCGATCGCGGCGAATTGCGGTTTTGCGGATCGAGTCAGGTTCACGCCTTTCGTGGACGAGCATCAGCACGGTAGTCTGCTGGCGATCAGCGTGAAACAGCAGGAGATAGGGAAACCGTTTCAACCGAGCGCGCCGAAAAGGAGGCTGCCAGTAGGCGCAGGAAGTGGGACGAGCTTGGATGCGTTCGATCGCGTGCTCAAACGCGGACACAAAGCTTTCCGTCGCGAGCGGACTCAGTTCAGCGTACCAGTTCCGCGCTTCGCGGAATTCAAACGCGACGAGATGATGGACGCGCAGCCGGGGCATCGGGGGATCTGGTTTGCGCCCGAATTTCTTCGAGCGACAGCCAGGCCCCTGGGCTGCGGTCCGTGAGCCGGCGCCGAAGCTCGGCCTCGAGAGCCGGGTCGTCGCTGCTGCGGATCAGGTTGGGTTTCTTGTGTGCGCCCGCGTCGGCCAGCAACTGATCTGCCAGATTCAATTTCTGGCGCTTGGTCAGCTTGGTGAGTTCAGCGGCGAGCACGCTTGTCATGCCGGAAGCCTGTCTCGAATCACCCGGCCTTCAAGCCGCGATATCAATTCGTTAACCACAGAGGCACCAGCCGTCGCCAAGCCTATGGCCGGCAGGTAGAGACGCAGAGATCAATCCTCGGATTTTTAACTACGGATTACACGGAGCACACGGATTGAAGTCCGAATCTGAGAATCGACGGATCGGTATCCGTGTATTTCGTGTAATCCGTGGTTAAAACGGATCGGAAGTATTCTCGGTGCCTCTGTGCCGGAGCTTGCCAGCCATAGGCTCGGCGAAGGCTGGCGGTTAATTCGCCTTGGCTTCCTGCCACTCGATGCGGGCGCCGTGGTCGATGCCGGTCGCTTCGGGGGACCGGACAAGGGTGGGGGTGGAGGACGACTGCGGTCCCACTGCCACCAGCACAGCGTGATCCCGGCTGGCATCCTCCCACGCCAGCGTCTGCGGATTCTGCCAGGCAAACGCGATGTACACGTGCGCGACCCGCGCGGCGTGGAGATTCCGCAGCTGGTACTCGAACAAATAGCCCCGCTGCCGATCGTCCCCGGCCTCCGCGCGGCGGAACCTGATCTCCACCACACCCGCCCGCTCGGGCGTCTGATCCCCGCCCAGCCCCTGCCAAGGCAGGCACTCCCCGGCGCCAAGCCGGCTGAATCCGAGCAACAACCACGCGACCACGACCAGAAGTTTGTTCATCACCGCCGAATCTGGAGCCAAGCGTGTGTGCCTCAAGTTTGGAGTGGCCAGAGACGCGAACTCCAGATCATGGCTCCTTCGGCTCCGACCTAAGTAGACAGTGCACTACATTTCTAACTCTGGTCGCTTTAGCTCAGAGTTTTTTTTCACTTCAGAAGGAGCGAATGCTTCTTGGGCGATCTTCTTGAGCTTTTCATTATCTGGCCGGCTACGAACTAAGCGGATTAGTAGGGATTCAAAAGCCCCGCGGTTTTGAGCATATTCTAACAAGGCCAGAAGTTTTCCTTTGAAGGGAGCCAATACTCCACGGAGAGCGAGGGAGTCCAATTCGACGTCGAAGATGTCGCGGGTCAGAAGAGCGATTTCTGAAGGATTAAATACAGAGGCAAGGACATCGGAAATTTTCGACAAGGCATAGCTGTCTAGTTTCCTCGGAGCTGAGTTAAGCACGCTACGTGCCTCACCTAGCGGCGCGCTGAGGGTCCGATGCAACGAGTCCTCTACTGTACGTGCAAAACGCCGGACGAAGAATTCTGGGAAAGCGGGCACGAGGGCGGCGACCTCGCGACCGATACCACGCGAGGTTTTACGTCGGCCAAGCTGTTCAAGCGTGCGTTGCTGGGATTTATCCAAGTCACCGAGTCGGCCTTGAGCATATTCCCGCAGCGCCAGTTGATCTTCCGGAGAAATCCCTAGCGTGCTGACAGCGGTGACGAGAATTGGACGATAAAGAAAACCAAGTTCGGCGGCGAGCTCCTGCAAGAGCGCGGGCCGTAGAGATACTTGATGTAGTATCTCTGAATCCTCAAGTACTCCAAGCGCTCCGCGCTGGACTGAATTGCGCACGCGCTTCCGTGCCTCCGAAAGATCTAGCATGGAGTCATCGGCAAGGGACGAATCCAATTTCCGTATCAGACGAAGCATGGCCGCGCATGCACTCAGGTAATCTAAGGGAGATTTGAGGTGGCTTGCGGTTTGCGCGGCCTCGGCGGCTTGTTGGAAGGATGCTTCGAGTTCACCGCGCGCTTCCAGCAGGAAGGAGAGACGGAGCAGAAGGGTCATGATCGCGTGTCCGTCGGCCCTTTCAGTGGCGGCCTGAAGCCCGAACCTCAAAACCTTGACAGCTTCACTAGACAATCCCAACAGCTTCAGGATGTCCGTCTCGAGAATCAGTAGCGAAACGACCTCCGCGCTGCGCGGTCGTTCCCGGACCGCCTCCAACGCTTCTCGGGCCAGGCCGTTTGTGAGCAAGGTTTGGGCGCGCTGTTCGGTCTGTCTTGCCCAAATGGCGTAACTGGCTTGCTCGCGCAGTTCAGAATCGAGCTCGATGCCGAGCTTGTCGCCGAGCCAGATTTTCTGGGCTGGGGCCAGTTCCTCGTAGGCGCTACGCAACTGGGGCCCGAGTTCCGGCTGCCAGAGGGCATCGAGTTGCGCGAAGTCTTCGTCCAGCCACAGGCGGTGATAAAGCTGTTCGGCTCGGGCAATAAGGCCTGGCTGTCTTGCGTAGTAGATGGCGGCTGCCCGATGAAGGTCGGTCGCCAGCGTCCCGAGTTCTTCGCGCAGCTTGGGAAGCATGACGCGCCGCACCGCCGACAAGTGCCACAGCGCGCCCGGTTCGCGATAGGGGTCGACCAGCCCGGTCTCACGAGCGAGGGCTTCGAATAAACGATAGCTGTCGTGCGGGCGCCGGAGCGCGAGTTTGCACGGGCCTGCCAGGATGTGTTCGATGACTTCCGGGGTGATGCGGCGCAGGATGAGGCCGGGATTGGCCACTCTTTCGAGTTGGGGGTTGTGGGTCCGGACATGGCCGAGGATGCGGCGATACAGCATGCCCTGTTGTTCCTCCGTCTTGATCTGGACGAAAAGGCTGCGCCGCCGTACCGTATCTCGCAGCGCGTCGAGCCCCTCCCTGATCACCACGCGAGAAGCCAGCATCAGGCTCAGTGGAACGGCACCGACCAAGTCGACGATCTTTCGGGCATCGCTGGCGGTGATGGGGCCGCCTGGCAGCGTCCGGGTGCGCTGGACGATCAACTGCACGGCGGCTTCGTCCGGCAGTTCCGTCAACTCGATCGGCTCGCGGCGGAGCCTAGGCGAAAGTGGAGAGCGGCCAGCTGTGACGATTCGTAGACGGCTGACCTGACGCAGAAGATCCTGGAGAAGACTCCAAGTGACATGCATCGCGCTAGCGCCATGATATTCGGCCTCCTCCAAGGTATCCAGAATGATTACCACCGGCTGGTCGTTTTGCTCGGCGATGGCCTCAACGAGGCGGCGGAAGCGACGAATGAAATTTTCAGCGGCCCCATAGTGGCTGCTCTTGGAGCGCTCCACACTGTCGGAACGCGCAAAACTCTCCCGGGCCTCGTCGGAGAGCAGTTCGAAATCACGGGCGATCGCCGGGAACTGGGTGAGCAATTGCCGGATGGCGTCGGTGAGCAAGGTCGCCGGTTCTCGGGGATCCAGCGAACCGCGGTCGAAGTCTAGATAGACAAAAGGCATCGGATGAACCAAGCCCGGGCGAGCGTGGTCCAGGATGAACCGAGCCAGCAGCGAGGACTTACCCATCCCGCCGGGCGCGTGGATGTGGATCGGAGGTCGGTCGATGAATTGGTAGCTGATCTTCCGTACACCGCGTCTGAAGCTTTGGAAAACGGTGTCGGCTGGCAGCACGCCTACGTAGTCCGAAAGCTGGCGGAGAAAGTCCACTCGATCGACGAAACCTTCGCCTGCGATCTTGTTCATGGGCGCGAACAGCCGTTCGCGATCGATCCGGGCGACGAGGTCAGTCCGTTGGGGAACCGTCACCTCCGTCTCCTCGAACCACTGGCTGGCTCGCTCGAGCCCCAGTAGCTGCTCGAAGGTCATGCGGTCGAGAAGAATCTTTTCACCTGTGAGAAGCAGATCGATGCCGTCTTGGATCGGATCGCCCGGCGGGACTTCATTGACTGTCCGCGCTTGGCGCATGGCGGCCGGGGTCCGCAAGCGGTGGAGGATCTCGTGCCGGAGCGAGTCCTTCAGCTGCCAAGTGTCACGATCGGGCGTGTCGACAAACTGGCAGCGGTCGGTGAGCGCCATTAGCGTCTCGGTGGGATCTTGCGGGGGAGCGCCCGCCGCGGGTTTGATTTTTTTGAGTTGAAACGTCGAAAGCACCGCGGCGGCGTCGAGGTAGGGTGAGAGACCGCGGTCGACTTCGGAACGGCTGGTGGTTTCCTGTAGCCAAGCCAGCGCCTCGGCGCGATCTTGGTCGGATTTGTCCGGCGTGCTCATTTCAGGACTCCTTGTTCGATCGCCTGGCATTTCTCGGCTAACTTACGATGGAATGTCGCCCAGTCGGCGTGCCCAGGCCAGTCCGGCAGCAGCGCACCGAGTTCCGCGGTGACCTGGTCGAGGCTGGCGGCGGTGACGGAGCGGCCCAAGGTTTGGGCAAACCAAACTAGGTAGTCCTTGATATCTTCCTGTGTGGGGCGCTCTACATCATCGGTTGGGAGGTACGCACCCACCCGTGCGTCGAGCTTCGCGGGATCGAGGCCCACGAGCAATAGCCACACTTTGGGGCACTCACCAGCGTCGATCGCCGTACAGAGCTTGCGCAACAGTTCGAGTGCCGAATCGTCGATGTTAACCAGGTTGAATTCGTCGAGAAATATCCAGGTCCGTTCCTGAATCTGCGACAGCCGTTGGACGAGCAGCGCACCGAAATCGCGGCTGCCGCGGACCGGCGTGGCAAACTCATCCGTCGCGACTGCATGGCCCCAGAGGCGGTCGGCGATGAGAGAGACAATGCGAGTGCCGTCAACGTCGAGAACCTTGCCGGCGTTGACCGAGACTTGGACGATAGATGCGCATTGTTTCCCGGAAGCGCAATGGTGGCTCGCTAGCCACAAGGAGTAAGATTTGCCCACACCTCCCTTGACGACCAGCACGCGGTTGCCGGACTCGGTGGCAAAGGAGGCCAGATGATCCCAGAATTTTCGCCGGTTGAGGATGGGGCGTCGTTTGACGATGTAAGGTCGGGCCAGCGTCCGGGGCGGGGCGGCAACCGGCAAAGGCGTTTGGGTTGCCAGCAAACCGGCCGCAAAAGCGCTGAAGCCGGCGTTGGAGTGGTGGTTTGCCAAGGATTGGAGCAAATCCGTGATTTTGCCATCGCTTTGAGCCCGGTTGATCAGGTCGAAGCATTGCGTCTCGAAATTATTTTTCGAAGCCACATATCGATCGAGCTTCAGGTTCATGTGCTCATCGAGAAACATCTCCAAGGCCTTCGCATCGACGAAAGCATTCAAAATTTGATCCCGAAGATCCTTGCGCTGTTGGGGGGTGAGCATGGTGCGAATTGACCGGGATCAGATCCAGAAAGGAGCGATGCCCTGCGCGGCTAGGTGCTGGACAATCAGGCCGGTGGGAATGCCTTGGTTGAATGCCCCCTGCAGTCGCTTGTAGTCTGGATCGCCGCCGTGATGAAGGGCGACGAGTTTCAATTGTACATTGAAACACGGTGAGCCCGACGAACCTGGTTCGGTGTTGGCATCGTAGCGGACGCGGGTGGCATTGGCGTTTGCCGCTTGGATTGCGCCGACGGCCAGCTTGAGCGGATTGAGTTCCGGATGCTGGCCGATGAACAGGATGCTTCCGGCTGCGGGCAAGGGTGTTGCCGACTCTAGGGTGACGTTGCCGCGCGGCGTCCCGCTGACAATTTCCTGGCCCACCGGTTGCGCCAGCCGCAACAAGGCGTAGTCGAGCTGATCCGCGGCCGGCAGGCCACCCATGTCGCCGGGATCGTGCAGGCTGTACGGGCTGAAGCCGACCAGCGGGTTGGCCGCGAGTCCGACCGGCGCGTGGGGAACGGACCCGACAGCGAAGTCGAACCGGCATGTGACACGCGAGAAGTCGCGTGCGGCCATCAGTGGTTCGATCACGTGGTAATTGGTCAGAATGAGGTCGGGAGCGACGAGAAATCCCGTGCCGCCGCTGATCTGGAGTCCGTGGGAATATTCGACGCGGCATATCTGCCGGCCGATCCCGGCCATGCGTTCCACCCAGGTCCCCCAGTTGACGAAACCGCCGTCGTCTCGCACAAAGCGCTCCAATCCCGCCCTCGCGGAAGCGGTTTTCTTCAGGCGAGCATCGACAGTGGCAAGGTCCAGCGCCGCGCTGGACGCGAGCGTCGCGCGCAGGTTCCGAACCAGCGAATTGCCGGAGGTCTCCTCTGCGGCGGCGATCAGCTGGTCGAGCCAGCCCTCGGCCCGCGCGCGATTCAGGAGGTCGTAGGCGACTCCGTCCAAGGGACCGGGAGCGACCAGAGTATAAAGTTTTCGATCAAGCTTGTCGTCCAGCATCCGTTTCAGCGCATCGGCATCGAAGGAGGTCAGAAATGCTTCGCGCACGATTGCGCGCTGGGGCCCGTCGAGGAGGTTGAGATCGACGGGCATTTTCAAGGCACCCGTTTGATTCCAGTACGCTGGGCTAATTCGGTACCGCGGAAGGCGTCGTACTGGTCTGCCGCCAGGAGTTCGGGTGCGAACACGACCTTCGTCATTTTGGCGATGTCGGACAGGCGGTGCATCTCGGGCGCGAAATCGCCCGGGACGAATTCCTCGAACTGCACTTTCGACAGATCCTGCTCGAGCACGAAGCCGAAGGCGGCGATGCCATCGCCCACCGCGGCCACGATCACTTTCCAGAAACTGGAGGGAATCCGCGCCAGGATGGGCTTGCCCCCGTCGCCGACGCCGTGGAAGACCGTGTCGTCCGCCTTGAGCACGGGCCCGGCGAAGACGCACAGGCGCTCGCTGGCCGCCTCGGACAGCACGTGGTTCTCAAGATCGCCCCAATTGCCATCGCCCTTGGCCGACTGGTTGAAGTCCGCCACCTGTGGGGAGCAATTGGTCACATGGTAGCTGTCGCCATTGGCCCGCCGCAGGATGTCGTACGTCCGGCCCCACGCCACGTCTTCACGGCGCACGAGATGGCCCTTGTCGAAGGCCTTGCGATCTTTGGTGAAGAACACGTCCGGCAGCTGGAACCGGGCGTCCAACCGTGGATCGGAAAACCATTTCTCGCTGCCGCCGTCGCCCAGACCGGAGAGTCCCTTGCGGGTGTAGTCGCGTCCCGCCTCCGGTTTGCGCAGGGCTGGCTCCTTGGTGACGTTGCTGGCGGTGACCAGCGCGAGACGCCGCCCGGCATGCATCTGAATGGAAAAATTTTCGTATTTGAGCTCATGCGATCCCGTGTTGGTGACGGCAAGGACATCGGTATTCGTGGCGGTCGGCATGGGGACAGTGATCGCCGGTCCGCTGTGTGCGCGCAGGAAATCGGGATCGTACCCGGTCCGCGTGGAGTAGTCTGAATCGTGGAACGGCACTCCTTCCGTACCGACATTTTCTCCTGGGGTGATGGCCGAGAGGACCGGCATGCCGCCCCGGTCGGAGCCTAGGGAAATCGTGATGCGGAGCGGGACGTCGAAGTGCACGGCGGAGCCACCGGCGTCGGCGGCGGGGCAACCCGTGCCCGGCGGATCTTGGATCGGCGGCCCGCCGGCACCGGCGGTTTGTTCGCCGCCAGCAGCGCGCTCCCACCAATTCTCCCAGCCAGTGGGGCCGGGGTGAGGAACGCCGTCGAAATCGACCCCGGCATCCACGACGCGCTGATCCTGTGCGAGGGCCGCGGTGGGCACGGCGTAGTTCTGCGCCTGGTAGAGTCCCCCGAAATGAAGGCCGACCACCCGGCCGGTTGCGAGATCGATGACCGCGGAGCCTGAGTTTCCCCCGAGCGTCGAGCAGTCATGGGTGGCAGCGTTGACGAATTTGCCGAAGCTGCCGGTTTGCATCGCGCCCTGAAGTTCGCCTGGCTGGAGACGCTTCACACCGTAGCGCCCATTGAACAGGTTTTGCTGCACATCGGCGGGATTGCGCGGGTCGAAGGCCGGATACCCCACGACTGCAATCTGCCCCTGGATTTCGCGGGCGTCCTGCAGCGACAGCGGCAGCCATTGGCGCGAGCCGATTCCGTCCACGGCCAGTAAGGCCATATCCCAATAGGGATGGATCATTACGATGCGCGTGACGCGGAAGATCGGCCCGGTGGGGCGGCTCTGCTCGCGTAGAAAATCGACACCCGCCCGCAAACCCGGTCTGAAATTGAGGGCGGTGATGCCGAGTCCGGTTGCGAATATTTCCGCGACATGGCGATTGGTCATGACGAGGCCGTTACCGACAACGAAAGCGGTGCCACCATAAGGCAGCTGGGGATTTCCCGGCAGTTCGAGACGGCCGATCGAGGAGAAACACGCCTCCAATCGGCCCCGGATTCCGGCATCGGAAGACAAGTGTTTCCACAACGGATGCTCGCTGGTGTACTTGCCGTCGATGATATCAATGACGGGCCGGATGTCGGCCTTGATGATCGCCTCGAGGTAGTATGCCTGTTCCGAAGTCACGTCGCGATTCATGCTCAGTGACTCCAGTGCCCCGATCGCGGCGCCTCGCGTTGCATCGGGCGCGGCGGCAAGCTCCAGGCCGGCGCGAGGGCCGGTGCTCAGCATGCGGGTGTTCTTTTCAATTTCATGGCGGAGGCCTTCAAGGCCCCCATGCTTCTTCGCAAGAAGATGCACGTATGTTTTAAGATTTTCCTGAGGATTCATAAAAGAAGAGGAACGTGAAACAGGGTCATCCTTTGGGGCTTGGAGTTCAGTGAGGGCTGTGACTCCCGCTATCGAAACTCCCCGAGTCGTGGCCGTGGCTGCAGGTGTCGTGCTGGAGGCTTTGCTCGGCAAAGGTCGCCAGGTCGCTGGGATTGCTCGGGGCGTCGAAGTTTCCGCCGGGGGTGCCGGCGGCGAGGAAGAGCATCCGGCCGACGTAGAAGAGCAGCGCGAGCAGGGTTAGGAGAATGAGGGCGATGAGGACGGGCACGGGGAGGGGCTAGGAGCTGAGAGCCGAGAGCTAAGAGCGAAGAGCTTGGGGTGCGTGAAGAGTCTGAGCTTTGAGTTGATTGCTGGTCTGTCGTCCGTTCTCCGTCGTCTGTCCTCCGTCCTCCGTTCAGTGGTGACTATGACTGCTGCTCGCATCGAAACCGCTGGAGTCGTGGTGATGGCTGGTGTCGGGAAACGTGTGGTGCTGCTCGGTGGCGGGCGGCGTGTGGCTCGAGCCATGTGGGTGCTCGGGCGGTGGCGTGCTGGCTTGGTTGAGCAGGGTGCCGAGCATGACGCCTTGGAGCAGGCCGTCGTCGGATTGGGGCTGCTGCGGGCGCGTGGGCAGGCGAGGACTGCTGCGCTTTTTGCTGAGGATCACGCCGACCGCGAGGATCGCTAGAATCAATACGCCGAAGACAATTACCGGTACCGCGTTCATAGGCCTTGGGGGTGGAAGTTGCAGTGACGCACAATTCCCGCCTGGCCCGACGAGGCCGCGAGCGAAGCGGAAGCGAACGAGCGGATCAAACCCAATTCAGTTCCCACCGCTAATCTCCACTCATCTTCACTAATCCGATCCGAGCAAACCAACCTCACAGGAGGCAACGGAGATCACAGAGACTATGTTGCCCCGCTGCGGAGTCCCGTTCGACTGTGCTCTTGCAGGATCGTTTTCCTGTCGGCTGAATTTCGCCGGGGCCGGGCACTTGTAGTTTTAGCAACTCATGCCCATGAAAAACGAATTGCCTCCCATTCATCGCATCCGCGGCCAGCGCGTGATGCTCGATAGTGACCTCGCCCGTTTGTATGGCGTGCCGACCTTCCGCCTGAACGAAGCGGTTAAACGAAATGCCGAGCGTTTCCCCTCTGACTTTCGCTTTCAACTCACCCGTGAAGAATACGCCAACTTGATATCGCAGATTGCGATATCAAGATCGCAAGCGTCTGAAGATGAAGTGAATGCTCCGATGTCATCGCAGTCTGCGATGAGTTCCCCGAAACGGCACGGTGGTCTTCGCACTATTCCCTGGGCTTTCACTGAGCATGGAGCGCTCATGGCAGCGACGGTGCTCAACAGCCCGCGTGCTGTGCAGATGAGTTTGTTCGTGGTCCGCGCCTTTGTGCAGATGCGCGAGGAGCTGCAGGCGCACGCGACGGTTTTCAAACGCCTCGCTGAGATCGATAAGAAGCTGATCACGCACGATGTGATCCTGCGTGACGTCTACGAAAAAATCCGGCCGTTGCTGAATCCACCGCCAGCGCCACGCAAGGAAATGGGCTTCCACACGCTCCTGAAGCCGCGCCGAAAATAGAGTTCGCTGACTTTGCGCCTCCTGCTTGCCGGCCATAGGCTTGGCGGCGGCTGGCGCCTCTTTGCGGCCAATTTTTCGTCAATCCAAGTTCACTCGACCTTCGCCTCGTAGTGGTGCGTGCCGGGGCCGGCGAGCTGCGCGGGGCGCTGGTCGGGGAACTCGACCGTGGCGGTCGTGCCGGGGGGAACGGTCACTTCCATCTGTACCACGCCGTTCTTCTTCGTCCACGCGCTCACGGCTTTGCCGTACGGGGTTTCGTATTCGGCGCGGGCGGACTCAAGCGGGCCTTGGGCGAGCGGACGCACGAAGAAGTGGCGGTAGCCGGGTTGCGCGGGATCGGGCGCGAGACCGGCCACGCGTTCGTACATCCACTGGCCGATGGCGCCGTAAGCGTAGTGATTGAAGGAATTCATGCCGGCGTCGCCGAAGCCTTTGTCGTGGCTGTAGCTGTTCCAGCGTTCCCACATCGTGGTGGCGCCTTGGTTGATGGAGTAGAACCACGACGGATAAGTTTCCTGCAGCAACAGGCGGTAGGCGAGGTCGGGCCGGCCGCCGCGGTCGAGCACGGCGACGATGTACGGCGTGCCGAGGAAGCCGGTGCGCAGGTGGTTGTCCGCGGCTTCCACGAGGCGAACGAGTTGGGCAAAGGCCTTCGGACGCAGCTCCGCGGGCAGGAGGTTGAACTCGAGCGCGATGACGTAGGTGGTCTGGGTTTCGGGCACGTTTTGGATGCGGGCTTCCGCATCGAAGTAGTGGCTCGTGAAACTGGCGGCGGCGGCGCGGGCTTCGGCCTCGGCGGCGTCAGCCTCCGCGGTGCGGCCGAGCACGCGCGCGGAGTCGGCCAGGATCTGCGCACTGCGGGCATAGAAGGCCAGGCCGAGCAGCGGGACCGGCGTGTCGCCTTTCGTCTCCTTGGCGTGGGGCTGCAGCCAGTCGCCATAGCCGTTCACCTTGGGCATCAGGCCATCCACCAGCTGGCCGCGGTACCAGGCGACGAGGCGCGTCATCATGGCGAAGTTCTCGCGCAGGAGATCCGTGTCGCCGGTGCGCACATACAAATCCCAGGGAATGAACGTGGCGGCATCCATCCAGCCGGGGCTGGAGGCGCCGACGTGGGCGGCGGGAATCGTCGAGGGAATGCGTCCGTCGGGCAGTTGCTCCGCGCGCATCGAAGCGAGCCAGCTCTTCCAGAAACCGAGGCAGTCGTAATTGAACACGGACGTCGGGCAAAACGCCTGCGCGTCGCCGGTCCAGCCGAGGCGCTCGTCGCGCTGCGGGCAGTCGGTCGGGATGTCGAGGAAGTTGCCGCGCTGGCCCCAGATGATGTTTTGCTGCAGGCGGTCGAGCTTCGGCAGCGAGCTGGCGAAGCGGCCCGATGCGGTCAGGTCGGTGTGGAGCACGACGCCTTCGACCCATTCCTTCGCGGGCTTGGCGCCGGCGGGCAGGCCGCTGAGTTCGACGTAACGGAAACCGTGGAAGGTGAACTCCGGTTGCCAGTCGATCGTCCCGTCCGCGGCGGCGGTGTAGCTGTCGACGGATTTGGCCGAGCGGTAGTTGGCGGTGTAGAGCGTGCCGTCGGCGTTGAGCATTTCGGCGAAGCGCACGGTGACCGTGCCGTTCTTGGCGACCGGGATGCGCAGGCGCGGCCAGCCGACCATGTTCTGGCCGAGGTCGAAGACGATGGCGCCCGGGGCCGGTTCGGTGATGGCGACGGGCGTGAGGTGCTCGGTCGCGCGCACGGGAGCGAAAGGTTTCGGCGTCAGCTGCTGCGCGCCGAGATCGGCGTTGGCGGCGACCGGCGCCCAGCCCTCGACAGCGCGGCGGGCGTCGTAGTGTTCACCGTCGTAGATGCTCGAGCTGACGATCGGGCCGGCGAACGTGCCCTGCCAGCTGCCGTCGGACACCACCACCTGCCTGGTGCCGTCCTGCAGCTCGATCTCGAGTTGGAGGAGGAGTTCCGACTGCGTGCCGTAGGTGGCATAGCCGCCCTTCCAGATCAACCGGCCGGCGTACCAGCCCTTGCCGAGCTGGGCCTCGATGCGGTTGTCGCCGCGCTGGAGCTGCGCGGTGACGTCGTACGTGAGCGTGTCGAGGCGATGCGGGGCGGTCCAACCGTTGGCAAAGTGATCCTGGCTGACGCGCTGGCCATTGAGGGAAACCGCGAACAAGCCGCGGGCCGTAACGTAGAGCCGCGCCTGCTTCACTTGCGCGCCGACGGCGAACGTCTTGGCCACGCGCGCCACGGGTTCCTGGTCCTTCGCGCTTTCCGTCGCGGGACGGATCCAGCTGGCTTTCCAGTCGGCGTTGGCGAGCAGGCCGAGTTCGAGCGTGGCAGGCTCGCTCCAGCCGGAGTCGCGGTTGGCTTCGTCGCGGAACCGCACGCGCCACGCCACGCGCGCCCGCGAGGGGAGGGGCGCGCCGCCGTAGCGGACGAACGTCGATTGGTTGGAAGTGACCCAGCCCGAGTCCCACACGGGTTTGCGGCCGGAGGTCACCTCAAGCCGGTAGGCGGTCTGTTGCTTCACGCCGTCCGGCAATTTCCAGGAGAACGTCGGCGCGGCTTCATGGAAGCCCAGCGGATTGACCAGGCCCTCGGCGACCGTGAGCGAGTGCGCCGGCGTGGCCAAAACGGCCAGTGGTGCGAGCAGGGACGACAAAAACAAGGCGACGCAAAGACGAAGAGACATGGTGACCGGGGTAGGGAGGGAAACGATGGGGGAACGCCCACCAATCATGCGCACGCTCTCTCGCTCGACAACCCCGCGTTGCGGGCTGGATCGACCGCGGCGAATGCATTTCCGACCATCGGAGCCTCTGTTCCCTCGGTTATCTCCGGCAAGGTCCCGGTCCGAGTGGATAGAGGCTTGGGTTCGAACCATCCGTGTTGTCGGTGTAGTCCGTGGTTAAAAGCTAGCCCGGGTTTTGGTCCTCGGCGGCGCTTCTCCGATTGCTGTCTTGCGGAGCGAATGCCGGCACCTAGATTGCCGGCGTGAGCAAAGCGGAGATCATTGCCGAACTGACCAAGTTGTCCCCGCAGGACCGCGATGAGATTCTGGAACGGCTTTGGCGCATGGAGGAGGCCTCTGGACCGACCCGGCGGGAGAAAGCCCTGCTCGATGAAGCCCAGGCCGACTACGACGCCGATCCGGCGGCAGCCGCGCTTTGGTCCGAGGTCGACACCCGCTTGCGACGCAGCAAGCTGGATTAAACGGGAATCGCCGACCAAGGCATTTCACAGAAGCTAACGGAGAGAACTGAGAAGAACCTCTGTTTCCTCCGTTGCCTCCTGTGAGGTCCAGTTTGGTCCGCCGTCTGTCGTCCGACGTCCGTCTTCCCGATGCTGGCTTCTGCCAGCCCGGGACCAGTCGCCCAGCCTGCGCTGTGGCTGGTCCGGGAATAGCGCGCAGCGCTATTCCATCGCCGCTTCCAAACGCTGGAAGATGCGCTGGGCTTTTTCGCCGGCGGCTTGCAGCTCGGCGAGCTCCAGGCCGGTCTTGCGGAAATTCTCGGGCGTGATCTGCCAGTAGCTTTCCTCGCCGGGGATGCCTTCGAAGCGATCGTATGCGGCGCCGGCGGCCAGGAAGAGCTGGTGGATGATCGGGCTGTGCTTGCCGGCCGGACGGTAATGATGGCGGACGGCGGAGATGGTCTCGTGCGGCAGGCGCCATTCGCGGAGGATGATTTCCGCGGCCTCGCAGTTATCGATGCCCCAGTGGATCTTCTCCCACTCGTCGAGGGGCTGGCCGGTGCCGGGATTGAAGGGCGGGATGTGGCCGTGCTTCCGGGCGAGGATCTGCAGCGCCATGATGCCGACCGAGCGCAGCAGGCCGACGGTGTAGCAGCGGCGCTGGCTCTCGCCGGCGAACTTGGAGAGTTCCTCCATGAGGACGGCCGTGAAAAGGGAAACACTGCGCAGGCGCTCACCGGTCAGGCCGTAGTGCTCGAGCGGCTTCTCGGCCAGCTGGGTGGCGGCGAGCGCGCCGACGAGGCGGTGCACCTCGGCGAAACCGACGCAGCTCACGGCATCGTCGATCGACGCGGCGGGCGAGGATCGGCCATAGGCGGCGCTGTTCGCCATGCGGATGATCCGGGCGGCGAGGGCAGGGTCCTGCTTCAGGAGGTCGGTGACTTCCGTGGCGTCGGTGGCGGGATCGTTGACGAGGACGCCAAGGTCCACGAGCAAACGGGGGGCGCCAGGCAATTCCTTGGCAGCCGCCAGGAGTTCCTGCTCGGATATCCGGGAAGTGATCATCGTGTGCCGCCTTATCGGCACGCTGCAGGGAAACTGAAGCAGAATCGTGCAGTGGACAGGAGACAGGTGACAGGGGACAAATCTTACAGGAGCGAACGGAGGAAACCGAGGGTTCGATCCCGAGTTAGAGAGATTCCCTCTGTTCTCTCCGTTACCTCCTGTAAAATGCCTTGGTTGGGGAAAAGAAAAGACCCGCATTGCTGCGGGCCCTTTGAAATTTGAGATCTCAGATCTTGGATTTCAGATCCGGACTCTGCTCTTGCGCTTACCTCTTACCCCTTGCCACTTACCGCGCATTACTCCGCCACCGCGGTGTAATGCGGCTCAATGTCCACCGGGACGCCGGTGAGCTTGTCCAGCATCGCCTGCACTTCCGGGCGGATGACGAAGTATTTTTGCTGGAGGGCTTTGGCGCGGGCGTAGTCGCCGGTGGCCTGGGTGGTCATGATCTCGGTGACGAGGCTTTCTACGCCGGCGCGGATCTTGGTGTAGTCGACCGCGTAGCGACCGTCCTTGCCGATGACGAACGCGCCGTGGTCGAGCAGCCAGTTGAGCTGCAGCGCCATGCCCTTCGAGTGGGCCTCGGTGACGCCGAAGCGCAGCGTGCGGAAGGTGGAGGCGAGGAAGGTCGTGTAGAGCGCGTGCTGGTCCTTGGCGTCGAGCACGCCCTTATCCATGAGCTGCTGCAGCGCCCACAGGCCGGAGATGTCGGCCTTGGCTTCCTCGAGCGCGCTGTTGGTTTCCTTGAGCTCCTGGCGCACGGACGTCTTGCGGCCGTTGACCGTGATCTCCTGCGGCCCGAGGCCGTGCATGAGCTCGTGCATCAGGATGTGGGTGAAGAACGGGTCGAAGGCGACGATGTCCGCATCGGCCGGCGCGAGCGCGACGGCGGCGATGGGCTTGAGCACCTTCTCGAATTTCGCTTCCTGGACGTTCTTCAGCATGACGCGCTTCGAGCCCTTGGCGGCGACGACGCGCTCGTCGTTGGGGAGATTGTAGGCGGCGGTCTGGATGCCGCGGTTGCCGTCGCCGGATGTGAACACCACGTCCACGACGCGGATCGGCGAGAGGCCGCCGAGTTTCGGGCGGCGGAATTTCGGATCGATCGGGAGCTTGTCCTCGAGGCCCTGCAGTTCGGCGCTGAAGCGCGCGAGCTTGCTCGACTCGGCCGTGTCGGTGATGGCGATGTAGGCCTCGTAGGCGGCCTTGTAGCTGAACCACAGGTCTTCGTAGGTCTCGTAGGGCCCGATGGTCGGTTCGATGGAGGCGTCGAGCTCCATCCAGGCCATGTCGCTGTCGTAATAGTCGTTGGTCAGGAACGCGCGGGCGCGCAGCTCGAGGTATTTCTTCAGCGTCGGCTGCGTCGTTGCGGCGGCGGCTTCGTTGAGCAGCGCGGCCATCTGCAGGAGCTCCGGCTGGTACTCGACGCTGTACGGCACGATCGTGAATGCGCCGGTGGGGTTGCGGCGGATGGTGGTGAAGAAGCCGGTGGCCTGCTCCTTGTCGGCGGGCGAGAGCGTGCCGATCCACTTGTCGATTTCCTCACGCGTCGTGTTGGACGGATAGAAGTTGCCGCCCTCGGGCTTCGGTCCGACGCCCGGGATGAACGGCGCGTCGGCATCCGGACGCGACCACGGGCCGGCGTTGATGGTGAAGTAGTGGAGACGGGCGCGGCCGAGCGACGAGTGGTCGCGGGCGAGGGCGCTGAGCCAGGTCGTATTGAGCGGGGCGGACTGGCGGAGAAAAATGCCGTCGATGATGCGGGCCGCCTCGACGATCTTCGCGAGCGCGAGCTTCTCGTTGGCCGGGAGGGCGGAGGTGTCCGCCGTGATCGAAACCGGCGCAAAGCGGGCGGTCATGGCCTTCAATGCGGCCTCGTCGGGCAGGGGAGCGGAACCAGCGGAGCTGGCGGACGACAGATGACAGACGACGGAGGACAGAAGACAGACAGTCAGCAGACGGGGGCTAATTTGCATGCTCCCAGTTTGCCTTTATGACATACGAGTCAAGGCCGGTGCGGCGGACTACTCGACCAATTCTTACAGGAGGTAACGGAGGGAACGGAGTTTTGAGGTCGGGTTTATCCAATCCTCAGTTTTCTCCGTTACCTCCTGTGAAAATGTCTTGGTCGAACGATCGCCTTTGCTCGCTTCGTTTCCTTCTGTGCAAACCCGTTCGAAAGAATCTAACTGGCTGCTGTGCCCCGTCCGTCCTTCGCTTCTTCGTTTCTTGGTGTGAGTCCCCGGCCTTGGTTGATCGCGCTGCTGCTCGTGGTGGCGCCGGTGGCGGTTTACTGGAATGTGCTGCACACGCCGTTTGTGTTGGATGACGGGCCGTCGATCACCGAGAACGCCTCCATTCGCTCGCTTTGGCCGCTCAGTGGCCCGCTCTCGCCGCCGGTGGGCGGATTGCCGATCTG
Organism: Verrucomicrobiota bacterium; assembly: GCA_048498955.1. Taxonomy (GTDB): domain Bacteria; phylum Verrucomicrobiota; class Verrucomicrobiia; order Opitutales; family Opitutaceae; genus Lacunisphaera. Next base: position 363,795 of record JBEHWZ010000004.1, on the reverse strand, counting down.
TGCGCGGCCCGTCGCGAATCTCTCCCTGGCCCTGAACTACGCGGTCGGCGGCGAGAATCCTTTCGGTTACCACATCTTCAACCTGGCGCTGCACATCCTGGCGGCACTCGTGCTCTTCGGTGTGTTGCGGCGCACGTTGGCCCAGCCGGCGATGCCGGAGAAATTCCGCGAGCCCGCCACGTGGCTGGCGCTGGCGATCGCGACGATCTGGGCGGTGCATCCGTTGCAGACGGCCGCGGTGAGTTACATTTCGCAGCGGACGGAATTGCTGGCGGCGCTGTTTTATCTGCTAACGCTGTATGCTTTCATCCGCGCGGTCGAAGCTCCGACTCGTGCCAAGGTATGGGGCTTGGTTGCGGTCATCGCCTGCCTGCTCGGCATGGCGAGCAAGGAGATGATGGTTTCGGCGCCGCTGATCGTCCTGCTCTACGACCGGACTTTCCTGGCCGGCACCTTTGCCGGAGCGTGGCGGCAGCGCGGGCGGTTGCACGCGGCGCTGATGGCGACGTGGGTCTTGCTGATCTGGCTCGTCGTGCACTCGGGCGGACGCGGCGGCACGGCGGGCTTTGGCGTGGGCGTGACGCCGCTGGCGTACCTCGTGACCCAGGGTGAGGCGATCATGGGTTATCTCGCCCGCTCGGTTTATCCATATCCGCTGGTTTTCGATTACAACGACTACATCACGCCCATGTCGGCCGGCGCGTTGCTTGACGTGGCGCTGATCGGCGGACTGGCGGTGACGATGCTCGTGGCGGTGCGCGCCAAGCCGGTGGTGGGTTTTGCGGGCATGGTGTTTTTCGCCGTGCTGGCCCCGACGTCGAGCGTGGTGCCGGTGGCGACGCAGACCATCGCCGATCATCGCATGTACCTGCCGCTGGCGGTCGTGCTGACCGCGCTGGCGCTGGGCGCTTATGCGAGCGCCGGCAAACGCGCGGCCTGGGTGGCGATCGCGGCCGCGATCGCAGCCGGTGCGCTGACGGTTGAGCGCAACCGTGACTACGCGACACCCATGACGCTATGGCAGGACACCGTGAGCAAGCGCCCCGACAATAGCCGCGCGCATAACAACCTCGCGGCGGCGCTGCTCGAGGCGCACGACACAAAAGCCGGGCTCGCGGAGCTGGCCGAGGCATTGCGCATCCGGCCCGATCATCCCGACGTCCTGCGCAACCTGGCGCAGGCGGAACTCGACGCCGGCCAGACGGCGAGTGCGCTCGCGCACGTGGAGCGCGCACAGCAGATCGATCCCAGTGTCGCCGCTGGCTGGTCCCTGCTCGGCGTGGCGCGGTTGCGTTCCGGGCAGCAGGCGCCGGCGGCGGAAGCTTTTCAAAAGGCGCTGCAGTTGCGTCCGGACCTGGCGTCCGCGCAGCTCGGGCTCGGCGACGTGAAGATGGCGCAGCAGGATTACGCCGGCGCCGCGATGGCTTACGCGCAGGTGCGGAAGCTGCGTCCGGATTCCGTGGAAGCCACCTACTGGCTCGGTGTGGCGATGTTCCAAGCCGGCCAGGCCGAGGGCGCGCTCGGGTTCTTCGCCGAGGTCCGGCAAAAGCAGCCGGATCATCCCGGCCTGCATATGAACTATGGCGGCGCGTTGCTCGACGCCGGAAAGCCGGCCGAGGCGCTCAAGGAATTCGATGCGGCACTCGCGCAGGAGCCGACGCGCCCGGAATTGCTGCACCTGCGCTCGCTCACGCTGTTGGAACTCGGCCGAAAGGAAGAGGCCGCGGCCGCGGTGCGCACGACGCTGAAGATCGCGCCTGCTTACGAGCCGGCAGTGGAGCTGGCTCGTAAGCTTCAGATGACAGAGGGCAGATGACGGAGGACAGACACTGAAATTGGGGACCAATGGCAGGTGGAGGACGGCTTGAGTCTGTCTTCTGTCCTCCGTCGTCTGTCCTCTGATTCAAGTCAGCCGTTTCGCGTAATCCCCGCCGAGGTTCTGCTTCACGTATGCCGTCAGGCCGTAGCCTTGCCTCGCGAGGTTCTTCATCGTCTCGATGTGTTCCCGCCCGGCGCTGGCCAGGGTGTAGAGATAGGTCGAGCCGTCGAAGAACTGCAGCACGATGCCGTAGTCGCCTTCATCATAGGCGACCACCCCGGCGCGGTTGTTCAGATTCCGATAACGCTCCACCCGGATAGTGACAGAGGAAGCGGGTGGCTGGTTCGGATCAAAGATTTCTTAACCACGGATTTCACGGATCGCTCCGGATGGATGAACGGAATCGATAATAAGCAAAATACAGGACGGAATTTGGAACCACTAATGGCCACTGATTTCCCACTAATCCGAACCCGTGCTCGGAGATTAGTGGCCCTTTAGTGTGGATTAGTGGTGCGCTCTTCGGCTGGCACCAACCGCACCAACCAACCGGAGGCGCCGTGGAGTTCTTCCAGCGCCACGTACAAATACCCATCCGGGCCGGTCTTGATGTCGCGGACTCGGCCGAGGTTGGTGAAGAGTTCCTCCTCGTGGACGACCTGGCCGTCCTTCACCTCGAAGCGGATGAACTTCTGCTGCGCGAGCGAACCGAGGAAGAGGTTGTCTTTCCACTGCGGGAATTTGTCGCCGGTGTAGAAACCGATCGGGCTGGTCGCAATGGACGGCGTCCAGTAGCGCGCGGGTTGCTCCATGCCGGGCGCCGCGGTTTTGTCGGCAATGGGCGTGCCGTCGTAGTTGATGCCGTAAGTGATCATCGGCCAGCCGTAGTTCGCGCCGGGCTTGATGAAGTTCAGTTCGTCGCCGCCGCGCGGACCGTGTTCGGATTCCCAGACTTCGTGCGTGGTGGGATTGATCGCGAGGCCCTGCGGGTTGCGGTGGCCGTAGCTCCAGATCGAGCCCCAGGCGCCGCGCCGGCTGACGAAGGGATTGTCGGGCGGGTAAGTGCCGTCGTGAAACACGCGGTGCACCTTGCCGTTGGGGCGGTCGAGCTTCTGCGCGTCGCCGGTGACCCCGCGCTCGCCGACGCTGAAGAACAGGTAGTCGCCATCGAACACGAGGCGCGAGCCGAAGAGCACGTAGCCTTCAGGGTAGTTTTCCTTCGGAATGGAGAAGATCGCCTCCTGTTCGACGAAGCGATTGTCGCGGAGCTTGCCGCGCACGATCTTGGTCATGGCGTGCTCGCCTTCGCCCGGATCGCTGAACGAGAGATAAATCCAGCCGTTGTGCGCGTAGTCCGGGTGCACCGCGATGGCCATGAGTCCGCCTTCGCCCTTCTCGATCACGGCGGGAATGCCGGCGATGGGGTCGGGGAGGAGCTTGCCGTTCTCGATGATTCGGACCCGGCCGATGCGTTCCGTGAGCAGGATGCGTCCATCAGGCAGCCACGCAAACGACCACGGCACCTGCAGGCCTTCCTGCACGATGGCTTCGATGCGGAAGCTGGCTTTTTCGGTATGGCGGATGCGTTTTTCGTCGAGCGGATCGACGGGCGGTGGGAGTACGGCGTTCTCGCGTCGTTCCTCGAGGAAAACGACCAGCGCGTGGATTTCGCCATCCGTGAGCTGCGCGCCGGCCGCGGGCATGCCGGTGTTCGGGAATCCGGCCTTGATCGCTGCGGCGAGAGCGGCCGCGCTGTCGCCATGCTGGAGTGTGCCGAGGAGATTGGGCCCCTTGCTGCCGGTGAGATCCGCCGCATGACAGCTGGCGCAAAGCTGGTCGTAGATGGCCCGCGGTTCACGCGGCTGGGCTACCGCAGTCACGCCAACGAGGAGCATCGTGCCCACGCTCAGAAATCGCATACGGCTTCGACCGGCGTGATTGCGGTTTGGTTCCAGCCCGGAACCCAAACAGAAATGCATTTCACAGGAGGTAACGGAGAGAACAGAGAAGGTGACTCAGTTAACTCTGTTCCCTCCTGTGAGGACGAGGTTCGGGTTCGATTTAAGCGTCGCGCACGCAGCGGAAGCCGAGGTTGGTCGTGCTGCTGTCGGGCGTGTTGCTCGAGCGGGCGTCGGTGCGGTAGCGGTTGCAGTAGCTGGCGTGACACAGGTAACTCCCGCCGCGCATCACGCGGCGCTGGCCGTCGGCGGGGCCGGCGGGGCCGGTGGGGTTGACGGGCGGTGAGCTGCGGTAGTAGCCGGCGTCGAACCAGTCCCAGCACCATTCCCAGACGTTGCCGGTCATCTGGTAGAGACCGTGGCCGTTGGCGCGGAAACTCTTGGCAGGCGCGGGACCGTAATGCCCGTCGGTGGCGGTGTTGTGCTCCGGGAAATCGCCCTGCCAGACGTTCATGAGATGCTTGCCGCCGGGTTCGAGTTCGTCGCCCCAGGGAAAACGTTTCTGCACGAGACCCCCGCGCGCGGCGTATTCCCACTCGGCTTCGGTGGGCAGGCGCTTGCCAGCCCACGCGGCGTACGCGGCCGCGTCGTGCCAGGAGACATGCACGACGGGAAAGTCCCAGCGCTTCTTGATGTTCGAGCCCGGGCCTTCCGGATGACGCCACGTGGCGCCATCGACGCGACACCACCACTCGCTGCCGACGACACGCAGGCGCTCGGCGGCGGCCTGCTGTTGCGGCGTCAGGTGGCCTTGGAAAACAAAACTCCACCCGAAGCGCTCGGCCTCGGTCTTGTAGCCGGTGGCGTTCACGAAGGTGTTGAACTGCTCGTTGGTCACGGTGGTGACGTCGATATGGAAAGGATCAAGCCGCACCGCATGCGCCGGGCCTTCGCCGTCGGCCGAGAAACCGTAGTCGCCGTCGGTGCCCATCAGGAACTCGCCGCCGGGCAGCAGGCGCATGCCGTCGAGGGAGCCGGTGCGGATGCGCTGCCAGGTGGCAGGTTCGGCGGGCGTGGCGGCGTCGCGGCCGGGAGCGCAGCAGGAGTCTTTGTCGCCTTCCATCAGAGCTAAAAAGCGAAAGGAGAAATGCGGGAGCTGTCACTCTGCATTGTGTAGGGCCGGCGTTCATCGCCGGGCCGGTTCGGACCGCGCGATGCGCGTGGCCCGCCGGCGAGCGGCGGCCCTACACAGACGTCAGGCGTGCAACGCCGCCGCATACTTTCTCGTCAGTGCTGACAACTCCGCGCGTACCGTCGCGTGCTTGGGATCGTCGGCGAGGTTGGTCATCTCGAACGGATCGGCGTGCGGGTCGAAGAGCATGGCGCCGTTGACTCCATCCGGGCCGTACTCGGCGTAGCGCCACTTTGCGGTGCGCACGGCAACGCCATGCAGGGTTGTGCCGTCCTCGCTCCAAACGCTGTAAGCCGGGTGTTCCCAATTGGCGGCGGGATCGCGGAGCAGCGGGGTGAGGCTCACGCCCTCGAGGCCTTGCGGCGGCAGCGGCAGGCCGCACAGGTCGGACAGGGTGGGATAAAGGTCGAGCGACTGCACCGGGTTGAAGCAGGCGTGGCCGTTGCCGGCGGCGCCGGGAGCGGAGATGATCAGTGGCACGCGCGTGCCCATCTCGAAGAGCGAGCCGGCTTTGGACCACTTGCCCTTTTCGCCGAGCTGGTAGCCGTGGTCGGCGATGAGGACGACGATGGTGTTGTCGCGCAGGCCCTGGCGGTCGAGCTCGGCCATGACGCGGCCGATGTTCCAGTCGGTCCACGAGGCGGACGCGATGTAGGCGCGGATGACCTGGCGGGCCTCGGCCTCGGTGGCGTGGCGGCCGATGAAGAGGTCAGCGTTGAGCTTGCGGATCGACGCGCTCGGCATGCCGGGCATCACGGTGGGCCAGGGATAAAAATCCGGCGTGAGCTTGATCTTGTCGGCGTCGTAGAGGTCGAGAAATTCCTGCGGCGCGCACGGCGGGCAGTGGGGTTTCACCAAGCCGCAACCCATGAAGAAGGGCTCCTCGCCCTTGTGATTGCGCAGGTACTCGATGGTTTTGTCGGCGGTCTGGAAATCCGGATGCCCCTCGCCCTTGCCGTCGAGCACGACGATGCGGTCGGAGGTCGGCGCCTGCTGGATGTCGAGCGGCAGCGGGGGCTTCACGTAGGGCGGAGGCGGCGGGCCCTCGGTGCGCGGAATCAACAGCGTATGTCCGCCTGCGCCGCCGTTGCCATCGGGGATGCCGCCGCCGACGGTCCAGGCCTTGGCGTCGTCGTAGCCGCCGTGGAAGATCTTGCCCGCGCGGAGCGAGGTGTAGCCGTTTTGGCGGAAGAGATTCGGGAGCGTGAGCCAGTCCGGATGCAGCGCGCAGACGTTGGTGCGGTTGCCGAGCACGCCGGTCGTGACCGGGCGGCGTCCGGTGAGCACCGAGGCGCGCGAGGGATTGCAGAGCGGGTACTGGCAGAAGTTGCGGTCGAAGCGGACGCCGGACTTTGCAAGCGCATCGATGTTCGGCGTGATCGCGCCGAACATGCTGCCGTAGCAGCCGAGTTCGACGCGCAGGTCGTCGATGAAGAAGAGCAGGACGTTCGGTTTCCCGGTGGCCTTGGGGGCGGACGCCTGGGCCGACAGCGAACGGGGAAGGGAAGCGGCGAGCGCCGCGCCGGCCATCTGGCCGAGGAATTTCCGGCGGGAGAAGTCGTTCATGGGGTGACGAAGGAGTTAGTCCCGGAAACGAGCATCACAAGTGAATTGGCCCCGCGTTGGCGTCGGTCAGTCCGACACCATTGCGGGAGCATGCAGAGCATCGTGGGTGTTTTGACCACGGATGGCGCGAATAGGCATCGAATCCTAAAGCTCCGTCATCCTGAGCCGTGCGAAGGACCCAAGCTCGGGACGCAACGTACGTATTCCCTTGGATCCTTCGCACGGCTCAGGATGACGACCTAGTGGTAAAGTTTTGAGAACGAATCGCCATCGGCGTGTTGGGTGCTCAATCTTCGCCCATGCAAAATACCTCTTCGTCAACCTATCACGGGCTGCCGCCGACTGCGGCCCAGCAACGGGCGACTGCGGCCCGCGTGCGCCGGCCGCATCCGCTGCTTGATCTCGGTTATATTGTCATCGGCTCGCTCATCGCGGGCTTGGCTTTCACTTTATTCCTGCGGCCGAACGGTATTGTGCCGAGCGGTGTGGTCGGGTTGTCGCTCGTGCTGCAGCGGGCGACGGGCATCGAGCCGGCATACACGCAATGGGTGCTGAACTTCACCGCGCTCGCCATCGGCGCGTGGTGGCTGGGGAAGGATTTCTTCCTGCGTAGCCTCGCTGCAACCTTGCTGCTTCCCCTGGTTGTTTTCCTGACACGCAGCTTCGAACCCCTAACCCATAACTCCCTCCTCGCCGCCATCTGCGGCGGCGTCGGAGTGGGCATCGGTGTCGGGCTCGTCTTTCGCGGCAACAGCTCGATCGGTGGCTTCAGCACGCTCGCGCTGGCGCTGCAGAAGTACACGGGGCTGACGATGGACAAGATCTTCATCTTCCTCGACGGCGTGGTGGTGCTGTGTGCGGCGTTGGCGTTCTCCGCTGAGCAGGTGCTATGCGCGCTCGTGTGCATCACGCTCGCGGGCCGGACGATTCGCGGCGTATTGACCGGGTTCGGCACATCGAAGGTGGCGATGATCGTGTCGGCGAAGGCGGAGGAAATCTGCGCGGCCGTGCTGCGCGATATTCCGCTCGGCGTGACCAAGCTGTCGGGCCAGGGTGGCTACACCGGCGAGCCCAAGCAGGTCCTGATGAGCGTGCTGCGCCCGATGGAGATCGTGCGCCTGAAGAGCACGGTCCGCGCGATCGACCCGAACGCGTTCATGATCCTGTGCGACGCATCAGAGGTGCTCGGCTACGGATTCAAACCGAACGACTGAGCGGGAAGGGAGCTGTCAGCGATCAGCTTTCAGCTCTCAGCTGCGATTCGCTTGGTGACCTGAATGACAGCGGTGATCGGGCGGAGATTTGGCTCGAAAGCTGATGGCTGAAAGCTGACTGCTGACTGCTGAGCGCTTCGCAAAGGAATTTCTTGACGGGAGCCTTACTTGGCAACACTACCTTGTCACATAAAGGTACCGTTGCCGATCAAACCACCATGAGCCTCGACGAAAAGTTCACTTCCATTCGCAAGGGTCTGCTCGAGTTTCTCGTGCTGAAGATCATCGCGGTGGACCACGTGTACGCGGCGGATATCCTGAAGGAATTAAACGCGACCGAGTTCGCGACGCAGGAGGGCACGCTTTATCCGCTGCTCAGCAAGATGCGCCGCGAGGAGCTGGTGGACTACGAGTGGAAGGAGTCCGAGTCCGGCCCGCCGCGGAAATATTACAAGCTGACGGCCAAGGGCCGCGAAAACCTGCGCGAGACGAACGAGTACTGGCAGAAGATCAGCACCACCGTGAAGAACCTGGGACAAAAATAAAAGCCCAGAGGCCAGGCTCCAGATGCCAAACAATGACCAAGCTTCGAAATTTGAATTTGCCCGCCCCTGTCTGGCGTCTGGCTACTGGCATTTGAAATTTGATTTCTCTCTGACCTGAACCCCCGCGAACCATGAACAAAGTAATCACGATCAACCTGAATGGCGTCGCCTACCAGCTGGAGGAGGGCGGTTACGACGCGCTGCGCGCCTACCTCGACAACGCCGCGCGCCGGCTCGAGGGCAACCCGGACAAGGACGAGATCATCACCGACATCGAGCAGGCGATCGCCGACAAGTTCCGCGCGCTGCTCGGCGCGCACAAGACCGTCGTCAACGTGAAGGAAGTGCAGGGCGTGCTCTCCGAGATGGGCCCGGTGGAGGACGGCTCCGCCGGCGCCGCCAACACGGAGCATCCGGGGGCAACGGGGCAGGGTGAGGCGAAGGCCGAGCGCGCCGCTGATACGACGGAGAGCGGCGGCGTCAAGCGCTTGTATCGCATTCGCGAGGGCGGGATGATCGGCGGCGTCTGCAATGGCCTGGCCGCCTACGCGAACATCGACGTTACCTTCATCCGTCTCGCGTTCACGCTGCTCATGTTTGCCGGCGGCCTGGGCGCGATCGTGTACGCGGTGCTGGCGATCGTCGTGCCCGAGGCGCGGACTGCGGCGGAAAAGGCCGAGGCCATGGGCGGGGCGGCCACCGCGCAGGAATTCATCCGGCGCGCCCGCGAAGGCTACTACGCGGGCATGCGGTCCTTTCACGACCGGGAGTCGCGCCGCGCCTGGAAGCGGAAATTCAAAAACGACATGCGCAGCTGGAAATACGGCTTTCACCAACAGATGCACGAGCAGGCGTATTCCTGGCGGAACGGCTGGCAGGGCCCGGCCGGCAACCCGGTGCATCCGCCGGTTTACGGCCCGGTATTTCTCGCGCCGTTGTTCTCGATCCTGCTGTTCGGGCTCACGGTCCTGATGGTGTGGGCGATTTATACGGTGGCCACGGCGCATGCGGTCTTCGGGCTCTCGCTGCCGGCGACGATGCCGGTGTGGGTGGGCATCCTGCTCGTGGTGGTAGCGTGGAAGCTGCTCGCCTGGCCGCTCAAGTCGATGCGTCTGGCGTGCTATTACCCGCCGCCGCACCACATGCACGGCGGCTTGCTGGGCGGGATGATCGGCTCGCTGATCGGCCTGTTCTTCCTCGGTTTTGCCATCTGGATGCTCGACCGGCACGTGCCGGAATTCCACGAATGGCTGACGCAGCTGCCCGTGCTGCTCCACAAGTTCTCCGACACCGTGCAGGGCTGGTTCGGCCAGAAGGCCTGAGTCATGGCGAATCGTTCTTCCAAGCAAACGGCCGGGCGGAAAGGCGCGGCCAGCCGGCCCGCCAAGCGGAAGCCGGCGCCGGCGGTGAAAGCCAAGTCCGTGGCGCATCGGCGCGCCGGCATGCTCGCGCTGGCGTGGATCCAGTTCCACGCGCTGCGCTGGAGCTGCTAGGATTTTTTCGCCTCGGCTCCGGCCTTTCGCGCCGGTCCGTTCGGGCTCAAGCTGCGCGTCTCAGCCAGCGTCCGGCAGCCCAGTGCCGTGCGCTCGTGATCGCAGATGCCCGCTTCGTCGATCGGCATCAGCCCGGCTGAACCGAACTGGGTGCCGAAACGCTGGTCATGACCGCAGCGGTTCAGCAAGCGGTCATAGGAAGCGGCGACCAGCCAGCGGCCCTGGCCGCGATCCCCGAGCAGGGTGGCGCACACCGCCAGTTCATGGGCCAGCTGAAAACCGTCGAAACGAAAGCTGTGCTGGAGCACGAGCGCGGCGCGGGCGAAATCTTGGGTGGTGTGCAGATCGCCGGCGTCGACGATCTCGCGCATGCGGGCGAGTCGCTTGCTGTCGCGCGCGGCGAGGGCGGCGAAATCTTCCTGGGTTTTGAGCTCTGCTGTGTTGCTGCGGTCCGCCTGGTCGGCATCGACGAGGGTCTTGATTTCTGGATTGTCGGTCGCACCCAGCAGTTTCGCGCGGGCGCCTGCGGGATCGGTCCAAACCGCCCGGATGCACGCGGGCGGGGCATCGAGCAGATACTGGTCGGGATGGGCCTGGCTGACCTGGTAGGGATCGAAGCGGATCGCGTGGCCGGTCAGCCACAGGAGGTTGTCCCAGGCGTTCCCCAGCATTTTCTCGGCGCCCTCGTCGCCTTGCGCGACCGCGGCCAGGGTCAGTTCATACGCGACCCGGCCGATGCGATATTCACCGAGGTGGGATTGGAAGAAGTTGGCGGCGCGCCGAAAGTCTTCACCGGACTGGAGGGTGTTGGCCTCGATCAGGGCGAGCGCCTGGGCTTGAGTGGCGCGTGCGGCCTCGGGTCCGAGCCAGGTCTTCGGCGCGGTCGCCTCGATCGCATCGAGCGCTTTGCCCGCGGCGGAGGGCGCGGGCGCGACCGGCGGTGTTTCCGCCGCGGGAAGGAGCGAAACAAACCAAAGCAGGGCGAGAACGCCGGTGACGGCGAACGAGCGGGGATGGGGAAGGGTCATGACGTAAGGATAACGACGGAGCTTTCGTTTTCTTAGGTCGTCTGGCCCGAACGACCCGCGAACGAGGACTATTCCACGTTGAATCGGAAGTAGTCGTGATAGAGGAAAATCGTGAAGTCGGACGTGTCCTTCACATACAGGCGCACATCATAGGGACCGGCCGGAAGCGCGATCGCGAACGTGCCGTCGACGAGGCCCGCGGCGTCGGCCGCGACGGTGAAGAAATCGAAATAGCGTTCATCCGGCATGCCCTTGACCGGATCGGCGAGGCGGTCGTTGCCGGCGAGCTTGGGATTGCCGTTCAGAGTGAGGCGATAGGTGTGGCCGGGCGTGAGGCCGTCGAGTTTCACGCGAACGAGGAAGCCGGCCTTGAAGGTATCGTGGAATTCAAACTCACCGCGCGCACCCGCGACGATCTTGCCCCACTCGGGGGCCGGCGGAGCCTTCAAGGTCATGTGCGTTTCGTACGCGGCGGGCCGCCCGAGGTCGGCCTGGACGTCCGCAAGGAAAGCCGCGCGCGCCGGGTCGGATGGCTTGGTCGCCGGCACGGTGGCGCTGACCAGCGAGTAATCGCTCTTGGCGTAGATGATGAAGGACTGCGCCGCGCCGAGACTGGCGGCGGTGGCGAGAAGGGATGCGACGAGGAGAAGTTTTTTCATGGGGAAAGAAAGCGATCAGCTTTCAGCGTTCAGCTGTCAGTGTTTGAACCATCAGCCGCCGCAAGGCTATGGCTGACAGGCTCCGACACAAAGACACAGGGAAGGCAGGATTGTTCGGAATCAATGTCGGGACGCCTGCGCTGTCTGTGCGGGAGTTCTGGACAGTCCAGAAAACCAGCCCTTGCCCGGGCCAGCGGGCGGGCGCTTACTGGCATCGCTTTTGGTTAATCCCCGGCTGACAGCTGAACGCTGAAAGCTGACCGCTCCTTCCTCCCCATGAAATCCCCGAAACTGTCCGCATTCGTTGCCCTGTTGCTTGTCGCCTGTGCCGGCCTGCGCGCCGCGCCGCTCGAGGTGAAAGTCGATGCCGCCAAGACCGGCGCACCCATCAGCCCGTACATCTACGGCCAGTTCATCGAGCACCTCGGTCGCTGCATCTACGGCGGCATCTGGGCCGAGATGCTGGAGGACCGGAAATTCTATTTCGACATCACGGCCAAGTACGCGCCGTACCGCGGGATCGAGAGCCGGGATTTCCCCGGCCAGGTGGCGCTCGAGAGCGAATATCCCGTGGTCGGCGCTTCGCCGTGGCAGATCATCGGTGATGCGTCGGCGGTGACGATGGTCAAGGAAGGCGCGTTCGTCGGCAACCACTCGCCGCGCGTGAACGCCGGCGCCGGCATCCGCCAGCGCGACCTCGGTGTGAAAGCCGGGCTGCGTTACGACGGCTACGTCTGGGCCAAGCCGCTTACGGGCAAGGCGGAGCTCGAAGTGACGCTCGTCTGGGGCGCGGGCGCGGGCGATCGCGAGACGCGGAAGGTTTCGTTCTCCGGGAAGGATTTCTCCAAGCAGACGGTTTCGTTCACCCCGAAGGCGGCCGTCGAGAAGGGCGCGTTGTTTGAGATCCGCGTAGTGAGCGGCGACGTGCTGCTCGGGCCGCCGTCGTTGATGCCGTCCGACAACATCCAGGGCATGCGCGCCGACACGATGGCGCTGCTGAAGGAGCTCAAGGGCACGGTCTATCGCTGGCCGGGCGGCAATTTCACCAGCGGCTACGACTGGCGCGATGGCATCGGCGACCGCGACCGTCGTCCGCCGCGCAAGAACCCGGCGTGGACCGGCGTCGAGCACAACGATTTCGGCACGGACGAGTTCATCGCCTTCTGCCGTCTGGTTGACACCGAGCCGATGATCGCGGCCAACACCGGTTTCGGCGATTCCTACTCGGCGGCGCAGTGGGTCGAGTACACCAACCGCGGTGCCGATACGATCGGCGGCAGCTGGCGCGTGAAGAACGGCCACGAGCAGCCGTACCACGTGAAGTTCTGGTGCGTCGGCAACGAGATGTTCGGCCCGTGGCAGCTCGGCTTCATGCAGATGGAGCACTACACGCTGAAGCATAACCAATTTGCCGAGTACATGTGGAAAGTGGATCCGACGCTGCAGCTCACTGCGGTCGGTGATCTCGAGACGATCAACAAGGCCTATGATCCCGACCAGGCGAAGTCCGGCAAAACCTGCTCGCACATCATGCTCGAACAATGCGCCGACCACATGTCGATTCTCTCGGAGCATTTCTATCGCGGACGTCTGCCATGGACCAAGGAAGGCCGCACGGATCTCGTCACGCACGTCGGTATGCTGAAGGAATCGATCCGCCACAAGGCCGATGGCCACCGCAAGCTGCAGGCGAGCCTACCCAACCTCAACGGCAAGCTGATGCCAATCACGATGGACGAGTGGAATTACTGGCACCGCGAGTATGCCTACGGCGAGCTCGGTTGCGTCTATGAGTTGCAGGACGGACTCGGCGTGGCCGAGGGCCTCCACGAGTATTACCGCCAGAGCGACCTGATCCACATGGCGCACTACGCCCAGACGGTGAACGTCATTGGTGCGATCAAGACCACGCGCACCACCGCCGAGATGGAAACGACCGGCCTCGTGCTGCAGCTTTACCGCGAGAAATTCGGCTCGATCCCGCTCGTGCTGAGCTGGAATGCGGGCGCGCCGCAGGATGTCGCCGCGGCCTTCACGGCCGACCGCAAGAAGCTCACGCTCAGCGTGGTCAACCCGACCACCGAGGAACTCGAGGTGAAGCTCGACGCTACCGGCCTCACGCCGGCCGGCCCGGCCACCCGCTGGTTCATCGCCGGTCCGAATGCCGAAGCGCACAACACGCCCGGCCTGCCCCGCGTGATCGACATCAAGCACGACGCGGCGACGGCGAGCACGCTCAAGGTCCCCGCGCTCAGCGCGACGCTGTTTGAGATTCCGCTGAGGTGACGGCTTCGCCGTCACGGGAAGCGGTAAGCGGCCGGAGCCCAATCCGGAATGTTCGTATTACGAACATCGGCCAGGTAGGGGCCGCGCCTGCGCGGTCTTGGTCCATCGAGCACGAAACGCCACACACCCCGCCCTGTCGGGCACCCCTCTTCATAGAGTGGATTTAAACCCACGCAGCCGAAGTCCCCTCTATGAAGAGGGGTGACCAAAGGCCGGGGTGTGTTGATCGGCGACGCTTCTCGCTTACCCCTTGCCGCTTCCCGCTGCTGCGCGGACCAATCCGCGCTGCAGCAGGATGAACGCGAGCAGCAGGGCGCCGACGACGATGCGGGACCACCAGGGGCTCAGGCGTCCGTCGAAGAGGAGACCGGCTTGGATGGTGGCGAAGATCAGCAGACCGAAGACGGTGCCGAGCATGTGGCCGCGTCCGCCGGTGAGCAGCGTGCCGCCGATGACGACGACGGCGATGGCATCGAGTTCGAGGCCGATGCCCGTGCTCGGGTTGCCCGAGCCGGTGTAGAGCGTGCTGACCAGCCCCGCGCCGGCGGCGCAGAAGCTGCAGAAGGCGTAGACCGCGATCTTGGTGGAGCCGATCGGCAGGCCCATGAGCAGGGCGGATTGTTCGCTGCCGCCGAGGGCGAGCAGGTTGCGGCCGAAGCGGGTGGTATGGGCCAGCAGGCCGCCAAGGATCAGGATGCCAATGACGGCGAGCGTCACGACCGGCAGGTTGAGCGGACCGATTTCCCAAACCCAGCCCGAGACGCGGTCGTAGAGCGGGTGGGTGATGCCGACGGATTCCGTGTTCAGCCAGAATGCGCCGCCACGGGCGAGGAACATGCCGGCGAGTGTGATGAGGAAGGGCGGCTGGCGGAAGACATGGATCAGCGTGCCCATGAGGGCGCCGAACGCGCCGCCGATGGCCAAGGCGATCACGATGGCGAGGCCGGGATGCACGTGATGCTTCTCGATTAGAGTCGCCACGAGGATGCAGGTGAAGCCGGCGACCGCGCCGACGGACAGGTCGATGCCGCCGGAGAAGATGACGAGTGTCATGCCCACGGCGACGAAGCCGAGCCCGGCATTGTCGGTGAGGAGGTTCACGGCCACGCGCCACGAGAAGAAGCCGTCGTAGAGGCAGCCGGCCGTAATGAAGAGCGCGGCAAAGATCGCGCCCGTGGCGATCAGGGGAAGGCGGCGTTGGAGAGCGGGCTTCATGTGATGGCGACTCCGTACGCTCTGAACACCCCCCGTCGCTGCGCGCCACCCCTCTTGATAGAGGGGATCCAAATCCGCGCAGCAGAAGTCCCCTCTATGAAGAGGGGTGCCCGAAGGGCGGGGTGTGTGGCGGGATTGGCGCTCATGCCGCGCTTCCTTTCGGCATCACGCGCTTGAACCACGCCCGCGTCTTCTCCGACTGCATGAGGCACACCACCAAAATCAGCAGCGCCTTCGGCACCGGGGCGACGGAGGGCGGCACGCCGAGGTTGTACATCGTGGTGACCAGCATTTGCAGCAGCAGCGCGCCGGCGAAGGAGCCGGCGAGAGAGAAGCGGCCGCCACCGAGGGCAGTGCCGCCGACCACGACGGCGAAGATGGCGTCGAGTTCGAGATTTTCGCCCGAGCGCTGCGCATCGGCGGCGCCGATGTTGGCGGCCTCGATCACGCCGGCGATCGCGGCGCACAGGCCGCTGGCGACGTAGACGAGGATCTTGATGCGGGTGGTGGCGAGGCCGGCGAAACGGGCGGCGGAGGGATTGTCACCGACCGCCTCGATGAACAATCCGGCGGCGGTGCGCCGCAGGGCGAAGTGGGCGATGACGTAGAGCAGGACGGCGCAGATGATCGTGAACGGCAGCCCGAGCAGGAAGCCGTTGCCGAGAAAATTGAAGCCCGCGTGCTTGATGATCAGCACCTGGCCGTCGGTCAGCACCTGCGCGACGCCGCGGCCGGCGACCATCAGCAACAGCGTGGCGACGATCGGCTGCAGTCCGAGGCGCGCCACAAGGATGCCGTTCGTGAGTCCGGCGAGCGCACCGGCGGCGAGGGCGATGGCGAGGATCAGGGGAAGCGATTCGACGCCGTGGCCCAGCACGGCGGCGGCCAGCGCGCCGGTGATGGCGACGACCGAACCGACGGAGAGATCCACGCCGCCGGTCGCGATGATGAGGGTCATGCCGAGCGCGAGAATCACGGTCTTCGCGCCGCGGTTGAGGACATCGATCGGCAGGCCGTAAAGATGTCCGTCGAGCACCGTGATGTGCAGGAAACCCGGCTTGAGCACCAGGTTCACGACCAGCAGCAGCGCGATGCCCGCGAGCGGCCAGAGGACGGGAGATTTCAGCAGGGGTTTCATGCGCCGGCCCTCACTGTAGGGGCACAGGCTTGCCCGTTCGACGGGCTCAGGGCCTTGAGTAAATCGAAAGGCTGCGCCCAATGTTCGTAATACGAACATTCCGGATTGGGATTGGATGTTTTGGGAATCCCGCTTTCGCGGGATTGGGCGCAGCAAGTCTGCGCCCCTACGAAATTCAGATCACTCACGATTCCTGCCCTCCTGCCATCGCCTTCATGAGTTTGTCCGGCGCGAGTTCGTGGCTGGCGAGCTCGGCGCATTTGCGGCGTTCGCGGAGGACGACGGCGCGCGTGCTGTTGCGGGCGACTTCCTCGATTTCGGAGGAAATGAAAATGACAGCGATGCCCTCGGCGCGGAGTTTGGCGACGAGGCGCTCGATCTCGGCTTTGGCGCCGATGTCGATGCCGCGGGTCGGCTCGTCGAGGATGATCAATTCGGGTTGCGTCGCCAGCCAGCGGGCGAGGAGCACCTTCTGCTGGTTGCCGCCGGAAAGGGTGCGGATCGCGACCTCGGCGCTGGCGGTCTTGATCTTGAGCGCGGCGATGTAGTGCGTGCAGAGCTGTTCCTGTTCGGCGCGGCTAAGGACTTTCCAGCCGCCGCGCTTGGCTTGGAGGGCGACGATCAGGTTTTCGCGGACGGAGAGATTGGGCAGGATGCCCTCGGTCTTCCGATCCTCAGAGCAGAAGGCGAGGCCGAGCGCGATGGCGTCACGCGGGGAGTCGATCTTCGCCGGCGCGCCCTTGAGCTGGATCTCGCCGCCGTCGCGGGCGTCGATGCCGAAGAGCAGGCGGGCGGTCTCGGTTCGGCCGGAACCGAGCAGGCCGGCGAGGCCGAGTACTTCGCCGCGATGAACCTCGAAATCGAGCGGGTGGATCGCGCCCTTGCGCGTGAGCCCGCGGGCGCCGAGCACGGCGGTGGCGCCGGGCTGCGCGGCGTGGGCCGCGGCAGCTTGGGCGGAAATCTCGGTGAGGTCGCGGCCGAGCATCTTGGCGACGAGCTCGAGGCGCGGGAGGCCGGCGACAGGATACTCGCCGACGAGCGTGCCGTTGCGCAGGACGGTGATGCGGTCGCAGACGGTGTAGACCTGGTCGAGGAAGTGGGTGACGAAGACGATGCCGAGGCCTTGCTCGCGGAGGCGGCGCATGACGCGGAAGAGTTCGGTAACTTCTTTTTCGTCGAGCGAGGCGGTGGGTTCGTCGAGAATCAGCAGGCGCGCCTTGAGGTCGAGCGCGCGGGCGATGGCGACCATCTGCTGCATCGCGACGGAGAGCGAACCGAGTTCGGCGTCCGGATCGCATTCGATCTCGAGGCGGGCGAGGACTTCGCGCGCGTGGCGGCGGACGGCGCGCCAGTTGATGAAGCCGAAACGGCCCGGCTGGCGGCCGAGCGCGATATTCTCGGCGACGGAAAGCGAGGGGATGAGGTTGACCTCCTGGTAGACCGTGCTGATGCCGGCCTGCTCGGCATCGGCGGGGCAGGTAGCGTGGAGCGCGGTGCCGCCGAGACGGATCTCGCCGGCGTCGGCTTGGTAGACGCCGGTCAGGACCTTGATGAGCGTCGATTTGCCGGCGCCGTTTTCGCCGAGCAGGGCGTGGATTTCACCGGCGCGGACACTGAAGTCCACGCCGTCTAGCGCGACGACGCCGGGGAAGCGTTTGCCGATGCCGCGAAGCGTGAGGAGCGGTGAATCGGTCAGAGCCATTTAAACCACGAATAAACACCAAGGAACACGAAGAGGACTGGGAAAATCGATTCGTGTGAATTCGTGTCCATTCGTGGTTGGACTCAGTACTGCCGGCTCGGCAGCGCGGCCTTGGCGTTGGACGCGTCGAAGAGTTCGTCCTTGTTGAACGCCTTCTTCGGGACCGTCTCGCCGGCGAGGATCTTGGTGACGGTGTCGTAGACCTTGGGGCCGAAGAGGGGGTTGCACTCGACGGTGCAGGCGATCTTGCCGTCGGCGACGGCCTGGATGGCCTCCTTGATGGCGTCGATGGAAATGATGAGGATGTCCTTGCCCGGCTTCAGGCCGGCTTCCTCGATGGCCTGGGTGGCGCCGAGGGCCATGTCGTCATTGTGCGCGTAGACGATGTTGATCGCCTTGCCGTGCTTCTTGAGCAGGGCCTCCATGACCTCCTTGCCGCCGGAGCGGCGGAAGTCGCCGCTCTGCGAGTCGATGATCTTGAGGCCGGGATGCGCGGCGATGCCGTCGGCGAAGGATTTGCGGCGCTCGTTGGCGGGCGCGGAGCCCGGCGTGCCCTGGAGCTCGACGATGTTGCCGGTGCCGTTGGTGGCCTTGGCCAGCCAGTCGGCGGCCATCTTGCCCTCGGCGTAGAAGTCGGAACCGAGGAAGCAGACGTAGAGCGACTCGTCGCTCACCTGCACGGTGCGGTCGGTGATGATGACGGGGATCTTGGCGCGCTTGGCTTCCTTGAGGACGGGCTCCCAGCCGGTCTCGACCAGCGGGGCGATGACGATGGCGTCGACGCCTTGGGTGATGAACGAGCGGACGGCGCGGATCTGGTTCTCCTGTTTACCCTGGCCGTCGGAGAACTTGAGCGTGATGCCGCGCTTCTCGGCCTCGGTCTTCATCGAGACCGTGTTGGCCGTGCGCCAGGCGCTCTCGGCGCCGGTCTGGGCGAAGCCGACCACGAGGGCCTTGGCGGAAGTGAGCGGGGCGAAGGCGAGGACGAGGGCCGCGCCGATCAGGGAAAGCAAGGGGGAGGCAAAGCGGATTTTCATGGGGGAACGTAGGGTAAAGCGTTTCACCAGTGAAAGCCGGGAGGGTAGCCAGTAAAGGGTATTCCCGGGGGCGAGGTCGGCTGAGTGAGTCGGACCGTTCGGGGGATTGGGTAGGGGCGCAGGCTTGCTGCGCCCATTCTTCGCGGAGCGAAGAATCCTTTGGTGACGATTGCTGATGGGAATCCCGCCAAGGCGGGATTGGGCGCAGCAAGTCTGCGCCCCTACGCGAACAAGCAACTCAGCCGCGTACCTGGCCACTACCGCGGACGAGGTACTTGTAAGTCGTTAGCTCCTCGAGGCCCATCGGGCCGCGGGCGTGGAGCTTGTCGGTGCTGATGCCGATCTCGGCGCCGAAACCAAATTGGAAGCCGTCGTTGAAACGCGTGGACGCGTTCCAAAGCACGACGGCGCTGTCGATTCCGTTGAGGAATTGCTCGGCGGCCGCGGCGTCGGCGGTGACGATCGTCTCGGTGTGATGCGAGCCGTGCGTCTCGATGTGCTCGATGGCGGCGTCGACGCTGTCGACGATCTTTACCGCGAGGATGAGTTCGAGGAATTCGGTGCGGAAATCGGCGTCGGTCGCGGGCCGGATCTGCTTGGCGTGGCTGGTCGCGAGATAGCCGAGGGCGAGGCGGGCGTCGTCGTCCACGCGCAGCTCGACGCCGGCCTGGAAGAGGGTGGGAGCCGCTTTCTGCAGGAAGCGGTCGGCGACGTCGCGGTGTACCAGCAGCGTCTCGATGGCGTTGCACACGCCCGGACGCGAGGTCTTGGCGTTGAGCGCGAGCTTCTCGGCCATGCCGAGGTCGGCGGCCTTGTCGACGTAGAGCGCGCATATGCCGTCGTAGTGCTTAATGACCGGAATGCGCGCGGACTTCATGACGGCCTCGATCAGGCCCTTGCCACCGCGCGGGATGAGGAGGTCGATCACGCCCACGCTCTCACCGAGCAGGCGCACGGCGTCGCGGTCGGTGAAGGGCACGAGCTGTACCGCGTCGGCCGGCAGGCCGGCGGACTTCAAGCCGCGCGCGAGCGCCGCGGCGATGGCGGTGTTGGAGTGCAGGGCTTCGGAACCGCCGCGGAGAATGACCGCGTTGCCGCTCTTCAAGCAGAGCGCGGCGGCGTCGACGGTGACGTTCGGGCGCGACTCGTAGATGAAACCGATGACGCCGAGCGGCACACGGACCTTGGCGATCTTGAGTCCGTTGGGCTGCGTCCACTCACGCAGCACCTGGCCGACCGGATAGGGCAGGGCCACGACCTGGCGCAGACCCTCGACGCAGGCGGCGAGGCGCTTCGGGTCGAGCGTGAGACGATCGACGAGCGCGGCGGTCTGACCGTTGGCTTTCGCGGCGGCGACGTCCTTGGCGTTGGCGGCGAGAATGTCAGACTGAGCCGCGAGCAGTTCCTTCGCCATCGCCTCGAGCGCAGCATCGATGCGCGCCACCGGCGTGGTCGCGAGCACACGGGCAGCGGCGCGGGCTTGGGCGCCGAGGTGGGCGATGACTGATGCATTGTCGGACATCAGCGAGAAATGCCAAACGCCAGATGCCAAATGCCAAACAAATCCGAACCGCTAAGATTCGAATTTTTGAAAATGAAGTTTGTTTGGCGTTTGGCCACTGACGTTTGGATTTTGAGCACGCTCACTTCGCCGGGAAATAAGTGCCCACGCGTTTGCCCGCCACGATAGCGTACACCAGCCCCGACTTTCTTCCGCTCGCAATGTTCACCGGGATGCCGGCTTTCACGGCGAGTTGCGCGGCCTGGAGCTTCGTGACCATGCCGCCGGTGGAGGTGTGGCCCTTGTCGGAGCGCACGAGGCCACCGACCTCGCTGAAATCGCGAACGAGCGGCACGACCTTGCCCTTGGCGTCCTGCAGGCCGTCGACGCTCGTCAGGATGATGAGCAGATCGGCGTCGATCAGGATGGAGACCTCGGCGGAGAGGCGGTCGTTGTCGCCGAAATTGAGTTCCTCGACGGCGACGGAGTCGTTCTCATTGATGATCGGCACGACGTTGCCGCGGGAAAGCAGATGGGCTAGGGTGGCGCGCGCGTTGTCGTGGCGGACGCGGCTGTCGAGGTCGTTGTGCGTGAGCAGCAGCTGGGCGACGGCGATGTCCTGTTTCGCGAACTCGCTCGCGTACGCGTGCATCAGCTGCGACTGGCCGACGGCGGCGCAGGCCTGCTTGGCGGCCAGCTCCTTCGGCTTGGCGGAAAGATCGAGCGTGGCCAGGCCGGCGGCGACGGCGCCGGAGGAGACGATCACGCACTCGTGTCCCGCGCGCACGAGCGCGCCGACTTCGCGCGCGAGCCGCGCAATCTGGCGGCGGCTCAGGCCGATGCCCTGGTCGCCGGCGAGAATACCGGAACCGAACTTGAGCACGATGCGTTGGGAGCGTTTGGACATGGGAGGCGGACAGTAGCCGGGGAAGGACGCGCAACAAGCCGGAATCGTGTCCCGCGACCCGCACAATTTCGGTGCCGGAATGTGACAAGCTATGACACGTTTTAGAGGACACGCATCGCTCCGGCTATGACACGTCCATACCTTGTCTCGACAGCGGGGTTGCCGTCACCTATCTCCAATACAAAAATTCAACCCTTCCCTGATAATGAACACGTTTACCGACCGGCCGGCCTCCGTCAAAGGTACCCAGAATGTGGGTGACACTGCGACGGGACGCATGGCTGGCACGCAGCAATTGTTCGCCGGTGCTATGACACTGGTTGCCTGAGATGGAAGCAGACCGCCGCCCATCGTCATGCCGACTGTTGCCGCTTCACCGCGTACGTTTGACCTGTCTTTGCCCGATCTCGCGCTCGCGCGCGGGGGCATAGTCCAATCGCATCGCGCCCGTGGTTGGTGGTGGAGCCGTGAAGGCGACACCCCTGACTCTCTCCGTTCGGACGTCCCGACCGTACTGTTGGTGCATGCCCTGACCGGCAGCGCCAAGGCCGGTGGCGAGGGCGGCTGGTGGGAACCCGTCGTCGGTCCCGGCCGCGCGATCGATCCCGACCAGTACCGGATCGTGTGTTTCAACAACCTCGGCTCCTGCTACGGCAGCAGCGGTCCGGGCGTGGAAGGTTTTCCGAAGGACGCCGAGCTCCAGCTGACCAGCGTCGATATCGCCAACGCGATCCTGCAGTCGCTCGACAAGCTCGGCATCAAAAAGGTTTATCTCACCGCCGGCGGTTCGCTTGGTGGCATGGTGACGCTTGCGCTCGCAGCGCTGCAGCCAGATCGCTTTGAGCGCGTACTGCCCGTCGCCGCCACCGCCGCCACGAGTGCGTGGGTCGTGGGTTGGAACCACGTGGCCCGCCAGATTCTCAAGCTCGATCCGGGTTACCCGGACAATATCGGCCGCGGCCTCGAGATCGCGCGCCAGCTGGCGATCCTCACTTATCGCGCCGAGCCTGGTCTCGACGAACGCCAGCCGCGTCCGGTGAAACCGACGGAAGTGCACCCGGTTCGCAGTTACCTCGAACACCAGGGTTCCAAGCTGCGCAATCGTTTCGCGGTCCGGGCATACGAACTGCAGTTGGATGCCATGGACAATCACGACCTCCTGCTGCCGTTGCCGGGCGATTCCAAGCCCGCCATCAGCCGCATCCGTGCCTCGACGCTCGTGGCCGATGTCGACAGCGACCAGCTTTTCCCGCCGGCGCAGTCCGAGGTGCTCGTCAGTCAGCTCCGCAAGGCTGGGGCCACCGTCGATCGCGCGACCATCACCAGCATCCACGGACACGATGCGTTTCTCATCGAATGGGACACGCTCGGGCCGATCGTCACCCGCGCACTGCAGATGAACGCCCCCAAGTCATGAGCAGCTGGCAGGTCTACAAATTCGGCGGTTCCTCCCTCGGTACTTCGGGCCGTCTGCCCAAGGTGCTCGAGCTCGTGGCCGCCGCGCCGCGTCCGCTCGCGCTCGTGGTTTCCGCGCTCGGTGACAGCACCGACTGGCTGATCCTGTGCGCGAAGTCCGCCGCCGAGGGCAACATCAGCCAGGCCCGCCGCGAGCTCGGCCAGGCCCGTGAACTTGCTACCGCGACCGCGCGCAGCGTGCTGAACAGCCAGGGGCAAAAGGGTTTCAAGCACGACCTCGACGAGATCCTGACGCCGGTGGAGCGACTTCTTTCCGGCATCGAGCTGACGCGCGAGTGTTCGCCCCGCACGCTCGATTCCATCATCAGCGTGGGCGAGCGCATCTCCATCGCCGTCGTCTCGCGCGCGCTGCAGGAACGCGGCGTGCCGGCGATTCCGGTGGATGCGCGTGATTTTGTCGTGACCGACAATACCTACGGTGCCGCCACGGTCGACAAGGCCGAGACTGCCCAGAAGTTCGCCCCGCTCGTCGAGAAGTGGAAGGACAGCGTGCCGATCGTCACCGGTTTCATCGGCCGCACGAAGGACGGCCACACCACGACGCTCGGACGCAACGGCTCCGATTACACTGCCACGCTCGTGGCCGGGCTGCTCAAGGCCAACGCGGTCACGGTTTGGACCGACGTGCTTGGCGTGATGACCGCCGACCCCGCACTGGTGCGCGAGGCGCAGCCGGTTGACCGTCTCTCATACGATGAGGCGCTGGAACTCGCTTATTTCGGCACCCGCATGTTTCACCCGCGCACGATCATCCCGCTGCGCGAATGCGGCGCGGCGTTGGTCATCCGCAGCACCACGCAGCCCGAGGCCCCCGGCACGCGCATCGATGCGACCGGCAATCCCGACCCGAATCGTCCGACTTGCGTGACCAGCCTCGAGCGCCTCGCGTTGCTCGGCGTGCAGTCGCGCCGCACCGGCCTGAGCAAGCCGCTCGGCGGCCGCATCCTCGCCGCGCTCGGCGAAGCCGGCGTGCGCGTGTGGATGACGACCGAGTCGACGCTCGGCCAGTCGTTCTCCGTCGTGATTCCGGAGTCCGACGAAGCTAAGGCGAAGCAGAGCATTTCCGAGGCGCTTGCGCCCGAGATCCAGACGGGCGATCTGCGTATCGAGCCGATCCTTTCGCCGGTGACACTCGTCACGCTCGTCGGCGAGAACATGGGCCGTCGCCCGAATGTCGCGGGTCGTTTCCTCAATTCAATTGGCTCGGTCGGCATCAATGTCCGCGCGCTCGCGCAGGGCGCGTCGGCCCGCAGCATTTCGTGCGTCGTCGACGCCGACCAGACCGCCACCGCGGTGCGCGCGGTGCATGGCGCCTTCAATCTTTCGCACACGCAGATCAGCGTGTTGCTTCTCGGCAAGGGCGTGGTTGGCGGTTCGCTGCTCAAGCAGATCGACCAGCAGAACAAGGCGCTCGGCCGCGAGCACGACGTGCAGGTGCGCCTCGTGGGCGTGGGCTCGAGCGGCGGCGTGCTGTTCGACCCGCTCGGGTTGCCGACGGCCGAGGCGATCGCGCAGCAGAAGAAAGCGCTCGACGAGGGCAAGGTGGTGAAGGACGTGATTTCGCTCCTGCCCGAGCTGTCGCGTCTGCCAAATCCGGTGCTCGTCGATTGCTCGGCGGCGCCCGGCATGGAGAAGCTTTATCGCGCGGCGTTCAACCATGGCATCGGCGTGGTTTCCTCGAACAAGCAACCGCTGGCGCTGCCGCAGCCGCAGCGCGACGACCTGCTCGGCGAGGCGCGCCGGCATTTCCGCGCGTATCATTATGAGACGACGGTTGGCGCGGCGCTGCCCGTGATCGAGACGCTCAAGAACCTGGTGCGCACGGGCGACCACGTGATCACGATCGAAGGCGCTTTCTCCGGCACGCTCGGTTATCTGTGCGACCAGCTCGCGCAGGGCACGCCGCTGTCGAAGGCGGTCCGCACGGCGCGCGAACTCGGTTATACCGAGCCGCATCCGCGTGACGACTTGTCGGGCCTCGATGTGGCGCGCAAGGCGGTCATTCTCGCGCGCGAGCTCGGCCTGCGTCTCGACCTGACTGACGTGGAGCTGAAACCCTTTGTGCCGGAATCATACCTTAAGGAGGACGACCCGGAGAAATTCATGCAGTCGTTGACCGCGCTTGATGAGGAGGTCGCGAAGAAAGTCGCGGCCAGCAAAGCGCAGGGAAAGCTGCCGCGTTACCTCGCGCGCATCACGCCGGGCGCTGCGGGCGCCAAGGTCACGGTTGCCCCGGTGGACGTCGATGCGGCGCATCCGGCGTCGGCCTTGCGCGGCGCCGAGGCCTTCGTGGCTTTCCACACCGAACGCTATAAAGAGTACCCGCTCGTCGTGCGCGGTGCGGGCGCGGGTGGGGCGGTGACGGCGGCCGGCGTGCTGGCCGACATCCTGCGCCTGGCGCAGAATATTCGCGGCCGTGGTTGAACCGGCCGGTTGATTTGTATCAAGATTGATACGTTTTCTGGCAAAATGCCCGTCAGGGCTGCGTTTTCACGGCCTTAGGGCACTTAGTCCGGAAAAAAGGAAAACCTGAGGTTGACAGGGGTGGGGCCGCTACCCACCTTCCAGCCCAGTTTTCCCGATGTCTCTCAACGTCGCCCTTATTGTACTTATTGCTCTCGTCGTGGCCCTGGTGGCCCCGACCACAATAACCCATGGGCGGCTCGCCAAAGCCAAAAGCTCCTAAGAGACAAAAAACTCAAAGAGGAAGCCGCCCAAAAAAAGGGCGGCTTTTTTATTTCCCATCCGTTATGACGCAGACCTCTATAACCCTCTTCTCGCCCTGCCGAAATTGTTCCGGCAGCGTGAGCTGACCATTTCCCCATGGATTCCGGCAAACGCCACAGTCACCTAGTCACCGAAGGCCCGAGCCGCGCTCCTGCGCGCGCCATGATGAAGGCCGTCGGTTATACCGATGAAGATCTTAGCAAGCCGTTGATCGGCATTGCCAATACGTGGACCGAGATCGGGCCCTGCAATTACCATCTCCGGGCCCTGGCGGAGCATGTAAAAGCCGGCGTGCGCGCCGCGGGCGGCACGCCGCTCGAGTTCAACACCGTTTCCATCTCCGACGGCATCACGATGGGTACCGAGGGCATGAAGACCTCGCTCATCAGCCGCGAGCTGATCGCCGACTCCATCGAACTGGTGGCGCGCGGCAACAGCCTCGACGGCCTCGTTTGCTTGTCGGCCTGCGACAAGACCAACCCCGGCGTCCTGATGGCCTTGGCCCGCATGGATATTCCGGGCCTGGCGCTCTACGGCGGTTCGATCGACCACGGTCACCACAACGGCAAGGCGCTGACGGTGCAGGACGTGTTCGAGGCGGTCGGTGCGTTCAGCGCCGGCAAGATCGACGCGAAGGAATTCAAGTGCGTGGAAAACGCGGCGTGCCCGACGGCGGGTGCATGCGGCGGCCAGTTCACCGCGAACACGATGGCGACCATCATGGAAGCGATCGGCATGTCGCCGGTCGGCCTGAACGGCATCTCCGCGGTCGACGAAGCGAAGAACAAGGCGGCGTTCCGCTGCGGCGAGATCGTGATGGATCTCGTGCGCAAGGACCTGAAGCCCTCGCAGATCATGACGCGCAAGGCGTTCGAGAACGCGATCGCGTCCGTGGCCGCTTCCGGCGGCTCGACCAACGCGGTGCTCCACTTGCTCGCGCTCGCGAAGGAAATGAACGTGTCGCTGAAGATCGACGAGTTCGACGCGATCAGCGCGAAGACGCCGACGATCGCCACGCTCAAGCCGGGCGGTCTCTACACGGCGGTCGAAATGCAGAAGGCCGGCGGCATCTCGCTGCTCCTGCGTCGCCTGCTCGAGGGTAATTTCCTCCACACCGATTGCATCACCGTCACGGGCAAGACGCTCGCCGACGAAGTGAAGACCGCGCCCGAAACGGCCGGCCAGCAGGTCATCCGTCCGACGGACAAGCCGTTCAAGGTTTCCGGCGGCCTGGTGATCCTGAAGGGCAATCTCGCGGAAGAGGGCGGCGTCCTCAAGGTCGCCGGCAGCTCGCGCGAAAAGATTGTCGGTCCGGCCCGCGTCTTCGAAAACGAAGAATCCGCAATGGCCGCGGCGAACGCGCAGAAGATCAAGGCCGGCGATGTTGTCGTCATCCGCTACGAAGGACCCAAAGGCGGTCCGGGTATGCGCGAGATGCTCGGTGTCACCGGTGCGCTGGCGGGGCAGGGGCTGGCCGACTCGGTCGCCTTGCTCACCGACGGACGTTTCTCCGGTGCGACGCGCGGCTTCTCCATCGGCCACGTGGCCCCAGAGGCCTACGTCGGCGGCCTGATCGCCTTCGTCAAGGAAGGCGACCTGATCGAGATCGACGTGCCGTCGCGCAAGCTGCAGGTTCAGATCTCCCCCGAGGAGATCGCCAAGCGCAAGCAGGGCTGGAAGGCCCCGGCGCCCCGCTATGCGCGCGGCGTCATGGCCAAGTACGCCAACACCGTTTCCTCCGCGTCGGAAGGCGCGGTCACCTCCTGATTCATTTTAAACCACGCAACAACCCCACAGGGACACTTATGAAAAAACTTACCGGAGCAGAAATCGTCTGGGAATGCCTTCAGAAGGAAGGCGTCGACGTCGTGTTCGGTTATCCGGGCGGCGCCATCCTGCCGACCTACGATGCCATGACGAAGTATCCGAAGATCCACCACGTGCTGGTGCGCCATGAACAGGGCGCGACGCACATGGCGGACGGCTATGCCCGCGCGAGCGGCAAGGTCGGCGTCGCGATCGCGACCTCCGGTCCCGGCGCGACCAACATGGTCACCGGCATCGCCACCGCGATGATGGACTCGTCCCCGATCGTCTGCATCACCGGCCAGGTCGGCTCCAAGGCCATCGGTACCGATGCCTTCCAGGAGACGGACGTCACCGGCGTCACGCTGCCGGTCACGAAGCACAATTACCTCGTCACCAAGCCCGGTGACATCGCCCGCGCCATCCGCGAGGCGTTCTACATCGCGAAGAGCGGCCGCCCGGGTCCGGTGCTGGTCGACATCACCAAGGACGCGCAGCAGCTCACCGCCGAGTTCGACTGGGCCGCGGCCGAGCCGAAGCTCCCGGGCTACCGTCCGAACCACACCGCGCCGGCTTCCGAGTTCACCAAGGCCGCCGAGCTGATCAACAACGCCAAGCGCCCGCTGATCCTCGCCGGCCAGGGCATCATCAAGTCGGGCGCCACCGCGCAGGTGCTCGCGCTCGCCAAGGCCGCCAACATTCCGATCAGCACGACGCTGCTCGGCATCGGTGCCATTCCCGCTTCCTCCGAGCTGAACCTCGGCATGATGGGCATGCACGGCGAGGCGTGGGTCAACGAGGCCATCCAGCAGGCCGACTTGCTCATCGCGCTCGGCATGCGCTTCGACGACCGCGTCACCGGCAACCTCAAGACCTACGCGCTCAACGCGAAGAAGATCCACGTCGATATCGATCCGACCGAGATCAACAAGAACGTCCAGGTGGACGTCGCGCTGATCGGCGACCTCTGCGAAGTCCTCGCCGAGATCCAGCCGCAGGTGAAGAAGGCCGCGCATCCGGATTGGTGGACGACCATCAATGCCAGTCGCGGCGACTCTGCCGTGCGCGACATCAAGAATCTCCCGGACAGCGGCCACCTCTACGCGGCCCATGTCATCAACGACATCTGGCGCCTCACGCAGAAGCGCGACACGATCGTCGTCACCGACGTCGGCCAGCACCAGATGTGGGAAGCCCAGTATTTCCACCACGACAAGCCGCGCTCCCTGATCACCTCCGGTGGTCTCGGCACGATGGGTTTCGCCCTCCCGGCAGCCATCGGCGCGAAGTTCGCGTGCCCGGAGAAGGACGTGTGGGTCGTCGTCGGCGACGGCGGCTTCCAGATGACCTCCTGCGAACTGGCCACGGCCGAGCAGGAAGGCATCAAGGTCAACGTCGCGATCATCAACAACGCGTTCCTCGGCATGGTGCGCCAGTGGCAGGAATTCTTCTACGACAAGCGCTACGCCGCCACGCCGATGACGGGTCCTGACTTCGTCAAGCTGGCCGAGGCCTACCGCCTCACCGGCCTGCGCTGCAACAAGCGCCCGGACGTGAAGGCCACCGTCGACAAGACGCTCTCCGACAAGAAGACGGTCGTCATCGATTTCGTCGTCGAGAAGGAAGACACGGTGTTCCCGATGGTCCCCGCCGGCGCCGACCTCGACAAGATGATCCGCCGCCCGAAGCAGGACGTCATGCTCGAGTCTGCCGACGACCAGGAGTGGGAGATGCCTTCCGCTGCGTTGCCGAACGTCTTCACCGAGGCGAAAGCCGAGGCCAAGGCGCTCAACGGCAAATCCGCCAAGCCGGCCGCGAAGTCGCGCAAGGCCGCCAAATCCAACCGCCGCTAACCAATCCCGACCATGGCCAAACATACTCTCATCGCCTATGTGGAAGACGTGCCCGGCGTGCTCAACCGCGTCGCCTCGCTCTTCCGCCGCCGCAACTTCAACATCGAGTCGCTGACCGTCGGTGGCACCGACCAGAAGGGCGTTTCGCGCCTGACGGTCGTCGTCGAGGCTTCCGAGGCCGGCGCCCGCATCGTCGAGGCCAACCTCTACAAGCTGGTCAACGTCCTCCGCGTCGACGACCTCACGAACAAGGCCTCGCTCACCCGCGAGCTCGGCCTCGTGAAGATCAAGGTCACCGCCGACACGCGCACCCAGGTGCTGCAGCTGGTCGATGTCTTCCGCGCCCGCGTGGTCGACGTCGACGAGAAGACCATCACGGTCGAAGTCACCGGCACTCCGGAGAAGATCGTGAAGTTCGAGATGGTCATGCGTCCGTACGGCATCGTCGAGATGGTCCGCACCGGCGCCGTCTCGATGGCCCGCGGCCACGAGCCGATCTCCACCGTCCCGAGCGCCGCGCGTTCCAGTAAGGCCGACCACGGTCACGACACGTCGGGTCTCTCGATGTCCGTTTGATCTCCGCTCCTCTCAAAACCGAAACCTGAAATCCCAAATCCTCCAAATTTACTACCATGGCTAAAATCTACTACGACAAGGACGCGAACCTCTCGCTCATCCGTGCTAAGAAAGTTGCGATCGTCGGCTACGGCTCCCAAGGCCACGCCCACGCGCTCAATCTCAAGGACAGCGGCGTCAAGGTCCGCGTCGGCCTCGCGCCGACCAGCAAGTCGGCCGCCAAGGCCAAGAAGGCCGGCCTGACCGTTGGCACCGTTGCCGACGTCACCGCCTGGGCCGATGTCATCATGGTGCTCGTGCCGGACCACGTCCAGGCCCGCCTCTACAAGGCCGAGATCGAGCCGAACCTGACCAAAGGCAAGATGCTCATGTTCGCCCACGGCTTCAACATCCGCTTCAAGGGCATCGTGCCGCCGAAGAATGTCGACGTGACGATGATCGCCCCGAAGTCCCCCGGCCACCGCGTGCGCGAAGTGTTCCAGGAAGGCGGCGGCGTCCCCGGCCTCATCGCCGTTTACCAGAACGCCACCGGCAACGCCAAGAAGCTGGCGCTCTCCTACGGTCGCGGCATCGGCTGCACCCGCGCGGGCGTCCTCGAGACGACCTTCAGCGAAGAGACCGAGACCGACTTGTTCGGCGAGCAGGCCGTGCTGTGCGGCGGTTGCGCCGAACTCGTGAAGGCCGGCTTCAAGACCCTCGTCGACGCGGGCTACCAGCCCGAGATCGCTTACTTCGAGTGCATGCACGAGCTGAAGCTCATCGTGGACCTGATGTACCGCGGCGGCCTCAACTACATGCGTTACTCGGTTTCCGACACCGCGGAGTGGGGCGATTACGTCTCCGGCCCGCGCGTCGTCACCAAGAAGACGCAGCAGGAGATGAAGAAGATCCTGAAGGACATCACCACCGGCAAGTTCGCCAAGCGCTTCATCGACGAGAACAACAAGTATGGTCGCAAGACCATGAACAAGTTCCGGAACACGGAGCGTGGCCAGAAGATCGAAGTCGTCGGCGCCAAGCTGCGCGCGATGATGCCGTTCCTCAATCCGGTCGTCATCTCGAAGTAATCATCCGGGTAAGAGTGCCATGACCAGCCTCCGTCAGTCCCAATCCAGCCACGCCTCCTTCGAGGCGGTGCTGGCGCTTGGCCTGACGGCGGCGGGTCTTCGACTGCGACTTAGCGAGGAGCTGGCGGCTGGTTGTTCCTATGCGTTCCATACGCAGCAGGAACGGTCTTCCGGCGAGCTCCCGCTTATGTCATAACCTTCCGCAATCCACAGTCTCCTCACTCTTACTTTATGAATCCTTCTTCCGCTAATTACGTTCGTATCTTCGACACCAGTCTCCGCGACGGCGAGCAAGCTCCCGGCGCGTCCATGAACACCGCCGAGAAACTCGAGGTCGCCCGCGGCCTCGCGCGTCTCGGCGTCGACATCATCGAGGCCGGCTTCCCGGCCGCCTCGCCCGACGATCTCGCGGCGGTCCAGGCCATCGCGGCCGAGATCGGCCAGACGCCCATCGCGGGTCGTCCGCAGTCCGAGCCGCCGGTCATTTGCGGCCTCGCCCGTTGCACCAAGAACGACATCGAAGCCGCGTGGCAGGGCGTCAAGGGCGCCAAGCACCCGCGCATCCACACGTTCCTCGCGACGAGCGACCTCCATTTGGAGCACAAGCTCCGCATGACGCGCGCCGAGATGAAGGCCAAGGCCGTTGAGATGGTCACCTTCGCCCGCTCGCTCTGCAAGGACGTTGAGTTTTCCCCGGAAGACGCCGGTCGCAGCGACCCGCTCTTCCTGTACGAGGTGCTCGAAGCCGTCATCAAGGCCGGCGCGACCACGCTCAACATTCCGGACACCGTCGGCTACACGATGCCCGACGAGTTCGGCGCGCTCATCGCCGGCATCATCAAGAACACGCCCGGCGCGAAGGACGTGACCATTTCCGTGCACTGCCACGACGACCTTGGCCACGCGGTGGCGAACTCCGTCGCGGGTCTCCGCGCCGGCGCCCGCCAGGCGGAGTGCACCGTCAATGGCATCGGCGAACGCGCCGGTAATGCCTCGCTCGAAGAGATCGTCATGGTCCTCAAGACGCGTGCCGACAAACTCGGTTTGCAGACCAGCGTCGACGCGACGCAGCTCTGCCGTCTCTCCAAGCTCGTTTCCCGCAGCACCAGCTATCCGGTGCCGCCGAACAAGGCGATCGTGGGCGGCAACGCCTTCGCGCACGAATCCGGCATCCATCAGGACGGCATGATCAAGAACGCGCAGACGTACGAGATCATGCGCCCGCAGGACGTCGGCGCCACGCAGACCGAGCTCGTGCTCGGCAAGCATTCGGGTCGCGCCGCGTTCTCGAAGCGCCTCACCGAACTCGGCTTCCCGCTGGAGGGCGACGCGCTCGTCAAGGCCTTCGCCGAATTCAAGAAGCTGGCCGACCGCAAGAAGTCGGTGCACGACGCCGACCTCATCGCGCTCGCGTCCGATGAACGCGCGCCGGTGCCGGAACTCTGGGCGCTCGAAAATCTCCAGGTCGTTTGCGGCAGCACCGGTTTGCCCACGGCCACGGTCCGCCTCCGCGATCCCGACGGCAAGACGCACGTCGTGGCCAGCGTGGGTACGGGTCCGGTGGACGCGACCTACAAGGCGATCGACAGCATCGTGAAGACACCGGTCAAGCTGCTCGAGTTCGGCATCAGTGCCGTGACCGAGGGCATCGACGCGCTCGCGGAAGCGAGCGTGCGTGTGCGCCACGAGGACCAGCGTTCCAGCCATGGCCACGGAGCCGACACCGACATCGTGGTGGCGAGCGCCAAGGCTTACATCTCCGCGATCAACCACGTGCTGGCCCGCCACGGGACCACGCGCGCCCAACACCCGCAGAAGACTTCCGAGAAATCGGAAGTTCGCGCCTAAGCCATGTCGAGCCACGCCCCCCGTTCCGTCGAAATCTTCGATACCACGCTGCGCGACGGTGGTCAGACCGAGGGTATTTCCTACTCGGCTGACGACAAGCTGCGCATCGCGCGGAAGCTCGACGAACTGGGCGTGGCCTTCATCGAGGGCGGCTGGCCGGGTTCCAATCCCAAGGACGCCCTCTTTTTCGAGCAGGCGCGGAAGGAGACGTGGAAGCACGCGAAGATTGTCGCGTTCGGGGCCACGCGCCGCGCCAAGCTCAAGCCGGAAGACGACCCGAGCGTGCGCGCCCTGGTCGACGCCGGCACGGAAGTCTGCGCGATCTTCGGCAAGTCCTCGGTCCTGCAGGTGGAGGAAGTCCTCCGCACGACGCTCGAGGAAAATCTGAAGATGATCGAGGAGACCGTCGCTTACCTGCGTTCGAAGGGAAAGCGCGTGATCTACGACGCGGAGCATTTCTTTGACGGCTACGACAAGAATCCTGAGTACGCCCTGAAGGCGATCGGTGCGGCGAACAAGGGTGGGGCGGAGACGCTCGTCCTTTGTGATACCAACGGCGGTCATCTGCCGTGGCAGGTCGCGGAGATCGTCCAGGCGGTGCAGAAGCATTTCGGTCCGACCGTGCGCGTGGGCATTCACCTGCATGACGACACCGGCTGCGGCGTCGCCAACAGCGTCGCGGCGATCCACGCCGGCGCGGTCCATGTGCAGGGCACGATCAACGGTTACGGCGAGCGTTGCGGCAACGCGAACCTCTGCGTCGTCATCCCGAACATCGAATTGAAGCTCAAGTTGCGCGCGCTGCCGGAGGGCCACCTGGCCCGCCTGCACGAGGTCGCGAACTTCGTGGCCGAGGTGGCGAACTTTGCGCCGAATGACCAGATGGCGTACGTCGGTCAGAGCGCGTTCGCCCACAAGGCGGGCGTGCACGTGTCTGCGATGCAGCGTCATCCCGACGCCTACCAGCACATCGATCCGAAGCTCGTCGGTAACGAGATGCGCGTCGTCGTCAGCGAACTTTCCGGCCGCTCCAACATCGTGGAGAAGGCGGCGCAGCTCGGCCTTTCGAAGCTCGACGACAAACTCGGTGCGCAGGTCGTCGAAGTCATCAAGGCGAAGGAAGCCCAGGGTTTCTCGTTCGAAGCCGCCGAAGCCAGCGTGGCGCTGCTCGTGCGCCGCTTGACCGACGGCTACCAGCCGCTGTTCAAGCTGCACGATTACCGCGGCATGGTCAGCCGTCATGGCGACCGCTCGGCCGCCGAGGCCACGATCAAGCTCGAGGTGCAGGGTCACCCGGTCCACATGGTGGCCGAGGGCAACGGCCCGGTGAACGCCTTCGATTCCGCGCTGCGCAAGGCGCTGCAGCCGACTTTCCCGCAGGTCGCCCAGATCCAGTTGGCCGACTACAAGGTGCGCATCCTGAACGGCAACAGCGGCACGGGCGCGATCACGCGCGTGCTGATCGACTGGCACGACGGCAGTGAACGCCGTTGGAGCACCGTCGGCGCCGGCACCAACATCCTGGACGCCACCTGGCTCGCGCTGGCCGACGGCTATGAGTACGCGCTGTCGGCGCAGGCCGGGGCGGAGCGTGCGGAACCCAGCGCGCTGGCGCCTGCCGCAACGCGCTGAGGTCAGCGCGTTCCACCCAATACATTCCTTTAAATGAACGCCAAAATCGTCCTTTTGCCCGGTGACGGGATCGGTCCCGAAGTCGTCAATGAAGCCCGCCTCGTCCTCGACGCGGTGGCCAAGCTCTTCGGGCACACCTTTGAGTATTCCACGCACCTGCTCGGTGGCTGCGCCATCGATGCTACCGGCACGGCGATGCCCGAGGCCACGCTGGTGGCGGCGAAGGCGGCCAATGCCATCCTGCTCGGCGCCGTGGGCGGCCCGAAGTGGGACGATCCGCAGGCCAAGGTGCGCCCGGAGCAGGGCCTGCTGGCGATCCGCAAGGGTCTCGGCCTCTACGCCAATCTTCGCCCGGTGAAGGCGATTCCGTCGCTCGCCAAGCTCTCGCCGCTCAAGCCCGAGCGCGTGGCCGGCGTGGACTTCCTCGTCATCCGCGAACTCACCGGCGGCCTGTATTTCGGCCAGCCGAAGGGTCGGACGATCACGCCGGAAGGCGAGCAGGCGGTCGATACGCTCATCTACACCGAGCATGAGATCCGTCGCATTGTGCGCCTGGCTTTCAACCTCGCGCGCGGCCGCCGCAAGTTGGTCACGTCGATCGACAAGGCCAACGTGCTCGAGTCGTCCCGCCTCTGGCGCCAGATCGCGATCCAAGTCGGCAAGGAATTCCCGGACGTGAAGCTGGAGCACCAGCTCGTCGACTCCGCCGCGATGCGCCTCGTGACGCATGCCGCGCAGTTCGACGTGATCGTGACCGAGAACATGTTCGGCGACATCCTCACCGACGAAGCGGCCGTGCTGGCCGGTTCGCTCGGCCTGCTGCCCAGCGCGTCGCTGGGCGAGGGGAAGCTCGGCCTGTACGAGCCCATCCACGGCTCGGCCCCCGACATCGCGGGCAAGGGCATCGCCAATCCCACGGGTACCATCCTTTCCGCCGCCATGCTGCTGCGGCACTCGCTCGGTCTGGAGGCCGAGGCACGAGCTATTGAGGCGGCCGTCAGCGCCGCCATTGACGAAGGCATCCACACCGGCGACCTCGGTGCGGCCAAGCCAGTCAACACGACCCAAATGGGCGATGCAGTCCGCGCACGCCTCAAGCGTTAACAAAAAAGGCCTAGATGGCCTGGTTAGATTAAAATCCTCCAATGAATTCCTCCTCCAAACCTCTCGATACCACGCGCTTCATTGCGAAGCACGTGGCGGGTCTGCGCCGCTCCGGCATCCGCGACTTCTTCGAGCTGGTGGCAAAAACTGACGGCGTTATCTCGCTCGGCATCGGTGAACCCGATTTCGACACCCCGCAGCCCATCCGCGATGCCGTGAAGACGGCGATGGACACGGGCAAGACCCACTACACCTCCAATCTCGGCCAGCCTGACCTCCGCAAGGAGATCAGCCGCTACGTCGAAGGCTACTTCCACGTGCCGTACAGCTGGGAGGACGAAGTCCTCGTCACGGTTGGCGTGTCGGAAGCACTGGACCTCGCCATGCGCGCCCTGCTCAACCCGGGCGACAAGGTGCTTTATCACCAGCCCTGCTACGTTTCCTACGCCCCGACTGTCGAGCTCGTGCACGGCGTCGGCGTGCCGGTGGCGACCAGCGCGGCCGAGCAGTTCTCGCTCGACGAACCCGCGCTGCGCGCGGCCTGGAATCCGGGCTGCAAGCTCCTGCTCCTCAACCTGCCTTGTAATCCGACCGGCGGTGTCTGCTCGAAGGAGCAACTCGAGCGCATTGCGAAGTTCGCGATCGAGAAAGATCTCATTGTTATCAGCGACGAGATCTACTCGGAGCTGATCTTCGAGGGCACGCACACCAGCATCGCCAGCCTGCCCGGCATGCGCGAGCGCACGCTGTTGTTGCACGGTTTCTCGAAGGCTTTTGCGATGACCGGCTTCCGCCTCGGCTACGCCTGCGGTCCGGCGCCGCTCATCGAGGCCATGATGAAGGTGCACCAGTACTCGATGCTGTGCGCCCCGAGCATCAGCCAGGAAGGCGCCCTCGCGGCGCTGCGCCTGGGCGACGACGCCACGAAGTTCATGCGCGACCGCTACCGCGAGCGCCGTGACCTGTTCGTGCGCCGCATCAACGCGGCCGGCATCAAGTGCCATTCCCCGCGTGGCTCATTCTATGCCTTTCCGTCGATCACGTCGACGGGTCTGGACGAGAGCGAGTTCGCCAAGCGCCTGCTGCTCGAGCACAAGGTCGCGGTGGTGCCCGGCACGGCCTTCGGCGACGCCGGCAAGGGCCACGTCCGCGCCTGCTTCACGGCCAACGAGCAGAAGCTCAACGCGGCCTGCGACCGCATCGAGCAGATGCTGGCGAGCCTGGGCAAGAAAGCCTGAGCCCGGTTTAAGTTTACGAAAAAGCCCGTCCAGCGTGAGCCGGACGGGCTTTTGTTTAAAGGCAGCGACTGCGCTTAGAAGGTGTAGGTGTAGCCGACGTTGACCCAGAACAGGTTGTCGGACGCGCCATCGAGGTCGTTGGTGGCGTAGTTAAAGCCGGTCGTGACCGTGCCTTGGTCGCTGACCTTCCAAGGGAAGGTGACGGCGGCGCCATAGTACGCGTAGTCGGGACCCTGATCGACCTTCACCCCGCCAACCGTCAGGGCGACATTCATCGAGACCTTGCTGTCGATCGGCATGCTGTAGCCGAGCGAACCCTGAACGGTGGTGTTTTTAAGCGTGAAGTCCTGATAAACGTACACGCTGCCCGTCAGGGCGCCGGTCAGGGTGCCGGTGAGGCCCGCATAGCCTTCGAAGGTGCCGGAGTGCGAGCCGGGAGACGAGATGAGCTCGGGATAGTAGTAATAGGTGGCTCCTACATCGAGGCTCCAATTCTTGGTCAGGGCGAAGTTATAGCCGCCGTAGAAATCGATTTCGTTGTCGTAGTCGCTGTTAAGCGGCTCGCTGAACCAAATGCCACCGTAGGCGGCGCCGGCCGACAGCTTGAGGGACGGCTGAAGGGAGCCGGTGGCGATCTTGGTGCCGCGGAACACGTAGTTGCTGACATACGGGATGTCGGCCGTGATCGAGTAGGAGCTCGCCGGGGCGGCGGGGGCTTCATCTGCAGACAACGCGGCGCCGACAAAGAGCGCAGCGAGAATGAGGGCAGTCTTCTTCATGTTGGGTAGGTTTGGATTTGGTTTGTTGGTCAGTTTCGGGTCCGAGGTGCGAATCCCGGAAGCCGAAGCTTACCTATGAATCAAATAGCAAGGCACGGGCCAAGCCATGAAGATTATTAACGGATGCCGCTGAATGCCCGTTTCCGGGCGCAGCAGGGCGCTTTAAAAGCAAAACCCCGCCACCGGTGAGGGTGGCGGGGCTTGGTGTCAGTCTGGTGTGTGCGTGCTTACAAGGCGGCGTCACCACGCTCGTCGGTACGGATGCGCAGGACGTCCTCCAGCGGAAGCACGAAGATCTTGCCGTCACCAATCTTGCCGGTCTTGGCGCCCTTCGAGATGGCTTCGACGACCTTGGCGACCTGGTCGGACGCCACGGCCACTTCGATTTTCACCTTGGGGAGGAAGTCGACCGTGTATTCGCTGCCGCGATAGATCTCGGTGTGGCCCTTCTGGCGGCCGAACCCCTTGACCTCGGAGACCGTCATACCCTCGATTCCGACTTGGGAAAGGGCTTCCTTCACTTCGTCGAGCTTGAACGGCTTGATGATGGCGATGATGAGTTTCATGTGGTGTAAGGGAGTAGAGGGTTAGCCGATGTAGCCTTCCTCACCGTGCTCGGAAATGTCGAGACCGGCGGATTCCACTTCAGCGGTCGGGCGCAGGCCGATGGTGAACTTGACGATGTAGGCGATGACCGCGGAGGCCACGACGCTCCAGACGATCGTCAGGGCGACGGCCTTGAACTGGGCGCCGAGGAGACCGGCCTTGAGCGGGCCGACCACCGAGTTGGCCTTCTCGTCGGCGAAGACACCGGTGAGGATGGCACCCATGGTGCCGCCCACGCCATGGACGCCGAAGGTGTCGAGGGCGTCATCGTAGCCGAGGGCCTTCTTCAGGTAGAAGCAGGCGAGCAGCGGAACGACACCGGCGAGAACACCCATGATCACGGCGGAGGTGGCGGTCACGAAACCGCAAGCCGGGGTGATGACGACGAGACCGGCCACGATACCGGAGCAATAACCGAGAATGGAGGGCTTGCCGCGGAGGATCCATTCCAGACCCGCCCAGGTGAAGCCAGCGACGGCGGCCGCGAGGGTCGTCGTGGTGAAGGCATTGGAGGCGATCTGGTCAGCGCCGAGCGCGGAACCCGCGTTGAAGCCGTACCAACCCACCCAGAGCATGCCGGTACCGACCATGCAGAGCACCATGGAGTGCGGGGGCATCGGCTCCTTGCCGAAGCCCTGGCGCTTGCCGAGGATCAAGCAGAGCACGAGAGCGGACCAACCGGAGGTCATGTGGACCACGGTGCCGCCGGCGAAGTCGATCGCCTTGATCGTGGCGTTCGGATTGAGCGGACCGCACATGAAACCGGTCGTGGACCAGACCATGTGGGCAAACGGGAAGTACACGACGAACATCCAGATGCCGACGTAGAGCAGCACCGCGGAGAACTTCATGCGCTCGGCGATGGCGCCGAGGATGAGGGCCGGGGTGATGATGGCGAAGGTCAATTGGAACATCGCCCACATCGAGTCGGAGATCCAGTAGTAGCCGGCGCCGGTGGCGCCGGGGTTCACGCCTTCGAAGAACTTGTAGGCGAGGTCACCGATAAAGGCGTTGCCCGTGCCGAAGGAGAGCGAGTAACCGACCGCCCACCAGAGAATGGTGACCAGGCCGGCGATGCCCATGCACTGGGCCATCACGGAAAGGATGTTCTTCTTGCGGACGAGACCACCGTAGAAGAGCGCCAGACCCGGCAGCGTCATGA
This sequence comes from Verrucomicrobiota bacterium, assembly GCA_048498955.1. Lineage (GTDB taxonomy): Bacteria > Verrucomicrobiota > Verrucomicrobiia > Opitutales > Opitutaceae > Lacunisphaera. The sequence goes on along the minus strand of JBEHWZ010000004.1, from coordinate 324,721 downwards.
ACAGCACCAGCGCCGTCGACGTCATCTGCCAGGCATTGTGACCCGGCCCGGGACCAGGGATCTTCGAAGCCACATCCGGCGTGCGCGCCGAATTGTTTACGTACGCTTCCAGATCGGCCAGACGTTGCTCAACGGTCGGCTCTTTCGGGGCGGGAGCGGGTGCGTCCGCGGCGAAAATCGCCGGAACCAGGGACAAGAGCGCGAAGATACCCGCTATCTTCAGGCTGCGGGTCAGATGCTGGAACTGAATCTTCATAGGTGTGGTAGTAACGAGGCGGTTGCTGTGTGAGGGGCGCAGATCGGGCGTGACCGGCGTTCGCCAAGTTTTAGCACGGGCTGTGCCAAATCGTTCCCATGACGCGGACCGCTTCCGCCCGCCGAAAAATGGGCACAAAAAAGCCGCACCGGTAAGGGTGCGGCTTCGGTTGAAAGCGGATGCTTATTTGGCAGGAGCGGGGGCCGGCGGCGGCGGGATGGCGACCGAGCTGTCGGCCATCTTCTTGCCGGCGATCTCCACCATGCGCTGGATTTCGATCTCCGCGTTGCGGCGGCTGATCTTGGCCAGCTCGACTTTCTTGGAGAGGTCGAAGGTCTCGCGGTTGAGCTTCTCCTTGTTGGTGCGGGCTTGCGAGATGTTGATGTCGAGCTCGCCGACTTCCTTGGCCAGCTTGTCGGCCTGGGCGTTGTAGTCGGCGGCCTCGTCGCGCAGCTGCTTCATGACCTTCTGGTAATCGGCTTCCTTCTTGGCGTCACGGGCGGCGTCCGCCTCGTCCTGCGCCTTCTGGCGCTTGGCGGCATCGGCCTGGGCGCGGTCGTCGATTTCCTTTTTGCGCTTGGCGTCCGCGGCGTCAGCCACGGCCTTCTTTTCGAGCTGCTGCTTGGTCCGTTCCTCCATTCTCTTTACCGCTCCGAGGTAAAAGAAAATGAACACGGCGAACATGACGCCGGGGATGACCACGTAAGTGAGGAGAATCTTCTTCATTGGGAAGGGGAGGAGAGGGGTTGCTTAGCTGTTCTTCTTGGCGGCAGCGGCGGCGATGGCAGCGGCTTCGGCGCGGGCTTTTTCCGCCTGGGCGATCTTGTCGAGCAGGTCGTAGTAGTACTTCACGTTGGACTCGGCCTGTTTGACGTAGGTCTTGAGGAAGGCCTGCTCATCGCTGAGGGACTTCTTCTCTTCCTCGATCTTCTTCACCTCGGCCTGAACCTCATCGAGATCCTTTTTGAGGCTGCGCACCTGGGCGGTAAGCTTGTTGCGGTCGCTGAAGGCGCGCTCGCGCTTGTCGTCGGCAGCCTGGCGGTCGTCCTTCTTCTGCTGCTCGATCTTTTCCTTGGCCTCGCGCTCAACCTTGCGCTTGGCCTGGGCATCCATGGCGGCCTTGTAGGCGATTTCGCGGTCGGCGAGTTCCTTCGCGACCTTGGCCTTCTTGGCGGCATCTTCCTTGGCTTTGAGTTCGGCCACGTGGGCGTCGTAACCCTTTTCGAACTTCACGTAGAAGCCACCGAAAATGAGAAGGCAGACGAACGGGACGATAATGTAGACTTTGTTCATGGGCGTATGCTGCGGTATTTAAAGTTGGGAAATCAGTTCTTGTTCTTCTTGGCCTCGCGGTCGGCGATGATGTCGGTCAGCGCCTTCTCCATGTTCTTGCCGTCCTTGACGCCTTCCGGGTATTCGGCGGCTTTCTTGGCGGCTTCGAGGGCGATATCGAACTTCTTCAGCTGGTAGGCCGTGAAGGAGAGGGAGAGGTAAGCCTGGTAGGGCTTGGCAAGGTTGCCCTTGGCGATGGCGAGCTGGATGTGCTTCAGCGCCTCTTCAGGCTTTTCGAGCTGGATGTACTGCTGGGCCGTGAGGAATTCCATCTGGCCATTCTTCGGGAAGGCCTTGGCGCCTTCCTGCAGGGCATCGATGGCCTTCATGGGGCGCTGCAGCTGCTGCAGGGCGGAGGACCAGAGCTCGTAATTGCGCGCCTCGTTCTCGATGGAGCCGCTGTGCAGGCCCTTTTCGAGGAGTTCGGCGGCCTTCTCATACTGGCCGGCATTGAAGTAGATGCCGATCAGATTGAAGTTGTCCTTTGGCGTGTTCATGAACCCGTGCGCCTGAGCGCGTTCGATGGTCACGATGGCGCGGAGGTCCTTGCCGAGATTGACGTAAAGGGCGGCCAGCTGCTGCCAGTAGGCGGAATTTTCCGGCTTCTGCTTGATCACGACTTCCATCAGCTCGGCGGATTCCGCATTGCGGTCCAGCTGCTGGAGACAGACGAGCTTGAGCAGGTAGAAAGTGTCCTTGGGACGGGCCGAGAGGAGGAGACCCTTGTCGATTTCCTTGAGCGCCTTTTCGAGCAGCGCTTTGTCCGGGGTCTTCTCGTTGAGCATCGCGCGGCTGATCAGCAGCTGCGCGTAGTACATCTGGGCATCCGAGTTGGTTTCCGGCACGATCGTCAGCCAGTGCTCGATGGCCTTCTGGGCCTTGTCGTAGTACGTGCTGATCAGGGTCGCGTTCTTCGTGTTGTTCGCTTCCTGGAAATACAGCTGGAACAGGAAGAAGTAGAGGTCACGGGTGGCGCGGTCCTCGAAGTAGGGCGGGTTTTTCGAGTCGGAGAGGGCCAAGCTGCGCTCGATGGGCTCGATCGCCTTGGCGTATTCGCCCATTTGCAGCAGGATCTGCGTCTTGTATTGGTTGAGGATGGCCTCGTCGTAACTGCCAGGAGCAGCCTTGGCGATGAGACCATTGATCATGGTCAGGGCCTCGGTGTACTTCTTGGCGTCGACGGCTTCCTTGACCTTGGGGAGGGCCTCGGAGGTTTCGTCGGTGGGGCTGTAATTGCGCTCCTGGGCGGCGACGGAGACCGTCAGCGCGGCCGCGGCGACAAGACCGAGGAAACGACGGAGAGAGGATTTGAAAAGGGTCGGCATGACTTCGCGTTTAACTGTCGGTCGCATTGAATTCGAGCAGCTGGGAGGCGCGGACATTCACCACGCGACCACCCTTGCGACCCGGCTTGAATTTCCACTTGGCCACCGCCTGCAGGGCAGGCTGTTCAAACTCACGATGGGACGAGCGCACGACCTGCGTCTGGATGACGTCGCCTTCGGTGTTGATGATGAACTCGACGACGACCGTGCCGTTGATGCCGGCGCGGCGCATGTCGTACGGGTAGGAGGGGGCCTGGCGAACGCGGGCGACCGGGGGATTATCGAGGTCACCGACGTTGAAGAGATTGCTGATACCGCGGCCGAAGTTGGCGCCGGGCTTGGTCACCGGGATGGTGATCGCGCCCTTGGAGGGCTGGAGGCCCGGGGGCGGGGGAGGAGCGATGGGCTGGGTGAAGGCATCGACCGGGACGACCGTCGGCATGTCCTGCAGGCTCGGGGGAGCCATGACGGTTTCCTGCGGGGCTTCTTCCAGTTCCTCAACCTTGTCTTCCTTCTCTTCCTCGATGGGTGGGAGCTCCATCTGGATGATGTTTTCCTTGGTGTCGGCGACTTTCGGAGCGGCACTGCCCTTGCGGTTGAAGCCGAGGAGGACGGTCGCATGGAGGGCGAGCGAAACGACGAGGCCGATAATAAGATCTCTATTCATGGCGTTTATTTGCCCGTGGCACGGGTGCGGGTTTCGACCGTGAACTTATCGATGCCGGCCTTGCGCACTTCGTCGAGCACCGCGACGGTGAACCCGAAACGGGCCTTGTCGTCGCCCGAGATCGCGATCTTGGGATCCTCGGTCTGGCTCTTGTAAATGGTGAGGCGGGAAGGCAGTTCGTTCATGTCGATCGCTTCCTTGTTCCAGAAGATGGCGCCATCGCCGGAAACTTGGATGGACACGATCTCCGGCGGCGGCGTACCCGGGGGCGGCGGCGGAGCCGCGACCGGCAGGTTCACCGGGAGGGACTTGATGCGATTCAGGGAGAGGGTGAAGAGAACGAAGGTCGCGAGCAGGAAGAAGATGACGTCGATGAGAGGGATGATCTCAATGCGCGCCTTCTTGCGGTTCGGGACTTTGATTTTGGAGCCTTCCATGTTGTGGGCTGCTGCTATCGATAATACGCGTCAGGATCGTCTTTATTAGAGACGACTTATTTGGAGCGGGTTTCGATGAAAACCTGTTTGAAACCGGCCTTGCGGGCCTCATCGAAGACGTAGATGGCCTGGGCGAAGAACGCGCGCTCGTCGCCGTTGATCAGGATGCGGCCATCGGGCTCGTTCCGCTTGAATTGCTGCAAACGCACGAGGAATTCATCGAGCGTGATAAGATCCTTGTTCCAGGCGATCGTGGCTTCATCGGTGATGCTGATGGTCACCGTGCCGTTGGGATCGCGCTCCTCGCTCTTGACGGCCTTCGGGAGTTGCACCGAGAGGCCGTTCGACTTGTTGAGCGAGAGGGTGAAAAGGACGAAGGTCGCGAGCAGGAAGAAGATAACGTCAATGAGAGGGATGATCTCAATGCGCGCTCTTTTTGCGCCGCCCGGGCCGGTTCCGCCGCCACCGTGCATACAGTAAAGGTGTAGAGGTTAAAAAGTCTGGAGACGGGACCGCTTAGCGGGCCGCTCCTTCCGACTTCTTGATGATGATCTCGAGGGAATTGGAAGCATCCTCGATTTCATGGCGGGCCTCTTCAACACGAGCGTTCAGGTAATTGAAAGGAAGCAGGCCGGTGATGGCGATCGCGAGACCGCACATGGTGGCGATAAGAGCTTCGGCGACGCCGCCGGTGATCTTGCCGGAGGCTTCGGCGATGCCGCCGCCTTCCGCGTTAAGGGCACCGAAGGTGCCCATCATGCCCGTCACGGTACCAAGGAGACCGAGGAGGGGAGCGGCCGTCACGCAGGTGTCGAGCGTGGGGAGGCCCTGGCCGAAGCGCTGCATTTCCTGGTTGGCGGCGCGGGTGAACGCGTTGCTCAGGGAGTGCTCCTTGTGGGTGAGGGCGTAAACGAGGATGCGGGCCACGTAGTCCTGGCTCTTGCGGCCGAGTTCGACGGCGCCGTTGACATCACCGGCTTCAACGCGCTCGAGCATCTTGTCCACCAGCTCCGGCTGGCGGCGGCCATTCTCGCGGACGATGAAGATCAGGCGCTCGACGACCACCGTGACGAGGAGGAACGAGACGAGCAGGATCGGCCACATGATGAACTTACCGGCATGGAACAGCTCCATGAAAGTCATCGGGCTGCCATCGGGATTGGTCAGCAAGAAAGCGAGGGGCATTGATGCAGAGAATGCAGAGGTCATAGATGCGGGTGTGGATTTTCGGGACTATGGAATTTTCCTTGATTGGAAATTTGGGAGAGGTGTGACCGGCGGGGTAAGCAGGAACAACACCACACTATGGGGAATTACTTCAGATTCAAAAAACAACTTACGAAAGCGGATGCTGCTGGGAATGGCTTCGCACTGTCAATGCGCTTTCTTTTCCGCGACGGAAAAACTTCGAAACAAATCACAGCGGGGAAAAAATCTAATGAGGCGGTTGGGGAAAATTGGCTGCCCGACTAGGACTCGAACCTAGACAGAACGAGTCAGAGTCGTTCGTGCTACCATTACACCATCGGGCAGTGGAAAAACCATTTCGTGCGCGCGAGGAAATTTGAAACAGGCCGAGGCCGACTGGCTAGCGATCGCGAACTGTTTGAGCTGAAAGGTGGAGCCGGCGATGGGATTCGAACCCGCAACCGCCTGTTTACAAAACAGGTGCTCTACCATTGAGCTACACCGGCGTGGTGCGCTGCACGATAAATGGGGGTATGTGGCAAACAACCCGAAATTTGGTGGCTCCCCGGGGACTCGAACCCCGAACCAATTGATTAAGAGTCAACTGCTCTACCATTGAGCTAGGAAGCCAGAAAAAATGGAGTCGCCAACGTTATGTACTGCGCAGGCATGTCAACCCTTTTGCTGAATATTTGCTCACTGATTTTTCTCCTCTGAAAATTTCCGCTCGGGCGCGGGCTTTTTTGCGAGCGCGGCGACGCAAAAATTTCCCCTTGCCAAGCACCGGCGCGCCCTCTGTTTTGTCCAACTCCATCCATGCAAAAGACCAAAAAGTCCGTTGCCAAGCGCTTCAAATTGTCCGCCACGGGCAAGTTGATCCGGCGTACGCCCGGCTTCCGTCACCTGCTGGCCGCGAAGAGCACGAAGTCCAAACGCCGTGCCTCCCGCGACAAGCTCGTAGCCGAAGGCCATGCCAAGCCGCTCAAGCGTTGTCTGCCCTTTGGGCTCTAATCAGACAGCCGAAGCGAAAACCGAAATCTGCCAGGCGGGTGAATCTTAACGAGACGACCCGCCGGCACCAAAACCACTAAAATAACATGCCTCGTGTCACGAACTCCCCTGCGTCGCGCAAGCGCCGCAAAAAAGTACTGAAGTACGCCAAGGGCTACTTCGGTAACAAGTCCAAGCTGTTCCGCTACGCCAAGGAAGCGGTCCAGCATGCCTGGCAATACGCCTACATCGACCGCAAGAAGAAGAAGGCCAACATGCGCGGCCTTTGGATCGTGCGTCTGAACGCTGCCACCCGCGAAGCGGGCATCAGCTACAGCCGCTTCATGGAAGGTCTCAAGGCGGCGAAGATCGAACTCGATCGTCGCCAGCTCTCCGAGATCGCCATCGCCGATCCGGTTGCCTTCAAGGCTCTCGTGGCGCAAGCCCACGCGGCCCTGAAGAACAAGAAGGGCGCGACTCTCGCCAAGGCCTGAGTCACCGCGGGCCTCTCGGGGCTCGCCTTCCGGTCAAAAGACCATTTCACAGAAGGACGGTCCCTCGGGACCGTCCTTTTTTTTGACCACGAATGAACACTAATGGACACGAAATGGCCGGATATCTTTATTCGTGTGAATTCGTGTCCATTCGTGGTTAACAATCCCACTTCCGATGCAAGAAACCATTTCCGCGATCCTGGCCAAAGCTTCCGCTGTTTTTGAATCGAAGCTCAATTCGCGTGCTCATTTTGAGCACTTGAAGGCCCAATACGTTGGCCCCAACGGTGAATTCACTGCGCTGATGAAGCAGATGAGCACGGTGCCGAAGGAACAGAAGCCCGCGATGGGCAAGCTCATCAACGAAGCTAAGGCTCAATTGCAGGCGAAGATGGATGCTGCTCTCGAGCGCATCGCCGCTGCCGAGATCGCCGCCCAGCTCGGGCCCGCGATCGACGCCACGCTGCCGTCGCCCGACAGCGGTCCCGGCACGCGCCATCCGCTCACTGCCGTGCGCGAGGAAATGTGCCGCATCCTGCGCAAGGCCGGCTTCACCGTGGCTGATGGCCCGGAAGTGGAGACGGAGTACTATTGCTTCGACGCGCTCAACACGCCTCCCGATCACCCGGCGCGCGCGGAGCAGGACACGTTCTATTTTCCGGAGAAGGCCCGCTTCGGCAATGTCGCCAAGAAGGTGCCGAACGAGAAGTATCTCCTGCGCACGCACACCTCGTCCGTCCAGATCCGCACCATGCTCAAGGGCGAGCCGCCGATCCGCATCGTGTCGCCGGGCCGCGTCTATCGCCGCGACACCACCGACGCCACGCACAGCGCCAACTTCCACCAGCTCGAGTGTCTCTATGTAGATAAGAACGTCACGGTCCGCGACCTCAAGGCGCTCCTCGACTACATCTTCGCCTCGCTGCTCGGCAAGGACACCAAGACCCGTTTCCGTCCGCACTACTTCGGCTACACCGAGCCGTCCTTCGAGGTCGATCTCTCCGCCAAGCACCTGCCCAAGGTGAACAAGGAATGGATCGAGATCGGCGGCTGCGGCATGGTCGACCCGATCGTGTTCGAGGGCGTCGGCTACGACCCCGAGGTCTGGAGTGGCTATGCCTTCGGCATGGGCCTCGAGCGCCTCGCGATGCTGGTCTACGGCATCGATGACATCCGTTACTTCTACCAGAACGACGTCCGCTTCCTGAAACAATTTGCCTGAACCATCCGTTTAACGCGGAGCTCGCGGAGGACGCGAAGAAACCAATCCCTCCGCGTTCTCCGCGAACTCCGCGTTTTAAAAGCATCTTCCCGTGAAAGTCTCCCTCTCCTGGCTCAAGCAGTACGTTAACCTCGACGGCGTCTCCATCGACGAGCTCAAGCGCGCCGTCACCTTCCTCGGCTTCGAAGTCGAGGGCGTCATCACCACCGGTCTGCCGCCGCTGCAGCATGTCGTCGTGGGCGAGATCCTCACGCGCACCAAGATCCCCAATCTCAAAAAAGACGTGTCGCTCTGCACCGTCGACGTGGGTGCCGCCAACGGCGGCGTGCGCAGCATCGTTTGCGGCGCAGCCAATTGCGATCCGGGCAAGCGCGTGCCGGTGGCCCTGCCGGGCGCCGTCCTGCCGAGCGGCTTCCAGATCGCCCAGCGCAAGACCTACGGCCACGAGTCGCAGGGCATGATGTGCGCCCCGGACGAACTCGGCCTGGGCAGCGATCACGCGGGCCTGCTCATTCTCGATTCCTCGCTCCCGATCGGCCTGCCGATCAACGAAGCGATCAAGGGTGGTGACACGGTGCTCGACATCGAGATCACGCCGAACCGCCCCGACGCGCTCAGCCACCTCGGCATCGCGCGCGAACTCGCCGCCTGGTTCAAGAAGGACGTCTCGTATCCGGAAATCAAATTTGCCGGCGAGACGCACGGCAGCCGTCCCGACATCCTCGCCGACATCCGCGTCGAGGCGCCGGAAGATTGTCCGCTCTATATTGGTATCGCCATCGCCGGCGTGAAGGTCGGCCCGAGTCCGCAATGGATGCAGGATCGCCTGAAGGCGGTTGGCCTGCGCCCGATCAACAACCTCGTCGACGTCGGCAACTACGTCATGCTCGAGCAGGGCCAGCCGCTGCATGTTTTCGACGCGAAGAAGATCGCCGGTCGCAAGATCGTGATCCGTCGCGCGGCCGACGGCGAAAAGCTCGTTACGCTCGACACCAAGGAGCGTGCGCTCAACCGCCACATGTTGGTCATCGCCGACGAGGCGAAGCCGCTGGTGGTCGCCGGTATCATGGGCGGCGCCGATGCGGGCGTGGAAGATTCCACGACCGACATCGTCCTTGAGGCTGCGTATTTCCGTCCGCAACTGGTCCGCTGGACCTCGCGCCAGCTCGGCTTGGCTTCCGATTCCTCCTATCGCTTCGAGCGTGGCGTCGACCCACACAGCACGCTGGAAGCAGCGCGTCGCGCCGTGGATCTTTTGATCGAAACCGCAGGCGGCACCGTGGTCGGTCCGTCGTTCCAAGTCGGCGGCGATCGTCCGTGGTCGCGCGAAATCACGGTCACGCCAGCGTACATCAACGAGAAGGTCGGCTTCGACATTCCCGCCGCCGACCAGCGCGTGGCGCTCGAGGCGCTCGGCCTGACGGTCGTGCGCGAGGAGCCGACCGACCATCGCGGTCCGGCTTGGACCGTGGCCATTCCGAGTTATCGCGGCGATCTCGATCGCCCCATCGATCTCGTGGAGGAAGTCCTGCGCGTTTACGGCACCGAGAAGGTGCCGGTTTCGCCGGCCGTCGGGCCGGCTCTCGTGGACGGCGACGATGCGCCCACCGCGGTCTTCAACCGCAAGGTGACTGACTATCTCGTTGGCCAGCATTTCCACGAGTGCGTCAGCTACACGCTGCGCTCGGCGAAGGAACTGCGCACGTGGGTGTCCGACACCGCGGTGCAGGAACTCGGCCTGCTCAATCCCTTCGTCGAGGAGCAGTCGCACCTGCGTTCCTCGCTGCTGCTGGGCCTGATGGAGTCGCTCCAGCTCAACCAGTCGCGCGGCAACCATGTGACGCATCTCGCCGAGACCGGCCGCGTGTTCATCGAGCAGGGTGGCACCGTTTTCGAGTGCGCCGGCGTGGGCTTCATCATCGCCGAGGATCCCAAGGGACGCGCCTGGCTCAAGCGGGCGCAGCCGGATTTCTACACGGTCAAACGCCACATGGAGATCATCGCACGCGAGGCTGGGGTCGACCTGGCAGCGCTCGCGCCGCATTCGGTCACCGGCGGCTACTGGGGTTGGCAGGAAGGCCAGGCCACGGCGGTGGGCGAATTGAAGGACGGCTGGACCGCGCGCTTCGGTCTGCTGAATCTTGCGATGGTCCGCGCTGCGGGCATCGAAGGAAAGGTGTGGGGCGGCATGTTCGCCATCCTGCCGGAGAAAGTTCAGTCCGCCGGTCGGAAGCGTTACCAGAACTTCAGCCTGTTCCCGGCGGCGCTGCGCGATCTCGCGTTGGTCGTCGACGCGGCGCGTCCGGCCGACGAAGTGCGCCAGCAGCTGCTCAAGGTGGCGCGCGCCGCCGCGGGCGCCGCGTTTGCGGTCGAGGCCGTCGAAGTCTTCGACGTGTACTCGGGTGCCGGCGTGGGCGAGGGGAAGAAGAGCCTCGCGTTCGCGCTGTCGTTCCGGGCCCCGGAACGCACGCTCACTGACGAGGAAGTCAATGTAGCCTTCGCCAAGATCCAGCGGGAGATCGTGGCCGGTGGCTCGGTCACGGTGCGCGCCTGATGCTTTGTAGGTGGGCGCCGGTTTCCACACCGGCGCCGATCGTCGCTGCGGAGAGCGACGACCACCTTCAGGCCGCGAAGATTTCCAGGAATTTCCGCAGATCCGAAGGCACGCCCTTCGTGAGGTTCTGCACGATGTACTGGAAAAGCCGCGTGACCTCGCGCTGGTGATCGGCGCTCATGGCCACGGGAAACGCCGGACGCGAGACGCGCCGGCCAACCTTGGCGCCGTCGCGATAGCCGATCTTCAGGCCGGGCATCTCGGTGTTGCCGCGCAGGTAGTAGTCGTGGATGAGCAGCTCGAAGAGCTTGGGCTTCTTGGCGGAGTCACGCCACACGCTGAGCACGGCTTCGGATTCGCCGTGGTATTCGTCCTTCACGAGACCCGGCAGGTCCTGCTTCACGCGGCCGGTGGACTCCGCGAGCGTGGAGGCGATGACGGACGGCTCCATCAACTGCTGGTAGGCCTTGCGCGTGTACTGGTCGGGGAATTTGAGGATGATGCCGCAGTTCACGTACTGGGGCGTGACGCGGTAGTTGGCGATCGAGGCTTCGACTTCGAACAGCACGTTATCCAGTTCGAGCTTCAGCGTGCAGGGCTCGCCGGGGGCGGCGACCGCGGCGGGGTGGAGGCGGATGTTGGCGCCGGTGCCGGAGAGATTGACCAGCTGGCCGCCCCAATCCATCGGCGCGCTCTTGGCTGGGGGCAGGGGATGGCCCTCGCCGTCGCGGGCGATGAGCGTGATCTTGGCTTTCAGCGGGTATTTCGCCCCGACCGGGTAGCGCTTGGCGCCGCGCTTATCGAGCATGCCGCCGTCGCTCTTTTGGAAATCGAGGATGCGCTTGAAAAGAAGCACCTCTACAGGGGAGTCGCATTGGCTGTGCCCGTCAAGCAGCCATCAGGCTGTGTGCGGGTGCCGTATTTTTGCCGATTGCCAACCTGCCTTCCGGCCGCCTGCTTTGGCGGGAACATTCCCACCCCGATGAGCGCCGACTCCGACCTTAACATCGACTACGTGGCCAACCTGGCCCGGCTGGCGCTTACCCCGGAAGAAAAGGCCCGTTACGCGCGCCAGCTCGGTGACATCTTGCACTACGTGGAGAAGCTCAAGCAGGTGGACGTGACCGGCGTCGAGCCGACGGCGCATGCGGCGCCGGTGTTCAATGTCTGGCGCGAGGATGTCGCCCGGCCCGGCCTTTCCGTCGAGCAAGCCCTGCAAAATGCGCCGGCCCAGCGTGAGAACATGATCGTGGTGCCCAAGGTGGTCGAATAACCATGGCCGCTCCCGCTCCCTTTTCCACCACCACGCAGCTGGCGGAGTCGCTGCAAACCGGAAAGCTGTCCTCCGTCGCGCTCGTGCAATCCTGTCTTGCGCGGAAGCAGGCCGTGGATGGCCGCGTCAAAGCCTTCAACTCCTGCGACGATGCGTCCGCGCTCGAGCAGGCGAAGGCCTCGGACGCGCGCCGCGCCGCCGGGCAAACCCTTGGCCCGCTCGACGGCATCCCGGTGGGTTTGAAAGACGTGATCGCGGTGAACGGCCAGCCGCTCACATGCTCGAGCAAGATGCTCGCGAATTTTGTTTCGCCCTACGATGCCACGGTCACGACGCGCCTGAAAGCTGCGGGCGCCGTGCTGCTCGGCCGGTTGAACATGGACGAGTTTGCCATGGGATCCTCGACCGAGAATTCCGCTTTCGGTCCGACGGCGAATCCTTGGGACCTCAGCCGCGTGCCCGGCGGCAGCTCGGGTGGCTCGGCCGCCGCCGTCGCCGCGGGCGAACTTCCGCTCACGCTGGGCTCGGACACCGGTGGTTCTATCCGCCAGCCGGCGGCATTGTGTGGCATCGTCGGGCTCAAGCCGACGTACGGACTCGTTTCGCGCTTCGGTCTCGCGGCATACGCGTCGTCGCTCGATCAGATCGGTCCGCTGGCGCACACGGTCGACGACGCTGCGCTGCTCTTGCAGGCGATCGCTGGTCACGACGAGCGTGACTCCACGTCGTTTAAAGCCGACGTGCCGGACTATCGCGCGGAGCTCGCGAAGCGCAAAGGCCCGTGGCGCATCGGCGTGCCCAAGGAATTTTTTGGCGAAGGTCTCGATCCCGAAGTTGCCGCCTCTGTTCGTGCCGCGATCGAACACTATCGCGCGGCCGGTTGCGAAATCCGCGAAGTCTCGCTGCCGCTCGCGGCGGAGTACGCGATCGCGACCTACTACCTGATCGCGACCGCCGAGGCGTCGTCCAACCTGGCGCGCTACGACGGCATTCGCTACACGCACCGTTCGGCCAAGGCGAAGGATGTCGTGGACCTGTATTTCCAGTCGCGCGCGGAGGGTTTCGGCGACGAGGTGAAGCGCCGCATCATCCTCGGCACGCACGTGCTCAGCAGCGGTTACTACGACGCCTATTACCTGCGCGCCCAGAAGGTCCGCACCCTGATCCGCAACGAATTCGCCGCGGTGCTGAAGGATTGCGACGCGCTGCTGTCGCCGACTTCACCGTCGCCGGCCTTCAAGCTCGGCGAGAAATCTTCCGATCCGCTCGCGATGTACCTGATGGATATCTACACCATCAGCATCAACCTCGCGGGCCTGCCCGGCATTTCCATCCCGTGCGGTTTCACCGGCTCCGGCCTGCCGATCGGCCTGCAGCTGATCGGACGCCCGTTTGACGAGGCGGGGCTGCTCGCCATCGCGCGCCACTACGAACAGGCGCATCAGTGGAACGCCAAACATCCTTCGCTCTGATGAAATACGAAGCCGTCATCGGTTTGGAGGTTCACGTGCAGCTGCGCACGAAGTCGAAGATGTTTACGTCCGTCGCAGCCGGCTACGGCCAGCCGGAGAACACGCTGGTCGACCCGGTCGTGCTGGCGTTGCCCGGTGCGCTGCCGGTGATGAACAAGGAAGCCATCGACAAGATCATCAAGTCGGGCCTCATCCTCGGCTGCGAAATCGCGGCGGTCTGCAAATGGGACCGGAAGAACTATTTCTATCCCGACTCGCCGAAGAACTACCAGATCTCGCAGTACGACCAGCCGATCTGCATCGGTGGCGCGGTGGAGATCGAGCTACCGGGCGCGTCGCGCAACGTGATGGGCGAGCACAAGAAGATCCCGCTCACGCGCATCCATCTCGAGGAGGATGTCGGCAAGCTGAACCACGGCGCGACCGATTCGCTCGTGGACTACAATCGCGCGGGCACGCCGCTGATGGAGATCGTTTCCGATCCGGCGCTGCAGAGTGCCGACGAGGCTTTTGCGTTCCTGACTTCGCTGCGCGTGGCGCTGGTGCAGGGTAATATTTCCGACTGCGACATGGAGAAGGGCCAGATGCGCTGCGACGCGAACATCTCGATCCGTCCGGTCGGCGAGACGAAGCTCGGCACCAAGGTCGAGCTAAAGAACCTGAATTCGATCTCCTTCGTGCGCGACGGCATCGCCCACGAAATCCGCCGCCAAATCGCCGTCGTCGAGAGCGGCGGCACGATCGTGCAGGAGACGCGCGATTACGACGGCCAGACCGGCGCCTCGCAGTCGCTGCGCTCCAAGGAAATGGCGCACGACTACCGTTACTTCCCGGATCCGGATCTGATGCCGGTGAAAGTGGACGAGGCGTGGAAGGCGTCGATTCGCACGACGATTCCCGAGCATCACTTCGACCGGCAGCGCCGCTACTTCGATAAATTCCAGCTGCCGTATACCCAGACATCGGTGCTCGTGCCGGATGTCGCTTATTGTGGGTTCTTCGAGGAAGCGGTGCAACTGGGCGCCAAGCCGCAGGCTGCCGCCAACCTGATCGTGAACAACCTGCAGGGCGCGCTGGCTGCGGTGCAACTGGAGTTGGATGCGAGCAAGGTTCGTCCGGCGCACATCGCCAGCCTGGTGAAACTCACGGAGAGCGGCGTAATTTCCAGCAACATCGCCAAGGATGTTTTCGCCACGATGTTTCAGTCGGGCGAGATGCCGGAGCTGATTGTCGAGAAGCAGGGCCTCAAGCAGTCGACCGATACCGGCGAACTGGAGAAGTGGATCGCCGATGCCATTGCGGGCAATCCGGCCGCGGCTGCGCAATTTAAGTCCGGCAACGAGAAGGCGCTCAACGCCATCAAGGGTGCGGTCATGAAAGCCTCCAAGGGCAAGGCCAACCCGCAACTCGTGGACGAGATCACGCGCAAGCAGCTGGCGGGTTGAGGAGATTTGAGATCTCAAATTTGAGATTTCAGATTGAGGGGCTGAGCAGGCTTAGAACTTAGGCTGATTGAACTGATTCTTGGCGATCCGCAGGGGATGATCCGCGGGCAGGTGTTGGGCGACGAGCTTTTGGAATTCCTGCTCGCCGGTCTTGCGGGCTTGGCAGCGTTCGTAGCTGGAGCGGGTCTGGTTATTCAGATGGCGCGTGCCGCTGATGTCGGAGTTTTGCAGCGAATCCGCCCAAGCGCGCAGCTGACGGGAGCAGGATTCGGCCAGGGGTATGAGATTTGAAATCTCAGATCTGAAGTTTGAGAAATAGGGCCGGCGGGTCGCCACCAGCAGTATGGAGCGCACTTCACCTGCCGAACCGCGGGCGATGTACAGAAACGCCAGCAGCTCGTTTGTGGTCCCGCGCTCGAACCCCTCCGCGATGTTGTTCGAGACCGACAGTGCGGCGCGTTCCAGCTGGTCGCGAAACGAATGCCTCATTCGCGGCGGTGCGTGGTCGATGAAATCGTCGATCCGGTCGAAAAATTCGGCGGCCGAGCGCCAAACGGGTACTTCCTCAAAGCGCCGATAGCTGGCCATGACTCGATCTCCACATGCGGCCAACTACGGCGGCACGGGCCCGTGCCGCCTGCCAGCTAGCGAGGCGAGCCGCTCCCGGTCAACCGGCATCCTCCACCCGGTGCGGCCGGCCCATGCCGACTTCAAACACGCCGGGCGAAAAATTGGCGCCGACGTAGCGCGCGTGGGCGAACCACGGCAGATGCTCGCGGAGCAGGTGATCGTCGTGGATGGTCACTTCTACCGGCAGCTCCGGCCAGGGCTCGTGCCAGACGTGGAAGAAGCGGCGGATGGGTCCGCGCGCCGTAAAGGCCGTGTACCGCTCCATCAGCCAGTGAGTCAGCGTACCCGCCCGAGCGGCGGCGAAGTGCGGTTCGTGGGGGAGGCGGGCTTCATAGGCGAGCGCGGCACCCGTGTTGCGGTCGGCGATCCGTCCGCGCGCGGTGCCTGTTTCCCAAGCGTGCTCGTACCGCAGATCGGCGTGCCGGTAGGGCAGGCCAAAGGTCACGGGACCGAGCTTCAGGCTCAGGATGTTGTCCATGTACTCCGTGATGAAGTGAATCCCGGTCATGTTTCCCACGCGCACGTAGGTGCGGACGTTCAGGAAGCCATGGGTGGCGATCGGCCGCATCAGCCAGGCGGCCAGTTTGCCGCCGCGATACGGGCGCATGTCCCGCAGCGTGAAGGCCACGAGGCTCACGTAGGCCTTGCCGCCGCGCAGATCGAGGGGGAAGGGGACGTACGGACGCAGGATCGCGGGATCGATCTCGTAATGCAGCATAAGCGTCCGGTCCCAATCCGCCACCAGCAGCGGGTCCCACGGCGTTACCGGCCGGCGCCGGTCCGTGATGTAGTTGCCGGGCCCGCCGGGGCGGCGGACTTCTTCCCGGCGGTTCGTCGCGTGAGGCAGGAAGGTTTTCATGGGCGGTGGGGGACTGCCCAAATGCTTGGATTGGTCGTAATTTCAGTAAATACAGAAATTACCTAAAACAAGGGAATAACCAGACTCAATTGGCCCGATTAGGCGGGCTATCGTCCGGCCGGCTGCGGCCGGCTGCGGCCGGTTCAGGTCGCAAACCGTTGCAGGAAAGCGCGGATATCCTCCGGCACCCGACGGGACAGATTGGGCAGAATCCAGCGGAAGAGCTGGCGGATTTCGGCGTGCAGGCTGCCGGAGATGTCGAACACCGGGTGGCTCAGCTTGCCCTTGTGCGAGCCGGAGTCCTCGCGCTGGTAGGCCTCAAGCACGCCGGACTTGCCGTCGACATGGCAGAAGTAGTCGTGCATCTGGAATTCGAAGCTGTGCAGCGCGTGCGGAGCGTCCTTCCCGGCCCACACCGTCAGCACCGACTCCTCGTCGCCGCGGAACACCTGCTTCGTGAATTGCGGCTCGTTTTGGATCACCAGCTCGGGTGCCACGGGTTCCAGCGACTGGCCGATGGCGACGGGTTGAAGCAGCTGGAGGTAGGTTTTCTGCGTGATGAAATCGGCGAACTTGAGGCCGATGCCGCAGTAGGCACCTTTGCGACTCGGACGCACCTGGATCAGTTTGGCATCAAGCACCTGCTCATGTTGGCCGAACTTCAGGTGAACTTTGACCGGGGCTTTTTCAACGAGCGGCGCGGCGGGAGCCACTTCCAGCCCCAGGCCGTTGCCGGACATATCCAGGACCTTGGCGGGCCAGGTCTTGCCGTCGGCGAGGATCAACCCGGCCTCCAGCGGAAAGCCGGCGCCCGGCTTGTACCGGGTGTTGAGCCGCAGCTCCATTTTCTTCACGGCGATCGGCTCGAAATTGAAAATGCGTTTGAAGAGGGACACGTGCGTATGTGGTAACGACACGGAAATAAGAAAACAAGAGCGCTTCATTTTTCAAAGGGCGGACCCTTGCGCTTCCGGGCGATCCGGCCATGGTGGCCGCATGAAACCGACTACCCCCGCAGCTGTTTCCCTGTCGCGACGCGACGCGTTGAAGATCATCGGCACCACGGTCGCCGCCACCGGGCTCGGCCTGGCTTCGGCGAACGCCGCGGATGCCGCACCCGCGGCACTGGGCTGGGAGCTGCCGAAGCTGGGGTACGGCTACGACGCGCTCGAGCCGCACATCGACGCGCGGACGATGGAGATTCACTACACGAAGCATCACCAGGCCTACATCACCAACGCGAAGAACCTGCTGAAGGATCATCCCGACCTGCTGGCGCGCGGTCCCGAGGCGCTGGTGCGCGACTTGGCGAGCGTGCCGGAAGCGATTCGCACCGGCATCCGCAACAACGCGGGCGGCCACGTGAACCATGATTTTTTCTGGAAGGTGATCGCGCCGGACAAAGGAGCGTCGATCGGCCAGCTCGGCGTCGCGATCTCCGGCGCGTTCGGCTCGATGGACGATTTCAAGAAGCAGTTCGCCGACGCGGCCACGAAACGCTTTGGCAGCGGCTGGGCCTGGCTCAGTGCCAAGGCCGATGGTTCTTTGGTCGTGCACTCGACCGCTAACCAGGATTCGCCGCTCTCCGATGGCCTGACTCCGATCATCGGCCTCGATGTCTGGGAGCACGCCTACTACCTGCACTACCAGAACAAGCGCGCGGACTATATCGCCGCGTTCTGGAACGTGGTAAACTGGACGCAGGCCGAGGCGAATTTCCACGCGGCGAAGAAAGCCTGAGTCTGCGCAGCCATGGGCGAGAAATCACTCGAGGAAGTCGGCGTGCCGGAAGCCCGCCGGCATTTGTTTCTCTGTATCGGGCCGAAATGCTGCTCGTACAAGGAAGGGGAGGAGACCTGGGATTGCCTGAAGTCCGCGGTGAAGGAGTCCGATGTCCCGATGCTGCGCACGAAGGCCGATTGCCTGCGCCTTTGTCATGACGGACCGTGGCTCGTGGTTTATCCGGACGGCATCTGGTACTCAAAGGTCACGCCTGAGCGCTTTGAGCGCATCCGGCGCGAACATATCGAAGGCGGCAAGCCGGTGAAGGAGTGGGTGCAGGCGACGAATCGCCTGATGGAAACCTGAGTCCGGTCGTCGCGGAGAATTTCCGCGCCCGGCTCAGTTGTGTGCCGGCATGCCGACCGCGATGACGCGCGCCGACGCCTTGGCGGCCTGCTGGCACGCCGGGCATACGCCGAAGAATTCCAGCACGTGGCTGATCTGCGAATAACCCTTGTCCTGCAGCTTTTGCTCCGTGTCGGAGGCCATGGCGTAGTCGACCTGGTCGGTCTTACCGCACGCCTTGCACACGATGTGGTAGCGGCGCGACGAACCGTCGGTCAGTTCATAAAGGCAGGTGCCGTTGTGCAGGTAGCTGCGACGGACGAGGCCGAGGCCTTCGAACGCGGCGAGACAGCGATAAATGGTGACGAGGTCGCACGACTTGATACCGACGGCCTGGTGCAGGCGCTCGATGCTGACCGGGCCTTCCTGCTTCTGGAGCACTTCGACGAGCGCCACGCGCGGCTTCGTGACGCGCATGCCTGAGGTCCGCATCCGCACGCACGCCTCGTTCAGAAAAGACCGGCTGAGGTCTTGCGTTGAAACAACAGCGAGGGGATGGTTCGACTGAGTCGCAGCGATCATTTGTGAATGGGGTATGAAGGAAATTAAGGGGATGGCGAGTTGAACTTTACTTCAATGACACAACAGATGGCTGCCTCGGACATGTGAGTGGCTCGAAGGTTGCGACCAACCGCTTCGTGTGCTAGGGATTACCCTTCTATTTTACATGCAAGATCTCGAGTTTTCCGAAATCGTTGGGCTCATTTGCAAAGAGGATTCCCGCTTTGACCGGAAGGCCTATGAATTTGTGCGCCAAGCGCTTGACCACACGGTGAAGGAAGTAAAAAGAAAGCAGCCCGAGCGCACCGGCAAGTCCCAGCACGTTTCCGGAGCCGAACTGCTCCTGGGGATCAAGGATTACGCCCTGGACCAGTATGGACCGCTCGCCAAGACGGTGCTGAACAAGTGGGGAATCACCCGCTGCGGCGACTTTGGGGACATCGTTTTCAATCTGATCGAGTATAATGTCTTCAGCAAAACCGACAGCGACCGCCGCGAAGATTTCGCCGACATCTACGATTTCGAAGCGGCGTTCGTGAAGCCTTTCCAACCGAAAGGTGCGCGGCGCTCGCGCGGCGTCTCGTCTGAGAACTGATTTTTTCGCTCAATGCCCAAATCCTCTTCCGCCTCTGCGCGCGACCTCAACCTGCTTGAGAGTCTCTGGCGCGAACCGATCGAACGCTACACACTGCCCAACGGCCTGACCGTGCTCCTGAAGCGCGACGAGGCTGCGCCCGTCAGTTCGGTGCAGGTGTGGGTCAAAACCGGCAGCATCCACGAGGGCGCGTACCTCGGCGCCGGTCTCTCGCACTATCTTGAGCACATGCTCTTCAAGGGCACGGAGCGCCGCGCCGGCCGCGAGATCTCCGCGACCGTCCAGGCGCATGGCGGCTACATCAACGCCTACACGACGTTCGATCGCACCGTCTACTACATCGACGTGCCGGCGAATCACACGTCGGTCGCGATCGACCTGCTTGCCGACGCCGTCCTGCACTCGACGCTGCCGGCGGAGGAAGTGACGAAGGAAAAGGACGTGATTCTCCGCGAGATCGACATGTGTCTGGACGATCCCGACCAGCGCCTGTCACAGGCATTGTTCGAGACGGCGTTCCGCACGCATCCGTATCGCCAGCCGATCATCGGCCATCGCGATGTCTTTGCCGCGAACAACCGCGACGACCTGGTGGCGTACTATCGCGCACGCTACGTGCCGAACAATCTCGTGGTGGTCATCGTCGGCGACTTCGACCCGGTCGCCACGCGCGCCGCCATCGCCGAGCACTTCGGCAAGGCGCCGCGGGTTCGTCTGGCGCCCGTGCTCGTGCCGGATGAAGACGTGCAGCTCTCGCGCCGCGACCAGCATCTCTTCGAGGATGTGCAGGTGTCGCGCGGCGGACTCGGCTGGCAGATTCCGGGCCTGGCCCATCCCGACACGCCGGCGCTCGACATGCTGGCGATGGTGCTCGGCCACGGCGACAGCTCGCTGCTCTGGCAGTCCATGCGCGAGAAGGCCCGTCTCGTTCACGCCATCGATGCGATGTCTTGGAGCCCCGGCACCGGCGGCCTGTTCTACATCTCCTACATCGCGGATCCCGACAAGCGCGTGGCTGCGGAGACCGCGATCCAGCAGGAACTCGCTCGCATCATGAAGAAGGGCATCAGCGCCAGCGCGCTCGCCAAGGCCGTCCGTCAGGCGGTCACTTCCGAAATCAACATGCGCAAGACCATGTCCGGCCAGGCCTCGCGCCTCGGCGCGGGCGAGGTCGTTGTCGGTGACATCAATTACTCGCGGCAGTATTTCCAGCGACTCTTTGCACTGACGCCGGCCAAGCTGAAGCAGGTGATGGCAAAGTATCTCGTGCCGGCGACGCTCACCGTGGTTTCCAGCAACCCGACCGCGGCCGCGACCAAACCGGACACGGAAACGACGGCCGCCAAGGCTTCGCTGGATTTCGAGGAGATCGCGCTGCCCAACGGCGCGCGCCTGTTGCTCCAGCCGAATCATGCGCTGCCGAACCTGCATATGCGCCTCGCCTTCGGCGGTGGCGCGATGTTCGAGCCGGCCGGCCGGCGCGGGCTCAACGCCCTCATGGCCACGCTGCTGGCCAAGGACACCGCGAAGCGCTCCGCCGAGGAAGTGGCGCGCGCGATCGAGGCGGTGGGCGGCTCGTTCCATGATTTCTCCGGAAACAACAGCTTCGGTCTCACCGCCGAGGTGCTCCCGGGCGACGCCGACCTGGCGCTGGAACTGATCAGCGACGCGATCCTGCGCCCGGCCTTCAAGCCCGCGCAGCTCGAGATCGAGCGCGAAGCGGCGCTGGCCAGCCTGAAGGAAGGCCTCGACGACGTCGTGACGGTCGGACGCAAAAAGATGCGCGAGAAATTCTTCGGCTCGCATCCGTTCGCGATCGAGACCGGCGGCGACGAAGCCGGCCTCAAGGCCATTCAGGTATCCGATCTGAAGTCGCTGCATGCGCAGCTGACGGTGGCGGGCAATGCCGTGCTCGCGGTCTCCGGTGCGTTCGACCCGAAGAAAGTCACGCCGAAGCTGAAGGCCTTCCTCGCCAAGCTGAAAAAGGCGCCGGCGCCGAAAGCCGCCGCCAAACTCGCGGTCGTGGCGGGCGATTACGTCGAGATCCAGCCGCGCCAGCAAGCGATCGTCTTCCAGGCGTTCCCTGGCCCGGGGCTCTTGCACAAGGATGCCATCGTGGCCGAAGTGGCCGACGAGTTGTTCAGCGGCATGTCTTCGAACCTCTTCGAACGCGTGCGCGAGCAGAAGAGCCTGGCGTACTTCGTCCGCTCCAGCCGCATCCTCGGCCTGCACACGGGCCTGTTTTATTTCTACGCCGGCACCAGCCCGCAGCGTTACGAGGAGGTCATCACGGAGCTGAACCTCGAGGTCAAACGCGTGCGCGAGGGCGGGGTGACGGAGGAGGAGCTGGAGCGCTGCCGCGTGCGGCTCAAGGCCGGCAAGCGCATGGGCCTGCAGACCAACTCCGCCCGCGCCATGCAGGGCGCGCTCAACGGCATCTACGGCCTGCCGGTCAACGACTGGCGCACCTACGATGCCCGCATCGACGCGGTCAGCCGCGCCGACATCCAAGCCTTTGCGCGCAACTATTTCGTAAGCGACCAGCGCGTTCAGCTGGTGGTGAAACCCTGATTTCAGGCGTCCGCGTTTCTTGTCCGGGGCTTTCGCCCCGGATCAGTCTGCCGGCGCCTATGAAAAACATACGCAAAGCTACCCTGATCGCGCCGGGTTTCCTGGCGCTTGTGTTGTTGGCCGCCCCGGCCCTGGCCCGGGCGGAGGAAGCCGCGAAGGAAAAATCGCTGACCAAAAACCAGCAGAAGTACGACGCGGACCATGACGGCAAGTTGAGCGACGAGGAAAAGGCCGCGGCCAAGGAGGCCGCCAAGGCCAAGGCGAAGGAAACCCGCGAGGCCAACCTCGCGAAGTACGACGCCAACAAGAACGGCAAGCTCGACGAAGACGAGAAGGCCCAGAAGAAGGCCGACGAACAGGCCGAGCACGACGCCCACAAGGCGGAGCGCGAGGCGAAGAAGTCAGCCAAGGAGGAAGCCAGCAAGTAACCGCCGGGACATTCCAGTCGTTTCCTCAATGACCCCGGGGGCCGCCGGGGATTTTTTATGCCCGGACGGGTCGGTTAGGCCGACTGAACGTTCAATGCTCAACATCGAACGCTCAACTTTCATTTCCCTATAACGTGTGCGCTCTCCTCATTCACTCACGCTCTAGTTACCGTCATCCTGAGCCGCGCGAAGGATCCAAGTGAGGGGCCGTATCATCGCTACGGCTTGGATCCTTCGCACGGCTCAGGATGACGGTGGGGTTTGGTGGGTGTGAAAAGGAAGGGGATGGCCCACTCTGGGACACCAGTTCACTTCAACAGCCCGTCCTTGGACGTCTTGAACGTTGAAAATAGCCACGCCTCGCGCGGCTATTTTTTGTCCGTCAACCCGCCGCTCCACTTGAGCTTCGCGCGCATGACGCCGAAGTGGGAGTAGTCGGAACGGTGCACGAGCTTCAGGTGTTTCTTCGCGATCGAGACTTCGATCGAGCCCTTGACCACGCCGCGGTTGCGCTGGCCGTCGAGCGCGACGAGCAGGCGGGAGCCGGTCGAGCAGTTGCGGATGCTCAGCTTGACGGTGTCTTTGAAAACGATCGTGCGGTTGCTCAGCGTGTGCGGGCAGATCGGGGTCATCGCGATCACGCCGGCAGTCGGGTGGATGATCGGGCCGCCGGCCGAGAGATTGTAGGCGGTCGAGCCGGTGGGCGTGGACAGCACGAGACCGTCGCAGAGATAGTCGGTCACGAGTTCGCCGTCGGCGCGGACCTCGAGGCGCACGAGGCGGGAGTTAACCTCGGCCTTGATCAAGACGTCGTTCAACGCGAGGTCCTTCCGGTTAGGGCCGGAGCGGCATTCGAGCAAGGTGCGGTCGGCCACGCGATAGCGACCGAGCAACACTTCGCTGAAGCAGGCGCGCGCTTCTTCGGGCGAAAAACTGGTGAGATAACCGAGGCTGCCTTGGTTGACGCCGATCAGTGGCACGCTGGCCTGCGCGGCCTCGCTCACAGCGCCGAGCAGCGTACCGTCACCACCTATGATGCAACCCGCGTCACAGCCTTTGAAGTAGCCCGCCGGCAATTTCTTTGCCGGCCGCACTTTGATGCGCCGTACCCCGACCGTGCGCGCGATCGCGACGAGCTCGCGGGCAAGCGCGGCGGCGCCGGGCTTGTCCTGATTGACGACGAGAGCGAGTTTGCGGATGGGAGCCATGGAGAGGGCATTATTTCCGTACGAACCGCCGGGAAAGTCGAATGCGGAGTGGGGCATATGATCGGCGCTTAATCTCGAACGTGCACCGGAGGAATTACGCGCATCCCCGCTCCCGTCATCCTGAGCCGTGCGAAGGACCCAAGCGTGGGACGCTACGTCCGTTTTTCCCTTGGGTCCTTCGCACGGCTCAGGATGACGGAATAAAAGATCAGGATTTTTTTAGCCCCAGCAAATACTCGCGATTGCCATCCGCACCATGCACCGGGCATTCCATTTCGCCCAGGACCGTGGCGCCGGGCAGTTCCTTCACGGCGAAATCACGTACCTCGGCCAGCACACGCTCGCGGACGGTGTCGTCGCGGATGATGCCCTGGCCTTTGTCGACTTCCGCTTTGCCCGCTTCGAATTGCGGCTTCACCAGCGCGATGAGCGTACCGCCCGGGCGCAGGAAGGGCCACACGGCGGGCAGGACGTTTTTCAAGGAGATGAACGAAAGGTCCATCACCACGACGTCGTAGTCGGCGCGCGGCAGGTCGCCGGCGGCGAGGTGGCGGGCGTTCATCTTCTCGAGATTGGTGACGCGCGGATCGCGGCGCAGCTTGTCGTGCAGCTGGCCATGGCCGACATCCACGCAGGTCGCGCTGGCGGCGCCGGCTTGCAGCGCGCAGTCGGTGAAGCCTCCGGTGGACGCGCCGACGTCGAGCAAATGGGCGCCATTCAGATCCAAGGGAAATTTCTCGAGGTAAGCAGTCAGCTTGTCACCGCCGCGGCTCACAAAGCGTGGCGGTTGATCGACAGCCAGTTCGATGTCGTTCGGATATTCCTTGCCCGGTTTGTCGAGCCGGTCCGTGCCATGCCGGACGCGCCCCGTCATGATCAACGCCTTCGCCTGCGCACGGCTGGGTGCGAGCCCGCGAGCCACCAGCAATTCATCGAGGCGTTGTTTCGATCCGGCCATGCGGGAAGGAAAAGCTGAATCACTTGGGGTGAAAGACCAAAGATGGAGGCGACACTCTCACCGTCGTCATCCTGAGCCGTGCGAAGGATCCAATCGTTGGACGCAAATACGTCCGTTTTCGCTTGGATCCTTCGCACGGCTCAGGATGACGTCGCGGAAAATTTATAAGTGCCCGGTTGATTCAACGGAGCTTCTGCCGCGCCGGCGACCAGCAGGTCGTGCGGCCGCCGATGGTGGCGTGGGCGAGGGGCGTGCCGGTGCGGGGGTCGTTGCCGCCTTGCCGCCAGCGGTGGTTGAAGAGCCACGAGTTGGGAATGTCCACGTTCAGGTAGTGGGGCAGGTGGCGGCCGTGTCCGGCGATGGTGTCGAGCGCGAGGCGGCAGACCTTGCGGCACTCGCGATGCAAGGCGCGCACCTGAGCGGGCGTCAGCTCGCCGGCTTTCTGCCGCGGATGGATCGCGGCGCGCCACAGGATTTCATCGGCCATCCAGTTGCCGATGCCGGGAAAGCGCTCCTGCATGAGCAGTACGGCTTTGATCGGGGCACGGGCACGGCGCTTCAGGAAGGCGGTGACGGCCTCGACCGTAAAATCCTTGGACAGGATCGCGGGTGCGATGCGCGTCCACCATTTCGGCGCTTCTTTGCCGGCGTGAAACAATGCCGCGCCGAACATGCGCGGATCGTTGAAGACAAGCAGGCGCTTCTTCTGCTCGAGAATCAGGTGGTCGTGTTTCTTCGCCTGGTAGTCCAAGGTTTCGGCGCGCAGTTCGCCGCTCATGCCGAGGTGGATGCCGAGCCACGCGTTGCCGCTGAAACGGAAGAGCATCTGTTTCGCCTTCGTTTCCGAACCGAGCAACTTCGCGCCGGTTAGCTTGCGCTTCAGCGCCACCTCGCCGCCGCGGAAGATGCGCTTTCCGGCGTTCAGGCGTACCGCGACGACTTTGTCGCCGTGGCCGGCGCTCCAGCGTTTGCGGAAAAATTCGACTTCAGCGAGTTCAGGCATGGCGGAAATTATTATGCTTCGTCATCCTGAGCGCAGCGAAGGATCCACTTCGGCGCATGGGGCGTGCGTTGACTTCGTGGATCCTTCACTGCGGCTCAGGATGACAACGGAAGTTAGCGGATTTCCCACTTGTAGGGATGCTTCGACAGCATCTTCACGCCGGTCTTGGTGAGCTGCACCACGTCCTCCCAGCGGCAGCCGCCGATGCCCGGATAGTACAAACCGGGCTCCACGGTGAAGACCGAACCCAGCGGCAGCGGCGTGTGCACCGTGGGCGACATGCGGCCGCCGTCGTGGACCTCGAGTCCGAGCCCGTGGCCCGTGCCGTGGAAGAATCCGACCGGACCGGCCTTCGTGCGCTTGGTTTCGTAACCGGCGTCGTCGAAGCATTCGGTCACCGCCCGGTGCACGGAGCTGCCTTCGATGCCGGCGCACATGGTCTTCAAGGCGGCGCGTTGTGCCTTGAGCACGGTGGCGACCATCCGCTTCTGCACCTCACGCGGTTTGCCCTTCAGGTAGGTGCGGGTCATGTCGCCGAAATAGCCGGAGGCGATGACGCGCGGAAAAATATCGATGACGATCAGCTCGTGCGGGCGCAGCGGGCCGGAGCCGCGCTCGTGCGGATCGCAGCCTTGGTCACCGCCGGCGACGATGGTGTCTTGCGGATTGCCGCCCTGTTCGTGGATCGCCGTTTCCAGCGCGAAGCGGAGCGATTCCGAAGTGAGCACCTTGCCACGGTAAACCAGCGTGCGGCCCTTGATCCGGGAGGCCCGGAGGATTTTTTCCGCGACGGTGAAGCCGACCGAGCACAGGCGGTTGCCCTCGCGAATTTGTTCGGCTTCGGCGGCGGTCTTGATGTCCCGCTCCGGGAAAAGCGAGCCGCCGGCGAAGTCGAGCTTCAGGCCCAGCTTGGAGAGTTTAACGTAGAGCTGGGCCGGAAAGTCGTCCGCCACGCGGAAGCGGCGCTGGCCGTAGGCGCGGGCCAGCTCGACGATCGTCTCGGCCACGCCGGCCTTCGCGCCGTAGCGCTGCTGCGCGCGAGCCAGCCATTCCTCGTGGGAAAGGACGGCGTCGAAATCGCTGGTGCGCTTGACGCGCGCGAATTCCAGCGCGCGCTGGGCGGTGATCTTTTTGCCGTTGGCGCCGAAGGCGATGAAAGGGTCGTGGACGCCGACCCGGCCAAAGTAGAGCATGTCGGCGCTGCGGTGGGTGTCGGCGTAGAGGAGGGGAGGTAGAGTGGGCATGTTTTAGGGAGAAGGATGAAGGGAGATTTAAGAAGGGCGCAAATTAGGAATTCGGCTGCCGTTGCGGAGTTGCCTCCGCTGAAGGGAAGCATACCAAGCCGGCATGACGTTTCGCCGCCCGTTTTTCATTCCGCTGTTTGCCGTCGTGCTGCTTGGGTTGCTCGCCGGTTGCGGTGACGAAGCGAAGCAGCCCCAGGTGGACAAATCCGTGGACGATCGTTTCCCGATCAAGGTTGGCGACCAGGTCGTGCAGATGCAGGTGGCCGCCTTGCCGAATGAAATGCAAAAGGGGCTCATGTTCGTGAAGGCGATGGGCGAGAACGATGGCATGGTATTCGTCTTCGACGCGCCGCAGCCGATGGGTTTCTGGATGAGGAATACGCTCATCCCGCTCGATATCGGCTACCTCGATGCCGACGGGACACTGCAGGAAATCTATCCGATGTATCCCCACGACGAACGCTCGGTGCGTTCGGTCGCGAAGCGCCAGCTCGCATTGGAGATGAACCAAGGCTGGTATGCCCGGCACGGCGTGAAACCCGGCGCGAAGCTCGAGATGAAGGCGCTGGTGGAAGCGTTGCGCGCCCGCGGGTTGAAGCCGGAGAATTACGGGCTGAAGTAATGGAGGGCCGGTCTCCTGACCGGCCGATGACGTCCGCTGCGGGTGTTGGCTGGCCGGTCAGGAGACCGGCCCTCCAGCTCAATCCCCCAGGTGCGACGGATCCACTTCGACCTCCTGGCACGCGCGGATGAATGATGCGGCGGACCACGCTTGGAACGCCTTGCCCATCGGGCGGCCGGTGGTGCCATGAGCCCATTCGTTGAACTCCCATTCCTGGTCGCGGCCGAGTTCGTTCAGCTGGGCGACGCGCACGAGCTCGCGGCAGGCGACGTCGTGGAAGCCGAGGCGGTGGATGTAGCGCACCCACATCGCGCCGACGAACGGCCAGATGCCGCCATTGTGGTAATGATGCGGCAGGTTGAGCAGGTTGACCGTGTAGTACGCGCGCCAGTCGGGATCGCCCGCCTGCACGACGGGATAGAGATTGGTCACCGGCCACGGTTGGTTTACGCCGACGCCCCACATGAACTTGAACGCGGTGCGCGCGCGGTCGACGTCGAGCAGGTTCATCAGGAAGGCGAGGATGTTGGCGTAAACGTCGCACCGCCAGTTGAAGGCGAAGGGCGTGATTTCGGCCAAGAGATACTGCGCGTCGCCCAAGCCGGACTGGCGGTCGGCAAAGCGGTTGGTGTTGGGGCGCGACTGGTCAACCTTCGTGGTCGGCCAGAAAATATCGAGGACGCGCGTGCGGATGTGCTGCGACCAGCGCAGGTAATCCGCAGCCCGCACCGTCTGGCCCATGAGTTCGAGGATGCGACCGTAGCTGACGTTCGCGCGGTACCACAGCACCTCGTCATAGAGCACGTTGTAGCTGCGTCCGAAGAGATCGGTCCAGTCGCCGGCCTCGGGGATTTCCAGCAGGCCGTCGTTGTTGCTATCGTGCGCGCTGAGCCAGTTCATGATCGACTGCAGCCGGTCGGCGTGGCGGTAGAGGATGGAGTGGTCTTCGCGGCGCACCGCGTAGTTGTACACGGCGATGATGAGCCAGAGGCCGCTGTCGATTGACGCGATGCTGCCGACGCCCGAGTAGTCGGGCACGCCGTCGTCGATGCGTACGTTCGAGGGGATCTGTCCGGTCGGCGTGGTGGCGTTGAGCAGCGTCTCCAGCGTGCGCAGGTTGCAGGCTTGGATTTCCTCGTCCTCGACGTTGAGCGTGCTCCAGACGGTGATGGCGCCGTCGCGGGCCCAGACGCTGCGGTAGTTGGCGTCGGTGCCGGTGACGGTGTTGTCCGTGAGCGAGCACGCGGAAAATCCCAGCGGCGTGATGTTTTTCTGCAGCGCGATCAGCGCCTTCTCGTACGCGGTGGCGAGGTAGACCTTTTCCTTGTCGCTGAGCGAACCGAGCTTCGTGCCGGAAAAGAGCGACCGGAAGCCGGGCTGCGGCTTGGCGCGGTTGCTCGTCTTTGGCGGGATGGTGCAGATCACGCCGTAATGACAAAGCCCGTCGAGCACGCCGTCGGCCAGGATCTGGCGCGAGCTGTACGTCGGTAAGTCGACGGTGTCCTCATAGAGTTCGGGCAACGCATTGTCGACGACGATGCCGCGCACGCCGGGCAGGCGGAACATGGTCGAGTCGTTGCTGGTGTCGCCGGCGACGAGGACGCTCTCGAAGGGAATGCTCAGCTGCTGGCACAACCAGCGCAGGCCGCCGCCTTTCGTGGCGTTGGCGGGCAGGATGTCGAGGTCGCGGGCGCTCGAGTAGACAACCTGCACGCTGAGGCCGGTCTCGGTGAGCTGGCGCTTGA
This sequence comes from Verrucomicrobiota bacterium, assembly GCA_048498955.1. Classification (GTDB taxonomy): domain Bacteria; phylum Verrucomicrobiota; class Verrucomicrobiia; order Opitutales; family Opitutaceae; genus Lacunisphaera. Next base: position 295,575 of record JBEHWZ010000004.1, on the reverse strand, counting down.
GTTCGCGGATCGCCTCGGGACGGGCGTTGTCGAGGAACCAGCTGGATTTGAACTCGTGTTGGAACTGGTCGGGTTGCGGTCGCACGCCGGGGAAGCGCCCGGTGATGTCCTTCACCTTCGCAAGATCCCAGCCGGTGGCAAGGTGGTCATGCAGGTCCTCGCGAAATTTCCCCGCCTGCACGTCGTAGATCTGCGTGCCGACGCCGCCGATGTAATAGTCGGCGGGCGGGAGCGTGCCGTTCTCGACGAAGCGGCGCAGGTCGTCCACCAGCCGGCCGCTGTTGTAGACCAGCAGCGGCCGGTCGCCGTTGAGCGACGACCAAGCCGTCTTGAAGCGACCGGAAGACTCGGCGTTGCCGATGAGCGTGCCGTCGAGATCGGAGCTGAAGAGGCGGATGGAGGAGGACATGCGGTTGAGCGTTGAAGGGTTGAGCGCTGAGGGACGGCAAAGAGTCGGACCGACTCCCCACTCTCATCCCTCAACTAATGACTTTTTTCAGTCCCCGTCGTTCCATGGCTCGTCCCATTCGTTGTCAGTGAAGGCCATGGCGGTGGCCCGTTCCTCGATGAGGCTCACGAGCTGTTGCGCGATGCCGGTCCAGGTGAACAAGCTGCGGGCCTTGTGCGCGCCCATGCGGGACAGGCGGTGGGCGAGACGCGGATGCTTCAGCACCTTGAAGATGGAGATGCCGAGATCCTCCTTGTCGAAGGCGTCCGCATAAAGCGCGTGGCGGCCGAAGGTGACGGCGCGGTAGAGGCCGCCGTGCGTGGTGACGACCGTGGGTGTGCCGCAGGCCATCGCTTCGATCGCGGTCATGCCGAACGGCTCGTAGCGGCTGCTCAGCACGAAGACATCGGCGGCGCGGTAGTAGTCGGCGAGGTCGGCATCGGCCACGAAGCCGCTGAACACGACGCGTTCGGCCAGGCCGAGGCGGACGGCCTGGGCCTTGAGCTCGTCGAGGAGCTTTTGTTCGCCGGCGTTCAACTCGCTGCCGCCCACCGCCAGGTGCAGCACGGCGTCGGCGATGCGGGCGGCGACGATCGAGAAGGCGTCGATCAGCAGGTCGTAGCCCTTGTTCCGGGCGAGACGCCCGATGGCCAGGACCACCTTGCCCTTGAAGCCGAGGCGCTGCCGCAGGGCCTCGCGCGAGGCGGCGCTGACGGGATAGAACCGGTTGTCGTCGTAGCCCGGCGGAATCATTTGAACCAGTTCGGCGGGCACGCCGTACTCGCGGACGATCATGTCGACCTGCGGCGGCGTGGTGGCGATGACCTGCTCGCAGTTATTGTAGAGCAGCGTCTCTTCGTTGATCCGCTGGGTGAAGTTGTACTTTTTTTCGAACTTCGCGGCGTCTTCCGGGAAATCGCGCTCCATCAGCTGCTTTTTCCACAGGCCCAGCGAGTGCGGGGTGTGGACGTGTGGGACGTCGAGCGCCTCGGCCAGCCGCTGGGTGGCGAAGCCGGCGTCCCAGTAGTGGCTGTTGAGGAACTGGTATTTCAGGCCGTGCTTCTTGATGAAGCGCAGCGCGTTTTCGGACCATTCGGGGAGGTGGCGGACCAGGTATTCCTTGTCGAGGAAGTTGGGTCCGCCGCAGGGGACGCGGATGACGCGAACGCGTTCGTTGACGACGTCGATTTCGGGCTGGTCCTCGAAACGACGGGTCCAGATGTCCACCTCGTAACCGAGTTGGGCGAGCTTTTTGGCGAGTTCCAGGACGTAGACCACCTGACCGCCGGTATCGGCGGCGCCGAGCGGTGGCTCGGCGGCGACGTAACCGTGGGTGGAGACCATTCCAATGCGCGGGAGCGCGGACTCAGGGATAGTAACAGACATGGCGTGTGCGGGTTTTGCATCGCGAGCTGAGTCGCAGGCGGATGCAGGTTGCGTAACGCGGCTGGAAGCCGCGGTGCACCGAAGAGGCCGGTACAGCTGACGCCGCTCAAATCCGAACCGGGTGCAGTCAGGCTGCACTCACCTCAAAAGGAGCGACCCCACGGGAAGGACACTCCGCCATGCGAAAAGTGCCAGTTTTTTCTGCGGAAATCTTCCGCGCCCGCGGCGCGAAATTTTCGCCGTCAGTCTTCCTGGCTGTTCGCGAAATTCATCTGCGCGCGCAGCAGGTCGTGCATCGTGAGCACGGCGTTCACGCCGCCGTTTTTGCCCACCACGACGATGATGCCGCTCGGCGAGTCGACGATCTTCGTCGCGACCTCGCGCACCGGCGTGGCCGGGCTGCAGGTGACGGCCGCCTCGAGCACGGGCGAACGTCCGGCGGCCAGCGCCTCGGTCGCTTCCTTGCGCGTGAGCACGCCAGCGAGCGCGCCATCGACGACCACGGGGAATCGGCTGTGGGGATTGGTCTCCAGGAAAGGATGCAGGGCCGCGGGCGAGAGATCCGTGACGACCAGCGGGGAAAAATGGGCGATGCGCGCCGAGGGCACTTCCATCCAGCTGCGCAGATTGCGCGGCGGGACGAGGCGCTCGACATGCTGGCCGTCCTGGGCGAGCACGGTTTCGTAGAAGCTCTCGTGGTTGATCCGCCGGCTGATCATCTCGGCGATGAGCCCGCCGATCATCAGCACCGGCACGAGCGAGAACTCATGGGTCATTTCAAAGACGATGAGGATGCCGGTCACGGGCGCGCGGACGACGGCGCCCAGGCAGGCGCACATGCCGACGACGGCGAGCGTCACGTGATCCGAGCCGCTGAGCGGCAGCACCAAGCCCGCCAGGCCGGCGAGAGCGGCGCCGGTCATGCCGCCGAAAAAGAGAGTGGGTGCAAAGATGCCGCCGCAACCGCCGAGGCCGTAGCAGATCGTGGTGGCGGCGAGTTTCGCGACGAGGAGCAGCGCGGCGATCTGCCAGAGCAGCCTGCCGTCGAGCGCGAGGGAGAGATCGTCATAGCCGAGGCTGAAGACACCCGTATGCCCGGTCCCGAGGTAAACCGCGGCGCCGATGGCCCAGACCGCGATGCCGCCCAGCATCGTGCGCACCCACGGGGCGAGAAACGAAGGCCGGCGATTGAAGCTGCGCAGGCCGAGCGTCGCGCGCTGAAACCAGCAGCCCGTCACCGCGGCGAGCGCGGCGACCAGCGGGGTAAGGGCGAACGCGAGCCATTGCGGCGAACCCTGTCCGTGCAAGGTGAACGCGGGCTGTGCGCCGAGCAGGCCGTGCGCTACGAGGGCGCCGAGCACGGCGGCGAGCAGCACGCTGCCGAGCATGCGGCTGTTGAGGTCGCCGATGATTTCCTCGAGCACGAAGGTCACGGCCGCGATCGGCGTATTGAATGCCGCCGCGAGGCCGGCCGCGGCGCCGGCGGCCGTGGCGGTGCGACGGGCGTTTTTCGCCGTGCCGAGCACGCCGGACAACTGGGAGGCGAGTCCGCCCGCGAGCTGCACCGACGGGCCCTCGCGACCGAGGCTGCTGCCGCCGCCGACGCTGAGCGCGCCGCCGATGAACTTCACCCACACCACGCGCCAGGGGATGAACCCGAAGTCGCGCCAGAAGGCCAGTTTCACCTGGGGAATGCCGCTGCCCGCCGCCTCCGGGCAGAAGCGCGTGAGCAGCCAGCCGGCGATGGCGGAGGTGCCGGCGAGCAGGAAAAAAGAACCGGTGAGAAAGACCGCCGTGGAGCGATGCGTGAGCTCCTCGAGTCCGTGCAGGTAGAGGAAGTGGATCGCGAAATGAAAGAGCACCGCGGACAGGCCCGCGGCGAGACCGAGAATTACCGTGACGACAACCGGACGGACCCGGGCCGGCAGACGTTGCAGCAACTGGGCGGCCGGGATGGCGATCATGCAGCGACAGTTGTCCGCGCGCGCGGATTTTCAACGTCCGATCGCTCGGAGGCGGGGGCGGGCGATTGCGCGGACCGCGAAGCCATCACTCGTCGTCGCCCTCGTCGCGGCGGCGCTTGTCGATCTTCTCCACCTTGAACTCGTCCTTGGGCAGGACGTTGTCGGTGACGACGACGGCGACCGGCATCTTGGTCTTCACCCAGAGTTCGGACTCCTTGAAATATTTCGCACTGGCGCTCTCGAGCGACTCGCCGACGGATTTCACCGGCAGCATGCGGCCCTTCTTCGAGGCGTTGAAATCGTACGAGGCCTTGAAGATACGGTCGGTGGTGGAGAAGGGGCTGGCGTTCTCCGGGATTTGCACGACCCAGCCGGTGAGATCCTTCTTCGGCAGCTTGCCGTCCATGTCGGAGAGCAGGATGACGAACTGTTTCTTCGGTGCCGGCGGCTTGATGTCTTCGTCGGCCTCGGGCTGCGTGACCTCGTTCATCGCCTCGACGATCTCGCGGAGGAGCGAAGGATCGATTTTGTGCTTCTTCAGGATTTCGGCGACTTGGTTGACTTCGATTTTGGCCATGAGTGGAAAAGGGGAACCACGAATGGACACGAACGAACACGAATGACCAACCCAAATTAAAGCCGAATGCAACGGGTGCTGCGTGGCTCGGGCAGGATGACGGAGCGCGGCAGCGCGGAGATGGCTCGCGCGCACGCGCGGGTCCCGGAGCCTTCTGGCGGAGGGATGGACCGGGCGGGTGCCCCTTGGGCAGTCCGGTCCACAATCAGGACGATTGAGAAAGGACACACAAAAATTAAGACCCGTGGCGTGATCTCCTCGGGACGCGCGGCAGGCGGGAACGGCGGGCGGGACATCGTTAAGATTTCATCTTGCCGATCCCTCTCGCGTGCCCTCACTGGAGCCACCCCGTTAGCGGCCCTTTTCCCCATGCCGATTATTACCTCCGCCCAGGTCAAACCCGAGTATGATGTCATTGTTGTCGGTTCCGGCGCCGGTGGCGGCCAGACCGCCTACACGCTGACGATGGAAGGCGCCAAGGTCCTCATGATCGAGGCCGGCCGGAACTACGATCCGGTGCAGGAGACGCCGATGTTCCAGACCAACGGCCAGGCGCCGTTGCGCGGCACGGGCACGCCGGAGAAGCCGTTTGGTTTCCACGACGCCACGATCGACGGCGGCTGGCAGGTGCCGGGTGAGCCGTACACGAATGCGTCGGATGACCCGATGAAGCAGTTCGAGTGGTGGCGCGCGCGCATGCTCGGCGGTCGCACGAACCACTGGGGTCGCATCTCGCTGCGCAACGGCCCGTACGATTTCAAGGCGAAGAGCCGCGACGGCCTCGGCTTCGACTGGCCTTTCACCTACGAGCAGATCGCGCCCTATTACGACAAGGTCGAGATGCTGATCGGCGTGTACGGCAGCAACGAAGGACTCGAGAACACGCCCGATTCCCCCGAGGGCTGCCTGCAGCCGCCGCCGGCTTTCCGTGCGTCCGAGCATTACGGCAAGAAGGCGATGGCCAAGCTTGGCATTCCCGCCATTCCGATCCACCGCGCCGTGCTCACGCGCCGCCAGGATCCGACGGTGCTCGCGCCCAAGTTGCATCCGGGCAACGCCAAGGCGCAGCGCGTGCTGGCCAAGGCGATGAGCGAGCGCGCCGCTTGCTTCTGGGCGACGCCGTGCGGGCGCGGTTGCGCCATTCGCGCCAATTATCAGTCGACGACCGTCCACCTCCCGCCGGCGCTCGGCACCGACAATCTCGACATCGTCACCAACGCGATGGTGCGCGAAGTGACGCTCAATGCGCACGACCGCGCCGACGGCGTCATCTATTTCGACAAGACCACTGGCAAGGAGGCTCGCGCCAAGGCCCGCATCGTGGTGCTCGCGGCCAGCGCCTGTGAGACGGTGCGCGTGCTGCTCAATTCCAAGTCGGCGCGTTTCCCGCAGGGCCTCGCCAATTCCAGCGGCCTGCTCGGCAAGTACATCATGGACACCGTCGGCGCGAGCCTCGGCGGCCAGATCCCGGCGTTGGAAAACCTGCCGCCGATGAACGAGGATGGCGCCGGCGGCGGCCACATTTACACGCCGTGGTGGCTCTACAAGGAGCAGCTCGCCGGCAAACTCGGCTTCGCACGCGGCTACCACATCGAGTGGGGCGGGGGACGAGGCATGCCCGGCATGGGCGCGGGCGGCGGACTCGAGCGCTTCAAGCGCGGCAGCTACGGCAAAAAATTCAAGGAAGAGGCCCGCCGCTTCTACGGCACCTTCGTGGGCTTCGCGGGCCGCGGCGAGATGATCGCGAACGAAAAGTCATTCTGCGAACTCGATCCGGTGGTGAAGGACAAGTACGGCATTCCCGTGCTGCGTTTCACCTGGCACTGGTCGGATCACGAACTCAAGCAGGCGCTGCACATGCAGGAGACCTTCGCCCAGATCATCGAGACGATGGGCGGCCGCGTTCTCGGTCGCACCACGGGGCACGCGACTGCGACGGAAAAGTCGCCGATCGAGAAGGGCGGGCGCATCATCCACGAGGTCGGCGGCGCGATCATGGGCACCGACCCGAAGACGTCCGTGACCAACGAGTGGTGCCAGACGTGGGACATCCCGAATCTCTATCTCACCGACGGCGCGCCGTTCGTGGGCAACGCCGACAAAAACCCGACGCTCACCATCATGGCCCTGGCCTGGCGGGCGGGCGACCACATGCTGGCCGAACTGAAAAAGGGGAATCTCTAACATGAGCTCCAGCGAATCCCGCCTCGACCGCCGCACCGCCATCAAGTGGATGCTCGCCGCCACTGCGGCAGCGGCCGCCGCGCCGCATACGGCCCTCGGCCAGCAGGCCGCCGCGCCGGCCACCAAGGGCTATGGCACCGATCCGCTTCTGAACAAGGAATACGAGCCCGGCGCGTTCTGGCCGCTGACCATGACCGATCACCAGCGCAAGACCGCGGCGGCGCTTTGCGGGCTGATCATTCCCGCCGAGGGAAAAATTCCCAGCGCGGCCGATCTCAAGGTGCACGACTTCATCGACGAATGGATCAGTTCGCCGTACCCCGACCAGAAGGGCGACCGCGAGGTGGTGCTCAGCGGTCTGGGCTGGATCGACACCGAGGCGGGCAAGCGCTTCGGAAAGAATTTTGCCGACCTCAGCCACGAGCAGATGTGTGCCATCGCCGATGACATCTGCCATGCGCCGGACGCCAAGCCCGAGCTGGCGCAGGGTGCGAAGTTCTTCGCGAAGTTCCGCGACCTCACGGCCAGCGGCTTCTTCACCACGCCCGTGGGCATGACCGATCTCGGTTACGTCGGGAACACGCCGCAGGCCGAGTTCACCGGCGCGCCGCGTGAGGTGCTGGTGAAGCTGGGCGTCGTTTGAGTTCACGGCCCGGAAACCAGCGTCGCCTGTCTCCCTTCAAGATGATGAATCGCCGTTCCGCCCTGAAAGCCCTGGCTGCCGGGGCTGCGCTGCCGCTTGCCGCCGGGCCCGTGCGTGCTGCGCAATCGTCGTTGAAGCCCGGTGCCAAGGTCGAGTTCAGGCTGGGCATTGCCACGATCAGCCTGGCCGGGCTGCCGTTGGAGAATGCCCTGACGGCGGTGAAACGTCTGGGACTCGAGGATATTTCCCTTTTCCGCGTACATTCCCCGTGGACCAACCAGCCTGCGCAGTGGCGGGAAACCGCGGAGCGCATCCGCGCGGCCGGTGTTAACGTCCGTTGCTGCGGCGTGCTTTATCTGAAGAACGACGAGGCGTCGGCGCGGCACATGATGGAATACGTGCAGGCGCTGGGACTATCGCTGTTCAGCTGCAACATCGAGCCCGCCGGCCTCCCGCTGCTCGAGAAGCTGGTAAAGGAATATAATTTCCGGGCCGCCATTCACAACCACGGGCCCGAGGACAAACTCTGGCCGGGCGCGAAGACGGTGTGGGACGCCATCCAGTCGTTCGATCCGCGTGTCGGGCTCTGCCTGGACACGGGACACAGCTACCGGGCAGGGGAGGATCCCGCCGAAATCATCCGCCGTTATCGGTCGCGCGTGTTCGATGTGCATCTCAAGGACTCCGCCGCGAATCCAGGGGAGAAAGATATCCCCGTGGAAATCGGCCGCGGGAAAATGAATTTGTCTAACATACTTACTGCCTTGATTGAGACCGGCTATCGTGAAAACGTTTGGTTCGAGTATGAGAAGGACCCCAACGATCCCATACCCGGTCTGGCCGAGTCCGTCGGCTACGTGCGTGGTCTGTTGCGCGGCCTGAGTGCCTCCTGATTTTTCTTAGTCACCCCCAAACACACATCGTTACCCTATGAATCAATCACGTCTGTTCCGCGCGAGCTGCGTCGCGCTCATTGTCACCGCCATGAGTTTCATCCTGCGCGGCGGCGCCACCGGCGACTGGATCACCCAGTTCAAGCTCACGAATGAGCAGGTCGGCTGGGTCAACGGCACCGCGTTCTGGGGCTTCACGCTCGCGATGATGTTCGGCGGCCCGCTCGTCGACAGCCTTGGCTTCAAGCGCATCCTTGGCATCGCGTTTGTCGGCCACCTTGCCGGCATCCTGCTGACGATCTTTGCTTGGGATTTCTGGAGCCTGTTCGGTGGCACGCTGCTTTTCGGCATTGCCAACGGTTCCGTGGAAGCGGCCTGCAATCCGCTCGTCGCGACGCTTTATCCGAAGGACCAGACGACCAAGCTGAATCACTTCCACATGTGGTTCCCGGGCGGCCAGGTGATCGGCGGCCTGCTGGCTGTGGCCTTGGGCGCAGCCGGCTTTGGCTGGAAGGTGCAGTTCGCCACGATGCTGCTCCCGCTGGTGGTTTATCTCTTCATGTTCATGGGCCAGCAGTACCCGCAGACGGAACGCGTGCAGCGCGGTGAATCGATGGGTTCCATGTTCAAGGCGTGTCTCGCTCCCGGTTTCATCCTGATGGTGGGCTGCATGCTGCTGACGGCTTCCACCGAGCTCGGCTCGGGTCAGTGGATCCCGAATATCCTCTCGCATGCCGGCGTTTCCGGCACCCTCGTGCTCGTGTGGATCACGGGTCTCATGGCGGTCGGCCGCATGTTCGCCGGCGTTTTCGTCCACAAGCTTTCGCCGATCGGCATGCTCATCGGCAGTTCGATCCTGAGTGCGCTCGGTCTTTACTGGATGGCGCACGCGAGCGGTTCGACGCTCTTCGCGGCCGCCACGGTGTTCGCCTTTGGCGTGTGCTTCTTCTGGCCCACGATGGTCGGCTTCGTCGCCGAGAACTACCCGAAGACGGGTGCGCTCGGCCTCGCCATCATCGGCGGCGCGGGTATGCTGAGCGTCAGCTTCGTGCTCCCGGTCATCGGCAAGTGGTACGACAACGGCATCGCGCTCCGTCTGCCGGCCGGCGCCGATCCGACCAAGGCCTCGGCGGACATTCAGGCCGCCGCCGGCCTGCACGCGCTGGGCAACATGGCCGTGCTCCCGGCCGCGCTCACCGTCATCTTCATCATCATCGCCATCACGCGCAAGAAGTCGACCGCGCCGGCGCACTAAGCGATCCGCTTTCAACTCCCAGCGCTCAGCCGGCCCATCCGTCTGGGCGCTTTTTTCTCCCGGCTCTCAACCTTCAAATCCGTCCGCCATGCCTCGTTCCGTCACCCTCTTCACCGGCCAATGGGCCGATCTTCCCCTCGCCAAGCTCGCGCCGCTGGCCAAGCGCCTCGGCTATGATGGCGTCGAACTCGCCTGTTGGGGCGACCATTTCGACGTCGACCAGGCGGCGACCTCGGAGAAGTACATCAAGGAGAAGTGGGAGACGCTGAAGGACAATGGCCTGACCTGCTTCGCGATTTCCAACCACCTCATCGGCCAGGCCGTGTGCGACCTGATCGACGAGCGCCACAAGGCGATCCTGCCGCCCGATGTGTGGGGCGACGGCGATCCCGAGGGCGTGCGCAAGCGCGCCGCCAAGAAACTGGCGCTGACGGCCAAGGCCGCGCGCAAGTTCTTCGACGCGAAGCCGGGCGGCAAGAAGGGCGCGCCGGTGGTCGTGAACGGTTTCACGGGTTCGTCGATCTGGCACTCGATTTACGCTTTCCCGCCGACGTCGCAGGCGTACTGGGACAAAGGCTTCGCCGATTTCGGCAAGCGCTTCACCCCGATCCTCGACGAGTTCGAGAAGCAGAACGCCAATTTCGCACTCGAGGTCCATCCGACCGAGATCGCGTTCGACATCGCCAGCGCCCAGCAGGCGCTCGCCGCGGTGAAAAACCACAAGCGTTTCGGTTTCAATTACGACCCCTCACACCTTGGTTACCAGGGTGTCGACTACGTGAAGTTCATCCGCACCTTCGGTCCGCGCATCTTCCACGCGCACATGAAGGACGTCTGGTGGGGGCACGGTGATGGCTCCGTCGGCGTGTTCGGCGGCCACACCGGCTTCGGCGACGCGCGCCGCTACTGGGATTTCCGCTCGGTCGGCCGCGGTGACATCAACTTCGAGGAAATCATCGTCGCGCTCAACGACGTCGGCTATCAGGGCCCGCTCTCGGTCGAGTGGGAGGACATCCGCATGGACCGCGAGCACGGCGCCGCGGAATCCTGCGCCTTCCTGCGCAAGCTCGACTTCGCCCGCAGCACGATCGCGTTCGACGCGGCGTTCGATAAGGAAAACCAATAAACCTCACAGAAGGTAACGGAGGGAACAGAGATTGTTCTCTCCGTGTTCTCTGTTTCCTCCTGTAAATTCTTCCCATGGCTTCTAATCGCAAACTTCGTTACGGCATGATCGGCGGTGGGCGCGGCGCTTTTATCGGCGGCGTGCATCGCATTGCTTCCATGATGGACGGCCAGGCGGTGCTCACCGCCGGCGCGTTCTCCAGCGATCCGGAACGCTCCAAGGCGTCCGGCGAGGACTTCTACCTCGATCCGTCGCGCGTGTACGCCAGCTACCAGGACATGGCCAAGGCCGAGGCGAAGATGCCGGCGGACAAACGGCTCGACTTCATCGTCATCGTCACGCCGAACCACCAGCACTTCCCGCCGGCGAAGCTCTTCCTCGAGTCGGGCTTCAACGTCGTGTGCGACAAGCCCGTGACCTTCAATCTCGCTGAGGCGAAGAAGCTCCGCGACGTCGTGAAGAAGTCCGGCAAGGTTTTCGTTCTCACGCACAACTACACCGGCAACGCCATGGTGAAGCAGGCGCGCGAGATGGTGAAGTCCGGTTTCCTCGGCGAGATCCGAAAGGTCGTGTCCGAGTATCCGCAGGGCTGGCTCTCCACGCACCTCGAGGCCAGCGGTCAGAAGCAGGCGTCGTGGCGCACCGACCCGAAGCGCAGCGGCGCGGCGGGTTGTATCGGTGACATCGGCACGCACGCCGAGAATCTCGCGCGCTATATCACCGGCCTGCACATCGAATCGCTTTGCGCCGACCTGACGACTTTCGTGAAGGGCCGCGCGCTCGATGACGACGGCAACATCCTCGTCCGTTTCAAGGGCGGCGCGAAGGGCATCATCCACGCTTCGCAGATCAGTGTGGGCGAGGAGAACAACCTGAACATCCGCGTGTACGGCTCGAAGGCCGGCATCGAGTGGCACCAGGAGCATCCGAACCAGCTCATCGTGAAGTATCCCGATAAGCCCACCGAGGTCTGGGGTCGCGGCAACGGCTACGTCGGCAAAGCCGCCGCGGGCGTCACACGCATTCCCTCCGGCCATCCGGAAGGTTACCTCGAGGCCTTCGGCAACGTTTACCGCGAAGCCTTCCGCGCCATCCGCGCGGAGGTCGCTGGCGAGAAGATTCCGAGGGACCTCGATTTCCCGACCATCGACGACGGCGTCGAGGGCATGGTGTTCATCGAGACGGCCGTGAAGAGCTCGAAGGCTGGGGCGAAGTGGGTGAAGTTCCCGGCGGCTTAAGCCGCCGGGAGTTAGGTGTTATTTGTTAGAAGTTAGGTGGAGGAACCGGAACTCGGATTATTCGGACCACCTAACACTTAACCCATAACTCCTAACCGAGCGCCGCAGGCGCTCACCCTTTGACGCAACAAACATCCTGGCTTAGTGTCTGGGCATACAACCACCCAAGGACTGCCATGAAAATCCCGTCTTTCCTCGCCATCCTGACGCTCGCCGTGGCTTCGGCCCAGGCGCAATCCGATGCCCCGGCCGTTCGCGCCGGTGAGCTGCCGCCGGTCGACCACATGGTGTATCTCAGTTTCCTGCCGGACGTGTCCGTGCTGAAGCAGGACGCCAAGGCCAACGGCCTGGAAATCCTGCGCGTGGATCGCACCGCCGATCAGGTCATCGTGAGCTATAAGTATCCGGACGGTCACACCGCCACGCTCGGTTACTCCAAGCTTTCCTCCGATAGCGATCGTGACGTCGTTCGTCCGGCTGCGCCGGTGCAACGCCGCGTGGTCACGCAGGTCGTCACGCCCGCGCCGGAAGTCGTCTATTACGAGCCTGCTTACCGCACGCGTTATGTTTACAACGATCCCGTCTATGATTTCTGGGCGCCGCTGACCCTCGGCATCGGCCTGGGCTGGGCGACGAGCTGGCATGGCGGTTACCACGGTGGCTGGCACGGCCACGGTGGTTGGCATCGGTAATCTTATGTAGCCGGGGGCGTTGACCCCGGTCGTTCGTGATATCGTGTTCGTTCCGGGGTCAACGCCCCCGGCTACAGTCGAACGAAGCCAATCGAACCGGCGCTCAGCTCTTCTTCTTCGCCTTCCCGTTCTTCTGTTCGATGTTCAGGTAGGTCTTCGCCATCATCTGGGATTCGTAGAATTCGACGAGGCGTACGCCTTCACGGGGCTTGATCAGGTCCTTCTTCGTGGCGTGGTCGATCTGCTGCTTGATGCGGCGGCAGAGTTCCTCCCACTGGTACTGCACGCCTTCGATGACGTCCGAGATGCGTGAACCGGCGAGGGCTTCCTCGATGTAGTAGCCGTTGGGTTCGTCATCCTCGAGGAACACGTGAACCTCGTTCACGCGGCCGAAGAGATTGTGGAGGTCGCCCATGATGTCCTGATAGGCGCCGGTGAGGTAGATGCCGAGGAAGTAGGGCTGGCCCTGCTTGAGCGGATGAAGCGTGATGTAGTCCTTCACGTCCTGCAGGTCGATGAAGCTGCCGACCTTGCCGTCGGAATCGCAGGTGATGTCGACCAGCACCGCGTTGACGCTCGGTTTTTCCGTGAGGCGGTGGAGCGGGGTGATGGGGAAGAGCTGTTTCAGCGCCCAGCTGTCGAGGAGCGATTGGAAGACCGAGAAATTGCAGACGTACTGGTCGGCGAGGAGCTTCTTGAGCTCGTGGAGTTCCTCCGGCTGGTAGCCCGCCTTGGTGCTTTCCTTGTCGATCTGCTCGCAGACCTGCCAGAAGATCTGTTCCGCGGCGGCGCGGTTCTCGAGATCGAGGTAACCGAGGTTAAAGAGCGAGAAGGCCTCTTCTTTTTTCTGCAACGCGTCGTGATAGCGTTCGAGGCGGCCGAGCTTCGGCTTGTTCTTCAGCAGGTCGGCCAGGCTGTCGACGATCTTATGGCGTGTCTTGGGCTGATGCTGCTTGCCGAGCGACTCGCGCTTGTTGATGCGCTCAAAGACCTCGACGACCAGCATGGAGTGGGGGGCCGCCACCGCGCGGCCGGACTCGGTGACGATGTCCGGCACCTTGACGCCCGAGGCGTCGCAGATCTCGCGGATGTTCGAGACGACGTCGCGGGCGTACTCGCCCAGCGTGTAGTTCATCGACGACTCGAAGTTCGTGCGCGAGCCGTCGTAGTCGATGCCCAGGCCGCCGCCGACGTCGAGGTAGCCCATCGGGAAACCCATCTTGTCGAGCTGGCAGTAGAAGCGCGCCGCCTCCATCACCGCCGCCTTGATCGTGATGATGTTTGGCACCTGCGAGCCGATGTGGAAATGGACGAGCTTGAGGCACTGCGTCATCTTCGCGGCGCGCAGCTTTTCGACGGCGAAGAGGATTTCCGCGGTGTTCAGGCCGAACTTGGCGTTGTCGCCAGTGGACGACGACCATTTGCCCTCGCCGCGGGTCTGGAGTTTCACGCGGAAGCCGATCAGCGGCTTCACGCCGGTTTCCTGGGAAATGGCGATGATGCTGTCCACCTCGGACAGCTGCTCGATCACGATGATGATCTTCTTGCCCAGTTTGCGGCCGAGCAGGGCGAGCCGCATGTAGTCATGGTCCTTGTAGCCGTTGCAGATGATCAGGCGCTGGGCGCCCTCATGCATCGCCAAGGCGATCATGAGCTCGGGCTTGGAGCCAGCTTCGAGGCCGTAGTTGAAGTCCTTGCCGGCCGAGACGATCTCGTCGACCACCTCGCGGAGCTGGTTGACCTTGATCGGGAAGACCCCGCGGTATTCGCCCTTGTAGCCCTCGTCCTTGAGCGCCTTCTGGAAAACCTGGTTAAGCTGGGTGACCCGGTGGCGCAGGGTGTCCTGCATGCGGATGACCAGCGGCGCTTTCAGGCCCATGCTGGTGGCTTCCTCGACCACGTCCATCAGGCGGATGGTCCGGCCGTCGGAAAGGGGCTGAACCTGGACAAAACCCTCTGAATCCACCGAGAAGTGATTGGCGCCCCAGCGCTTGAAACCATAGAACTCCTCGGACTGGCCGGCGGACCAATTTGATGCGGATTTGGTCTTCAATTTTACAGGCGGAAATGCGGTCGGGGTTAGGCTTGCTTTTTAAAATCGGGGTGGGCTTAGTCGCCCTTTTCAATTTTTCAAAACACCTGCAGACGCAATGACTAAAATCTCCGTGTTCCTCGCCCAGACCGCCGCTCCCGCCCAGCCGGGCCTGATTTCCTTCCTTTTTCCGGTGCTGATGCTCGGTGCGGTCTACTTCCTCTTCATCGCTCCGCAGCAGAAGAAGCAGAAGGAACACAACAAGCAGGTCGGTGAACTCAAGGCGGGCGACGAGATCGTGACCGCCGGTGGCATTTATGGCGTCATCAGCAGCGTGAAGGATGACCGCTTCGTCGTTCGCATCGGCGGCGACAACACCAAGGTCGAGATCGGCAAGGCGTACGTCAGCGCCATCGTCAAGAAAGCCGACGCCGCCTGAGTCCCACCCGCCGGTCGCTGTCGCGCCGGTTCCGGGCTACCCCTTTAACAACCAATACCCATGCTCCGTCAAAACCTCTGGAAAGTGATCCTGTCCGCAATCGTCGTATTGTGGGCGGTGTTCGGCCTCATTCCGCTCAAGGACCAACCGTTCGGCGACTTCGTCAAGGACAAGGCCTCCGCCAAGAGCGCCCAGTTCACCACGCTCATGACCAAGGTGTCCGAGCGCGTGAAGTCCGGCCAGGCGCCCAGCACCTACGTCGCCCTCAAGCAGATCGCGCACGAGGACAAGATCGACCTCTCCGAGTTCTTCCCGCAGGTCCGTCTCGAGGACAAGCTGAAGAACAAGGACAAGCGTAACGACATCCTGCTCACCGAGCTCCTGCGCCAGTCCAAGGGCAGCCTCCAGCTCGGTCTCGATCTCAAGGGCGGCATCGCCTACACGCTCGAAGTCGACCCGGCCGCCGCCAACCTCGGCACCGAGCAATCCCGCAAGGACAAGCTCGACAAGGCCATTGAGATTCTCGGCAACCGTATCAACAGCCTCGGCGTGACCGAGCCGCTGATCCGCCCGGTCGGCACGACCCGCATCGAAGTGCAGCTGCCCGGCGCCTCCACCAAGGAAAACCCGGAGATCGGCAATGTCATGCAGAAGCCGGCCCGCCTCGACTTCAAGATGGTCTATCCGTACGCCCGTCCGCCGGGTGAGGCTCCCGCGGGCTACCGCGCGATGACGCTCGAGCAGGAAGGTCACAACGGCGACACGATCGCCACCGAGCTCTTCGTCAAGGAACTGCCCGAGATGGGTGGTGACTCCGTCGCCGACTCCATCGCCACGATGGACGACTTCGGTCGCTTCAAGATTATCCTCCGCTTCACCAAGGAAGGCGCCGTGCGCTTCGCCGAGGTGACGAAGAACATTGCCGCCCTGACGGCCGATCTCGCCCGCCGCACCGGCAACCCCGATGCCCGCGCCCAGCTCGCCATCGTCCTCGACGGCAAGCTCTACTCCGCGCCCGGCGTGCAGAACGAAATTTCCGGTGGCTCCGCCGAAATCTCCGGCAGCTTCTCGCAGCGCGAGGCGATCGATCTCGCCAGCGTGCTGAACAACCCGCTCGACACGCCCTTGCAGGTCAAGGAGCAGTACGAGGTCGGGCCGTCGCTCGCGGCTGACGCCGTCGACAGCGGCTGGAAGGCCGCCCTCATCGGCACCGCGCTCGTCTGCGCGTTCATGATCACCTTCTACGCGACCGGCGGCGTTGTTGCCGTCATCTCCCTCGCGGTGAACATCACGGTCATCCTCGGCGTCATGGCCAGCATCCACGCCACGATGACCCTTCCGGGTCTCGCCGGTATCGTGCTCACCATCGGTATGGCGGTGGACGCAAACATTCTGATTTTCGAGCGCATGCGCGAGGAGCTGGCCGAGGGCAAGACCCTCATCAGTGCCAACCGCGGCGGCTTCATCAAGGCGCTCACCACCATCCTGGACGCGCACTTCGTGCAGCTCATCATCTGCGGTATCATGATCTGGCTCGGTACCGGTCCGATCAAGGGCTTCGGTGTCACCCTCCTCATCGGTGTCGTCTCCACGCTCTTCTCCGTGCTCATCACCGGTCACTTGCTCATGGAGCTCCTGATCGAGTCCACCACGCTCAAGAAGATGACCATGCGCCGCATGCTCAAGGATCTGAACGTCGACTTCGTCAAGTACGGCAAGCCCGCCGCCATCGGCTCGGTCATCTTGCTCGTCGCGAGCCTCGCGGTCGTCGCCTACAAGGGTGACCGCATCTACGGCATCGATTTCGCGGGTGGTGACCAGATCACCGCCAACTTCACGCAGAAGATCGACGCCGCCAAGATTCGCGACCTCGCCAAGTCCACCGGCACGGGCGAGATCAGCCCGACCTACGTCAGCAATCTCGCCACCGGCCGCGAGCAGCTGAAGATCGAGACCGCCTACGGCAAGTCCGGCGCCTTCTTCAAGGCCCTGCAGCAGGCCTTCCCGCAGGCTGGCCTGACCAGCGAGGGCACGCAGCAGATCGGCGCCACGATCGGCGGCGAAATCAAATGGAACGCCATGAAGGCCATCGGCGCTTCGATGGTGGTCATCCTGATCTACATCGCCTTCCGCTTTGAGTTTGGCTTCGGCATCGGCGCCATGGCGTCGACCTTGCACGACGTGCTCATGAACGTGGGTATCTTCGTCCTCTTCGGCCACCAGTTTTCAGCGCCCATGGTGGCGGCGATCTTGTGCGTCGTCGGTTACTCCATCAACGAAACCGTGGTCGTCTTCGACCGCATCCGTGAGGAGTTGAAGCTCAACCCGAGCGGTGCGCTGAAGGACGTCATCAACAACGCCATCAAGAAGGTCTTCGCCCGTACGATCATGACGGCGACCACGACCTTCCTCGCGGCTCTGGCCCTCTTCGTCTTCGGTGGCGGCCAGCTCCACGACATCGCCTTCACCTTCCTCGTCGGTATCGTCACGTCGACCTTCTCCGCCATCTTCATCGCCGCCCAGGTGTTCTACTGGTGGCACAAGGGTGACCGGAAGCACGTCGAGGCCCACCAGGACATCGCACCCAAATACGAGTGGGCCGGCTCTTCCCGCGCATCGGAATAATCGGGCGAATCTCGCCTCCGATGCGCTGGAATTACACGCCGGTTCACGCCGACAGCGTGACCGCCCTCGCGCGCAGCCTGGGCACGACCCCCGTCGTGGCCGAGCTGCTCTTTCGCGCCGGAATCGCCGAGGACGGCGCCGGTCGCTTCCTCCAACCCGCTCTGGCCGGGCTTGGTGATCCCTTCCTGCTGACCAATCTCGAGCGGGCGGTGGATCGCCTGCAACAGGCCATCCGCAAGCAGGAGAAGGTCATGATCCTCGGCGACTACGACGTCGACGGGGTGTGCAGCACCGCGATCCTCGTGTGTCTCCTGCGCCGCCTGGGCCTGCAGCCGCAGTACATCGTGCCGCGCCGCGCCGAGGAAGGTTACGGCCTCACGCGCACGTCGATCGACCGCGCCTTGGAGAAGGGGAAACCAGATCTCTTTATTGCCTTGGATTGCGGTACCAACTCGGGCGAGGAAGTCGCCTTTCTGCGCGGGCAGGGGGTGGATGTCATCATCGTCGATCACCACCGCTCCACCGAGCCACCGGCTTCGGACGCGATCCTGATCAACCCGCACGTGCACCCGACCGCGGGTGACGAGGGTTGGCGCTTCCTTTGCACGGTCGGCCTGGTCTTCAAACTTTCGCACGGCCTGCTGAAAAAGCTGCGCCTCGAGAACCACCCGGTCGCGCTGTCGATCGTGCTGAAGGAGTATCTCGACCTCGTGGCCATGGGCACGATCGCCGATCTCGTGCCGCTGCACGGCGAGAACCGCATCTTCGCGCGCCACGGTCTGCGCATGCTGGCCGAGACGCGCCGTCCGGGGCTCAAGACGCTGATGCAGGTGTCGGGTTTGAAACCCGAGCAGGGCCTGATGCCGACCGATATTTCCTTCCGCCTCGGGCCGCGCATCAATGCCAGCGGGCGCCTCGCCGACGCTGCTTTGTCGGTCGACCTGTTGCTCAGCGGCGATTCCGGTTTTTGCGACCAGGCGGCGCGCAAACTCGATGACCTGAACCGCGAGCGGCAGGACATCGAACGCCTCATCACCGAGCGTGCCGAGCGCTACGTCGAGGAGCATTTCAAGGATTCGCGCGGTCTCGTTCTCTTCGACGAGGAGTGGCATCCGGGCGTCGTCGGCATCGTGGCCGGCCGCATCTCGCGCAAATACAACCGTCCGGCCATCGTGCTGGGCAACGAGGGCACGCTGGCGAAGGGTTCGGGTCGCGGCATCACCGGCTACAACCTGGTCGAGATCCTCGGCGCTTGCGCGGCCTGCCTCGACAGCTGGGGCGGCCACCCGATGGCCGTCGGTGTTTCGCTGCAGAAGGGCAAGCTCGACGAGTTTCGCGCGCTGTTCGACGAAACCATCCGCAAGCAGGGCCATGGCGACACGACGGCGGGCTTGGAACTCTCCGGCTGGCTCGATGGCACGCAGGTCAACGAGCAGCTCATGGGCGAGCTGGACCAGATGCATCCGTTCGGCATGGGTAATCCCGAGCCGATCTTCGGCGTGCGCGGGCTGAAGCTCCGGCACCGTCCGGACGTTTTCAAGGAAGTGCATTTCCGTTTCGCGGGCGAGGACGCCCTCGGTCGCCGCATCAGCGGCGTGGCCTGGAAAATGGCCGACCGCCTGCCTCCGGTCGGCGTGCCGATCGACCTGGCCGTGCAGCTGAACTGGAACCACTACAATGGCCGTCGCACTCTCCAGATGGAGCTGCTTGATTGGCGCGTGTCGGGCACGTAAACAAGGGGCCGCTTCACCCCATGTTTGAAACGCTCCTCAAGCATTTTGCCGATTCGCCGCTTTCGCTGTGGGGCCCGTTCATCGTCCTGATCCTATGCGGCCTCGGCCTGCCCGTGCCGGAGGACATCGTGCTCGTGGCGGCGGGCGCCCTTGCGGAAATCGACGGCCGGCGCTGGATGGAGACGAGCGCGATCATGTACGCCGGCGTAATGGCCGGTGACTCGATGATCTTTTTTTTCGGCCGGTACTTCGGCGCGAAGCTTCGCACGGCTCCTTGGTTCCGGCGCAATTTCTCCGAGAAGAAGCAGGCTAAGGTCGAGGCGCTGTTCGAGCGCTACCACTCGTCGGTGCTGTTCGTCGGCCGCTTCCTGCCCGGCCTGCGTGCCCCGATCTTCTTCACGGCCGGCTCGACGCGGGTGAAGTACTGGAAGTTCTTCTGCTTCGACGGTCTCGCCGCCCTGATCAGCGTGCCGTTCTTCGTCTGGCTCGGCCACTGGCTCTGGGCGAAATTCAAGGACGACATCACGCAGCTCGAACGCATGCTCCATCGCACGCACTGGTACACGCTGATGTTCGCCGGGGTCGTCCTGCTGGTCGTCGTGCTGCTCGTGATCCGGATCATCCGCAACCAGCGGGCGAATTGGGACGAGTAATCCGGCGGAATGGGGCTTAATTCACAAAGCAGTAAGCCATATATTCTGGTCGGGTATTAAATTCCAATATGAGCAAAAGTTCGAAACGAACATTCGTTGCGCTATTTGTTCTCATGGTAGCTGGCCTTGTATCTTACCTAGCGTACGACTCAGCGACCCGAGATAGGTTAGCACCTTCGCCTGAGAATATCGCTCTAGGGAACGAGATCCGGTCCAATGTCAAAATAGGTGATAACGAGGAGTCGCTAAAGGCATACCTCTTAAAAAAGGGGTGGACGGCTTCATATAATCCGGACCTCGGGGGATACGTCTTTCAGGTGAAAGTTGGCGCAAGTTTTCTGGATGAGCATTTTTTAGGGGTCAGCTTTGCCGTGGAGAATCATCAGGTTGTCGGGATAAAAATATCCGACGCGCATAGGTCGTTATGAGTGCATGGCTGCGTCCGTCGTAACGTGAAACAGTCGTGCCTGCTTGGTTTCGGGAGAGTATAAAGGCGGAAGTTTTTAAAACCCGCGCTTGTCATGCTGCGCGGGTGCGGCCTTCGTCAGACTTGCCCGCCGGGGTAATCCAGCCGCGGCCGGCGTTTCTCTCATGAATCATCTGGATTTGATCCTGACTTTGACCGGCGGCTTCATTGCCGCGCTCGCGCTGGGCTTGGTCACCAACCGGCTGGGGCTGTCGCCCATCGTTGGCTACCTGCTGGCGGGCGTGGTGGTGGGGCCGTACACGCCGGGCTTTATCGCGAACAAGGGCATCGCCGACGAATTCGCCGAGGTGGGCGTCATCCTTCTGATGTTCGGTGTCGGCCTGCAGTTTCACTTCAAGGAACTGCTGGCGGTGAAGCGCATCGCCGTGCCGGGCGCCATCATCCAAAGCCTCGCGGCCACGGCGCTCGGGGCAGTGATCATGCACGCGTTTGGCTGGAGCTGGACCGCGGGCATCATTTTCGGCCTGGCCATCTCGGTCGCCAGCACGGTCGTGCTGACGCGCGTGCTGGTCGACAACAACGACCTGCACACGCCGACGGGCCACATCGCCATCGGCTGGCTGGTGATGGAGGACCTTTTCACGGTTTTCGTGCTGGTCGTGTTGCCGGCGGTATTTGGTCCCGACGCAAGCGAGGGCAGCAGCCTCACCCTGACGCTGGGCATTGCGGCCCTGAAGATCATCTTGCTCGTGGCATTCACGTTTCTGGTCGGCGGCTGGGTCATCCCGCGCGCATTGGCATACGTGACCAAGACCGGCTCGCGCGAGCTGTTCACCCTGGCGGTGCTGGCGGTCGCGCTGGGCATCGCGGTGGGTTCGGCCAAGCTGTTCGGCGTCTCAATGGCGCTGGGCGCGTTCCTCGCCGGCATGGTGGTGGCTCGGTCGGACTTCAGCTTGCGCGCGGCGACCGAGGCGTTGCCCATGCGCGATGCCTTCGCGGTGCTTTTCTTTGTCTCCGTCGGCATGCTGATGGATTTCAAAAGCCTGCTGCAGTTCCCGTGGCTGGTGGTGGCGACGATGGTCATCATCCTGATTGGCAAACCGCTCGCCGCACTGGGCTTCGTGCTGATCATGCGCTATCCGCTGCGTGTGGCGCTCTCGGTGGCCGTCGCACTGGCGCAGATCGGTGAATTTTCCTTCATCCTCGCGACGATGGGCCGGCAGCTGAACCTGCTGCCGGCGGAGGCATCCAACATCCTCGTGGCGGGCGCGATTCTCTCCATCACCATCAATCCGCTGCTGTACCGCTGCGTTGATCCCGCCGAGCGCTGGATCCGCCGCCAACCGTGGCTGGATCGCCTGGTGAAAAGCCAGGCCCCGGCGGAAGCCGCCGCCCCGGCCAAGCCCCGCCGCTCGGCCCGTCACGCCGCGATCGTGGTAGGTTACGGTCCGGTTGGTCAGACCGTGGCGCGGTTGATGCGCGAGAACGACATCGAGCCCACGATCGTCGAGCTCAACCTGGAAACCGTCCAGAAGCTGCGCAGCGAGGGCGTGTCCGCCGTGTACGGCGAAGCCAGTCATCCCGAAACCCTGCAGCAGGCGGGTGTGGCCGAGGCGCGTTTCCTGATCCTGAGCGCTTCCAGCATTCGCAACGGCAAGGAACTGATTCGCGCCGCCCGGGAAATCAACCCGCGCCTGGAGGTGCTGGCGCGCACCGCCTATCTCCGCGAGCACACGGAGTTGCGGTCGGCGGGGGCGGACGAGGTCTTTGCCGGCGAGGGTGAGGTCGCATTGTCGATGACCGAGCACATCCTGCGGGAACTCGGCGCGACCTCGGAACAGATCGACCGCGAAAGTGAACGCATCCGCGACGATCTCTTCGAAGCGCCCAAGCCGGCTGATGGGCGCGAGTGAAGCTGGTGCCGCGGGTGGACGTTTTCCTGGCTACGGATTGCACGGATCCGGACGGATCAATCCGGATAACTATCCGTCCCCATCCGTGAAATCCGTGGTTAAGCAAAGCCCAAGCCGGCGGTCATAGACCGCCGCTACAGTTAACGGACCTTGCCGGCGGAATTTTCGAGCACGACGTTCGAGAGCACCGCGGTATCGGCGACGTCGGGCAGGTGGGAGCAGAAGCCGATGCCGACGTAGAAGGGTTCCTTGAGCTTCAGGGTCATCGACGGACCGATGGGGTGCATCGGCTCGCCCTCGAGGCTGACGTAGAGCGTGAAGGAGTCGCCGCGCTTCTCGATGCCGATGCGCTGGGCGATGATGGTGACGAGGGTGTCGGCATTGGGCGCGCCGCGTTCGCCGCGGCCGCCGATGCGGTACTCGATGTCGTGGACCCGCGCGCCTTTCACGGGACGCTGGGCAATATGGATCATGCCGGCGCCGTGCAGCGCAACGAGGTTCTGGATGGAGTCGTCTTCCAGCTCCTGGCGGATGACCAGCACGGCCTTGCGGTCGCCGTAGCCCTTTGCGTCCGGATAGGCGATGTCGGCGGCGAGGGAGACGTCGCCGGACATTTTCTTCCAGAGATAGCGAAACTCGTCGCGGGTGTACCAGACGTTGTAGCCGGCGGAAGTGATGGTGTATTGCTTCTTGGCCGCGTCGTAGCTGGCGCTGCCGTCAACCACCGGCGAGCCGATGTCGGACTGGCCTTCAAAGATGCCGATCGGTATGTCGTAGTTCTTGCTCGGACGATGGACGTCGGCGGGCGGGGCGACCTGCTTGTGCGTGGCGGAACCGGGCTTGGCCCATTCGGGCACTTCCGGCTTGGCCGGAGCAGGAGCAGCGGGGACCTGAGCCTGGGCAAGGGTTGCGAGGCAAAGCAGCAGGGCAATCGGCAGGAAGGAACGGAGTTTCATGGGGGTAGGGTGACCAATGCAGCCGTATTGCCTGATTTTGCGGCCGGAATGCCGAGGAGGGCGCTGCGCTCATAGTCGCGCAGTCCCAAAGCAAAACGCACCGCCTTGGGAGCGGTGCGTTTTGAAAGTGGTGCGGGCATAGGGAGTCGAACCCCAAACCTTCAGATTCGTAGTCTGACGCTCTATCCAGTTGAGCTATGCCCGCACAGGGAAGGGCGAATAAGCGAACTAAGCCGGACGACAGCAAGCAGAATTTGTCAGGAAAAACGGGGGTAGGGAGAGTCGTCCCGACGAGCCGCGGCTTATCCGGAGGATGCGCCCTACCAACCGAATACGCGTCTTAATCCGCGAGGCGTTTCACCCGGATATTGCGGTAGCGGACGATGCTTTTCGGATCGTGGGCTTGGAGCGCGAAGGTGCCGGCGTTGAGCACGCGGTCGAAGTCCTTGCCGGGCTGGACGCCTTCGGGTTCGTCGTACTCGACGACCTTTTTGCCGTCGATCAGCACGGTCACGGTTTTGCCCTGCACGATGATTTCCTGGGTCCACCACTTGTTATCCTCGGACACGACGAGGCCGGTGTTGGCGATGCCGTAGATGCTGCCGGTCTTCTTCCAATCGGACTGCGTGTTGTTGACCTGGCATTCGAAGCCGGCCTTCGGCCAGCCGGTTTCCTGGTATTTGGTGTGGAAATAAATCCCGCCGTTCGCGCCCGGCTCGGTCATGACCTCGACCTTGAGATCAAAGTTTTTGAACGGCTTGTCGTTGCCGACATAATAAAGGTGGCAGCGCGAGCCGCGCGTGACGAAGGCGCCGTCTTCGAGTTTCCAAGTGTCGGTGTTTTCGGTGGCAGGTTTCCAGCCGGCGAAGGACTTGCCGTCCATGAGGGCGACGAAGCCGTCTTCAGATTCTTTGGCGAGAGCGGCGGAGGCGAGCAGCAGGGGCAGGGCGAGGCGGAGGAGGGTTTTCATATCAGGGGTCAGGAGGCAGTGGACAGGTGACAGGGGCAGGAGACAGCCAAGCGACGGAGCTCGCAGAGGCAAGGCAGGCGTTTCATTCAGAATGCGAAGCGAACGTCGTCCGCGTGCGAACACACCCCGGCGCTGTGCGCCACCCCTCTTGATAGAGGGAACCCAATTCTCGCAGCCGAAGTCCCCCCTGTGAAGAGGGGCCTGTCGGCCATAGCCTTGGCGACGACTGATGCCCGATAGGGCGGAGTGTGTGGGAACGCAGGGTGTGCATAAAAAAGCCCGCCGTTGAGGGCGGGCTTTTGAAATAACAAATAGCGATTAGATAATCACGATTGGCGATTGTCCCGCGGTGTGGGACTAGATCGCCTTCGGCAGTTCGACGCCGTCGAATTCGATCGAGCGCGGGTGGTTGCGCTTGTCCTTGTGCTGGCCGTGGCGCTTGTGGAGCACGTGGTCGACCTTGTCGATGAGCAGGTCGACGGACTTGTGCATCTCCTCGGACTCGGCGGTGCAGTTGATGTTGGGGCCGCGGATTTCCACCTGGGCCTTGGCGACGAACTTGTGGGCGTGATCGTGCTTGCGGTCACACTCCAGTTCAACGCGGATCCGCACGATGTGGGCTTCATGGCGAAACAATCGCTCCATCTTCTCCTGGACGTAATTTTTCAGAGACTGCGTGAGTTCGAGATGAATGCCGGTCACAATAACTTCGTGGGGACGATTGGATGTGTTCATTGATTTAGCTTTCGTTCGTTGATTACGCACTAACAGGAAAAGCAGGCGAGGAGCTCGCTCGTTCCTAAATTGATCCATGTCCGGTTGGCCGTCCTGAGGACCGGCCTGCGCGACACTGGGGATACCAAAGTCATTCGACTGCCTAGAGTGGTATCGTGGTGGCCTGGGTTTGCAAATGTTCTCGGCAACATAACCCGGAAAAAATATTGAACGTTCTCCAGCATGACCCATGCCGCCGACCCACTGCCTCCGCCGGAGGCTCCACTCGTCAATCCCGCCGATCTGTCAGGCTGGGTACTACTGAGCGACGAGAAGCTGCTCGTGATCGACAAGCCGGGCTGGCTGGTGGTGCATCCTTCCAAAAACGGACCATGGTCGAGCCTCGCGGGCGCCATACGGGAAGGGCTGGGGTTGGAGACCATCCGCTTTATTTATCGGCTCGATCGCGAGACCTCTGGAGTGATTGTTTTGGGCAAGGACGAGAACACCGGCAGCCGCCTGCAAAAGGCGATGGGCAAGCGGTTGATCGGCAAAGCCTATGTCACGTTACTCACGGGCGAGCTGACCGAGCCCATCACCGTCGACCAATGGCTCGGTCCGGATCCCACGGCCAACGTTACGGTGAAGCAGCGCGTAGTGCCGCCGGATACGGTGGGCGGCCAGGCAGCGAAAACGGTGTTTCATCCGCTGGTGGCGCGGAACGGAGTGACGCTGGCGGGAGTAGAATTGTTTACCGGCCGCAAGCACCAGATTAGGGCGCACGCCGAGTTCATCGGACACCGCGTGCTGGGCGACAAACTCTACGGCCCGGATCCGACGCTTTACCTCGAGTTCGCTCAGAAAGGCTGGACGGCGCGGCATTCCGAATTGCTGCCGCTGACGCGCCAGGCGCTGCACTGTGCGGCGATCGACCTGCGTCCGGCGCGGATGGACTACCTATTGCGCGCACCCTGGCCGGCGGATCTGGCGCGGTTTGCGGCACGGGAGATGAACCTGCCCGCTGAAGAAGCGCAGCGTTTGATCGATGGATTTGTGGAGCGGACGCTGCCGGTGCCCGAAGGCTGGGTTTCACCCGCTAAAGGGTAGAGGCGCAGCTTACGCGAGGAAGCCGGCCACGACCGCGCGAAGCACTGCCGCCTGCGTCGTGACGCGCTGCTCGAGCGGCTGGCCTGATGCGGTCTCGATCGTGTAGACGAGCGCGCAGTGTTGGTAAGCGAGGTAGAGTGCTTCCGGCCAGGTCTCGCGTAGGGCCGGGTCGGTCGTCGGGCGAATGATCCCGGGCTCGGCGCTTTCGCGTCCGTCGATCACCGCCGACAGATCGATAGGCCCGTGCGCTCGCGCGGCATCGAGCATGGCGTGGGCGAGGGTGGCGCGGTTGGCCAGGTTCAGTTCGTAGAGATAAAATCCCGTGGCTTCCCAGTCTTCGTGCCCGCAAACCACGAGGTCGAACCGTGGCTGACGCTTCAGCCACGCGATATGCGCCTGGGATTCCGCGGTCAGCGCCGCCTTGTAGTCGCGGTTCAAATCCACCTTGGAGAAGTTCTCGCGCGTGCGCAGCGAGAAGCCCGTGGGATTGAGCAGCGGGCAAAGGAACCACGAGCAGCGATCGTCGAAGAATCCTTCCTGTATCAGGCGCAGCAATGCCCACGGCGGCGCGGGCTCATCGCCATGGATGCCAGTGGAAAAGTAAACCTTCGGTTGCGTGTCGCCGGATTTCTTCGTGTAGGCCAGCAGCGGATGACCATTGATCTCGCCGAGCTTTTCCTCCGTGAACCCGGCGGCCAGGGCCGCGGCGGCGAAGCGGGGCGAGAAGTCGGTCGGATCGAGGGGAAGGGCTGGGTTGTCGGGCATCGCGTGCAAGAGAAGCTTTATGCTCTGACTGAAGACGACTGCAAGTTGTAGCCGGGGGCGGTGACCCCGGAGATCGAGACAACCGGGGTCACCGCCCCGGCTACAGTTCCGGCTCCGGCTTTGACACCACTCCCGCCATACCTCTAGCTGACCATTCTCCCATGTCCAACGTCCGCGTCCGTTTCGCTCCCAGTCCCACCGGTTTCTTCCACATCGGCAGCGCCCGCACGGCCCTGTTCAACTGGCTCTACGCGCGGCACACCGGCGGCACGTTCATCCTGCGGATTGAGGACACCGACCAGGCGCGCAACAGCGAGGCGTTCCTCAAACTGATCTACGACAGCATGAGCTGGCTGGGCCTGAATTGGGGCGAGGGTCCGAACGCCAACGGCGTTGGCGAGCGTGGCAGCTACGGTCCTTACCGCCAGAGCCAGCGCGCGGCAATTTACCAGAAGTACAAGCAGCAGCTGCTCGACAGCGGCCGGGCCTACGAGAAGGACGGCGCCATCTGGTTCAAGCTGCTCGGTGAGCGCTACAAGGTTTACGACGACCATCGCAAGAAAGAGGTCGAGAAGGTGAAGATTCCGCCAGTGGTCTTCGACGATCTCATTCGCGGCCGGGTGGAGCGCCAGGAAGACGAGGACTTCGTGATCTTCCGCTCCGACGGCAACCCGATCTTCCACTTCGTGAATGTCGTCGACGACATCGAGATGAAGATCACGCACGTGATCCGCGGCGAGGATCACCTGTCGAACACGAGCAAGCACGTGCAACTCTACGAAGGCCTCGGCGCGCCGGTACCGACGTTCGCGCATATCCCGCTGATCCTGAAATCGCCGGAGATGGGCACGGGCAAGATGAGCAAGCGCGACAAGGGTGCGCTCATCGAGGAATACCAGCAGAGGCACTTTCTGCCCGAGGCGCTGGTGAATTACATCTCGCTGCTCGGCTGGAACCCGGGCGACGACCGCGAAAAGATGCCGATTGCCGAAATCATCCGCCTCTTCGACTTCCCGAACGTCAACAAGGCGGGCGCCAAGTTCGACGGCAAGAAGCTCGCGAACATGAACATGACCTACCTGCTCGAGCAGCCGGCGGATCGTTTCATCGCGCTGGCCAAGGAGTATTTCGCCCTGCAGCCGACGGGTACGGCCGTTATGGCCAACGACGCCTACTTCCGCGAAGTCATGCTGCTGGCTCAGCCGAAGATCAAATCGATCGACGACCTTGGCGCGTACACGGGTTATTTCTTCACCGAGGACTTCGCCATCGATGCCAAAGTGAAGGAGAAGGTCATGGCCAAGGGTGATCCGAAGGCGCGTCTCACCGAGCTGATCGCGGCCATTCCCGCGATGGATTTCGCCAGCGATGCCACGGTTGAAGCCGGCATCAAGACCCTCGCCGAAGGCAAGGGTCTCGGCTTCGGCGATTACCAGGCCGTGTCCCGCCTAGCCGTCACCGGCACCAACGCCGGCCCGAGCATCACCGCGATCTTCCGCCTACTGGGTAAGGATCGGACTGTAGCGCGTTTGGCGCGGTTCCTGGCGGCTGCTTGAATCGTGTAGGGCCGGCGCTCGTCGCCGGGCCGGTTTTGCAGACGAGGCACGGCGCAAGCGCCGGCCCTACACAATTCACCTTGTAACCTCGGCGCACCGCCGCCGTCTCATTCCCCGTATGAAAAGAATCGGCACTCTCGGTTACGTCATCCTGGGCCTGATCACCACGTCGGCCTTTGCCCAGACCACCCCTTCTCCTGAAACGGCTGCCCCTTCGACGGAAAACGCCTCGGCGAATCCGACCAAGGGCAAGAAGGGTGGCAAGAAGCACTCCCATTCCGCCCACAAGAAGCACGGCAAGAAAAAGCCGGCGGCGGAGCAGAAGTAATCCCTTTTGGTCACCTCTCGCGTTCGCGCGGGACCCGAAAAAGCCCGCGCGAAAGCGCGGGCTTTTTATTTGCTTCCCTCGATTGGGGAATTCGCGAAATCGGGGGGCAGGGGCGATTGGATAAAAAACTCAACCACCCGCTCCCGTCATCCTGAGCGGTGCGAAGGATCCACGGAAACGGACGGACTCTCACCCCCGCTTGGATCCTTCGCACGGCTCAGGATGACGGCAACGGGGACTTGGTCTTTTTCTTAATCGGGCGCGTGGGTCGCGACGGTCAGTTCGCCGACAGGCGTTTCAATTCGGCGGTCAGCTGGCTCAGTTTTTCCGCCTGGGCGGCGATCTGTTTGACCGCGGTGGCCACGCTGCCGGCGGTGTCGCTGGACTGCTGGCCGATGAGTTTGACGGTGGTCACGACCATATCCTGTTCCATCTGCAGCGAGCTGAGCTGTCCCCGCGCATCCGCGATGTCGCGGTTGATATTGGTCAGTTGCGAGCGCCATGCGCCGGCGCTGCCGTTCCAGCCTTCGGCCTCGTTGAGACTTTCCTCAGCGAAAGACTCGAGCCGGTCGAGCATCGCCAGCAGCCAGCGGGCGCGGCGGTTCAACTGGGTGAACTCGGCGGAGATCTGGTTGCTTTTTTCCGCCTCCATTTCCTTGGAGGCTTTTCCGCCAACTCCCCGGTTTTCCAAGCCCACGCTATTGGGATTAACCGAAGCATCGGCAGCGAAGACGCCGCTTGGAGCTCCATAACTGGTCTGTCGTATGCCGGATTCAACGATATCGTCGATGCTCAGGGACGGCAGGTCGCCGGACGGAGGACCGTCGAGCAGCCAGCGGCGAAGGACGTCAGCCTGCACCAGGCGGAAGCCTTCCACGGCGACGCCAAAGGCTTGGTACTGCTTGGAGAGGGTGGCGCGGTCGCGTTCGAGGGTGCCGTTTACCTCGCCGAGTGCAGCCCGCACTTTGCCCACTTTTTCGGTGCTGGTGGCGAGCTCGGTGGCGAGAGCCTTGAGATCGTCGGTCGTGGACTTGAGTCGGGGTTGAAGGCCTTCGAAAAGGGTTCGTTCGAGACTGATATGCTGCCGGGCTTGAGCGATATGATCGGCTAGGTCGCGCAAGGCGCGGGCGTGCGACTTCAGTTCCGCCGTGGTCTGCGCGGCCATGCTTTGTTCGACGTAAGAACCGGACTTCTCCGCCGAGGCTACCAGGGCGCCGACGGCTTCGGTGGATTTGGCCAGCAGCAGGCGGTCGTCTGCCAAGGCATGATCCAGCGCTCCGAAACGGGTTTCGATCTGCTGTCTCTGTTCCTGAAGTTGCGCACCTTGATGGCCCAGCGACTGAATCTGGCGGTCGAGCGAGTCGATCTGCTGCCGGGTACTGAGCAGCTGGGATTCCATCGCCGCCGTGCGTTGGGCCTGCATGGCGGTGCCAGTGCTGATGAGATCGAGCAGGCGATCGGTGCGGGATGCGGTCGCTTGCGTGTCGGCAATGACGCCCAGGCCGGCGACGTAGGATTCGCGCAGGACGTCGGGCGTGGTGGGAGCGGACAAAAGGCGCAGGGTAAACGCGGAACAGGCCGCGGAGAGACACAACAGACGGAGGAAACGCTTCATGGATTTGGCCCCAGGTGTTGCGATCAATCGGAAAAACGCGCGCACCTCGGGGTGACGAAAAAATGCGCCAGCGTGTGCGCGCGGAGCAATGCAATTGCTGATCCGTTGCGGTTTTTCCCGTAGACGACTGCCGGAGGGAGACGGCTGATGCCCGACCCTTACTTCGCCCAGGTATCCTTCAACGAGATGGTGCGGTTGAACACCAGCTTGCCGGGGGCGCTGTCCTTGGCGTCGGGCGTGAAGTAGCCGAGGCGCTCGAACTGGAAGCGGTCGGCGGACGTGGCCGTGGCCAGCGACGCTTCGAGGCGGGCGGTCACGACTTCGAGGGACTTCGGGTTCACGACCTTGAGGAAATCTTCGGCCGCGCCGGGCTCAGCGACATTGAAGAGGCGGTCGTAGAGGCGAACCTCGGCCGGCACGGAGTTGGTCGCGCTGACCCAGTGGATCGTGCCTTTGACCTTCTTGTCGGCGTTGGGCTGGCCGTGGCGGGTGTCGAGCTGGGCGGTGCAGCGCAGCTCGGTGATCGCGCCGGACGCATCCTTCACAATCTCGTCGAGCTTGATGATGCAGGCGTACTTCAGGCGCACCTCGCCGCCCGGCTTCAGGCGGAAATACTTCGGCGGCGGGACTTCGGCAAAATCGTCGGACTCGATGAACACCTCGCGGGTGAGCGCGAGGGGACGCGTCGTGGGATTTTCGTCCTGCGGATTGTTCGTTGCCTGGCAGTCGACCGTCTCGCCCTCGGCGATGTTGGTCAGCACGAGCTTGATTGGCTTGAGCACGGCGAGACGGCGCAGGGCGATGCGGTTCAGCTCGTCGCGGAGGACATGCTCGAAGAGCGCGATGTCCGTGACGCCGTTGTAGGTGGTGATGCCGGTCTCGATCGCGAAGCGGCGCAAGGCGGCGGCGGGAATACCGCGGTGGCGCATGCCTACGAGAGTGGGCAGGCGGGGATCGTCCCAGCCGGTTACGACCTTCTCCTGCACGAGGCGCATGATGTTGCGTTTGCTGAGGAGCGTGTAGGTCGGCAGGAGCTTCGCGAATTCGTACTGACGCGGGAGCGGACGCGGCAGCCCGAGGCTTTCGAGGATCCAGTCGTAGAGCGGCCGGTGCGGGACGAACTCAAGCGAACACAGACTGTGGCTGATACCCTCGATGTAATCGCTCAGGCAGTGGGCGTAGTCGTAAAGCGGGTAGATGCACCACTTGTTGCCCGCGTGGTAATGCGGCACGTGGCGGATGCGGTAGAGCAGGGGATCGCGCAGCCAGAGGTTGGGCGAGGCCATGTCGATCTTCGCGCGCAGCGTGCGGGCACCGTCCGGGAACTCGCCGGCCTTCATGCGCTGGAAGAGGTCGAGGTTTTCCGCGACGGAGCGGGTGCGGAACGGGCTGTCCTGGCCGGGCGTGTCGGGGGCACCGCGGTATTTCTCGGTGTCCTCGGGGCTCAGGTCGCAGACGTAGGCATGGCCGCGCTTGATGAGCTCAACCGCATAGTCATAGAGCGGGTCGAAATAATCGGAGGCGTAGAACGGCTCGCTGCCGGGGCCGGCCGCGACCGATCCGAGATAAAAGTCCGCGCCGTTCTTCGCGGCGAGGGCGCCCTTGGGCTTGAAGCCGAGACAATGGTCGGCCCAGCCGGCGATCAGCCACTGGACGTCGCGCGTGATCGACTCGACGAATTCGATGTCTTCCTTCGCCGGATTGGTGTCGTCGAAGCGCAGGTTGCACCAGCCATTCTGCTCACGGGCGATGCCGAAGTTCACGCACAGGGAGCGCACGTGGCCGAGATGCAGGTAGCCGTTCGGCTCGGGCGGGAAGCGCGTGACGATCTTCGGGTAGCGCTGCTCCGCCACGTGGGTCTGCACGATGTCGCGAATAAAGTCACTCGGTGCGGGTGCGGGCGTGTTGGTCTCGGCGGACATGAGGGGCCAAATTGCGGAATCGCCCGGGGCGATGCAACGTTGCAGTTTATGCTCAACCGTTTGCCTAAATTAGCCTTGGACTCGGCGGCGGGCGGGCCGACTGTTCCCTCGCTATGAGCGACTTCCGCGTATGAGCGCCCATGAAGTTACCTCCACCTCCGGCGACCGCCTGAAGCGGCTGGCGCCCTTTGGCCTTGGCCACACGAAGCCGAAGCATTTCCGCGACATGGCGGGCGTGGTCTGGGCCAATCGCGACAACCTTGGCTATGCGTGGAAAGTCATCAGCCGCGGGGTATGCGATGGCTGCGCGCTCGGCGTGGCGGGCCTGCACGACTGGACGATCGATGGCGTGCACCTGTGCATGACGCGCCTGAATCTGCTTCGCCTGAACACCATGCGGGAAATGGACCACGCGCTGCTCGGCGATGCCGCGGCGATGAGCCGGCTCGACAACCGCGAACTGCGCGCGCTCGGGAGGCTGGCCTACCCGATGTTGCGGCGGAAGGGGGAGAAGGGCTTTTCGCGTATCAGCTGGGACGAGGCGCTCGCGCTGGCCGGCGCGAAGCTGCGCGCGGCGGATCCGCGGCGCGTGGCATTTTTTCTCACGGCGCGCGGCGTCACCAACGAGGTTTACTACGCCGGACAGAAGGCCGCGCGTTTTCTTGGCACGAGCCACATCGACAACGCGGCACGCATCTGCCACTCGCCGTCCACGGTCGCGATGAAACAGACCATCGGCCTCAGTGCCTCGACCTGCAGCTACGCTGACTGGATGGGCACGGATCTCGTCGTGTTCTTCGGCTCGAATCCGGCAAACGACCAGCCGGTCAGCACGAAGTACCTGCATCTCGCCAAGAAGAAGGGCACGAAGATCGTGCTGGTGAATCCGTATCTGGAACCGGGCATGAAAAGATACTGGGTGCCGTCCGAAGCGGATAGCGCGCTCTTTGGTACCAATCTGGCCGATCACTGGTTCCCCGTCGCGCAGGGCGGAGACATCGCACTGCTCTACGGTGTGCTCAAGCGCTTGGTCGAAACCGACCGCGTTGACCGGACGTTTGTCGCCCAGCACACGAATGATTTCGCTGCGGTCGAAGCGCGGGCGAAGGAACTCTCGTGGGACAAGCTCGAGGCCGGCAGCGGATTGTCGCGCGCCAGCATCGAGGAGTTGGGTGATTTGATCGGCAACGCGCGCAATGCGGTTTTCGTCTGGAGCATGGGCATCACCCAGCACTCCTTCGGTGGCGATGCGGTGCAGATGATCCTCAACGTCGCGCTGGCGCGCGGTTTCCTGGGTCGTGATTTCTGTGGCGTCATGCCGATCCGCGGCCACTCGTCGGTGCAGGGCGGGGCGGAGATGGGCGCGTACGCCACGGCACTGCCGGGCGGTCTCGCCGTCACGCCGGCGAATGCCGCCGCGCTCAGTGCGCACTATGGTTTTCCGATTCCGGACAAGCCCGGGATGACCACCACCGAGATGGTCGAGGCCTCCGCGCGTGGCGAACTCGACGTATTCTATCTCCTGGGCGGAAATTTTCTGCGCACGTTGCCCGAGCCTGAGTACGTGCGGGCCGCGCTGGCGCGGGTGCCGTTGCGTATTCACCAGGATATCATCGCGACCGACCAGATGTTCATCGAGCCGGGCGAGGCGGTGTTGCTGTTGCCGGCGAAGACCCGTTACGAGCAGGACGACGGTGGCACGGAAACGAGCACGGAGCGTCGGGTGATGTTCACACCGGAGATTCCCCGCCAAGTTGGCGAGGCCCGTGCCGAATGGAAGATTCTGTTCGATGTCGCGGCCGCTGCTTTCCCGGAGCGTGCCGCGTCGCTGCGCGGTGTCACCGGCCAGGCGTTGCGCGAGGAGATCGCGCGCGTGGTGCCGTTCTATGATGGCGTGCAGCACCTGAAGAAAACCGGCGATGCGTTCCAGTACGGCGGCCGGCATCTCTGCGTGGGCGGCGTGTGCGCCACGCCGGACGGCCGGGCACGGTTGCGCGCGGTGGATTTGCCGGCGGCGGCGCCGAAGGACGGCACGTTCCATGTCAGCACGCGTCGCGGCAAGCAGTTCAACACGCTCGTCTATGCCGACGTCGACCCGCTCAACGGCGCGCCGCGCGAGGCCGTGCTCATGAACGAGGACGACGCCGCGCGCCTGCACGTGAAACAGGGCGACCGCATCGCGCTGGTCAACGATCTCGGCCGCTATGACGGCACGGTCTTTCTCGCCCCGCTGGCGCCCGGCAACCTGCAGGTGCACTGGCCTGAGGGCAACGTGATCGTCCACCGCGGCCGCGTGGACGCGCTCAGCGGCGTGCCGGACTACAATGCCCGGGTGCGGATCGAGGCGGCTTCGGTTTCATGAAATCCGCCGCCCTGAGCAAAGACTGGCCCGTACGGCGGCTGCGCGCCGGGGCGAAGGTGCGCGCGGAGACCGACGTTGTGGCGGTCGAGGAACCGCTGGAGCTGCGCGTGCGCGATCGCTCGGTGGCGGTGGTGATGCGTACGCCAGGACATGATGCCGATTTGGCGGCTGGCTTTCTTCTGACCGAGGGTGTCGT
The DNA here is from genome assembly GCA_048498955.1 of Verrucomicrobiota bacterium. Classification (GTDB taxonomy): domain Bacteria; phylum Verrucomicrobiota; class Verrucomicrobiia; order Opitutales; family Opitutaceae; genus Lacunisphaera. The sequence goes on along the minus strand of JBEHWZ010000004.1, from coordinate 260,856 downwards.
GCGTTCGGCCGACGACATCTATGACATCCTGCAATGCCGCACGACGAAGCGGTCCGAGCAGGGCAACGTCGTGGAAGTGGTGCTGCCGAAAAGCGCGAAGGTCGATTTCGACGCGCTAACTCGCCACGTCTTCAGCGCGACCAGTTGCGGGCTGTGCGGCAAGGCGACGATCGAGGCCGTGCGGCAGCATTTCCCGAAGGTGAAGCGTCCGTTGCGCGTGACGGCGAAGCTGCTGCAATCCCTGCCGGCCAAGCTGGCGGCGGCGCAGCCGACCTTCCAGTCGACCGGCGGCCTGCACGCCACGGCGCTTTTCGATGCGCAGGGCGAGATGCTGGTGGCGCGCGAGGATGTCGGCCGGCACAACGCGATGGATAAGGTGCTCGGTCATGCCTTGCGCAACGACTGGCTCCCCCTCGAGAAACATGTGCTGCTGGTCAGCGGGCGCGTGTCGTTCGAGATCATGCAGAAGGCGCTGGCGGCACGGGTGTCGGTCGTCGCGGGCATCTCCGCTCCGACCAGCCTTGCGGCGGAATTTGCGCGAGCGAACAACCAGACACTCGTGGGCTTCCTGCGCGGTGATCGTCTGAACGTTTACGCCGGCAAACTGGCTTCCTCCCGATGAAGATCGCGGCGCTCTATATTTCGCCCGGGCACAATTATTTCGGCCGGCACGGTTTGGCGGCGGGCACGCATTCGACCCTGGAAGTGGCAACGGTGGAGTGTTTGCCCGGTCGCGGTCTACGCGGGGATCGCTTCCTCGACTACAAGGATGACTACGCGGGGCAGATCACGTTTTTCTCCGGCGAGGTCTTCGATGAAATCCGCACGGCACTGCAGCAGCCCGATCGTTCGGCTGCAGTCTTCCGACGCAACGCGCTCACACGCGGCGTCGATTTGAATGCCCTGATCGGAAAGGAATTCGAAGTGCAGGGCGTGCGCTTCGCGGGCGTGAAGGAATGCACGCCGTGCTATTGGATGGACCAGGCGTTTGCGCCCGGGGCCGAGGCGTGGCTGAAGGGACGCGGCGGCTTGCGCGCGCGCATCCTGAGCGCCGGTTGGCTGAAGGTGGATGCGTTGCCATGCTGAGCGGATTGATCCTGGCGGGCGGACGCTCATCGCGCATGGGACGCGACAAGGCGCAGCTGACGCTGCCGGATGGGCGCGCGTTGTTGCAGCGGCAGGCGGATGTGCTGCGCGAAGCGGGAGCGGAGAATTTGTTTTTGTCAGTTCGTCCCGGTGCCGAGTACGGGTTGTCTGGCGTGGGCATTCCCCGCGAGCGAGGTCCGTCGCAAGCGACGACCCTACACAAGGCAGAGGTCATCGTTGACGCCGTGGCCGAGGCGGGTCCGCTGGCGGGTATTGCCGCCGGTTTGCGCGCCGCGCCTGCGGGCTTGGTGCTGGTGCTCGCCGTGGATATGCCGCGCGTGGATCCTGCTCATCTGGCGCAATTGCTGGCGCTCGCTTCGTCGGAGCGCGGTGTAGTGCCGGTGGTGAATGGCCAGCTTGAGCCGTTGGTGGCGATTTATCCGACGGTATTGGCGGCTTCGGCTGATGCGGCGCTGATGGCTGGGCAGCGGGCTGTGCACGCTTGGGCGCGCAACGAAGCAAGCCAAGGCAGACTCTTGCTGTGGGACGCCACGCCCGAATGGGCGGAGGCTACTCGAAGCTGGAATACGCCGGCAGACCTGCCGCGGGCTTAGCTGGAGAACGGAACGTTCGTCTTGCCGGTGGGCGTCACGCCTTCGCTCGCCATTCCGCGGAGGAGATCGGTGAGGTAGGGGATGAGCTGCTTCTTGCGGCTGACGACGCCCGGCAGGTCGAAGATCTCGTCCTGTTCGACGTGCGCGTACGAAATGCGGCGGATGAACTCGGCGTCGCCCTTGACGAGCATGAGCGAGTTCTGGGTGTTGATGTCGGTGATGAGCAGCGCGGCGAACACCAGCTTGTCGGCGGCACGGACCTCGCCGAGGGCCTGCGTGAGGCTCTTGGCGTGCTGCCAGAAATTGTCGAAGCCGAGTTCCTCGACCTGCGAGACGGCGAAGCGCACGCCTTCCTCCTCGTAGATCTTGAAGTCGGAGCGCACGACCTTATCGGGCGGGCTGGCCAGGATCACAGAGCCGGAACTGAAGATCAGGCGGGCGAGTTCGTCGGCCTTGATGCCGGCGTGCGACTGCAGCCAGTTGAGGATGTCGGCATCCTTGGTCGTGGAAGTCGGGCTCTGCAGGAGCAGCGTGTCCGAGATCAGGCCCGACATCATGATGCCGGCGAGGTTCGCCGAGGGCTTGAGGCCGTGGCGGCGGAAGAGATCGGCGACGATCGTGCAGGTCGAGCCAACCGGCTCGTTGATGAACAGGATCGGCTGTGAGGTGGCCATCGGCCCGAGGCGGTGGTGGTCGAGGATCTCGGTGATCGTGACCTCGTCGGCGCCGGGGACGGCCTGCGTGAGCTCGTTGTGGTCGACGAGCACGAGGCGCGTCGGCACGGGCTTGAGCAGATCGGACTTCGTGAGAATGCCCTGCAGCTGGTTGTCCTCGCCCGTGACCATCATCGCGTGCGGCTGGTATTGCGCGAACTTGCGGCGGATGTCGGCGATGCGGGCCTCGGCGTTGAGCGAGGGGAAGTCGCGGTTGACGAGCTTCTCGACCGTCGAGGCGGTGCGGACGAACCACGCGGTCGTCGCCGTGTCGTGCGGGCTGGAAAGCAGGCTTACGCCGCGGGCCTTCGCGAGGGCGACCACGGCCGGGTCGACCGGCAGGCTGCCGCTGATGATGAGGGCGCGGACGCCGAGTTCGATCGAGCGTTCCTGGATTTCGCGGCGGTCGCCGACGATGATGAGCGACTGGCTGGCCGGGATCTGGTCCTTCTCGGAAATTTTCCAAAACGTGCCGACGTCCATGGCGCCGATGCGCACGTAGAGATCCTCGATCCGGTTTTCGTCAACGGTGTGGAGCACCGAGCCGCGCAGCGAGCGGGCGATGCGCGCGAGGCTCGAGCGCACCATGCGCAGGGCGCGCGGTTCGTCGAGACGCGGGATGAAGAAGTGGCCGAGCTGGGCGAGGGTCAGCGAGCCGACGGCGCGGTTCCCATCACACGTGACCGGGAGATAGGTGATGCCGTGCGTGTCGAGCAGGTTGAGGGCTTCGGCGCAGGTGGCGTCTTCCTTCACGGCCTTGGGTTGCGGGACCATCAAGTCGCGCACGCGCGGGTAGACGTCGCTCAGGTAATGCGGCAGCGGCGTGTGGAAGCGCTCGAGAATGGCGTCGATGCGGGCGTTGGAATTGCCGCAGCGCGCGGCGACGTAACCATGTTCGCCCCGCGCCTCCTTGAAGGCGGCGTAAGCGATCGCGGAGCAGATCGAGTCGGCGTCGGGATTGCGGTGACCGATGACGTAAATGGGATTGGCGGGGGCCATGTAAGCCCGCGCAGCCTAGGATGCCCCGGAGTGGGGGGAAGGAAAAAGGCCTGGGCGGCGGACTGACAGTAAGAGTCAGTCCTGCCGTGTATAGGTTCCATTAGCCGGCAATCACGGCGTCTGGCCGGGTGTGCCGGCCAGGGTGCCGACGGTCGGGCCGCTGGCCGGCGGCGTGGCGTAGATGCGGGCGGTCACAGGAATCGCCTGACGGATCGACGAACCCTTGGTGCCGTTGCTCAATGTCAGGCGGTTGTCGGCGTCGCTCACGTTGGGGAAAAACTGCACGCTGCCACCGAGGAAGGCGATGTGCCCGCCGGCGTCCTTGTAGGTGCCGCTGGCTGCATCCCACGTGCCGGTGGTTTGCAGGCCGCGACTGAAGGCAACCGGTGTGGAAGGGGCGTCGCCCATGCGCAGGCCGCCGACGAATTCGAAGCTCAGTGTGCGGCTGGCGAAATCCGGCGCGAGCGTGGCGCGGTTGCTCGGATCGACGATCGCCGGCGGCGTGGAGCCGTTGAACGACGGATCGTTCTTCGCGAAATAAAACGCCGGATCGGTGACGATGCCGCGCTGCGCGAGGATGCCGGCCCATGCGTAGGGCCCGGTGCCGAGGCCGGGGTACTGCGTCGCGATCGCGGCAGGGTCGGGCAGGCGGTCGTTGTTGTCGGCGGCGTAGATGCTCGCGGCTTTCACGATCTCGCGAAGGTTGTTCGCGTCGACCGAGCGTTGGGCGGTTTCGCGGACGCGGCTGACGGTGGGGAAAATCAAGGCGGCCAGGATGCCGATGATGGCGATGACCGTGAGCAGTTCGATGAGGGTGAACGCGGCGTGGCGAACGGAGGGATGCGGGCGGGTTTCCATGGTTGAATAAGGGCGGCCCGGCACCCGCAGCATCGGGCCATGGCGGTGTCGCGCAAACGCGTCGGCGCAATTTCTCCGTTAGCAAAACGACCATGCCTCCGCGCTTGCGTCATGCCGGGCCGGCAGGCATAGATTTTGCACAAGGAACGGGCCGGTTCGTTTGCGTTTTCGGAACCTGTTCGCTACCTTTCGGATCAATCAATTTCCATGGCCAATTCCCTCAAGTGCGACCTCTGTTCCAAACCCGCTACGGTCCACCTAACCCAGATCGTTAACAACAAGATACACAAGGTGGACCTGTGCGAAGCCTGCGCGCAGGCCAAGGGGGTGACCGATCCGAGCGGATTCTCGCTGGCCGATCTCCTTTTGAAGGCCTCGCTGAACCCGGAACCGTCGGGCGACGCGAAGTGCACGTCGTGCGGCTTTACCCAGCAGGATTTCAAGAAGGCCGGCCGTTTCGGCTGCCCGGATTGCTACGACCATTTCAGCAAGATCCTCGAGCCCATGCTCGACACGATGCACAAGGGCAGCACGCACACCGGCAAGGTGCCGCACAACATCGCGGAGAAAAAATCCCTCTACGAACGCCTGACGCAGCTCGAGACCGAGCTCGACCAGGCGATCAAGTCCGAGCGTTACGAGGACGCCGCCCGCTATCGCGACGAGATCACGCAGGTCCGCCAGTCGGCGACGAAGAAGTCCGCCTCCTGAGATGAAGATCAACGAACTCATCGATTCCCATTCCGAGCTGACGGACACCGCCGCCAGCAAGAGCGCCGTCGTGCTCATGACGCGCATCCGGCTTGCGCGCAACCTGGCGGGCCATCCGTTCCCGGGCTGGGCGAAGGAAGCGCAGAAACGCGATATCCGTGACCAGTGCATGCAGGCCGTCGCGGCGCTGCCGCAGATGAAGCGTGGCCTGGCGATCCCGGTGGAGACGCTCGACGACCTGCAGAAACAGATTCTCGTGGAGCGCCATCTGATCAGCCGCGAGCTTTGCGCCGCGAAATCCGGCTCGGGCATCGTCATCAGCAAGGACCAGTCCTGCGTGGTGATGGTGAACGAGGAGGATCATCTCCGCATCCAGGTCCTGCGCGCCGGCTTCCAGTTCAAGAAGGTCTGGAACACGATCAATACCCTCGACACCGATCTCGAGGAGAACATCGACTTCGCGTTCTCGCCGCGCCTCGGCTATCTCTCCGCGTGCCCGACGAACCTCGGCACCGGCATCCGAGCCTCGGCGATGATGCACCTGCCGGCGCTCGTGATTTCCAGCCAGATGGAAAAGGTTGTGCGCGCCGTCAACCAGCTCGGCATGGCGGTGCGCGGCCTCTTCGGCGAAGGCTCCGACGCGAGCGGCAGCATTTTCCAGATCTCGAACCAGACGACCCTCGGCGAAAGCGAGGAGGGGATCATCAAGCACCTGCACGGTGTGTTGAACACGATCATCGAACAGGAACTCAACGCCCGCCAGAAGCTGTTGGAAACCGACCCGAACAAGTTGTCCGACAAGATCGGTCGCGCGTTCGGCATCCTGCAGAACGGCTACCTGCTCAACTCCGGCGAGGCCATGAACCTGCTCTCGCTGATCCGTCTCGGCATCGACCTCTCGGTCTTCCCTGACACGCAGCGCGCGATCATCGACCGCCTCTTCATCGAGTGCCAGCCGGGCCACGTGCAGCATGCGGCCAAGGGCTCCTTCGATCCGAGCCAGCGTGACGTGCTCCGCGCCGCCCGGCTCCGCTCCGAATTTGCTAAAATGTCCGCCCCGGATTTCTCTTCGACTACAAAGTAACCGTTTTAAACACCAACAAACACGATATGGAACCAATGAACAATTTCACCCCCCGGGCCCAGCAGGTGCTGGCCCTCGCCCGCAAGGAGGCTGATCGCTTCCACCACAACTACGTCGGCACCGAGCACCTCCTGCTCGGCCTGATCAAGTTGGGCCAGGGCGTGGCGGTGAGCGTCCTCCAGAAGATGGGCCTCGATCTCGAGACGGTTCGCGCCGAGGTCGAGAAGCAGGTTGGCATCGGCCAGGAATCCAAGACGCCCGTCGGCAGCATTCCCTACACGCCGCGCGTGAAGAAGGTCCTCGCCCTCGCCGGCAAGGAAGCCAAGGCGCTCAACCATTCCTACGTCGGCACCGAACACATTCTCCTCGGCCTGCTCCGCGAAGGCGAGGGCGTGGCCGCGCGCGTCCTGAAGACCCTCGAGGTCGACATCGAGCGCACGCGCAACGAAATCCTCCGCGAACTCGACCCGCAGTTCTCGTCCGGCCAGGGCGGGGAGGGCGGTGGCGCCTCCGGCAACGGTGGCGAGGAAGTCGCGCCGCGTGGCTCCGACGACAAGAAGGAAGTGAAGACGCCCGCCCTCAAGGCGTTCGGTCGCGATCTCACCGAACTCGCCCGCAAGGGTGAGATGGACCCGGTCGTGGGCCGCAAGAACGAGATCAGCCGCGTCATCCAGATTCTCTGCCGCCGCACCAAGAACAACCCGGTGCTCGTCGGCGAAGCCGGCGTGGGCAAGACGGCCATCGTCGAAGGTCTCGCACAGGAAATCGCCAAGGGCAACGTCCCGGAGATCCTCGCCGAGAAGAAGGTCATCACCCTCGATCTCGCGCTGATGGTCGCCGGTACCAAGTACCGCGGTCAGTTCGAAGAGCGCATCAAGGCCGTGATGGACGAGATCAAGCGCGCCAAGAACGTCATCATCTTCATCGACGAGCTCCACACCATCGTCGGCGCCGGCGCTGCCGAAGGCGCGATGGACGCGTCCAACATCTTCAAGCCCGCCCTCTCGCGCGGCGAGCTGCAGTGCATCGGTGCGACGACTCTCAACGAGTACCGCAAGTACATCGAGAAGGACAGCGCGCTCGATCGCCGCTTCCAGAACGTCAAGGTCGAGGCGCCCTCCGTCGAGGACACGATCCAGATCCTCAAGGGCATCCGCGGCAAGTATGAGGAGCACCACAAGGCCACCTTCACGGACAAGGCCATCGAGGCCGCCGCCAAGCTCTCGGATCGCTACATCACCGGTCGCTTCCTGCCGGACAAGGCCATCGATGTGATGGACGAGGCCGGCTCGCGCGCCCGCATCACCACGCTCAACCGTCCGCCGGAGATCGAGGCCCTCGGCAAGGAGATCGAGGAAGTCTGCACCAAGAAGGAGCAGGCCATCGCCGCGCAGCACTTCGAGGAAGCCGCCAAGTTCCGCGACCTCGAGAAGCAGCTCCGCGCGAAGCAGGACGAGCAGATCGAAACCTGGAAGAAGACCCGCGACGAGAACCGCATCGTCGTCGACGAGGAACAGATGGTTCGCGTCGTCGCCGAATGGACCGGCATCCCGCTTAACCGTCTCGAGAAGAAGGAGAGCGAACGCCTCCTCTCGCTCGAGAACGAGCTCCAGCGCGCCATCGTCGGCCAGGACCCGGCGACGATCGCCATCGCCCGCGCCCTCCGCCGCTCGCGCGCCGACCTCAAGGATCCGCGCCGCCCGATCGGTTCGTTCATGTTCATGGGCCCGACCGGCGTCGGCAAAACCGAACTCGCGAAGCAACTCGCCGCGCAGATGTTCGGCAACCAGGACGCGCTCATCCAGATCGACATGTCCGAGTACATGGAGAAGTTTGCGGTCTCCCGCCTCGTCGGCTCGCCTCCGGGCTACGTCGGTTACGAGGAAGGCGGCCAGCTGACCGAGGCGGTCCGTCGCCGTCCGTACTCCGTGATCCTCTTCGACGAAATCGAGAAGGCCCATCCCGATGCGCTGCAGCTCCTGCTGCAGATCATGGAGGACGGACGCCTGACCGACTCGCTCGCGCGCACGGTCGATTTCCGGAATACCATCATCATCATGACGACGAACGTGGGCGCCTCGCTCATCCAGCGTCAGACGTCGATGGGCTTCTCCGCCGCGAAGTCCTCGGACTTCCACGACATGGACAAGCTGAAGGAAAAGGTGCTCGAGGAGGCCAAGCGCGTCTTCAAGCCCGAGTTCCTGAACCGCATCAACGACCTCGTGGTCTTCCGTCCGCTCGACAAGAACGACCTGCTCAAGATCGTCGAAATCGAAGCGACCAAGGTCACGAAGCGCCTCGCGGCCCGCAACATCCACCTCGAGTTCTCGCCCGAGTCGAAGACCCTCCTCATCGAGAAGGGCTACGACGAGAAGTACGGCGCGCGCCCGCTGCGCCGCGCCGTCGAGCACTACCTCGAGGATCCGCTGGCGGAAGCGCTCCTGCGCGGTGACGTGAAGGAAAACGAACCCATCCTCGTCGTCCGCAACGGCGACAAGCTGGAGTTCAAGACCAAGTCGCCCGCCGCCGAAAGCGGCGTGTCGTCCTAAGCGCGACGTCTCCGTTTGATTTCAAAGCCCGCCAGCGATGGCGGGCTTTTTTTGTTTTCCGCTCACGGAAAACAACCCCGCGCAGGGCGAAGCGGGGTCCCTCGCGCTGGAGGGCCGGTCTCCCGACCGGCCAATGATGTCCGCAGCGAGTAAGCTTGGCCGGTCAGGAGACCGGCCCTCCAACATTCAAAACCTCTATTCCCCCGCCGCGCTCTCGCTATACTTCCGCAAATACGACCGCCGCGTACTGAGGAACGACTTCAAACTGGGATTCTCGCTTTGATCGCCATCCTCCTGCGGCGCCGGGTCCTGGTCCAGCTCCTGGACAAAGCGCGGGTAGCTGAAGGGACGGTGGGTTTCCTGACGGACGTACTCGGCGATCGAATCATGGTATTGCTTGGCGACCGGACCGAGGCGCGCCCAGAGCATGGCGTTGTTGGCGATTTGGTGAAGGTCATCCAGGTAGCGCGCGCGCCAGGCGGGGAAGGCGAGCAGTTTGTCGATCAGCGGCTTGGTGGGATCCGTCCGACCATCGAGCAGATCCAGCTGTTCGCCATAAGTGGTGATCGTGCGTGCGTTGCCTTCGCCGTCATGGCCGAAATGAGGCAACCCAAGCGGAATGCCCATGAAGCCTGCTCCGCCGCCGCCTCTGCCGCCGCGTCCGCCCCGGCCTCCGCGCGGGTCGTTGTCTTCGCTGATGCCCTTGGCCTTGCTGGTGGCGATGTAGGTCTGGTCGGCGGCGAAGACGGATTTGGAAAACAACTTGTTGAGGCCTTCCCGCACGATCGGCTGGGTGAGGAACTTCACCTTGGGGCCGGTCCATTCCGCAAACAGGCGGTCAAAGCCGGCGAGCATTTCCTCGCGCGTCACATTGCCGTCGTGGTCGGTGTCGATCACCTTGAGGAAATCCTCGCCGATTTGCGCGGCGGCATCGTCCTTGCCGAAGGTCTGCGTCGTGCGTCCGTCGATGACGGAGGGCGGCGTGACCAGCAGGCGGATCTTGGCGATGAACTGGTCGTGCGTGACGCGGCCGATCATGTCGTCGTCCATGACGACAAACCACGACCCGGCGAAGGCGTGCCATTCCTCGGCGCTGACCTTTTCGTCCTGATCGCCGTCGGCTTTGTTGATCAGGCTGTGGCTCAGGAGAAAGGCCAGATCGGTGCCGCTCTGCTTCGGATAGTCCTTGTGCAGGTAAGCCTTCAGCATGGCGGCTTCCTTCGCGTCACTGTTGCTTGCCGGGGCCGGTCCGCCCTTTTCTCCTGCCGGAGCGTCGCCGGCCTTGCCGCCTGAAGGCGGACCGCCGTTCCCTTTGGCGCCGCGACCTTTGCCGCCACCGCGCCCGTTTTCCGACGAGGAACGCGGGCCGCGTCCGCCCTCGGCGTATTCCGTGATCTGTACCAAGCGAAAGCTGTGTTCGGCATCCAGGGGAACGAAGTGGAAGCGACCGTCCTCGGCCAGATAGAGCCCGTAACCGCTGGTGGCAAAACTGTAGCCGTCCTGGTTGATGAGCGCGTTCTGGAGCGCGAGGAACTGCAGCGTGCTGTCGATATCGAGCAGGGCGGCCAAGCCATGTCCGGTATCGTCGTCGAGCGGTTCGTGCAGGAGTTTGCAAAGTTGGATCAGCCTTGCCCAAGCCGCCGGGTTCTCGGCCGATTCCAGCCGGTAGCGCGAGCGGTACGCGGCCGGATCGTCGCCGAGGTAGTCCAGGTTCGCGCCGGGACCGGCGGTCCAATACGAGCCGGCCGTGGAGCTGAAATTTTCCCGGAAGAAAACCGCATCCAGCGGTTCGGTATTGGTGTAGATGCCCCAATTTTCCCCGTTGATCACCACGCGCACGAAGCTGTCGGCAGGAGTAGGCACGAGATCCCGGCACACCCAATGATAAAGCAAGGTACGCAGGAAAGTGGGATCGCTCGCGGATGCCATCAATTCAAGCCGGTGGTGACCATCCAGCTGCTGGCCGGTGTTGGTGAAGCCGAGGTCGAGTCGCAGGCTGCGCTTGTAGCCGGGCAGAGAGTTCTCGCCCGTGAGCGGGCGCCGGAACCGGACGCCGATGTCGTTCAGGACTTTTCCGTCCACCTCGAGACGGGCCGGCACCTGGACATCGGTACGGGCGAACTCCGCCAGCTGCTTCTCCCAGTCAGCGCCGTCGAACGTGAGAAAGAGCGTGCGGATTTTCCGGGTGCCGTAGAGCGCTTCGCCGGGAAATTTCTCCACTTGGTCTGGCGAGAGAGTTTGTCCGCGCGACACCGGCTCGGGCGCGGCGACGACCGGCTGGACCGGGGCGGAAATTCCCTTTTTCGCCGGCGGCGCGTCCGGCGGCTGCTGGGCGAGGTAGGTTAGGGCGGCCTGGCGTTCGCTGGCATCGAGGCGGGCATCGCCGTTCGTGTCGAACTGGGAGACCAGTTTTAGCTCCGGGACCTCCACGGCTGACTTCGGTGCGTCGACGGCCGTGGCGGTGGCGGCCAAGTCGGGCGCGGTTTTATCCGGGCTGTTGAGCTTCGCCTTGCCGGTCTGGGCGCAAAGCGGGACGCAGAGCACTAGCGCGAGGGCAATCCGTCCGGCGACAGGAAGAAGGGTCATTTTCAGCTGGATGGGCAACGTTGGGCGACCGGTATCAGACGGTCGGGTGGGGCGATGGGATACAGGTTAAGGGTGGATTGTTCCATCCGGATCGCGGGAACTCCCGCTTGCTGGCCGCCGCGGTGCCTGCCTTGCTGGCGAGGTGCTGAAGCGCTGGTTCCTGCCGCTGATCCTGCTCCTGCTGCCGCCGCTCGCGGCGCAGGAGAACGAGCCCATCTCCGCTGCGGAAATCGCGCGGGCACCCACGCCGGCCCGAGTGGCGGCGCTTGTCGACCAGGCGGCGGCGCAAGGTTGGGAGAACCTTACGCCCGTGTTGCGCACGGCGGCACAGCAAGCCTACGAGACGCGTTCGGGCTACGCGGCTTCGTGGTACTATCTCTATCGCTGGTCGCTGGTGTTCGGCACGCCGTACGACACGATGCTCAAGGACTGGATCAAGGCGGTCGAAGCGGCGAAGGCCGGTCACCAGAACATGGCGTCCGAGTATGTTTCTCATGCGGGATCTTTGTCTGCCGGGCTCACGCGGGAGCTTCAGCTGGCGCTGCTGGGCAATGCCGCGTTGTCGGAGGAATTTTTCCAATTGCTCTCGCCGGTCGACAACCTTTCCGAGGTACTGGCCATCCTGCAGAAAATCCACCGGCAGGATCCTGCCCTGTTCGGCTCATATGGGAGTCTGGCACTGGCGATTGCCGTGGTGTACGACGTGCCGCCGCCGCCGCAATGGCCGCACGGGCAGGTGAGCGCCCGGGCGCTGCCCCGCCAGCCGCTGCCGCCGGAGCAGGTCTTTGCTTATTTCGCGCGCCTCGATCGCGCTGGCGCCACGCTGCAACGGCTCGGCCGGCTGCCGGCGGCGGAGTTGAAGTTCCTCGTCGACGACGTGGCGCCATTTTCCGAACTGGACTGGGCGCGCAAGAATGTGCCGCCCGGCCTGGCTAATTTTGCCGAGACCTACCCGATGGTGAAGTACCGCCAGGATCGACTCGCGGGCAACGTGTACCTGTGGCCGGGCGCCGCCTACACGCTGCCGGCGATCCTGCAGGCGGGCGGCATCTGCGTCGACCAGGCTTACTTCGCCAGCACCGTGGGCAAGGCGAAGGGAATTCCCACGATCATGTTCCGCGGCGCCGGACTCGACGGACGGCATGCGTGGTTCGGCTACCTCGATGCGGCGCAGCGCTGGCAGCTGGATGCCGGGCGTTACGCCGAGCAGAAATTCGTCGTCGGCCTGGCGTTCGATCCGCAGACGTGGACCGACATCAACGACCACGAGCTGCTGTTCATCACCGAGCGCTTCCGCGCGCTGCCGACCTACAAGCTTTCCGTGATCAACGAGGAGTTCGCGCGTGACTACCTGGCCGAAGGCAAGGTGGACCAGGCGATGAAAGCCGCACGCGAGGCGGTGAACCGCGACCCTCGCAATCTCGATGCCTGGAATGTTCTTCTGCAAGCGCAGGCGGCGAAGAATCCCGAGCCACGCGCGAAGGAAGGAATTCTGCGTGAGGCGGTGCTGGCCTTTCAGCGCTACCCGGACCTGGAGATTTCCTTTTCGCGCCAGCTGATCGCTTCGTTGCGCGCACGGGGCGAGACCAGCCTGGCGCAAGTGGAGGATCAGCGCTTGGCCCGGAAATACCAAGCGACGCGCGAGGACCTCAGCATCGAGCAAGCTGCCGCCACCGTGAAACGCAGCACAGAGCAGGACGACCTGCCGACGCAGATCCGGGTTTACAACCAGGTGGTGGACACGGCGGGACGAGGAGCCGGGATCGATTTTTACGACAAGGTGGTGCGGCCATTCGTTACCTTCCTCGCCAGCAGGCAGCAAATCCCCGCCGCGCAGCAGGCCTTGGATCGCGCTCGGCGCACCCTGCGGGTCGATTCGGGCAAACAATTGGACTTAGAAATGCAGGCTCTGCTGGCACAGCTGAAATCCGGAAATAATCCAAGAAAAGTGCAGGGCCAATGAACCTTTTACGCCTTGTAGGCGTCATACAGGCCACTTCACTCCCTCTTTCCACCACCCATGCTCGAACTCATCAAGGGCGCCGGCCTGCTCATCTATCCACTCGGCCTCTGTTCCGTCATCGCCGTCTATATCATTTTTGAGCGCTTTTACGCGCTGCGCTCCGCCGCCGTGCTTCCTGATGATCTCGTGGACGCTATTGTTGAGGGAAAGCCCGCCCAGGGCGGACGTCATTCGGTCATGTCGCGCATCGTGGAGTATGCCGATCGCCACAAGGGCGACCCGGAGGCGATCAAGGCCTTTGCCCGCCTCGAGATCAACCGCATGGAGCGGGGTGTGCCTTATCTCGACGTCATCTATGTCGCCGCGCCTCTGCTCGGCCTGACCGGTACGGTGTCGGGCCTGTTGCGCGTGTTCGGCCAGATTTCGCCGGAGTCCGGTCTGCCTGATCCGGTCGCCTTCACCAAGGGCGTGTCGCTCGCCCTGTCGGCGACGCTCATCGGTCTCGGCGTGGCGCTCGTCGCCCTCGTGCCGGCCGGTTATTTCCAGCGCAAGGTCGAGAACTACGCGGCCAAGATTGATCTCTTGCTCGAGCGCATTCTCGCCGGTCACGCGAAATCATGAGCGGTCTTTACCGAAAGAGGCGCAAGCGGCCCGAGATGAATCTCGTGCCGTTGATCGACGTGCTCGTGATGCTGATTTTCTTCTCGTTTGTGACGATGCAGTTTCGCTCGATCACGACGATGAACCTCACGCTGCCCAAGGCCGAGACCGCGGGCAAAAGCGAGCTCAAGGATTCGTTCACGATCAATGTTTCGAAGGAAGGCAAGATGGAGGTCAACGGCAAGCCGGCCACCATGGATCAACTCGACGGCCTCGCGGCCGAGATCGGGCGCGTCAGCAAGGACGTCACGGTCCTGGTCCGCTCTGACGAAACCGCCGAGCTGCGCTACGCCCTCAAGGCGATGGATATTTGCCGCAAGCACGGGTTGAACAAGATTCGGCTCCAAACCCGCTGAGGCGGGCTTGGAGTCTGTTAAGAGTTAGACGTTCCGAGTTAGGTGGAGCTTCGCCATTTGGAGCGATGGATTTTCCTCTTAACTCCTAACGCTTAACCCCTAACTCTTGCCCCCATGGGCAAGACCATCCTCATCACCGGCGTGACCAAGGGCCTGGGCCGCGCGTTGGCCGAGTGGTACATCGCCAACGGGCACACGGTCGTGGGTTGCGGGCGCAGCGCGGAGGTGCTGAACATGCGCTTCGATTTTCCAGCGCCGCACGATTTCGCCTCGGTCGATGTCTCCGAGGAGAACAAAGTGTACATGTGGGCCGAGAAGGTGCTCGCGACCCACGGCGCACCCGACCTGCTGATCAACAACGCCGCGCTCATGAACACGCCGGCGCCGCTCTGGAAAGTCCCGGCCGCGGAGTTCAGCAAGCTGGTCGACGTGAACATCAAGGGCGTCGCCACCGTGATCCGCCATTTCGTCCCGGCGATGGTCGCGCGGAAAAGCGGCGTGATCGTCAATCTCAGCTCGGGTTGGGGCCGCAGCACCTCGCCGGAAGTTGCGCCTTACTGTGCCTCGAAGTTTGCCATCGAGGGCCTGACCCAGGCGCTGGCGCAGGAGCTGCCCGCCGGCATGGCCGCGGTGCCACTGAATCCCGGCGTGATCGACACCGACATGTTGCGCCAGGCGTGGAGCGACGGGGCCGCGAGCTATCCCAAGGCGGACGCGTGGGCGAAGGTGGCAGCACCTTTTATTCTGAAGCTCGGGCCGATGGAGAATGGTCGGCCGGTGAGCGTGGGGCAGTTTGAGGATTGAGGGCTGAGGCAGCCCATTCAAATGCGCCTGTCATCCTGAGCCGTGCGAAGGATCCAAATGATGGCGGCGGCATGTCCGTTTTCCCTTGGATCCTTCGCACGGCTCAGGATGACGGGCGAGGGAATGTGCATTTTAAGATGATTCGCTGCTTGGTCGAAAGCCGCAGGGCATAAAAAAAGCCCGGCTGCAGGCCGGGCTTTTGGGGCAGAGTTTGTCGAAGCGCTCAGGACTTAAACTCGTCGCGCACCCAGTCGGTCAGCAGCGCCTTGTCGTAGAACAGCGGCTCGTTGCGATCAATGAGGCTGAGGTTGCTCATGAAGTTCAGGTCGGTGAGCGTGCGGCTGCCTTCCTTCAGGACCTGGCCGCTTGCGTCGGTCAGCTTGAAAGTCAGCGTGATGCGCGGGCGATAGACGTCCTTGATGACGCGGACCTGATCCATGCGCGACGTCGGCAGATATTCGCCCGCGAGATCGACATCGGTAACCGTTACCTCGAGCTTCTGACCTTCCTTCAGTTTCTTGCCCGCGACCTTCTTGAGGTGATCGCTCAGCATATCGAGGTAGCCTTGGTCCGTGCCGAAGCCGAAGCTCGAGCGCGCGTCCGTAAACTTGTCGGAATCCTTGTAGGCAATCGTGACGTTCGCCACGACCTCGGGCTTGTCCTTTTCCTTAGCGAAGACGGAGCCGGTCGCCAGGAGGGTGAAGACAAGGGAGTAGGGAATGAACTTTTTCATGATGCGTGATGGGTTGGACAGAATGATAGATGCTTTGTGCCCAAAAGCCACTGGCCTTTGATTACCGGCTTATACGCGGGATTTTGAATCCAGGATGAGGGTGACCGGCCCATTATTTGTAATCGCCACATCCATCATCGCCCCAAACCGCCCGGTCGCAACAGGCCGGCCCAAGACTGTCTCCAACTGGCTGATGAACAGTTCGTAGAGTGGTCGGGCGTGTTCCGGGCGCGCGGCTCCATTGAACGACGGTCGCGTGCCCTTGGCCGTGCTGGCGTGCAGCGTGAACTGGCTGACGAGGAGAATCAGGGGACAGGAGACAGGGGACGGTGGACAGGGATCGGCAGCGGCGAGGTCGAGCAGCGACAGGTTCATCTTTCCCTCGGCGTCTTCGAAGATGCGGAGGCGGGCGATTTTTTGGGCGAGCCACTCGCCGTCCTCGGCAGCGTCGGCGGGTTCAATGCCGACAAGCAGCATCACACCCTGGCCGATGCGTCCGACTACTTCGCCGTCGATCGTGACGCTGGCGGAGGAGACGCGCTGAAGCACCACCCTCATGCGAGGGAAACGCCAAACGCCAGTCGCCAAATGACAGACAAATTTCGGAAGTTGAGGAAATCAGCGGAAAGCCGATCTCCTTTGGCGTCTGGCATCTGGCGTTTGTGCTTTGCCGATGCTCGTCAGAGCATCGGTTGGTGCGGCTCGACGTCGGCGTCGTAGTTCACGCCGGGCAGGCCGAAGCCGAACATCTTCAGAAATTCCGTGCGGTAGCCTTCGACGTCGGTGAGCTGCGCCAGATTTTCCGTAGTGACCTGCGGCCAGATCTTGGCGACCTCAGCCTGCACGTCATCGCGCATCTCCCAGTCGTCCACGCGCACGCGGCCCTCGCTGTCGAACTTGGGCTGGTTGCCGTTGTAGAGCTGGGTGGAGAAAAGGCGCTGCATCTGCTCGCCGGTGGCCTCGTGAAGGCCTTTTGCCTTCATGACCTTGTACAGGATCGAAATGTAGAGCGGCACGACGGGAATGGCCGAGCTAGCCTGCGTCACGAGCGCCTTGTTGACGGAGATGAAGGCGCGGCCGTTGCCGTGGGCCTTCAGCTTGGCGTCGATCGCCTTGGCGGCGCGCTCGAGGTCGATCTTGGCGCGGCCGATGGTGCCGTCCTTGTAGATCGGCCACGTGTGGATCGGCCCGATGTAGGAATACGAGATCGCGGTGGCGCCGGGGGCGAGGACCTTGGCCTCGAGCAGCGCGTCGATCCACATCTCCCAATCCTCGCCGCCCATGACGGCGACGGTGTCGGCGATGCCGGCCTCGTCGGCGGGCTGGATGGTGACTTCGCTGACGATGCCCTTGTCGGTATCGACCGTCTTGTTGGTGTACGGCGCGCCGATCGGCTGGAGGGTGGACTTGTGCACGACGCCGGTCTTCGGGTGCTGGCGGCGCGGGGAAGCGAGCGAGTAGACGACGAGGTCGACCTGGCCGAGGTCGCGTTTGATGACCTCGATGGCCTGGCGCTTCATGTCGTCGGAGAACGCGTCGCCGTTGAGATTGTGCGCGTAGAGGCCGGCCGCACGGGCGGCCTGCGTGAAGGCGATGGTGTTGTACCAGCCCGGCGTGGCGGAGCGGCCTTCCTCGGAGGGACGTTCAAAGAAGATGCCGACGGTGGCGGCGCCGGAACCGAACGCGGAGGCGATGCGGGACGACAGGCCGAAGCCGGTCGAGGCGCCGATGACGAGGACCTTCTTCGGTCCGTTCTTGATCGGGCCCTTCGCCTTGACGTGGTCGATCTGCTGCTGGATGTGCGCAGCACAACCGGTGGGGTGAGCGGTCACGCAGACGAAGCCGCGGACCTTCGGTTTGATGATCATTGTCGGGGAATTCTTGCGCCGGGGTCACCCCTGACAAGAGCCAAGTTACGAATGGGAAAATCTTGCTTGCGCCGCGCCAAGTCCGGTCTTCGTTCGGCCGCTTTCAAAAGAAGACGAGATTCACCAAGCCAGGCTCGCGATCAGCCCGCCGAGCAGCGCCAGAGCCAGCAGAGCCAGGATGATGCGTTCGTTGCGGGTGACGGCAAAAGGCATGGTCAGAGGCCCGCGGGTTTCAAGTTGGTGAGGATCTCGCGCACCAGCGGTTTGTCAGCCAGTTCAGTCCAGGGCCGGTTGCTCGAGACGCGGATGAAGTACTGGCTGCCCTGGCGGCGGAAACCGTACTTCAGTGCGATCTCCAGTAACGCGGGCAGCGAATACGGATCTTGGTAGTCGATCACGTGTCCGTCGAAAACGTGCCAGAACCAGACATGTTGCGGACTGCCGCGATCATTGTGGAAGAGGCGATACTCCGCCGGTGCGACCGCGAGTCCGGCCAGCGGCGGTGAGCTGCGATGCAGGGTCACATTATCCTGCGCGATCCAACCCGAACCGGGCCAGCAGGCGTCGGGCGTGTGCGAGGCCACGCGACTTACCGACGTCTGCCCAGGCGCCCAATAGGCCATGTAGACGGTCACTTCGACGAGCCCCTTGGCGTCATAGTTCCGGTAAGTTCGCTGCAGCAGGTGTGTGGTCTGGAGCACGCCGGAGAATTGATAGAGGTCGTCCGGAGTTTTTACGTCCCAGCCTGGCGCAACCGCCGGCAGGATTTTCGTGAGCTCCGGCACGGGCTCCGGCGCGCCCTGCACCGGGCGCGAATTGACGAAGAAAAAAACGGCGAGGGCGCTCACCAGGATGGTGCCGATCCAGAAGAAGCGCAGGGGCCAACCCAGCGGGGTTGCGGCTCCGGCCGGCTCGGGCAAGAGAGCCGGCGGCTGGTCTTTCGTTTCCAGCCACATGGCCAGTCCGGCGAGCGCCACCGTGGTCAGGCCGAGGATCGCGTAACCGGTGGCGTCGTGCCAGGTGCCGCTGATATCGGTACCGCGATTGGCGAGCAACGTGAGGATGAGCGAGCGGATGAAATTCATGCCGAGCGCGAGCACCGGAGCGGCGATGATCAGGAAGGCGCGCCGCCGCGGGCTCCTGACCTGCCAGGCGGCGAAAAAGAATCCGGCGTACAGACAGGAGATCAGGCTGCGCACGCCGCTGCAGGCGTCCTCGACACCGACGGTCGCGTGCGCGAGCTGGATCACGTTGCCATACTGGCGGGCCGGAACGCCGAAGAATTGGAGAACCGCCATCACGCCGCTGGTTACGGAGCCTTGCAGCCCCAGAGTTAGTCGCGCGTAAGTCCCGGTCGGCAGCGGCGCGACGAGTACCCAGAGCAGAATCGCGGTGAGGTTGATCCAGTTGAAGGGCAGCACGCGCACACGTTCGTCCGCGAGCACGGCCAGTCCGCCCAGCCACAAGGCCGCGAGAGAGAGCCCGAGCAGGAACAGCACGAGCGCATGCGACCAACCGACCGAGGCAGCGAAGAGGCCGGCGAACGCGAAAACCAGCACGGCGCCGAGCAGCAAGGCAGCCTGGATGAGCCGCGTCGCGCGCGTCGGCCGCAGCCACCGCAGCGGACCGAGTCGCCGGCTTTCCCAAAGCAGCAGCACGAAAATCAGCGGCGCGAAAAACCCATGCGAAAGGTCGGGATTCTGGCGCCATTCGGGCCAGAGCCGGACGCAATAGCCCAGCGTGAGCGCGCCCAGCGCCACACTCATGGCCAGCGCCGCGCCGCGCAGGCCGGTTCGGACCGGCAGGTTGTCGTGGAAGAGCTTCATCGCGCAGGCGGTTTCGCGGGCAGTTCCTGGATGGCGTAGACCACTTCCAGCGGCAACGGCACGAGGGGCAGGAGTTCGTGAACCTGTTCGCGCGGCGCATTTTTCCGGAGTAACCCGGCCAGGCCTTGCAGCGGCTTGGCGTCGGAGCGGGTCACGCGCGTGATCAAGTCCATCAATTGCCGCGCGCGTTCGGATTCGCCGCTGACCTCGGCCGCCAAGTAGGCGGCGTGATAGAGGGGGAGGGTATCGCTGTTCAGCGTCGGAGCGGATTTGAGGAAGCGATTCAGCCAGGGTGTGCGCAACGCGGTGGCGGGCTGTTCCAACAGGAAGGCGCACACGAGAGCGGTGAGGCGGGGGGACAGCGGATAGGAGAGGAGGTTTTCCGATTCGGTTTCGACGAGGGATGTCCAGCCCTTCGCTTGGAAGGCACGCAGACGCAGCAGCGTGGTTTCGTCAGCGGGCAGGCGGTTGCCGTAATTTTCGAGCAGGCTCACCGCCTGATCCGGCAGGCCGAGCTGCAGGAGGCGATCAGCCTGGTAGTAGGGGAGGTAGTTGCCGGAGGTGAGAGGAAAGCGGCGGCTGAGACGGGACAACGCCTCGGGGAGGTGGTGTTGCAGGATCAATTGTTCGGCGCGGGCCACTTCCGCGCACCAGTCAGGCAAGCCGTGTTCGCCCGAAAGAAGTTCACCCAGAATTTGGTCATCGTTGGTCTGTCGCGCGGCGAAAACCAGGGCGTTCAGCCAGGCTTCGCGGTGGCCGGAGTCCTCGGTGAGCATTGCAATCGCAAGGGTCTTGACGTGCGCGTAGTCTGCGCGCGCCAGCAGCACGCGGAACCAGACTTGCGCCGTGGCGGCGCGCTCCTCCGGAATGTCCTCCATCAAGCGCTCGTAGATATGCTCGGCCACCGAAGGCTGGCCGGACAGTTGCATGAGCCTGGCCAGCGCGATGCCCGCGCTGTGATTGCGAGGGTTGAGCTGGCAGACGGTTTGCAAAGACAGGATCGCGGACGGATAATTACCGGCGGCCAGCGCTTGCTGGGCTTGGGCGGCGTAGAGTTGCTCCTGAGACGTGCGCAATTCCGACCAGCGCCACGGCAGACCGACCGTGAGGTAGCTGAGCTGATAGCCGGTACTGCGCAGCGTGCTGTAGAGGGCGACGGTGGCGATCAGGTAGAGGCTGAGCAGGGCGCCGCCCATGAACAGGAACGCGCGGCCCCAGAAGGGACGGACGCGCTCGGCGTCCACGCTGCAACGCCAGCCCTGCTTGGTTTCGACCAGCAGCGGGCAGACTTTACGGAAGCGCCGGGGTTCTTTCCATTCGGCCACGGCTTCGCAGCGCGAGTCCATAGCCAGGCCGGAGTCGCTGAACGTCTGGCAGGGACAAGAATCGCGGTGGGCGCCGTTCAACCGGAACCAGGTTTTGCGCACATTCCAATAGGTCAGTGCCCACCAGAGCCGGAAAAAATCTGCGATCCATCCAATCACCGCGCCACCCTAGGACTCCAAGCCGCCGCCGCAACGTGCAAGTGGGAGCGGTCGTTGGCGCGCGTGGAACGGGTCGCGGGTTTTCCAAACGTCGTGACGCGGTTTGACGGATGGATAACGCGGGCTAGGTGTTTCCTCGTCATGAAAGCCATGTATCGATTCCTGTTTGCCGGGGCGGCTTCGCTGGCCCTGCTTGCCGGAGTGGCCTCGGCCGCTCCCACCGTGGGTCAGGCTGCGCCCGACTTCACCCTGACTGATATCAACGGCCAGAAGCACTCGCTCTCCGAGTACAAGGGCAAGACCGTGGTGCTCGAGTGGGTGAATCCCGAGTGCCCGTTCGTGCAGAAACATTATCAGGGCAGCGGCAATCTGCCCGCGACGCAGAAGGCCGCCGTGGCCGGCGGCGCGGTGTGGCTTTCGATCAACTCCGGCCACCCCGGCTCCGAGGGCGACTACGCCCCGGCCGAGGTGCAGGCGTGGGAAAAGAAAACCGGCGCGGCGGCGACCGCTTACTTCCGCGACCAGGACGGCAAGGTGGGAAAGCTGTATGATGCGCGCCACACGCCCACGCTCTACGTCGTGGATAAGACCGGCGCGTTGGTTTACGCCGGCGGCATCGACAGCATCAACTCCGCCGATGCCGATGACATTCCGAAGGCGACGAATTACGTGAATGCGGCGCTCGCAGACCTGAAGGCCGGACGCCCGGTTGCGCAGGCGAAGACACGCGCGTATGGGTGCAGCGTGAAGTATTGAGCGCGCGTTTAAGAACTCAGTCTCAGCCGAAGCCCGAGTGGCTTCGGCTTTTTTATAGCCCCAGCCATCAGACCTCGGCCAGGGTCGGCCATTGCTGCTTTTAGCTCAGACTTTCGTCGTAAACAGCTCCGGATACAGCGTGCCCTCGGCGACGCGGGTCACGGGGCCGGTCATGGTGATCGCGAAGTTGTCGCCGATCTCGATGCCGATCTGGCCGCCGGGCATATGCACGGTGACCTTGCGGTCGACGAGGCCGAGCTTGTGGGCCACCGCCGCCGAGGCACTCGACGAGCTGCCGGAGGCGAGCGTGTAACCCGCGCCGCGCTCCCAGATCTCGATGCGGATGTTGGCGCGATCGATGACCTGCAGGAACTGCACATTGGTCTTCTTCGGGAAATTGGGGTGCGTTTCGAGGTGCGGGCCGTACTTGTGGGCCAGCTCGGGCGAAACCGCAGGCAGGGGAATCACGCAGTGCGGGTTGCCGATCGTTGCCGCGGTGAAGGTGAACTCGCGGTCGAGGATCTGGATTTTCTCGTTCACGACCTCGCGCGGCGCGCCCACCACGGGGATCTTCGCGCTGTCGAAGCTGACCTGGCCCATCTCGATGGTGAGCTGCTGGCCGCCGGGCTGGATCACGACATGCACCACGCCGCCGAGCGTATCGACCTTGAAGGGTGCGGTGGTGACCTTCTTCTGGTCGTAGAGATAGCGGCAGAAAATGCGCAGGCCGTTGCCGGATTTTTCCGCTTCGGAACCGTCGGGATTGAAGATGCGCAGACCGAACGGTGCGCGCGTGGACGGCAGCGGGCCCCACAGGATGCCATCGGAACCGGCGCCGAAGTTGCGGTGGCAGATGACGCGGATCTGCTCGACGGTGGGAGCGGACCAGCCGGGGAAATCGGCCGGATCCATCACGATGTAGTCATTGCCGAGGGCGTGGTACTTGTGGAAGCGCATGAAATGAATCAGGGGACGGAAAACAGGAGACAGGTGACAGCAGGGTTAAACCACGGAATTCGCGGATGACACGGAAAAAATCGTGTGCCGGCGTCACAAGGATTCAGCTGCTCGCGCAAGTAGCCGGGGTCGCTGACCCCGGTTTGGCGCGCGAAGGCATGCGGGGTCAGCGACCCCGGCTACAAATTAGGCCGTCACGGCCGGGCTCGCGGCGGCGGCGGGGCGGGCGCCCTTGCCGTAGCCGAGAAGGCCGCGCTGCTTGATGACTTCGGCGACCTTGGCCGGGACGAGTTTTTCCCACGAGGCATCGTTGTTCTTGATGCGCTGCAGGACGTCGCGGGAGAAGATCGTGAGGTAGTCCTCGTTGAAGCCGCTGATGCCGTCGATGTAGTGGTTCTCGAGCAGGTGCGCGTACAGGTTTCGGAGGTGGTCCGACACGTTCAGGTTGCGCGCCGTGATCAGCACCTTGCCGGCGAACGCGTGGTTCACGTGGCTCTGGCCGCCCTCGGCGGGATGGCCGTTCTTCAGGTAGCTGTCGTACGCGGTCTGCTGCATCGGGTAAGTGTACAGCTTGACGGCGTGGCGGAACATGCGGCCCATCGCCTCGAGGATGCCGCCCTCGAGGTTCTCGTAGTACTTCTCGTTGAAGATCTCGAGGAGGTTGTTGATGCCCATCGCGATTCCGATCATCTCCTTCGTGTAGCGGCGGAAGTAGGAGACGAGGCGGTAGAACTCGGAGTAGTTCGAGATCAGCACCGTGAAACCGATGTGCCCGAGCATGTCGACGCGTGACAGAAAGTCCTGTTCGTCGATCGAACCCTCGGCGAGGAGGTTGTTCATCGTGATCTCCATGAGCACGACGATGTCCTTGCCCTTGATCGACGGCTCTTGGAGGAATTGCGCGGTGGCGCAATTGAGCATGTCGACGTTGACGTGCGTGACCGGGCGGAAGCTGCCGCGCTCGACCAGCACCGGGCGGTTGTAGATGACTTCGGACGGCTGCAGCACGTCGCCGGTCGGGGCGAACATGACCGCGTTGGTCAGGCCGTGTTTGACGAGGTGCAGCGAGAGGATGCGGTTGTCGATGTGCGCAAACGCGGGGCCGCTGAAGCGCAGCATGTCCACTTCGATGCGGTCGGTGCCGAGGTTGTCGGCCAGCGATTGGATGAACTTCTCCGGGTTGTCGCGGTAGTAGAACGCGCCGTAGATCAGGTTAGTGCCGACGATGCCGAGAGCTTCCTGCTGGAGGACGTTTTTCTTATCGAGCGTGCGGACGTGGATGAGGATGTCGTTGGGCTCCTCGCCGGGCTTGGTTTGGAAGCGGATGCCCAGCCAGCCATGGCCGCTGCCGGCGCCGCTCTTGGCGCTGGCGGTGGCGACGGTGTCGGCGTACACGAAGAAGCAGGTGCGGTCGCCGCGCTTCTCCTGGAGACGCTCGACGAGCAGCTTGTACTCGTGCCCCAGCATGGTCGTGAGGCGTTCGCGCGAAACATAGCGCGGGGCTTTGCCGTAGATGGCATCGCTGAAAGTCATGTCGTAGGCCGAGATCGTCTTCGCGATCGAGCCCGAGGCGCTGCCGGCTTGGAAAAACACGCGGGCGACTTCCTGGCCGGCGCCGATCTCGGCGATCGTGCCGTAGTGCGTCCCATCGAGGTTGATCGTGAGAGCCTTGCGGTTCGTGGTCAGCAATTCCTGTTTTTCGCTCATGGCGGTGGTTGGGGTAGGCAGACTATATCGGCACATTGAAATGTCTAGTCGTGTTAAAGCGGCGGAAATTTTGGCCGATATGTAACATGCCGCTTATCGCGAATGGCTTCCGCCTGTCCTTGTGACTCGCCGCGGGACGTTTTTCGCTGGCTGGGAAGGGGGTAGTGCCTAGCTTCGAAGGTCATGAAGAACTTCTTCACTTCGTTTTTTGCCACCCTCACGGCGCTGATCGTATTTATCATTGGCGCCTGCTTCGTCGGCTTCCTGTTCCTTGGGGCCATGATCGCCTTGGGCCAGAAAAAGCCGGTGGCGGTGGAGGAGGGATCTTACCTCGTTTTCGATCTCAGTGCCAATATCGTGGACACGCCGGCCCAGAACGAAGGCTTGGACGATTTCATGGAGGCACTCGGCGGCGAACCCCGTCATGAGCTGCAGCTGCGCCAGGTCACGCGCGCCCTGCAGGCCGCCGCGGACGATCCCTCGATCAAGGGACTCTACCTGACCGGCTCGCTGCGCGCGGGCGGCTATGGTTCCGGTTTCGCGGCGCTCAAGGAAGTGCGCGAAGCGGTGCTCGCCTTCAAGGCCTCCGGCAAACCCGTCAAGGCGTACATCGACTATGCGGCGACGCGTGACTTCTACCTCGTCTCGGCCGCGAACGAAATCGTGCTCGATCCGTACGGCGCCATCGTCATGCCCGGCCTGGCTTCGCAACCAATGTTCTTTGCCGGCGCCTTTGAGAAATTCGGCATTGGCGTGCAGGTGACGCGCGTGGGCAAGTATAAGAGCGCGGTCGAGCCTTACACCCGCAAGGACATGAGCCCGGAGAATCGCGAGCAGATCCAGAAGCTGCTGGGTGATGTCTGGGGCAATCTCACCACCACGATCGAGGACGCACGCAAGCTGCCGGCGGGCGATCTGCAAAAGGTCGTCGATGCGGAGGGCTTCATCCGGGCCGATGCCGCCAAGAAGGCCAAGCTCGTGGACCGCGTCGGCTATCTCGACGAGGTGCTGGCCGATTTGAAGACGGCCACCGGCCGCAAGAATTCCGACAAGCCTTTCAAGCAAATCAACCTGAAGTCGTACGTGAAGCTCGTCTCCGGCAACGGCGTGAGCCCGAAGCGCGGCGATGGTTTGCAGAAGGTTGAGGTTTCCGCGTCGGGCCGGGACCGCGTCGCCATCGTTTATGCCGAGGGCGAGATCGTCGACGGCAACGGCAATGAGGAAAACCTGGTGTACGGCGAAAAGACCGCCCGCATGCTGCGCGAGGTGCGCGAGGACGACGCCATCAAGGCGGTCGTGCTGCGCATCAACAGCCCGGGCGGCAGCGTCACGGCTTCCGAGCAGATTGCCCGCGAGGTTACCCTGCTGCGCAAGTCCAAGACCGTGATCGTCTCCATGGGCACGGTGGCGGCCTCCGGCGGCTACTGGATTGCGATGCCGGGCGAGCGCATCTTCGCCGAGCCGACGACCATCACCGGCTCCATCGGCGTGTTCGGCCTGTTTGTGAATTTCCAAGGCCTGTTCAACGACAAGCTCGGCCTGACGTTCGACACCGTGAAGACCGGCAAATTTGCCGACGCGGCGACGGTCACCCGGCCCAAGACGCCGGAGGAACTGGAGCTCTTCCAAAAATCCGTGAATTGGGTGTACGACCAGTTCCTCACGAAGGTGTCAGTCGGTCGTAAGCTCGATCGTGCCGTGGTGGAGGAAATCGCTCAGGGCCGTGTCTGGTCCGGCAGCGAGGCGCTGAAGCTCGGCCTCGTCGACGAACTCGGAGGCCTCGCCGTCGCGACCAAATACGCCGCGGCTCAGGCCAAGCTTGGCGACAACTTCAAGGTCACGGAGTACCCGCGTCCGAAACAGTTTGCCGAGGCCTTCGCGGCCGCCTTCGAGGGCCGACGCGAGGACCAGACCTTCAGCGGTCCGGTGGGCATGCTGATGCGTGAGGCCACCGCCGAACTCAAAACGCTCAACCGGTACAACGATCCGCAAGGTCTCTATGCCCGGTTGCCTTTTGATGTGAGCCTGCGCTAAGTTCCGCGCATGACGCAGGACTTAGTGCTTTCCGAAAACTGCCCGGCCACCGCTATCCCCGCCGGGGACAAGGTGCGCCTCGGCGCAGGAACCAAGGTTTTCATCACCCAGACGCTGGGCGGCAACGTGACGGTGCGCACCGACCACGGGCTGTTTCGCATCGAGCAGGAGAACGCCCACCTGATCGATGGCTACAAGCCGGCGACGGGCGCAGCGGCGCCGTCCGCGCCCGTGGAATTTTCTGAGGAAGCGGTTTGGTCCACGCTCAAGACCTGTTTCGACCCGGAGATTCCGGTCAACATCGTCGATCTCGGTTTGGTGTACGACATGGCCATCGAGAAGACTCCCGCCGGCGGTAACACCGTCGAAGTGAAGATGACACTCACGGCGCCCGGTTGCGGCATGGGCCCGACGATCGCCGAGGACGCACGCCAGAAAATCGCCGCGCTGCCGACGGTCGAGTCGGCCAAGGTTCATATCGTCTGGGACCCGCAATGGACGCCGCAGATGATTTCGGAGACCGGACGCAAGGTGCTGGGTATCGAATAGCCGCGCGAAGCGCGGCGCAGTTGGCAGTTTGCAGATAGGAGATCGGGGATGCCCTTGGGAGAGGTGGCTCCGCCCCATCTACCATCTTCCATCTGCTAACTTCTCGCCGTCAGGCGGTCACCGTATCCAACGAGCAACTCTCGACCGGTGTCTCGCAGTTCGGACGGGCGATGACACCCGGGAAAGGTTCGAGCGCAAAGGCGCGCTGCGGCTCGGCCAGCAGGTGGCGGTCGCAGACGGCAAACAGCTCGGCTTCGGTCATCGCCCGGCGCATATCGAAGAGAAACTTGCCCTCGGGGTCCACGCCCTGGCCGACGAAGTTCAGATATTTCTTCATCTTGGCAACGTGCGCCGCTTCGGGCACGCCGGGCGCCTGCGTTTCGCGGTAGAGGCGCTCGACGTATTCGCGCACGTCGGCGAGGGTGGGTTGGAAGATTAATGGAGGTTTGGGCTCCTGCCCAACCGCGGTCGGGCGGGAGCCCGACCCTCCAGCGAACCTCTCGCGGGTTTGCTTGAAAATCCACGGATTGCGGATGGCGTGGCGTCCGATCATGACGCCGGCGGCGCCGGTTTGCGCGAACACCTCGGCGGCCTTGTCGGCGGAGGTGACATTGCCGTTGGCCAGCACCGGGCACTTCACGAGCTTCGCCGCGCGGCCGATGAAATCATAGTGCACGTCGCTCCGGTAACCTTCCTTCACCGTGCGGCCGTGCACGCTGAGCAGGTCGACCTCGTGTTTGTTGATCAGGCTGAGGACGTGTTCGTAGGTTTCGGTCGAGTCAAAGCCGATGCGCATCTTGACCGTGAACAGGCCGGGCACGGCGGCGCGCAGCGCGCCGAGCAGCTCGTCGATCTTGGCGGGATCGCGCAACAGGCCGCCGCCGACGTTCTTCTTGTAGATCTTGGGCGCCGGGCAGCCCATGTTCAGGTCGATGCCGGCGATCGGGTAGGCGAGCAGGTCTTTCACCGTGCGCACCATGTGCGGAATCTCCTCGCCGATGAGCTGGGCGAAAACCGGACGGCCCGTCTTGTTCTCGGTGATCGAGCGCAGGATGTGTTTCTCCGGGCGCGACTGCGCGTGAACGCGGAAGAACTCGGTGAAGAAATAGTCCGGCGCGCCGTAGTGCGCCATTACCCGCATGAAGGGCAGGTCGGTGACGTCCTGCATCGGCGCCAGCGCGGTGAGCGGCTGGCCGGGCAGGATGGCGGCGGGAAGCGTGCGTGCGGGCGCGCTCATCGCCTCAACCTTCGCCCTCGTCCTTGTTGTCTTCCTTCTGCTGCTTGAGCACGCGTTCCAGGATCTCGGTCATGTCCTCGACCGCATCGAAAACCTGGCGGGCGACGAAAATCGGGCGCTTCTGCTGCAGGGCGAGAACGATGGAATCGCTCGGGCGTGCATCGAGCTCGAGGAACTTCCGGCCCAGCTCGTTTTGCATGTGCAGGATGATGCGGGCGAAATAGGTGCCGTCATTGACGTCGTTAATGACGATGCGCTCCAAGCTGATCTCGAAGCCGATCAGGAGGTGCCCAATCAGATCGTGGGTGAGCGGGCGCTCCTTCTTCACGCCGTTGATCGTCATCGAGATCGCGCTGCCGACGCTCGGGTCGACATAAATGACGAAGGTCTTCTCGTCATTGCCGAGGAACACGGCGCAGCCGTTGGCCGTGGGCATCAGGCCCTTGATGGTTACTTCGACGATCTCGACAGACATGGTGCTAACGTGAGCGGAAACGCGGGAAGTTCAAGCCGTCGGCTCAGAAGCCGTGGAGGGCGATGCCCAGTGACCTGGCTTCCTTCAGGACGGCCGGTTTCTCCAGGATGATCACCTTGCCGGCTTCCAGCGCCGCAGCCGCGATGCCGGCCTCCTTCATCGTTTGCAGGGTGCGCAGACCGAAGACTGGCACGTCGAAGCGGAAGTCCTGCCGGCCTTTGACCGTCTTCACGAAGAGTGTCTCGTCGGTCTTGAACGACCCGGCGCGGCGCAACATGTCGTCGGTGCCTTCAAAGGCCTCGACGGCGAGCACCGTGCCCTTGCGCACCACGCAGCCCTGGCCGACGTCGAGCCGGGCCATCTCGCGGGCGATCAGGATGCCGTGATCGAGGTATTCCTGGTCGGTGGGCAGTTTCACGCCGGACATGTTGCCAGCGGAGGCCATCTCGTGGTCGATGAAGGCGCGGGCGTCGAGCAGCGTGACCCCGAGCTTTTCAATTTCCTCGGCGATGGCGCCGAAGATGGTCTCGGCGTTGCGGCGCTTCAGCTTGAACAGAATGGCGGCGGCCTTGAGGTCGGGCGTGAGGCCGTGGAAGAGCTTCTTCGGCTTAACCTGGCCGGCCATCAGTGCGTAGCCGGCGCCGAAGTCCTTCAGTGCGGACAGCATCTTGCCGATCTGGCCGACATTGATGAGCACGCGATCTTTCTCCGCGAAGCTGGCGATGAGTTCGGGGCTCGTCTCGTCGTCCATTGCGATCAGGCGCACCGGTACGCCGGCGGCCCGGATGGCCGCGGCGGTGATGACCGGATAGCTGCCACGGCCGGCGATCAGGGCGACGGGACGGGTGGGATTGAAATCCGGGGGCAGGAAGGCGGAAGGCACGGGAGGAGGAAGCTGCAGGACAGAAAGGCGGAAGGGCGGAAAGACGAAAGCCAAATGTAAGTGGGGCTTTATGCCCCGCCGGTTCGGGAGGGTCTAATGTCGGGGCATAAAGCCCCTCCCACAAAACCTGTTCCTCTCCGAAGACTACGACTGCGAACCGTAGTATTTCTTGTACGACCGGTAATACCGGTAGTTCGAGTAATACTCGATGCGGCGCGGCGAGAGGCCGTTCAGCACGATGCCCAGTAGCTCGTTTTTGCCTTCGCGAAGCTGTTTGATGTAGAGGCGAATGTGTTTCCGGTAAGCGCGGTTGAAGCGGCAGACGTAGATGATCTCGTCCGTGCGCTCGGAAATGAGCAGGGAGTCGGTGACAGCGCCCATCGGCGGCGAGTCGACGATGATCAGGTCGAAGTGCTGCTTCATCGCCTCGATGAACTGGCCGAACACCGGCTTCTCGAGCAGTTCCGTCGGGCTCTTGGAACGGCCGCCGGAGCGAAGGAGGAAGAGGTTGTCGTCGACCTTGACCAAGCCGAGCGTGGGATCGGTGAACGGGTCCGCCGGAATGTTCGCGCCCGCTTCAAACCAGGCGATCATGCCGAGCTCGTTGGTGAGCTTGAAATGGCGATGCAGCATCGGGCGGCGCATGTCGCAGTCGATGATCAGCACGCGCTTGCCGTGACGCGCAAACGACGCCGCGAGATTGCAGCTGATCATCGTCTTGCCCTCGCCGGGGATCGTGCTGGTGACGAGGATGGACTTCGGGAAATCGAGCTTGGACTGGATCTTGACCGCGCTGTAAACGCTGAGGAACGCCTCGGAGCCGGGCGAGGTCTTGTTGCTGGTGACAAGCGAGTGCTTCTCGGTGTCCGGAACGTCGCCGAGTTCGGGAATGATGCCGAGAAGCGTCGTGCCGATGAAGCCTTCGATGTCCCAGGCGCTCTTCACGCGATCATCGATGAAGCTGAGACCGACCGCGACGCCCGCGAAGACCAGCAGGCCGAGCATGATGCTCGTCTTGATGATATTCTTCATGTTCGGGCTGGAGGGACCACCCGGCGGCATGGCGCGATCGAGCGGTTTCACGGGAATGCTGTCCAAATTCTTGGTGTTCGTCGTCTGGTTCAGGCGGTCGAGAATCTGGATGTAATTGCTCTTCGCGACCTGGGCCTGATTTTCCAGGCTCTTGAAATCGACGGAAAGCTCGCCGAGGCGCAGCTGACCGGCTTCCGCTTCCTTGTACTCCTTGGTGTAGGAACTTTCGGTTTCCTTGAGCTTCTCGTACTGCGTGCGGAGGTCGACGACCGACTGCTCGACATCGTGTTGGATTTGCGCGGTGACGACGTCGATCGAGTTGGCGATGTTCACCATCTTGGGGTGACGTTCCAGGTAGCGCTCGCTCAGGATGGCCTGCTGGTTGTTGAGGTCGGCCAGCTGGGTCTTCAGCGCCGCAATGTTGCCGTAGGCGGAGACGTAGCCGATCTCGAGCAGGTTGCCTTTCTGCTGCTGCATGCGGTCGATCTGGCCGAGCACCGTCTCGATATCGATGCGAGCCATGCGCGCGGAGGTGAGGCTGGTGTTGATGGCCCGCAGGCGCTCGCTGATGATGTTGATGCTGTTATCGAGCGAAACCAGGTTGTTCTTCCGGCGGTAGTCCTGCAGGCGCTGCTCGGCGGCCTCGGACTCGCGGCGCAGCTCCTCGGAGCGCGTGCGGAGGTATTCGACGGCGAACTCGTTCTTGCCGCCGACGTTTTCCGTCAGGTAGCGCAGGAACTGCTCGACGTAGCGGTTGGCGAGCAGGGCTGCACCCTCGGGATCGCGGTTGGAGACGTTGATGCGAATGAGGAAGCTGTTGCGGACCGATTCCGGGGACATGCCGCCCAGCAGGCTGGAGACGGCCGGCGGGTTGGTGCCGGGCGCGAGGTCTTTAAGGTAGGGCCGCTGGAGGATCTTGATTTCCTCCGGGGTGAGCGATTGCGCCACCATGGTCCGCAGGCGGCCGCTGGTCAGGATCTGCAGGTAGGTGTTGAGGTCGAGGTCGGAGCGGACGGAGGTGTCGACAACCTGCTCGCTGATGACCACGCGCTCCGGCCGTTCGAACTGCATCGTGGCAGTGGCGGAGTACATCGGCACCTCCTGCGCCTTGTAGTAGCCGACGGAGAGGGAGACGAGCAGGGCGATGGGCAGCGCCACCCATAAGCGCTCCCGGAGAATGATGTAGTAATCGCGCAGCGACCGGCGTTCCACCACCTGGTCGTTGCCGTGCAGCGACGCGCCTGCGGCCTGGGAAGCGGAATTGGGCGGCAGGTTTTCCGAAGGCATGCGGGTGGGGTCTAGATCAGACGCTCCGGCACGTAAACGATGTCTCCGGGCTGAAGCAAGAGCGTGGTGTCATCGATTTTCGTGTCACGCTTGCCCTTGATTATACTATCCACGTCGACAGTGAAGACTTTCTTGGTGCCGTCGGCGGCAATCCGGGTGACGGTCACCGCGGAGCCCTTGCCGATGTCGTCGACGCCGCCGGCTTTGGTGACGAGCTCCACGACCGTGAGGGTGGATTCGATCGGCAGGGTGTAACGGCCGGGATTGCGCACGCGGCCCTGGATGGAGACCTCGCGGGGCGCGTATTCCTCGACGCTGACCGTGACCTGCGGGTTGCGGAGGAAACGGCCGTCCTTGTAGGCGTTCTCGATGGCGGTCTGGGCGTCGACCACGGTGAGGCCGCCGATGGCGATCTCGCCGATCAGGGGCAGGTTGATTTTGCCGCGGGCATCGATGCGGGTGATGCTGGCGAGGTCTTCTTCCTGGTAGACCACGACGCGCACGCGATCGGCCAGGGCGAGCGTGTGCACGTAGTTCTTCTTGTCGTTGGCGGCCGGGGTGTCGGCGGCGCGAGCCGGCAGGAGGCCGGCGAGGCAAAGCAGCGCAACGAGCGGGAGGAGACGGACGTGTTTCATGGGAAAATCAATAGCGACCGGAAATATCCACGGAGATGCCGTGGCTGTCGAAGTCGGAGAAGCTGACGGTAGACCAGTTCTTGAAGTAAGTATACGAAGCGCCAATTTGCAGGTGCTCATTCATCCGGTAGCGGGCGCCGACGTCCCAGGTGAAGAACGTGTCGCGGCGGTCGCCGGAGGCAGCCCCGAGAAACTGGTTGCGGCCGACGGAGGCGCCACCGCTGAACTCCAGCTTGCGGCTGTAGGCATATTGTGCGCGAGCGGCGAGGCTGGTGGAGTCGACCGAGGCACCGGTCGCAATCGTGCTAAAATCCCGGTTCACGGAGAAGGCGAAGTTCAGCTTCCGGGTGAAGGGCCAGTTGACCGAAGCCGACGCATTCCAATGGTCGAAGCGCTCGGTGCTGCCGATCGCGGGCTTCTGGTCGCGGATCTGATAACCGAAGCGCACCGTGCCGGACAGCTTGGAGAACAGGCCGCCGGTGGCACCGACATTGAACCAGTTGTCGGTGTCGCGCGTGCCGGCGGAAGTGCGGGCGACGCGCAGGCGGTAGCCGGCCAGCAGGTCGAGCTTCGAGGTGTAGGTGTAGTAGAAGTCAACCGCCTCGCTGTAGTCGGTGTAGTTGACGAGGGCGACGGTGTCGTCGCTATAGCTGCGGTGCAGGTAGCCGCTGGCCGAAGTGACGTAGAACTTGTCGTTGATCGGATACTTGACGCTCAGGCCGAGCGGGAAATTCCAGGAGCTGGTGCGCAGGTTGACCGCGCTGTCCGACTTGGTTTCGCGATAGGCGCTTACGGTGAATGCGCCGGTGGTGCGGCCTTCCGTCTTGTTCAGCTCCAGCGAGAAGTTCGGGTTGATCGTGTTTTCCTTCGTATTCTTGCTGTAGCGGACGAAATCGATTTTCGCCGTGGAATTGACGGCGATGAGTCCCGCGCGGCGCCTGAGTTCGGCGCCGACCTGGGCGGTGACGGTCGAATCCCCCGTGCCATTCGCCTGGGAGAAGATGTTGTCGTTGTAGCCAAACGTTACCCCGCCGAAAACGAACAGCTGGTTGCGCGAACCGTCGAGGTTCAGCAGCGCTTGCGCGGACGGGATTACGGTCAGCCAGGCCACGAGGCCAAGGCCGGCGGCAATGCGGGGAAGGCGGGAGAACGAAGCCATGAATCAGGTTCCGGGCAGGCGGTCGGGGCTCACCACGATGTTGGTGGGCGGATTGCCGGGCACCGTCGGCTTGGCGACGATGTCCTGGTCGGAATCCGCACCAGCGGCTTCGTTGCCTGGGGTGCCGCCGGCGGTGGTGTCGCCCTGCTGGCCCGCCGGACGGTCGATCGCCTCGAAAGTCACGGTCTTCTTGGCATTGCACGCCATTTCCACGCGCTCGTCATCGAGCTTCATCGATTCCTGCGGGATCGGCATGATCGTGATGGTCGGCTCCGCGCCAGGGACGGCGGCGGGCTTGACGACCGCACGCTCGCCGGGACGGAGGATCTGGCCGCCCACTTCCTTGCCGGTGCTGCGGACGGTCACGTCGCCCTCGAGCAGGTCGATGTAGGTTTCATCGGCATGCGACTCGATGGCCACCTTGCCGCCGCGGATGTTCACCGAACCGTGCGGGGTGCCGTAGAGCATCGAGCTGCCGGACACGAGGCGGCTGGTGCAGATGCCGACCGCGCCGTGCGGGATGTAGACGTTGCTCTGGGAAATCGACGGCTCGTAAGGCTGGTCGAGCGTGGCCTCGCGCTGGGGCTGGAAGGGCTCCTGCACAAAACGGCCGATTTCGACGCGGGTATTTTCGTCGACGAACATGCCCGTGCCGTTGGAATAAACGATCGCGTTGTGCGAATTGGATTTGGTCTCGATTACCGTGCCGGGAGCGTCGAACGCCGTCGCCTGGCGCGCGGTGTAGATTTTTTCGCCACTCTGGATCTGGGCGTCACCGTTGCTCTCCGCGACGTAGATCTTGCTGGTCGGCCCTTTCTTTTTACCGAGCGAGCGTTGCGCGAACGAACTCGGAACAGCGACGCAAAGCACAAGCGCGCTGGCGAGGAGCAGTCGGGAAAAATTAGTTTTCATGGCCGGTTCGAGAGTTGAGGAGGGCGATGAGCGGCGGGCAATACAGCTGGTTTAGTTAACCCTAGGAATAGCTAGGGTATTACACCCATGACAAGCGTATTTCCGGCACCTTTACGGATTTTTGCGTAACTCATTACACCAGAAAGTTTATCAAGCGTCCTTTTACGTAAATAGCGCGCTTGATTTCTTTGCCGGATAAATGGGCTGCGACCTTGGGATTCTGGGGAGCCAGAACCGTCAGTTCCGCTTCCGTGACATTGGCTGGGACCTCGACGTCGCCGCGATGTTTCCCGTTCACCTGGATCACGATCTTGATCGTGGTCGCCACCAGCTTTGCCGGATCGAAAACCGGCCAGCCGGCCGCGGCCACGGAGCCTTCGGCCCCGATGCGCGTCCAGAGTTCCTCCGCGATATGCGGGGCGAGGGGAGCGAGCAGGCGCAGGAGATCCTGCAACACCTCGCGCGGGAGCACCGGCTCCTTTTGCAGCGCGTTGGTGAAGATCATCAACTGCGAGATCGCGGTGTTAAAGCGCAGTGCGTCGAAATCCTCGGTGACCTTCTTGATCGTCTCGTGGCGGAGTTTTTCCGTTTCCGGCGTGAGCGCGCCGGTGGCGGCGATGCGCGCGTTCGGCGCGCCCGTTTCGTCGAGGCACTCGCGCCAGACTTTCTTGAGGAAGCGGTGCACGCCCTCGATGCCCTTCGTGTTCCAGGGCTTCATCGCGTCGAGCGGCCCGAGGAACATCAGGTACAGGCGCAGCGAATCGGTGCCGTAATCCCGGATGATGTCGTCGGGATTGATCACGTTGCCGCGGCTCTTGGACATCTTCACGCCGTCCTCGCCGAGGATGATGCCTTGGTGGAAAAGTTTCGGGAACGGTTCGGACTTCGGCACGATGCCGAGGTCGAACAGCACCTTGTGCCAGAAGCGTGCGTAGAGGAGGTGCAGCACCGAGTGCTCGGCGCCGCCGACATAGAGATCGGGGCCTTCCCAATACTTCAGCGCCTCGGGGCTCGCGAGCGCGTTGGCGTTCTGCGGGTCGAGGTAGCGAAGATAATACCAGCACGAGCCGGCCCATTGCGGCATGGTGTTGGTCTCGCGGCGTGCGCGGACCCAGTGGTCTCCAGCAGGCTTCGCGGTCGCGGCAGGCACAGCCTCGCCGGTCTGAATGTTGAACCAGATTTCCAGCCAGTCGGTGACGTTGGCCAGCGGGCTCTCGCCGTTGCCGCTCGGCAGGTAAGATTCTACGGCGGGCAGCGTCAGCGGAAGCGATGCATCGGGCAGCGGCAGCGCGAACTGCTTCACGCCGTTTTCCACAAAGGTCACGGGCGAGGCCGGCAAGTCCTTGCGCACGGCGGCCGCCTTCGCGTAGTCGGCTTCGCTCAGCCAAACGATCGGGAAAGGTTCGCCCCAATAGCGCTGGCGCGAGAACAGCCAGTCGCGGATCTTGTAGTTGATCGTGCCCTTGCCGATGCCCTTCGCGGCGAGGTCGGCGATGATCTTCTTCTTGGCCTCGGCCCAAGGCAGGCCGTCGTAGCCGGGCGAATTCACCAGCACGCCGTCGCCGGTGTACGGCAGTTTCTCGTCACCATCCGGCGCGGCGATGACGCGCGGGGTCGGCAGGTGGTACTGCTGCGCAAAATCCCAGTCGCGCTCGTCGTGCGCGGGCACGGCCATGATCGCGCCGGTGCCGTAACCCATGAGCACGTAGTCGGCGATCCACACCGGCACCTTGGCGCCGTTGATCGGGTTGATCGCGTAGCTGCCGGTGAACACGCCGGACTTCTCCTTCGCAGACTCGGCCATGCGGTCGACGTCGCTCTTCGCGGCGGTGACCTTCTTGTAGGCGGCAACCTCGGCCTGTTTGTCGGCCGTGGTGAGCTTGTCGACCAGCGGATGCTCGGGCGCGAGCACCATGTAGGTGCAGCCGAACAGCGTGTCGGGACGCGTCGTGAAAATCTTCAGGTCGCCGAGCGCGGCGTTCTCCAGTTTGAAGAGCACCTCGGCGCCCTCGCTCTTGCCGATCCACGTTTCCTGCATGCGCTTCGTGGACTCGGGCCAGTCGATATCCTTGAGGCCTTCGAGCAGCTGCTCGGCATAGGCGGTGATGCGCAGCACCCACTGGCGCAGGTTGCGGCGCTCGACGGGAAAGCCACCGACCTCGGATTTGCCGTCCACCACTTCCTCATTGGCGAGGACGGTGCGGAGTTCCGGGCACCACCAGACGGGGCGCTCGTCGACGTACGCCAGGCCCTTCTTGAAGAGCTGGAGGAAAATCCACTGCGTCCAGCGGAAGTACTTCGGGTCGGTCGTGTCAACTTCGCGATCCCAGTCGTACGAAAAGCCAAGCGCTTTGATCTGTCGGCGGAAATTCGTGATGTTGTTCTGCGTGTTCGTCGCCGGGTGCGTGCCGGTTTTCACCGCGTGCTGCTCGGCGGGCAGGCCGAAGGCGTCCCAGCCGATCGGGTGGAGGACGTTGAAGCCGCGGGCGCGCTTGTAGCGGGCGAGAATGTCGGTCGCCGTGTAGCCCTCCGGATGGCCGATGTGCAGGCCGGCGCCGGACGGGTAGGGGAACATGTCGAGGACGTAGTACTTCGGCTTCGTCGAGACGTTATCCGCCCGGAACGGCTTGGTTTTCTCCCAGATTCCCTGCCAGTGGGGCTCAATCTTCAGGAAGTCGTATTCGTTGCAATTGGTCGCAGCCATGCTTGTAAACGAATCACTGTGGGACGTTCATCTACACCGTCAATCCTGCTAAGTTTACATCCTGGCGCATCTGGGATGGATAATGGCGCGGGCGTCGCCTAACCACTTCCCCGCATGTTCACCGGAATCGTTGAGGAAGTCGGTCAGGTCGTGGCATTCGCGCCCGGCAAGGAGGCGTGGTCGCTGCAAATCGCGGCGCGAACCGTGACGTCCGACGTCGCTTTGGGTGACAGCATTTCCGTCAACGGCTGCTGTCTCACCGCCACGCGTTTCGACGCCGGCAACCTCTGGTTCGACCTGCTCGCTGAGACGGTGCGGCTCACCAATTTTTCCGAGCTCAAGCCCGGCTCCTCCGTGAATCTCGAGCGCAGCTTGAAGCCGGAGAGCCGGCTCGGCGGACATTTTGTTTCGGGTCACGTCGACGCGCTCGCTCGGGTCGAGGTCTTCGAGGCGCGCGGCAAGGATCACTACCTGAAGGTCGCCGCGCCCGCAGGGTTTGGCCGCTACCTGGTTTCGAAGGGCTCGATCGCCGTGGACGGCATTTCGCTGACGGTCGCGGAAGTTTCGGGCGATTCTTTCGCCGTGTGGCTGATCCCGCACACGCTGGCGGCCACCAATCTCCGCGAGAAAAAAGCGGGCAGCGGCGTGAATCTCGAATTCGACCTGCTCGCCAAATATGTCGAGAAACTCATCGCCAGCCGGCCGGTCTGATTTTCCGTGAACACCCGCGAACAACTCCTCGCGCTCAACGAAGAGCTGCGCCGCCTCAAGTCCGAGGGCCGGCGGAGCGTCTCCGTTTCCGAGGAGAGCGTGGCGATGTTGCGCGCCGCGCTGGCGGACGAACCGGAAAGCTTCAGCGAAAGCGCGACGTCCGATTTTCGCGAGGTTCGTAACCCTGCAGCCGGGGGCGCTGACCCCGGACCGGCCACACCGCGGCCGGCTGCCTCGTTCGCACTTCCGGTCCCGGTTGTCCCCAAACCCGCCGCTCCGGCCGCCCCGCTTCCCGCCGCTAAATTCACTCTGCCTGAAGGCGACAAACAGACGCGCTGGAACGCGCTGCGCGACATCGTGCTCAACGATCCGGTCTGCAAAGAGAAGGTTTATCCCGGCAAGAAGATCGTTTTCGGCGTCGGCAGCCTCGATGCCTCCATCATGTTTGTCGGTGAAGCGCCCGGAGCCGACGAAGAGGATCAGGGCGAGCCGTTCGTCGGCCGCGCCGGCCAGCTGCTCAACCGCATGATCAAGGCCATGGGTACCGATCGCAGCCAGGTCTACATCGGCAACATCCTCAACTGGCGTCCCGCGATGGGCGAACGCGGCAGCGACGGTTTCCAAACCGGCAACCGTCCGCCGACGGCCGAAGAGATGGCCTACTGTCTGCCTTTCATCCGCGCGCAGATCGCGATCATCCAGCCGAAGGTGCTGGTCGCGCTCGGCAAGACCGCCGTCGACGGCTTGCTCGGCGCCGAGCGTTTCAAGTCGATGGGCGCGGCGCGCGGCGCCTGGCACGAGTATGCCGGCACGCCGTTGCGCGCGAGCTACCACCCGTCCTATCTTCTGCGCCAGGAAGGCCTCGTTTCGGCCGCCGCGAAGAAGATCAAGCGCGACGCTTGGGAGGATTTGCTTGCGGTGATGGAGAAGGCTGGTCTGCCGATCTCGGAGAAGCAGAAGAATTATTTCCTGTGATGAACGTCATGTCGTGGTTCGAGGGTTCCCTGAACCCACCCCGGCGCTGCGCGCCACCCCTCTTCATAGGGGGGACTCAAACCTACGCTGCGAGAAATCCCCTCTATGAAGAGGGGCGCCCGGCAGGGCGGGGTGTGTGGTTCGCTGGCGCTATCACACTCGTATTCGGTCTGCTTGGCTCTGCTCACGCCTTCGACCTCGCCGACGTCCAATCCCGCGCGCAGGCGCTCGCCGCGCAGCCCTATGTTGCGCCCGCGGAAAACCTGCCGGAGTGGATGCAGAAGCTGAACTACGACAAGCATCGCGCCATCCAGTTCGATCGCAACCATGCGTGGTGGCTGCAGGAAAAGCTGCCGTTCCAGCTGCAGTTCTTCCACCCGGGCTGGCTTTTCAAGGCGCCGGTTGCGATCAACGAGATCGTGGACGGCCAGGCGCGGCCGATCGATTTCGCGCGCTCGCTGTTCAACTATGGCGAGACCAAGACCGGCGACATTCCGCCGCACACGGGCTTCGCGGGTTTCCGCATTCACTATCCGTTGAACAAGGCGGGCGATGAGCTCGCGGTGTTTCTCGGTGCGAGCTATTTCCGCGCGGTGGGGAAGGGCATGAGCTACGGTCTGTCGGCCCGCGGTCTCGCGATCGACACCGGCGAACCGAAGCCCGAGGAATTCCCGCGCTTCGACGAATTCTGGGTCGTGCGTCCGGCGCCCGGCAGTGACAGCGTCACGTTGTTCGCCCTGCTCAACAGCCCGAGCGCGACGGGTGCGTATCGCTTCACTTTTCATCCAGGCACCGAGACCGTCACCGACGTGAAGGCCGTCCTTTATTTCCGCCGCAATCCGGCGGTCGTCGGCCTTGCCCCGCTGACGAGCATGTTTCAGCACGGCGAGAACAGCGGCTGGTCGCGCGACGATTTCCGCCCCGAGGTCCACGACTCCGACGGCCTGCTGCTCAACACCGGAACCGACGAATGGATCTGGCGTCCGCTCGCCAATCCGCCGGCGACGCGTGTCTCCACTTTCAGCGACAAATCCCCGCGGGGCTTCGGCCTGATGCAGCGCGATCGCGAGTACGCACATTATGACGATCTCGAGGCCAACTACCACTTGCGCCCGAGCGCGTGGGTCGAGCCGGTCGGCGATTGGGGCGCGGGTGCGGTACGCCTGCTCGAGATTCGCACGCCGGACGAGACCAGCGACAACATCGTCGCCTGCTGGGTGCCCGCTACGCTCCCGGCGTTGGGGAAGCCGCTGGCTTTCGAATATCGCCTGCACTGGCTCGCCGACGCGGGCGCGCGGCCGCCGTCGGGCTACGTTGCCTCGACTCGCCAGGGCGCGGTGCTCGACCATCCTGAGCGTCGCCGCATCGTCGTGGATTTTGCCAAGGTGCCGTTCAAGGGTGGTGGCGAAAGCGCGCCCGAAGCGGTGGTGACCGCCGGCCCGGGGGCGAAGGTTTCCGATTTTGTCGGCGTCCAGCGCATCGCGCCGCTCGGCGTGTGGCGTGTGGTGTTCGAGCTGACCGCCGACGGTTCCGGGCGTCCTGTGGAGTTGCGCTGTTTTCTGAAGGACGGTAAGGACATTCTCACCGAGACATGGAGCAACCTCTGGAACCCCTGAACGCCTTCCGTCCCCGCACGGGTACCCCGGAGCAGTGGAACGCCGCGTTCATCCGCGTCGAGGACTACCTGCGCGCGCACCGCGTCCACAACCGCCTCCAGCAGATCACCATCCTGGAAAAGGTCATCGCGCGCGCCGCGCGGCGTCACGAGGCGGATCCTTCGCTCGACCCGACCACGTTGGCGGCCGAGGAAGTGGACCACATGATGGACGAGTGGTTCGGCGAACTGCTCGGTGACAAGAATCTCCCGCACGAACGCATCGCCGTCGAGGGGCGCGTCGCGCTGCTGCTGTCCGACGGCGTGGAGCGCTGGCCCTATGCCTTTCTCGACGAGCAGCAGGTCCCGCCGGAATTCGCCACGGAGATGCAGCGCCGTTCCATCCAGGCCGGTCCCGACATGACCGTCACCAGCATGGTGCCGCGTCCGATCGAGCTCGGCACGCTCACCGAAGTGGCCGGCCAGACCTTCGAGCAGATCGAGAAATGGCCGATCCTGCGTGTGACGCTGCTCTGGGCGCTGTTCATCTCTGTGCTCGCTCTCGTTTTCTACGCCACGCGATGAACGCTTGTCGCCGCACTAATCTAACTCGGGTCGACACACCCCGCCCGTTGGGCGCCCCTCTTCATAGAGGGGACTTCGGCTGCGTGGGCTTGATTCCCCTCGATGAAGAGGGGTGGCGCGCAGCGACGGGGTGTGTGGTGGACGCACGCAGCCGGACAAATTTCCGCTAACCCATGCCCACCGCCTTCAACGTCGAGCAAGTGGACAAATCGCGCGTCAGCCGCCGGCGCGCGACGTTCTTCAGCCTGGTTTTCCTGCTGACCAGCCTCGCGGCGTGGTTCATGGCCGACATCCTCTGGCAGGGGCAGGTGAACCTGCTCGAGCTGCCGCTGCTGGCGCTCTTCACGATCCTGTTCGCGAACATCACCACCGGTTTCTGCACGGCGCTGCTCGGTCTCTATGTGATCAACCGTGGCGACAACGCGCGCATCTCGCGCACGATCGAGGGCGAATCACTGCTCAAGCTGCCCCTGGGCAGCACCGCGATCGTGATGCCGGTCTTCAACGAGGATCCCAGCCGCATCTTCGAGGGCCTGCGCGTCATCTACCGCTCGCTCGAGCAGACGGGCCGCCTCGACGAATTCGACTTCTTCATCCTCAGCGACTCCAACGATCCCAACCGCTGGATCCAGGAGGAGGTCGCCTGGGCCGAACTCTGCAAACAGCTCGATGGTTTCGGCCGCATCTTCTACCGCAAGCGCCGCATCTCGATTAACAAGAAGAGCGGCAACGTCGCCGACTTCCTCCGCCGTTGGGGCCAGAGCTATCGCTACATGGTGGTGCTCGACGCCGACAGCATCATGACGGGCGAGTCGATCGTGAAGCTCGTGGCGATGATGGAGCGCAACCCGACCGTCGGCATCCTCCAGACCGCGCCGCGCATCATCAACGGCGTTACGCTTTACTCGCGTATCCAGCAGTTCGCCAGCCGCCTCTACGGCCCGCTCTTCCTCGCCGGCCTGAATTACTGGCACCAGGGCGAAAGCAATTTCTGGGGTCACAACGCTGTCATTCGTGTCGCGCCGTTCATGTCGCACGCCTCGCTGCCGGAATTGCCGGGTGCCGAACCGTTCGGCGGGCGCATCCTGAGCCACGACTTCGTCGAGGCTGCGTTGATGCGCAAAGCGGGCTGGAAGGTCTGGCTTGCCTACGATCTCGAGGGCAGCTTCGAGGAAGGCCCGCCGACGCTGATCGATGCCGCGAAGCGCGACCGCCGCTGGGCGCAGGGCAATCTCCAGCACACCTGGCTGGTGTCCGCGCCTGGGCTGCATCCGATCAATCGTTTCCATCTCTTTCAGGGCATCATGGGCTACTTGAGCTCGCCGATCTGGCTGCTCTTCATGCTGCTCAGCAGCCTCCATCGCTTCAACGCCACGGCGCCGTTCGACCCGATGCGCAATTATACGATGGTCTTCGGCTACGCCGTGCCGGTGCCGGAGGCCTTTGCGCTGTTTACGCTCACCATGGCGCTCATCTTCCTGCCGAAGTTCCTGAGC
This sequence comes from Verrucomicrobiota bacterium, assembly GCA_048498955.1. Lineage (GTDB taxonomy): Bacteria > Verrucomicrobiota > Verrucomicrobiia > Opitutales > Opitutaceae > Lacunisphaera. The sequence continues at coordinate 218,274 of JBEHWZ010000004.1, read as the reverse complement.
GTCGGCCTGGTGCTCAAGCACGGTCGCAGCGAAGCCTTCGGCGGCCCGGTGCGGTTGGTGCTCAGCGCGATCCTCGAGATCATCACCTCGGCGCTGCTCGCGCCGATTAACATGATGTTCCATGCCAAGTTCGTCGCTTACATTCTCCTCGGGCAGGGCGTGTCGTGGGTGACGCAGCAGCGCACCGCCAGCGACGATCCCGACTGGCGCGAGGCGATCATCACGCATTCCGGCCAGACACTCTTCGGCATCATCTGGGGCGTGTCGGCCTACATCATTGCGCCGGCGTTCTTCTGGTGGCTGCTGCCGGTGCTGCTGGGTTTGGTGCTGTCCGCGCCACTGTCGATTTTCCTCAGTCGTGCCGGCTTCGGCCGCCGCGCGCGCGAACTCGGGCTCTTCCTCACGCCCGACGAAACCGAGCCGGCCAAGGAGCTGGCGCTGCTGGAAAGCAACCTTGAGGAAGCCTACCAGCAGATGCAGCCGATCAAGCAGCTGCGCCGCGACTACGGCCTGATGCAGGCGATTCTCGATCCCTATGTGAACGCCGTCCACGTGTCTCTCCTGCGCCAGCGCCGTCCCGGCAGTTATTCGGTGCGCCGTTATTTCGTCGAGCTGCGCCGCCGCCTGCTCGCCGAGGGTCCGGACAAATTCTCCACCCGCGAAAAGATGGCCCTGCTCCTCGACGCCGAATCGATGAACTGGCTGCACGAACAACTCTGGAAGCAACCCTCGGAACGCCTCTCGCCCTGGTGGCGTCTGGCGATGCGCCAGTATAACGTGCTGACGGCGACGCCCGTTACCGCGCTCTATCGTTAGGCGACGTCGGCTTGTCGGCCGTAGGCTTGGCGAAGGCTGATGACGGCGTTGTACCGGTAGAACGGGTTTTGTAGGGGCGCAGTCTTGCTGCGCCCATTCTGTGCGAAGCGCAGAGTCCAATGATCTTCGTCGGCGTGTGGAATCCCGGCGCGCCGGGATTGGGCGCAGCAAGCCTGCGCCCCTACGGTCCAAACCTTTCCAATCAAAATCGCAGCCGCAGAGCCGCCGTCACCGCACGTTGCCGTACGCGCTGAAGATCAATTCCTGGCCCGCGGACGTTTTCGCGATCAACCGGAACGCGGCGTTGGCGACCTCGTGCGTGCTCTTGGGTGAAATGCGCAGGCAGTAGCGCTTGCCGGCTTCGAGGGTTTCGAGCCGGAACTGGAACGCGTCGCTGGTGCAGGTGGCTTCGTTGATCGTGAGCTGCACGCCGGGCGTGACGACAATCTCGACGGCCTGTTCGGTGGCGGCGGCGTTCAGCTTCCATTCCACGACGCGCGGGGAGAGAGTGGCGGCCTCGGGGATTTCCACGCCGACGGTCAGTGCGGTCGCTTCGCCGCCCTCGTCGGTGCTGACGATGATCGTGCGGGAATAGGAGCCGAAGCGGTCACCGAGCGTGAAGTGAGCGATGATCTGGCCGCTGGCGCCGGGCGCAAACGTCTTGGCGCTCGGGCGGGCGTCAAGGCAGTCGCAGCTCGTGTCGACGCTCTTGATCGTGACGGTCTTGGTCCCCGTGTTCTTGAAATCGAACGTCGTCTGCGCCGTGCGATCCAGCGGCGAGGCCTTGATGGTCAGCTGCTGCGTCTTCCACTCGAGCGCGGAAGCGGAGCCGGCGGTGAGCAGAAGGGCGAGAGCGACGACAAAAAGCTTCATAGGCAAGTGCCGCTACAAAACCTCAATCAATCTAATCAGCAATGCCGATTCACAGGAGCCAACCAAGGGAACGAAGACTGAAATACTTTAGAATGCCTAAGCCGTCATCCTGAGCCGTGCGAAGGACCCAAGGAGAACGGACGCGCTTACGAAACCGCTTGGGTCCTTCGCACGGCTCAGGATGACGCTGCGAGAAAGGATTGGTTCTCCTGGCTCTTGGCCAAGGATAGCCGTGCGTCGCGCGCCTACCGGAACGCCTTCAGCGCCTCACCGACCAGTTCGAATTCCGCCTTCAAGGCCGGCAGTGTGGCGGTCGCGGCGGCGAAGTCGGCCTTCTTGCCCTGGTGCTCGATCTCCAGCGAAACCTTCATCAGGCCGGCGGCGCCGAAATTGCTGCAGCTGCCCTTGATCGTGTGCGCGGCGCGGGTGAGCAGCGCGGCGTCCTGCTTGGCCAGCGCCTGCTCGATCTCGGCGATGCGCTCGGGCACGTCCTGCATGAACATGTCGATGAGCTCACCCAGGAAATTGGGATCGTCAGGATTGAGATCCTTGAGGCCGGCGACGGTCTCTGCATCAACAGCGGGGGTGGTCATGGAATTCAAGAGGCCCATTCGAAGGAGGTGTTTTGCTCGATTTCTTCGATGGTGGTGAGTCCGAGCAGGACTTTGCGCATGCCGTCATAACGGAGCGAACGGTAGCCCACGCGGCCGGCGGCGCGAGTGATTTCCTGCGCGCTCTTGCCCTCGGAGATCAGCTGGCGGATTTCCTCGGTGATGAGCACGAGCTCGTGAAAGGCGATGCGGCCCTTGTAGCCGGTGCCACGACAGTGGTTGCAGCCCTTGCCGCGGTAGAACGGGACCTCGCTCAGGCCCTCTTCCTCGAAATAGCGGGCCAGCACTTCGCGTGGCGGATAATAGGCTTCCTTGCAGCGCTCGCAGATGCGGGCGGCGAGGCGCTGGGCGAGCACGCCGATGACGGACGGCGCGACCATGTACGGCTCCACGCCGATTTCCATCAGGCGGATGATCGCCTGCGCGGCGGTGTTGGTATGGAGCGTGGCAAAGACAAGGTGCCCGGTGAGCGCGGCCTCGGTTGCGATCTTGGCGGTCTCGAGGTCACGGATTTCGCCGATGAGGATCACGTCCGGATCCTGGCGCAGCAGAGAACGGAGCAGGGTGGAGAACTTCAGGTCGATGTGGGAGTTTACCTGGCTCTGGGTGACGCCCTGCATCGGGATTTCCACCGGGTCCTCAATCGTCGAGATGTTGACGGTCGTGTCGTTGATCTCGTTGAGCGCGGCGTAGAGCGTGGTGGTCTTGCCGCTGCCGGTAGGGCCGGTGACGAAGATGATGCCGCTCGGGTTCTGCACGAGCCGCTTCAGCGGCTGCATGATCGGCTGCGAGATGAGCATCTTGTCGAGCGTCATCATCGACTTCTTGCCGGTCGAGGCCAGCACGCGGATCACGATCTTCTCGCCCAGCACGGTGGGCAGGGAGGAAAAGCGGAAGTTCGCCGTGCTCGTGCCGATCGCGAGCGAGAAGCGGCCGTCCTGCGGAAAGCGGGCTTCGGCGATGTTCAGGCTGCAGAGCACCTTGAGGCGCGCGACGATCGCGCGGTGGAGCTTGCGCGGGAAGGTCATTACCTCGCGCATCATGCCGTCGACGCGAAAGCGGATGCGGGACGAGATCTCCATCGGTTCGATGTGGATGTCGGTCGCGCGCTCGCGCAGGGCGAAGAAAATCATCTCATCGAGCACCTTCACCAGCGGCTCGGAGTCGGTGATGGCATCGAGGCGTTCGTTGACCTCGGGGCGGCTGAAGAAATTGTCGCGCTCGAGTTCGGCCAGGCTGTCGGTGAGCGTCTTCTCCGTGCTGTACTGGATGGAGATGGCATCTTCGATCTCGCACGGCAGGCAGAACACCGGGCTGATCGTGGTCTGCGTGATCTGCTCGATGCGGCGCACGAGGTCCTTGTCCTCGGGCGAGCCGAGCGCGACCGTGAGCACGCCGTCGATGATGTACAGGCCGATCGACTTGGTCTTCTTGGCGATCTCGGGCGGGATTTTGCCCACGGCTTCGTCGGTGATGGCCGAGGCCAGCACGTCGACGTACGCGATGCCGATGGAATTGGCCCACAGGCGGCAGGCCTCGTCCTTCGTCAGGATCTTGCGGTCGATGATCGCCTGCAGGTGCTCGACCGTGCCGTAGCCATGCTCCTTGCCGGCCGCCGTGAGCTCGGCGTGCATGTCGAAATGCGGCGTTTCCCGGACGAGTTCGAGGAAGGTTTTATTTGCGAGACTTGAGAGCACGGCGGGGACGGTTTTTCTGGAACAGCTTGGCGATCTCGACCTGCTCGAGCTTCTCCATGGCGAAGGCGGGGGCGTTGCGTTCCTGCTGCGCTTCGCGGAGCAGTTGCGGGAGTGAGTAGCGGACGCCGACCATGTTCAGGTCGGTGGGGATGGGGTCGGCGCTCATGACGGAACCTCCGTGCCGTAGCACTCGGTGATGATGCGCTCGAACTTGGCTTTCATCTCGTCGCGCGGCGTGTCCTTGCGGATGTAGTCGACGGCGCCGAGGCGCTGGCATTCCTCGATCGTCTGGCGGTTGGCCAGCGAGGTGAGCATCACGACGACCGCGGTGTCATCGATCGCCTGGATGGCGGCGAGCGCCTGCACGCCGTCCATGTTGGGCATGTTGACGTCGAGCAGGACCATGTCGGGCTGGTGCTCCTTGTAGAGCGCCACCGCCTGCGCGCCGTCGCTGGCCTCGAGGATGCGCGGGTTGTCGAATGCGCGCAGGATCAGGCTGATGAATTTCCGGATGTGCGGCTCATCGTCGGTCAGGAGGATGGTCTGCGGGTAGTTCATGCGGCGAGCGGGAAGGTGATGATGAACACGCTGCCCCCGGCGGGCACGCTTTCGGCGGCGATACTGCCGCCGTGCGATTCCATGATGCGTTTGCAGATGGCGAGCCCGAGGCCGGTGCTCTTTTCGCCCGCGGTCGGCTTGACCGAGGTCTGGCTGAAATCCTTGAAGAGCTTGTGGCGCTCGTCTTCCGGGATGCCCGGGCCCTGGTCGCGCACGAGCACCGAGCAGTGGCCGTCCGCGCGTTCCGTGCGCACCTGGATGGTGGAGTTGGGCGGCGAGAACTTGATCGCGTTGCTCAGCAGGTTGTCGACGACCTGGCGGACCTTGTCGGCGTCGATGCGCAGCACGGCGTCGGCAGCCTCGTCGGCAAACTCGATGTGCGAACCTTTTTTGGCCGCGTTGATATTGTTCAGGTAAACGGAGCGCTCCAGCAGGTCGGCGATCGGCCGCTCTTCGGGCTGGATCTTGATCTCGCCGGATTCGATCACGGAGACGTCGAGGTATTCGTTCACCATCGTCAGCAGCGACTGGCTGGTGTCCTGGATCATCTTCACGATGTCGACCTGGTCGGGCGTGATCGGACCGAGCGAGCCGTCGCTGAGGAAATCGGTGAGCCCGCGGATGGAGGCGAGGGGACCGCGCAGGTCATGCGCTACCATGCCGAGCAGGCGGTTCTTGGCGGTGTTGGCTGAACTCAGCTGCGCCACGAGCTGACGCTGCTGTTCGCTGAGCATGCGATTGTGCAGATGCGTGCGCAGGCGGGCGAGGGCTTCGCGGCCTTTGAAAGGTTTCGGCAGGTAGTCGACGCCGCCGGCAGCGAGACCTTCGATGATGTCGTCCGACTCGGATTTCGCCGTGATGAAAATCACCGGGGCGAGCGTGTCGCCGTAGTTGGCCTTCAGTGCGCGGCAGGTTTCAAATCCGTTGATGCCGGGCATGATAACGTCCAACAGCACCAAGTCGGGACTGAACTGCCCGTAGGCCACGAGCGCTTCCTCACCGGAATGCACGGCTTGGATGAAGTAACCCTCCGGCTTGAGGATACTCATGAGGATGCGCACATTCAGCCGATCGTCGTCGACGATCAGTATCCGGCGTCCAGCCAACGCGGGCTGAGGCGAATCAACAGACTGACTCATAGTGGGATTGCGCAGCCCTTTTAACGGCACGAAATCCGCCCGGCCTTAGGGATATTACCTATGTGAAGGGGACTTCTATAGCGGCGGTCTGCGACCGCCGCTACAGTTTGGAGACGCTTCCGATACCCCTTACCAACTAGCCGCTAACGCTGCTCAACTGTGCACATATCAGGTAATCCTGATGCGTTGATAATTGTGCTTGCCCGCGCCCCTCGGCGTGCCGTTATCTGCTGCATGGCTAATTCTTTTGTTTTCTCCTCTGAGTCCGTGGGCGAAGGGCATCCCGACAAAGTCGCGGACCTCATTTCCGACAGCGTGCTGGATGCCTGCTTGGCGCAGGACAAGTTCAGCCGCGTGGCGTGCGAAACCATGGTGAAGTCCAACATGGTGATCGTCGCCGGCGAGATCACCACCAAGGCCAAGTTCAACTACGAGGCCATCATTCGCGCCGCCATCCGCGAGATCGGCTACGTGAACAATGACGACGTCTTTCACGCCGACAGCGTTTTCATCAACAACTACCTGACAGCGCAGTCCCCCGACATCGCGCAGGGCGTCGATGCCCGCAAGGTGAAGGGCAAGAAGACCGCCGAGCAGGGCGCCGGCGACCAGGGCATCATGTTCGGCTACGCGTGCAATGAGACGCCCGAGCTCATGCCGACCCCGATCATGTTCGCGCACCGCCTCGGCCGCGAGCTCACCAAGATCCGCAAGAGCGGCAAGGCGCCGTGGCTCCGCCCGGACGCGAAGTCCCAGGTTTCCGTCCGCTACGAAAACGACACGCCCGTCGAGGTCGTGAACGTCGTCATCTCCACGCAGCACACCGCCAGCGCCGAGCATGCGATGATCGAAAAGTATCTCATCGAAAACGTCATCAAGAAGGTCATCCCGGCCCGCATGCTGACGAAGAACACCGAGTATTTGATCAACCCGACCGGCCGCTTCGTCATCGGCGGCCCGCAGGGCGATTCCGGTCTCACCGGCCGCAAGATCATCGTCGACACCTACGGCGGCTGGGGCCGTCACGGTGGCGGCGCCTTCTCGGGCAAGGATCCGTCGAAGGTCGACCGTTCCGCCGCCTACATGGGCCGCTGGGTCGCCAAGAACATCGTGGCCGCCGGTCTCGCCACGCACACCGAGATCCAGTTTGCCTACGCCATCGGCCACCCGCAGCCGGTCTCCGTGCGCGTCGAGACCTTCGGCACCGCCAAGCTCGGCATTTCCGACGAGCAGATCACGGACGCCGTTCGCAAGGTTTTCAGCTTCAAGCCGGCGGACATCGTCTCCCAGCTCAATCTCCTCCGCCCGATCTACCGCGAGACGACCAACTACGGTCACTTCGGCAAGGCCGGCCTCCCGTGGGAGCTCACCAACAAGGCCGCCGCCCTCAAGGCCGCGATCCAGCACTAAGTGCGCACGGCGGTAAGAGGTAAGGGGAAGGCGCAAAACTTTCGCTCACCCCTCCGCTCACCGCATCCAACCATCCTTAACTCAACCCAAGCCTCCGGCGCCTAGCTCAACGCTTCCCGCCTGCCGCTTACCTCTTACCACTATGTCCACCACCACCAGCGCCAAACCCGCCGCCGACTATCTCGTCAAAGACATCGGCCTCGCCGATTGGGGTCGCAAGGAAATCTCCATCTCCGAGCACGAAATGCCCGGCCTGATGTCCGTCCGCAAAAAGTTCGGCCCGTCCAAGCCGCTTGGCGGCGTTCGCGTCACGGGCTCGCTCCACATGACGATCCAGACCGCCGTCCTCATCGAGACCCTCAAGGAACTCGGTGCCGACGTCCGCTGGGCCTCGTGCAACATCTTCTCGACCCAGGACCACGCCGCCGCCGCCATCGCCGCGTCCGGCACTCCTGTCTTCGCCTGGAAGGGCGAGACGCTCGAGGAATACTGGGATCTCACGCTCAAGGCCGTCACGTTCCCGGGCGGCAAGGGCCCGCAGCTCGTCGTCGACGACGGCGGCGATGTCACGCTCCTCATTCACAAGGGTTGCGAGCTCGAAGAGGGCAGCGATTGGGTGAACACCGCTTCCGGTTCCCACGAGGAGCAGGTCATCAAGAACCTCCTCAAAAAGGTTCATAAGGAAGACCCGCTCAAGTGGACCACGATCGCCAAGGAATGGCGCGGCGTGTCCGAGGAGACGACCACCGGCGTGCACCGCCTCTACCAGATGCTGGAGAAGGGCAAGCTCCGCGTCCCGGCGATCAACGTCAACGACTCGGTCACGAAGTCGAAGTTCGACAATCTCTACGGCTGCCGCGAGTCGCTCGCCGACGGCCTCAAGCGCGCCACCGACGTCATGATCGCCGGCAAGGTCGCCTGCGTCTGCGGTTACGGCGACGTCGGCAAGGGCTCGGCCCACTCGCTCAAGGGCTTCGGCGCGCGCGTCGTCGTCACCGAGATCGACCCGATCAACGCCCTGCAGGCCGCGATGGAAGGCTTCGAGGTCAACACCGTCGAGTCCACGCTCGGCACGGCCGACATCTACGTCACGACGACCGGCAACAAGGACATCATCACGCTCGCGCACATGGAGAAGATGAAGGACCAGGCCATCGTCTGTAACATCGGCCACTTCGACAACGAGATCCAGATCGACAAGCTCAACGCCTCCGGCGCCAAGCGCACGAACATCAAGCCCCAGTACGACATGTACACGTTCCCGAAGGGGAACAGCATCTACATGCTCGCCGAAGGCCGCCTCGTGAACCTCGGTTGCGCCACCGGCCACCCGTCGTTCGTGATGTCGAACAGCTTCACCAACCAGACCCTCGCCCAGCTCGACCTGTGGAAGAACAAGGACACCTACAAGGTGGCCGTCTACCGCCTGCCGAAGCACCTCGACGAGGAAGTCGCCCGCCTGCACCTCGAGAAGATCGGCGCCAAGCTGACCGTCCTCTCGAAGGACCAGGCCGAGTACCTCGGCGTCCCGGTCAACGGTCCCTACAAGCCGGAGCACTACCGCTACTAAGCGGTAGGGGAAGGCTGAGACCTGAAACCTGAAAGCGATTAGCAAGCCCGCGGGAAACCGCGGGCTTTGTTTTTAATCCCCTCTATGAAGAGGGGCCTGTCGGCCGTAGGCTTGGCGAAGGCTGATGCCCGAAGGGCGGGGTGTGTGGCGGATCGCTGCCTTGGGGTAGGACGGTGACTCCGCTCACCGCCGCGGCGCGGACGGAGTCCACGCCCTACCTATTGAAAAACTTCGCGCCTTCGCGTGAACCCCCGCCTTGATCGGATCCCCTCCATGCAACTCTCGCACTTCATGCCCCAGTTGCATGCCTCCTTGGACGTTGAACGTTGAATGTTAGCCATTGGAAGTTTGGCTGATCGCACCGCTTACCCCTTACCTCATCCCGCTTACCGCTCCCATGAATTCCTCCGAAGTAGCCGCCGCCGCCACCCAACTCATCGCCGAAGTCGAGAAGCTTATTCCCGCCGCGATGCAGAACCCCGAGGATCGCGACAACTCCCAGGGCAACATCACGCTCCTGATCATCGTCGAAGGCGGCCAGATCTTCGGCCGCATGTTCGGCACCGACAACCGCACCCGCCGCGGTACCAGCCGCGTCGCCTGGCAGAAAGCTACGCAGGTGTGGATGACGCACCAAGCCACCGGCCAGTTCGAGAAACAAGTCTACGGCAGCCAGAACACCGACCCCGGCCAGTTCGGCTTGGCTCACCCCGACCTCATCGGCTGGGAAGGCGGCCTGCCGCTCGTGTCCACCGACGGCACCAAATTCGCCGCCGCGGTCAGCGGATTCTCCGGCAAAACCGATTGCAATATCATCCGCCAGGCGGTCACGAAGGTACCCGGGCTGAAAGTTATCGGTTGAGGGTTATCTGTTATTGGGATCGACCCCTAATAACCAGTAACGGTTAACCAATAACCTCATCATTAGGCTAGGGCGTGCGCCCCTGCCTTGGTCCGATTTTAAATCTCAGATCTCAAATCTGAGATCGCGAGCGTCAGCTCGCCGCCACCGGAGTTGTCTCCGCCGCTGGCGTTTCAACGCTTGCCGCTTCCCCCTTGCCACTTTTTTGCCGCGATTTCGCGACGGATGACGCGCGAGAATTGCGGACAAACCCCGGCCGGCGAGCACGCCGGAACGGGACCGCGTTATCAGATTGTCGTCTCGGCTGCAGCAACCGGTGCGGCCGGCTCAGCCCCGGCAACCGCGGCAACCGCCTTCGGCTTCGGCGTCCCCACCAGCACGCCAAGGTGCTCCTGGATCTTCTGGAAGAACTCCACGTTCAGGTCGCCGATCGGCACCTCGTACAGGGCGTGCGAAGCGCGGTGTTCGTAAATGTGGCGCAGCCCGTCGTCGGTCTTGCCGACCGGCTTGATGAGTTTCTTGCGCTCCATCATGAGCGCGAGGAACTGGAGGAGGGGAGTGTTGACCGACGACTGGCCCGACTCGATCTCCGCACTGGTGAGCGATCCCGCCGGGATGGCCAAGGTGAGGAAGAGGTTCTCGGCCGTCAGCTTCAGGGCCTGGGCGGAATTGCCATCCTTGCGCGGCTTGTAGTCGGCGGTGATCCAGCGGCAGTACACGAAGGCCGGCGGCTTGATGTCAGCCGCGCCCGGCAAACTGAAGTCACCCTTGGCGAAAGCCGGCTGGTCCTCGGACTCCAGCAAGTCGAAGCGGGCGAACGAGGCGTTCTCCTGTCCGGCCACGGCCGCGGGGCGGGCAAGGTAGCTGACGACGCGCTCGTGCTCCTGAAACTCGTGTCCGCTGACGAAGGACTTTGTGGCAATCGGGTGAAGATTCAGCTCCATGGATGTTTCTTGTTTACGGTGGCCCCGACTGAACGCTAGCAAATTTCCGCTCGGAAGGTTTAACCACAGAACACACGGAACACACAGAATCCAAGGCAGGTTTACAGAAGGTAACGGAGAGAACGAAGGATCCTTCTCCATTACTTCAGTTACCTCCTGTAAGGTCCCGGTTTGGTCCGACCCTTGCTCTTAGCCCTTAGCTCCATGCTCTTCGCTCCTCCTTATGCCTGGTAGACTCATAGCGGTCGGCGACATCCACGGCTGCCACAAGGAATTCGCCGACCTGCTCGACAAGCTCGACCTGAAGAAGGACGACCGCCTCGTCCTGCTCGGCGACCTGATCAATCGCGGACCCGACAGCGGCAAGGTGGTCGAGCTGGCTCGCGAGTACGCGACCGTGTCGCTCCTCGGCAACCACGAGTTGCGGCACCTCAACTACCGCCGCACCGACGACCCGACCCACCTCAAGAAGTACGACTACGCCACCATCGACCAGCTCCGCGGCAAGGACTGGGAGTACCTGGAGAACATGAAGCTGACCTACCACGACGAGGAACTCGGCGTCGTCTTCGTCCACGGCGGCTTCCTCCCCGACCGCCCCTGGCAAAAACAACCCGCCCGCATCGTCACCCGCATCCAAAACGTGAAGGACGGAGAAGCGAAAAAAAGATCTGAAGCGCCCGATTCCCCGCATTGGTCGGAGCTCTGGTCGGGTCCGCCGTATGTGGTCTATGGCCACACGCCCCGTGATGATGTCTCTCGCACCAAGTGGACGCTGGGGATTGATACGGGGTGCGTTATGGGGGGAGCCCTAACGGCCTATATTCTGCCCGAGAAACGTATCGTGCAGGTCAAAGCCCGCGACACCTACTACAAGCGCGATTAGAAGAGGGAAGGGTAAGGAGTAAAGTGTCTGCGCTCTGTCTCGGTTATCTGTCGTCTGTCCTCCGCCCAATGTCCTCTGAAATTTCCGGCCCGCCTTTCGTCGTGTATGGACACACTCCGCGGGAGGACGTCGCTAAAACCAAATGGACGCTGGGCATCGACACCGCCTGCGTCATGGGCGGCGCGCTAACCGCATACGTCCTGCCTGAGAAGAAATTGGTCCAAGTAAAGGCCCGCGAGACCTACTACAAGCGCGGTTAGCGCCTGCTGTAGGGCCGTCGCTCGTCGGCGGGCCGGCTTGGCGGAGGTGGGACCATTGGTCCCGCTTCCCGAGGTAGGGCGGCGAGTCCCTTCGCCGCCGCTCGAACTCCATACCGGCCCGGCGACCAGCACCGGCCCTACATGCGACCGCAATTCCAGCGATCTCACGATCGCTACTACTGATCCGTCCTCCGTCATCTGCCCTCTGTCGTCCGTCCCTCTCTTCAGGTCTCAGGTTTCAGCCCTCATCGCTCTGACGCGGTGACGTCCAAGTCACCGCGCCAACTCCCCCTGCGCCAGCGTGTACTCATCATAGTCCTTCGCCCCGGTCGCGATGGCTTGCTGGAAGAGGGCCTTGGCCGCGATACGGTCGCCGGCGATCAGGCGCAACTGGCCGATGTAGAAGTACGCTTCGCAAGTGTGCCCGCGTTTTTCCACCGCATCGGCTTTGCCCTCGGCGGTCGCGAGCAGCTCCTCCTCCTTAAGTTCTCCGACCAGATAGTAACCGATCAGCTGCGCCCACTTGTTCTCCATGGAGGGAATCGCGGCCTTCAGCTCGGGAGCGGCCTTCCCGCCGCGGCGTTGCGCGAGGTGGAGCATCAGCTGGACGTAGGCATCGTGCGCCAGATCGGCTTCACGCAGCTTCAGGGCCGCCCCATTGAAATCGCCCTGCGCGAATGAAACCAAGCCCCAGAGCCGTGCGGTGTCGGCCGCCACCGCACCGAATTGAACCGCCTTTTCCAGGTTTTGGCGGGCATCATCCCAGTGAGTGAGGCCAAACTCCGCCGCCGCGAGACGCAGTCGGATCCGGGCATCGTCCTGACGGTCTTCAATGAGCCGCAGCAGGTCGGCCTGTGCCTGCTCGCAATTCCCGAGATTGATCTGGAGGTCGGCGCGGGCGAAACGGGCGTCAAAGTTGTCAGCGTCGAGGGTGAGGACCGCGGTGTAGTCGGCGATCGCTTCCGCGCGTTTGCCGAAAAGTTGCTGCAAGCGGGCGCGAGTCATCAACGGAATCCATTCCGCGTTTTTGGTCAGCCGCACCGCCATGTTGGTGTCGGCCAGGGCGCCCTCGTAGCTCTTAAGGTTGGCCCGGGCGTCCGCCCGCAGCAGGTAGGCATCGGTCATCTGGGGTTTAACGCTGATAACCACGTCGAGATCGTCGATGGCCGGTTGGAATTTCCCCTGCCGATGCCGCACCACCGCCCGCGCGTAGCGGATGGCCGCATTCTCGGGAAACCGCGCCAGCAATTTGTCGAATCCGGCCTCGGCGCCCTTGTTGTCGCCCTCGTCGCCCAGTTTCGCCGCCGCGCGATACTCCTCAGCGTCCTTATCGGTTTGGGCATGGATCGAGATCCCAAACCCAAAGACCAACAACCCAACGACGAGACAGGCACGACAGCAGCGGGAGCGGCAGGAGGGAAGGAGCATGAGGGGAATGAAAGACTTTCGAGAGTCCCGGCACCGCGCAAGCCGCGCTTTGCCAAAGCAGGGAAGATTCCATAGAACGCATCGCCCCGTTTTTTCTTAGAATTTTTCCGTAGAAACGATGCGCGAGTGCATAGCATGCTTGCGCCGTCCGCCGTCCGTCTTCCGTCGTCAAGCTTTCGACTTTCGACGCTCGACCTTCGATTGCATCGTCGCCTTTCTCATCCGGGCCACGCACGTCGACGTCTTCGACGGTCAAATGCAGTATCATGGGCCGTTATCGTCGCAAAAAAGAACCGGACTTTCTTGATCTCGTTCTGCCTTTAATGGCGTTGGTCTTCGCAGGTCTGATTTTCGTCCCCGGCTTTAGGCAATTGCTGGGCTCGCTGCTTCTTTTGACAGTGCTTCTCGGCGGAGTCGCGGTCGTCGGTCTGATCATTTGGGCGATCGTGCGGCACAGGCGGAGAAACTCCGCTGAGCCGACCACGATTTCTCCCAGCATTCAGCCTCATTTCGATAGATCGAAGCCGGTGGCGGAAGCGTACCGCCCACTGCCCAAGCCTGACCCGCAGCCGCTTGCATGGAGCCGCCAATTGCTCAGCGAACTGGAATGGAAACGCTTCGAGGAGGTCGTAGCGGCCTACTCGCGCGAGTTGGGCTATGAAGCAAAAACCACCCGCGTTGGCGCGGATGGCGGCGTCGACGTGCAGCTATTCCAAAACGGAAACCAGCAGCCGGTCATGGTCATCCAGTGCAAGGCGTGGGATGCCTACAAGGTCGGCATTAAGCCGCTCCGCGAGCTTTATGGTGTCATGGCTGCCGACAAAGTCGCCAACGGGGCATTCTTCACTACGGGGGAATTCACTAGCGAGGCCGAGGAGTTCGCCCGCGATAAGAACCTGGATCTGGTCAACGGTCGGGAATTTCTTAGCAGGATAGGGCAGTTGTCGCCCTCTGCTCAGCAAAAGCTTCTGGCCCTTGCAACCAAGGGCGACTACACCACGCCCATTTGCCCGAGCTGCGACGTTAAGATGGTGCTCCGGACAGCCAGTAAAGGATCAAACGCCGGCAGCGAGTTCTGGGGTTGCCGCCGCTACCCCCGATGCAGGCAAACCTTTCGTATCTCTAAAACCACCTGACCTCGCTCTCCGTCCATACTCCTTCTGTCATGATTCCCTTTCTGGTGTCCGTTCTCAGCTGTCCGTCATCCGCCCTCTGTAGTTCGGTCCCCAACAACGCTCGCCTCTACGTCGAGGAAGGCGGTAATCGTCGTCCCTTGAAAAACTGGTCCGAAATCGGCGTCTGAGCGCTTGCCGCTCAAACCGACATCAGTTGAGGTAGTTCAACACCGGCCGGATGATCGTTTACTTAGCCAAGAAGCACGAATTTCTCGACGACGTTGATTCGAATAGAATCGAAGACCGTATCCACGCGGAATTCCGGCGAACGCACAATCGCTCCGTCGGCAGTTCCGAGGTCGCCTCGTGGAAGAACTCACTGAGGTTTATGCAGGGTATTTTGAGGGATGATGAAATTCCCTCGGACTCAGGAGTTGCTGTCGAATTTGGAATTCCGCTTTCCGCCAAGCGCATCGATTTTGTGCTCACCGGTACCACTGAATCCCGGCAGCAGACAGCTGTTATCATCGAGCTGAAGCAGTGGTCTGAGGTCAAAGCCTCCGACAAGGATGCGATTGTTCGGACCTATCTTGGCGGCGCTGAAATCGAGACACCTCACCCATCTTATCAAGCGTGGTCCTATGCCTCTCTGCTGGAGGACTACAACGAGGCGGTCCGCGATCAGAAGATTGCGCTACGTCCATGCGCATACCTGCACAACTGTTCGGATGGCAGTGTCATTCATTCCGAGTTTTACCGCCAACACGTGGAACGAGCTCCGGCGTTCCTCCAGTCTGATGCCACGAAGTTGCGGGCGTTCATCAAAAAACACGTGCGTTACGGGGACGCGGGGCAGGTCTTGTACCAGATCAGAGATGGCAAGCTGAGCCCGTCCAAGAATCTCGCAGATTCATTGGTTTCGCTGCTTCAAGGGAATCGCGAGTTTCTGATGATTGATGACCAGAAATTGGTTTATGAAACTGCTCTGCGGCTTTCCGCGCTGGCTGCCCCTGGGAAGAAACAGGTGCTTCTGGTGGAAGGTGGACCTGGAACCGGAAAATCCGTTGTCGCAGTCAATCTTTTGGTCGAGCTCACAAAGCGAAAAAAACTGGTTCAATACGTTACCAAGAACTCGGCCCCACGTTCAGTCTATGAGAGCAAGCTGACAGGGGCATATAAGAAGTCTCACATCAGTAATCTTTTTGTGGGTTCAGGAAGATTTACCGACACCAAGCCAGATACTTTCGGCGCGCTCGTTGTGGATGAAGCTCACCGTCTAAACGAAAAATCCGGCATGTTCATGAATTTGGGCGAGAACCAGGTGAAAGAGCTGATAACGGCCGCGCAGCTGTCGGTTTTCTTTTTGGATGAAAATCAACGGGTGACCTTGAAGGACATTGGGACTGGGGAAGAGATTGAGAAATGGTCCAAGTCTGCTGGTGCGAAAGTTACTCGTCTCAAACTTGAGTCGCAGTTTCGGTGCAACGGTTCGGATGGCTACTTGGCTTGGGTCGACAATTTGCTTGGTATTCGAAATACCGCCCACTCGACGATGGACGGGATAAACTACGAGTTCGCGGTGTGCGATTCTGCCGGGGAACTTCGTGACCGCATTGTGGCGAAGAACAAAGGAAAGAATAAGTCCCGGATGGTAGCTGGATATTGTTGGGACTGGGCGAGCAAGAAAGACCCTCAGCGGGTCGACATCGAGCTACCCGGATTTTCCGCGCGGTGGAACCTTGGATCGGATGGCATGCTTTGGATCGTTAAACCGGAAACCGTAAGTGAGGTAGGCTGTATCCACACCTGCCAGGGGCTCGAACTGGAGTATGTTGGCGTGATCTTCGGCGAGGACTGGGTGATCCGTGACGGAGCAATCGTAACCAATCCGGCCAAACGATCTGGCCAAGACGCTTCAATTAAAGGTTACAAGACCTTGGCTCGACGGAATCCAGAGCAAGCGAAACTGCGGACCGCTGAAATCATCAAAAATACTTACCGGACACTGATGACGCGAGGACAGCGCGGATGCTTCGTCTACTCGGTGGATGCGGAGACGAACGCGTACCTGAAGAGTATGATCGCTGGGGTCTCACCCTCACCCCGAGCAGCTGCTGAGAAATACGCGGGACTCGAATTGCGTATTGTCGCAGCAGAAGACGTGAGGCCATACATCAATGCTGTGCCGCTTTACGACCTGCAGATTGCTGCTGGTGGATTTTCAGATCCGCAGGAAGTTCATACTGCGGATTGGGTGGAGCTCCCGGAAGGCATTGTGCCCAAGCCAGGACTGTTTGTTTCTCAAGTGGTGGGCGAATCAATGAACCGCAGAATCCCCAACGGTTCTTGGTGTCTGTTCAGGCGCGTGAATGCTGGCAGCCGCGACGGGAAGGTCGTGCTGGCTGAATTGCTCGATCGCCAAGATCCAGAGAACGGAGGCCGGTATACGGTTAAAGTTTACAAGAGTGCCAAGCGGGCTACCGAGGACTCGTGGGAGCACGCGAAGATCCAGCTCATTCCGGATTCAACCCGCGCAGGCTTTAGCAATATGGAATTCACATCCAATCCCGAAGACTCGCTGCGAATCATCGCCGAGTTTGTCGCGGTCCTCTAAACCACATGCCCAAATCAGACGCCATCACGACGCTGGCCGAATTGAAAGCCGCCACTGCGAATTTTGCGCGAGAGCGAGATTGGGAACAGTTTCATGCCCCCAAGAATCTTAGCATGGCGATTTCCGCCGAGACGGGAGAGCTAATGGAGCACTTTCTTTGGGTTTCTACAGAGGAATCGTTGGCGATGTGCGCCAAGCCGGAGAAGAAAGCCAAAATCGAAGAAGAGCTGGCTGATGTGATGATTCTGGCCCTGCAGTTAGCGAATATTGCAAAAATCGATGTCGCGTCGGCTATTGAATCGAAGATGGCGCAGAATGCGGCAAAGTACCCGATTGAGAAAGCCAGAGGGCGTTCGGACAAATACACGCAACTTTGATTGACAGCGTTTAGGTGTCCTTTTGGGAGGACTCCGTTCGTTGAGATTATGAAACACCTCGAACCGAATTAGCGGTTTCGTGGTCACATTTCTTATGAAAACCCCCAAGAATCAGATCTGCCTGTGGTACAACCATGACGCCCTTGAGGCGGCCCGCTTCTACGCCAAGACGTTTCCCAAGAGTAAGGTGACGGCGGTGCACAAGGCGCCTAGCGACTATCCCATGGGCAAGAAGGGGGATGTCTTGACGGTGGAGTTCACAGTGATGGGTATCCCGTGCATCGGGCTCAATGGCGGGGATGTGTTCAAGCACTCGGAGGCGTTTTCGTTTCAGGTGGCGACGGATTCCCAGAAGGAGACCGACAAGTACTGGAATGCCATCATCCGGAACGGCGGCGAGGCGAGCCAGTGCGGGTGGTGCAAGGACAAGTGGGGCCTCTCCTGGCAGATCACCCCGCGCGTCCTCACCGACGCCATGGCCAAGGGCGGCGCCACCGCCCAGCGCGCCTTCGCGGCGATGATGGAAATGAGCAAGATTGACGTCGCGAAGATCCGCGACGCGGCAAGCGGTAAGGGGAAAGAGGTAAGCGCGACTCAATCCGCACAGAAGAAATCGAAAAGAAAGAAGTAAGGCGCAGACGCTGATTCAGGGACCTTACAGAAGGAAACGGAGTTAACGGAGAGGATGTTTGGTAGGCGAAGCCAGCCCAGTCGCCCAGCTTACACCGTGGCCGGCCCTGTAGGATCGGCCTAGAATCGATACGCTTACCGCTTTCCGCCTACCCCTTACCGCACCGCGCTACATCATCGGTGCGAATGGCTGCACGTTGGTGGCCAGGAGCAGGTCTTCCTCCGAGGGAACGTAGCGAGGACGGCGGTGCGGAGGGACGGTGAGCACCACCTTGCCGCGGACATGTCCGGTTTCGAGGAGCTGGTGTGCCTTCACTGCTTTCCCGAGCGGGAATTTCCGACCGACGTGGGCCTTCACCTTGCCGCTGGCGACGAGCTTGGCGATTTCGGCCATCTGGTCGGCGTCGATCCGCGCCATCATGCGCACGGCGCGGGCGCGATGGCGCTTGGCTTCGGCGGGGGAGGGAACGGTGAGGGTCGAGACCATCCGTCCGCCGCGATCCTTGAGGGTCTGCCAGGAACGTTCCTGCGTCTCGCCGGCGATGAGATCGAACACGAGGTCGATCGATCCGGCGAGTTCCTCGAACTTCTCCTGCTGGTAATCGATCACTTGGTCAGCGCCAAGGCGCATGAGCCAGGCGTGGTCGCGAGCGCCGGCCGTGACGATCACCGTGGCGCCCTTCAGTTTGGCGAACTGCACGGCGAAGTGGCCGACGCCACCCGCGCCCCCGTGGATGAGGACGCGCTCGCCTTTCTGAAGTTTGCCATGGTCGAAAAGTCCCTGCCAAGCGGTGAGCGCGGCCACGCCGAGAGTGGAAGCTTCGGCGTCCGGAACCTTGCCGGGCCGGTGTGTGAGTTCGGTCCCCTTGGCGATCGCGTATTCGCCATAGGCGCCGCGATCGTAGCCCAGCATGCCGAACACCGCATCGCCGACACGAAACCGGCGATTGCCCGGCGCCGCGACCACGACGCCGCTGACGTCCCGGCCCAAGATGGCTGGCAGCTCGGGCAGCGCGGCCTTGAATTGGCCCGACCGGATCTTGGTGTCGACCGGGTTGACCGAGGCCGCGCGGACCTCGACCAGGACCTGACCCGTCCGTGGGGAAGGCCGGTCGATGAATTCCTCATGCATGACATGCGGCCCGCCAAAACGGCGGACGATCATGGCTTTCATAGACGGAGTAGGGCGGGAGCTTCTGGATTTTGTTTTCATGGGAGCAGGTGACAAAAATTCAGCCGCAAGCCTGCGCAGAAGGCGCAAACCCAACGGCCGCAGTTGATCTGAGCCGGCGCCGTGTACCGCCAAACTTACAGACAGCGGCGGGTGGATTGGGTTCGCCGTGATGGCGGACGGACGGCGGAGGGCGGAGGACAGACGACGGAGGACGGACTGCGGAAGACGGATTACGGAAGACTGGGATTTCGGCGCGGGGCTTGCTTGGGAACGTTCGAACTCCATGTTTTTCTCATGGCTGTGGATTTGCGTGAACCGCCTCAGGCCGAATACAATCTGTTCCTGGGGCTGCTGCTGGACGAGGCCTTGTTCCGGACGGTGACTCGTCGCGTTCAGCTCTCATGTCAGAAGCATGGTCTTACAGGGAAACCGATAGCCCCGGAACGATTGCATGTGTCACTGCTCAGCTTCGATCCCAGTGACGAAGAAGTTCAGCGTATCCAGGCCGGAGCTGGCGCTTTTCGCTTTCCGCCGTTCGAACTTACGTTCGACGTCGCGCTAAGTTTTCGCAACCGCCGGGCTACCTGTCCTTTTGTTCTCACCTGCGAGCACAAGGGAAGTGTTCACGCGTTTCACGCGGCAGTGCATGCTTGGTTTTCCGAGGGCGGAGAAAAATCGAAGAAGCCGTCGTTTACCCCGCACATGACGCTCGTGTGGGATCAAAAGATGATTCCGAAATACGTTCTGGAGCGGCCCCTCTCTTGGACCGTGCGCGACTTTGCGCTGATCCGCAGCCACGTCGGCAAGAGTCGCTATGACATCCTCGGCCGCTGGCCACTGCTCGAAAGCGAGGCCTGATCTGGATCGGAACGCGAGCTTGCAGGGCGGGTTGCGGGTTCTAGGGTGGCGCGGTCGCCGAGGGCCATGGTGATTTAATCCCGCGCCTCTCTCCATGAAGTTCACTTGTCCCAACTGCCGGGCGGTCATTCCGCCGGAAGGAATCAATGTCCAGACTGACTTGGCTCAGTGCAAAGCCTGCGGCCACGTCGAGCACTTGTCGGAGTTGGTGGATGCGGATTTCGATGCCCAGGTCCTGCAATCCCCTCCGCCGGGGGCATGGTATCAGCAGACTATGGCGGAGCACGTGCTGGGTGCCACGACGCGAAGCCCCGTCGCCTTCTTCCTCGTGCCGTTCATGTGCGTGTGGTCGGGCTTTTCGCTGGGTGGGATCTACGGGACTCAACTGATGAAGGGGCAGTTCAACCTCACCACTTCTCTCTTCGGCATCCCCTTTATCCTGGGCAGCGTCCTCTTCTGGACGGTCGCGCTGATGGCGATCTGGGGCAAGGTGGAGATCCGGCTGCGCGATCAGCTCGGGACAATCTTTGTCGGCATCGGCCGGCTTGGCTGGCGGCGCACTTTCAATTGGGATGACGTGGAGACGATCACCGAGGAGGGGACCAAGATGAATTATCCGGGAGGGCAGGGCGCAGGGATCGCCCTCTCTGGCCGGACCAAGCTGGTGTTCGGCTCCAACCTCAACGAAGCCCGGCGCTATTTCATTTTGAACGCGCTCAAGCAGCTGAAAGCCCGCCACGGCAAAACCAGCTGAGCGCGGTGACGGATTCAGCGCTTTTGAGAAACTCCCTCCACCGCATCCATGAACTGGTTTAAACGTCTGTTTGCCGGAACCTCCCGGACGATTGCAGAGACGGCGGAGGACAAAATGGCCGTCGCTGAATTGAGCGAGCGGATGAAGGCTTACGGAGTCCCGGCACTTCAACTGCGGCCGGCGTCGACCAAGACATTCTCCCGATTGGGCGGGCTGCCCAACCTGCCTCCCGGTCTCGAGTGGCCGGAATGGACTGGCAAGCCCCAAGCTTTTCTCGGGCAACTTGACCTGGCCGAAGTACATCACGCCATGCCTTCTTTTCTGCCGGCGGCGGGCTATCTCTACTTTTTCTACGACCAGGAGCAGGGAGTCTGGGGCTTCGACCCCAAGGATGCGGGAGCTTGGCGTGTCCTGTATTCGCCGGCGACGACTTCACTTCCGGCCGAACATCCCGCGCCAAAGGGACTTGATTCTGATTACGTCTACCACGCGAAGCCGGTATCATTGCATCCGATCATTTCGCTGCCTGATTCGGAACGTCTGCCACCGGGGCAATCCCTGGACGACGACGATTCCGATACTTATTTCACGATGCGCGAAGAGCCCTATGAAGGGATGGTGCATCACCAGATGTTTGGTTTCCCCATCGCTGTGCAGAACGACGGTATGGAGGAAGAGTGCCAGTTTGTGACCAACGGCATTTATCTCGGGAATGCCGAAGGTCACCGCGACCCGAGGGCAGCTGCGCTCAAGGTAGGCGCGAAGGAATGGAAACTCCTCCTGCAACTGGACAGCGACGATGACACCGGCTGGATGTGGGGTGACGTGGGCACGCTCTATTTCTGGATCCGGGAATCCGACGCCCGCCAATCCGACTTCAGCAAGGTCTGGATGATTTTCCAGTGCTGCTAGGATGAGTCCGGGTTGCGAACGAGGGCTTGCGGGACCGGTCTGAGGTCCTAGGGTGGCGCGGTCGCCGGGGCCACGGTGGATGCAGTTAGCTCCAACTCTTCCTGACCTGCCGTGCCCATGAATTCCGAACACATCTTGACCGAGGAATTTTATCCCGATTTAAGGCGACGCGTCCTGCTCCGGGCGGTGCCCACGCTGGTGCTGGGACTCGGTGCCGGTTGGTACATTGCCGGGGCTCGTACGGATTGGATCGGGATCGTGCCGATTGCGTTCATCGCGCTGGCCTTGATGCCGTTCACGTTCTGGCGAACTCTGCTGCGGCAGGAAAAATCGTTCCGCACGCTGCGGATCAAGATCGCGGACGGACTTATCATTAAAATCCAGACGGGCTTTCCGCTATTGGCTTTTCCGCTGAATGAAATCACCTCGTTGCAGGAGATCCCGGGCCGCGGCTTGCTGGTGACCGGCCGGATCAAATCACACCAAATCGCGCTGCCTCCCACCTTGGAAGGGTTTGCCGGTCTGCGCGCGGTGCTCGTCGAGCATCATCCGATAACGGCCAAGCGAGATACCCAAGGACATGTAATCCAGCTTGCCTATGCTTTCCTGTCGGTTGCCTCGCTGGTCATCTTCTATCGCGCACGCTCGCCGGCCATCGTACTGAGCATGGGCACACTCATCGTCGGAGTGCTGGTGGTTTGCTTTATCCTGACGCAGAAGAGCCCGCACCTCGACCGGCGGGCGAAGCTGGCCGCTTGGACCAGTTGGCTGGTGGTCATCAGCTTGGTTATCCGGATGTGGCACTTCCTCTAGCCTCATGACTTCGAAATCTGGCTCCTTGGTAAGGTTTTTTCTATTCGCGCTCCTGTTGACTGCAGCTCAAGCGCGCCTCGGAGAGACTGACGCTGAATTGATTAAGCGGTTTGGTGCACCGACTTCAGTTTCGAAGCATTCGATTATCGCGCAAAGCAAGTTCATCGAGTTGGGGCCGACATACAGTTTTCGCCAAGACGACTGGTCGATTAGTTGTGACCTGATCGAAGGTCGATGCGTTCGAATCAGCTACGCCAAACCCGGTGATTGGTCGGAGGATCAAATTCAGCTCGTTCTGAACAGCAACGGTCAGGGAGCGAAGTGGAACGAAAATTCTAAAGCATCGATTGCGATGCTACAGCGTACCTGGCGTCGAATAGACGGCAGTACGGCGACTTGGAGTAAGGGTGGTGGAATGTATTTGGTCTGGGATGCCTATAACAAAGCCAAGGCAAAGGCCGAAGAGCAGGCCAAGGTGGCGGCGAAGAAGAAGCCGAAGATTTAGGATGCGCATTATGCACCACTGGCACCGAGAGCATTTCACTACGCATCAGTTCTATGCCGACGTGCTGTTCGACTTTGCGCAGACGTTTCCCGAGGAGGAAATGGACTTGCTCGAGTCTGGGCGCGACCGCCATGGCTACGATTGCGTGCTGATCCGGTCAGGTTCTGGTCAGCCAGCCACGCGTTACGTCCAGCTTAAGAGCACCGAGAAAGAAGATGCATTGTTGATGGGTATTCATGGTCGCATGCTGCTTACGGAACATCGCGAGATTCTTCAGATCTGGGTGTCGACGCAGGGGCATTGTGAATATTACTTTCTTTCTGACTTCGGCAGAATCGCCCACCTCTGCTTGGCTATCTCCGGCAAGCAGCTTTTCGAGAAATCCACCAGCAAGCAGCAAGCCGTGGTCGATGCGCTGAAGCCGCTGGGTGAATTGATCGGTGGTTTCGTGCTGCCCTCTTCATACCGGGAAATTCAAGCCAGTTGGGGACCGCTCAAGGCAGAGAGCTGGCCGATCTGGGACGGACAGCTCTTCAAGACTCGCGGCAAGGTCTGGAATGACGTGCTTCGCCCATTGGCCAGCCACTACAAGGCGGTGTTTCCCAAGTGGCGCGACGACCGCCACGAGATTGACGCCCGCTGGACCCGCAAGATCGCCAAGAAACTTCTGGCTGACTATATTTTCCGCTAACGGCTCAGTTTCCTCCGTTACCTCCTGTAAGGTGGTCCTGATCGAAGTTTTGATTTTGCGTCTCTTCGCGGCCAACCTGCACGACGGTGATGGCGGTTGCGATTTGCTTGGCGTTTGACGCGGCGGGCTGGGTGTTAGAACCTCCGTCGTCGCCGGGGCCACGGTGGGCTTGTCCCAACAGACAACAACCGGACCCGAGTTCGCGCCACGGGTGTGGTTGGAAAAGATTATCGGCCAGGGTTCCGGGTGGCGCGGTTTCGCCCTTCGCTGACCACACCATGAAATCGATCTCCCTGCTCCTGCTTGCCACCGGCCTGGGACTTGCCGGCCTGCCGGCATCCGCCCAAGTCTCCACCCAGCCGCCGGTCCCGCCTGCGGTGGTGCAACTGATGACCGACTACGGCAGCCGCATGGCCGACGGCAACCGCGAGGGGATCATCCGGCTTTTCGACGAGCGCGGCGCCTTCACCCTGGTCGATGGCTTGGACGAACTGGTGCCAGCCGAACGACTGAGGGTCTACTATCAGGAGAAATGGAGTCCGCCGAAGGCCTTTGCTTGGCGGGAGCTGAACTACCGGCCCATGTCGCCCGATGTAGTGCTCGTGACCGGCGCATTCGACTGGACCGGGGAAAAGTACCCGGCCGGGGCACATTTTAATTACAGCGCCACCCTGGTCCGAACCCACGGGACTTGGAAAATTCGCAGCGTCACCGAATTTCCTGCCGCCGGCGCGTCCGGGGAAACGGCGGTCGCGGTGACACCGGTTTCCGCTCCGGTGGACGAAACGCCCGTCCTGAATGCTCCGTCCGCCCCGGCGACCACCATCAAGACCGAACAGGAGAAGGTGAGAAATTTCGCGCGGGCCTACGAGCCGGTCCAACTCGGCCTCACCCGGGACGAGGGCGACGAGATCTTCATGGATTTCACCCTTTCCCTGATGTTTCCCCTGCTGGGTGACTATTGGGATGCGGAGAAGCCCGCTTGGAAGCAGTCGGGCCTGACGAAGAAAATGTACGAGAATCATCTCGCATTTTTCTTTTCGGGCACGGTTCGCGCCGGGCAGTACATTGCCGGCCGCCCCTCCGCCCCGGTGGTCGAGAAGCGCTTCAACCCGCAGGTGTTCCTGCGTTACTGGGTGCCCAACGATGACGGCAAGCTGAGCGCGCATCGCTACCTGGACTTCATCCCGTACGGCCACGAATCCAACGGACAGGCGATCAGCACGCTGGCGACCTTCAATGAGCAGCGGGAAATCTACCGTCAGCTTGAGAGCGATCCCGGTAGCGAGCTGGCTGCCAAGCGTTCGTTTCTCTCGGCCCGCGACACCATCAGCCGGGGTTGGGATTACGTGGGCCTTGAGGGATCATGGTCCACCGATGATAATAACATTTTTCGGATCAAGGTGCGGGAGTTTCTGCCGTACGGGTACCTCCTGCAAAAGGGCGCCGAGCAATCCCATGACTGGGAGGGCTACGGGCCGACGCATCCGCGGCGGCAATACGACGGCCTGATGTTCCAATACACGGGGTTCGGCAAACCGATCAAGAAGTACGGCCGCTGGCTGACCGGTCGCTACACTTTCACGTACACCACTGGGCTCAGTCATCCGACGCGCCACAACACGTTCCAGCTGGATCTCGGCGCCGAGTTCTGGCGTCGGCCGGTTTCGATCTGGCTGCGCTCAGGTTACAATAGCGACTTGATCGATTACTACCAGCGGGACAACAGCGCCGGCCTCGGCATTTCCATTTGGACGTTCTGACCGGCAGAGCTGGGAGCTTTCGGCAAGAACCCAGCGGGCAACTGCCGAAAATAGACCGGCGCTCCTTGCTACAGAGTGGATTTCGGACTGAAGTTC
Organism: Verrucomicrobiota bacterium; assembly: GCA_048498955.1. Taxonomy (GTDB): domain Bacteria; phylum Verrucomicrobiota; class Verrucomicrobiia; order Opitutales; family Opitutaceae; genus Lacunisphaera. The sequence goes on along the minus strand of JBEHWZ010000004.1, from coordinate 192,918 downwards.
TCCGGCTTCGCGCCTTCGCGTGAAACAAGTTTGGCAATCTACCGTCTGCTTGGGTGGCTTTGATTTCTCTATGAAAACCTTGTTGGTCAGTATCGCCCTTTCACTCGTGGTCCCTTGCTTTGCGGCCGAGGTCGATGTGTCGGCGGCGGAGAATGTGAGGCCGAAGCTGCCGGTCATTCCGGCCCGGACTTTCTCGCTGACCGACTTTGGCGCGGTGGGTGATGGCAAGACGCTCAACACGGCGGCGTTCAAGGCGGCCGTCGCGGCGGTGGAGAAGGCCGGTGGCGGCAAGCTGTTGGTTCCGGTGGGGGTGTTTGTCACCGGGCCGTTTGAACTTTGCTCGCGGTTCGAATTGCATCTCGAGGAAGGCGCGGTGATTCGGGCACCGGACACGTTTGAGGCTCTCGGGTTGCCGGATCCGGCTTCGTTCAAGACTCAGGCCGCGGCGGATTTGGCGTTCAAGGTGCCGGAGCCGCTGATCACGGGGAAGAACCTGCACGATGTCGCGATCACCGGACGAGGCACAATCGACGGCAGCGGGGCGCATTGGTGGACGTGGTCGGAGCGTGCGGCGCGGGCGGTGGCGAAGACCGAGCCGGGACGCGTGGTCGTGAAGCGGCCGCACCTGGTGGTGATCAATGGCTGCGAGCGACTGCTGGTGAGCGATATCACGCTGACCAATTCGTCGATGTTTCACCTCGTGCCGCGGAACATCACTGATTTGACGATCGAGCGGGTGAAGGTGCGGGCTCCGTTCAATGCGCCGAACACCGATGCCATCGACCCGGGTCCGGTGAAGAACGCGTGGATCCACCACTGCGACATCGATACGGGCGATGACGACATCGTCATCAAGTCCGGCGGGACGAACGTCCTGATCGAAGACTGCACGATCAAGCACGGGCACGGCATTTCCGTGGGCTCCGAGACGGTCGTCGGCATCCACAACATGCTGGTGCGGCGTTGCACGTTTGACGGTTCCGACATTGGCATCCGTATCAAGTCGATGCGCGGCGCGGGTGGGCTGGTGGAGAATGTCCGCTACAGCGACATCACGATGAAGAACGTCGGCAACGCGATCGTGCTGCAGCTCGACTACGTCGATAACAACCGCCCGAATTTCAAAGGCGACCCGACCAAGGTGCCGGCGATCCATAACATCCTGCTTGAGCGAATCACGATCGATGGCGCGCGGAATGCCGGGATCATCCATGGCATCCCGGACAGCCCGATCACGAACATCACGTTGCGGGATGTCACCGTGCTGGCGGAAAATGATTTCGATATCCGCGATGCTACCGCGCCGACGTTTGAGCGGGTGAGTAAGACGATTCGGGCGGGAGTTGGGCCGGGGAAAGTCAGCGGCGAACACTGACGACGGACGGAGGATGACGGACGACAGAGGGCGGACGGAACGTCATCGTCTTGAGGAATTATGTAGGGCCGGCGCTTGTCGCCGTGCCGGTTTGCGAGCGAGGTCCGTCGACGAGCGACGACCCTACACAAGTCACTTGTCAGCCAGCGTGGAAACCCAATCCCTCGAGTTCGTTTAGATGAAACGGGGCGCTGGCGAGGACTTCTTCGAGTTTGGCCAGGGCTTCGGGGAGCTTGGGGGTGGTGAAGAGGCTTACACTGTCTTCGCTGTCGTGGAGGTTGACCACCCAGTGGCCGGTGACTTCGTCGCCGACGTGAAAGACGGCACCGTGCAGGTAATTGCCGGGCAGGCCGGGATGCGGGCCGCCGCCGGGGACGAGGAAGAGCGTGTGCAGCGGGTCGTGGATGATGGCGTGGCCGGCCTTGGTCCGGTGGTGGACCGCCTTGCCGATGACCATCAGGCGCAGCGCTTCCGCCCGCGGACGCAGGCTGGGCGTGAGCGACTGGACGTAGCGGTCGTAGATGTGGGCGTTGGTTTCCAGCGCGGTGTCGTCGATCTCGCCGGCGATGAACGCCTCGAGATTGTTGGCGTGAAAAGCCGAGTGCTTGGTCAGCGAGCGGGCGGTCACGTGTCCGCCCTTGTGATCACCACTCGGGTAAACCTGTTGGGCGGCGTAGAGCCGGCGGAGGGAATCCTGGTAGGCCGGCGTGGAGGGAACAGCACCGATCGGGCTTAGCTCGATCTTGTCCAGCACGGCGTGGTCAAACTCAGCGTGGGGGGCGGACATAAGAGGCGGCCGAGCCGCCGGTAAGAGTTATGCGGCAAGTGGTATGCGGAGCAATCTCTGTCTCAAATAGTTGTTAACTAGAGGGAGCGCTGTGGTGCGCATTGCGTTGGTCCGGAAATCGGCGAGGCTGGCGCGCATGAAATTCCTGAAACGTTACCTCGTGGGTGCGGCGTTGTTGGGCGTGGCGGCGACCCGGTTGACTGGCGCCGAAGCGGCGCCTTCGGGTGCGCAGAAGCATGTGTCAGCGAAGGTGCCGATTTCCGCCGAGTGGGTGTCCGATGAAGGTGCCCGCTTCGCCAAGTCACCGACGGTGACGGCGGAGGAAATCAAGTTTTCCGCCAAGACCAAGCTGCTGGCCAGCGGGGTGAAGCCCTCGTCCGGCGACATCGATGCCCTGGCCTACAAAATCATGCAGCAAGCCAGCGCGCAGAATAAGGCGGATCTCAAGGCGATGATGGCCGAGGCGAAGAAGACTGCGGACGAAAAGAAGGCGCAGCGCGAGTCGGCGGCGAAAATGATGCAGCCCGACAAGCCGGCGAGCCAGGTGGGCCAGTTGCCCGATCCGCATGAAATTTTGCTCCAGCAGGCGAAGGACCGCCAGGCGCGGCTGGATAAGATGATTGCGGGTGAAGCCCGCCGTTAAGGGTTATTTGTTAGGAGTTAGGTGGGGAAGGCGGATAGCAAAAAGCGCCCGAGAAGGGCGCTTGGACACCTAACACTTAACGCGTAACACCTAACCGCGCGGTCACGCGCTACGCGCCATGCGCTTTGCTCCAGACGGGTTTGCCGGGAGGGGCGGGCTGAGCTTTCGGGCCGGTGTGATGCGGGACCTGCGGGGCGCGGGCCTGTTGCTTTTGGACTTCGGCGATGATGGCCTTTTGTTCCACCGGCGTGGGCGCGATGGCGTGCGCGGCGATGGGCGTCGACGGCTTGGGAGCTGCGGGCTGTTCCGCGTTCCCGGCGTCGAGGTCGGCGCCGCTGTCGTTCAGCAGACGTTCGGCTTCGATCCACGTCTCATCGGCGACGCCTTCCGGACGGCCGCGGGATTCCCAAAGCTGATAGGCTTTGGCTGAGATGTCTTCGTGAGTGGGAGAGGGCATGGGGAAGTTCGGTTAGGTCGGATGAGCTCAGTGGTTCTGGGCGTTTTCCTGGATCTTCTCGCCGGCGCGTTCGATGTCCTTGCCGGCGCCGTTCATCGTCTGGCAGCCGGTCATCATCAGCATCAAGCCGAGCGCGAAGCCGACCAAGGCGACGAGCGGGAGGAGAGTGTTTCGGGCGATGGATTTGATCATAAAGGAAATGGGTTCATTGCAGTGACTCCGGTAACAGTGCCGGGGTTCCCGGGTTTTCTGGGGAGCAGGGAGCTAAGGGCTAAGGGCGAGGAGCACTGCCCTCATGCCCCCGTTCGCCGCCACTACCCTTGCAAAAGGCGATGTGCGTGGATGGCTGGGGTCGTTTCAGATGTTTCGGGTTTGAGCTCCTAGCTCCGCGCTCTTTGCTCCTAGCGCACCCATGCACCAAGATTCCACCAAGGACCCGTTGCACGGGATCACGCTCGAGAAGATCCTGACCATCCTGGTCGAGGAATACGGCTGGAAGTGGCTGGCGCAGCAGGTGCCGATTCGCTGCTTCATGTTCGACCCGACGATCAAATCGAGCCTGACGTTCCTGCGGAAAACCCCGTGGGCGCGGACGAAGGTAGAAGCCCTCTATATCGGGCTGGTAAGGGGCAAGGGGTAAGCGGCAAGCGAGCCGAGCTGCGGGTGACGGAGGACAGGCAGCGGATCTGAACTGATTTCTATCCGTGATTCCGGTCCGTCTTCTGACCTCTGTCGTCTGTCCTCTGAGCTAGCCGCGCTTACTGCGCGGCTAGCGTGACCGGTTGCGGCAGCGCCTGTTCCTGCTTGAAGCCGGCGAGGTCCATGCCGCGTTGGACTTCGGGGGCGCGCATGAAGGTGTCCCAGACCATGCCGGTGCGGAGATTCTCGGCCATGACGAGGGTGATTCCGACGTCGATGCCGATGACGTCGGACGAGACCCAGCCGGTTTCCGGGTTGAAGGCGTCGGCGAAACCGTAGCGACCCCAGACATCCGCGCCGCCGATGGTGCGCATGCGGGCGAGGTTGTTGAGGCATTCGCGCGGAGCGAAAGGCAGGGAGCCGCCGGAGGCGCACGGGACGAGCGTGCCGTCGCTGCGTTCGTTGGCGTGACCGGGCGTGCCCCAAGCCTGATAGCCGAGGACACTGTCGGAAGCGGTCAGGCCCCAGACGTCATCGGACCAATAGTTTTCCCGCTGCTTGGCGAACCAGGCGCGCTGGGCGAGCGTGGCGTCGACGGAGTTCTGCCAGTAGTCGGCGTAGGCGTCGCGACGGTCGCGGAAGTCGAACCAGGCTTGGGCGTATTGGTGGGTAAAGAGCGGTCCGCCTTGGATGAAGTTATGGCCGGCGTACTCGGCGCGCGGGCGGCGCCAGGCGTCCCAGGTGTCGGCGGCCAGCGGCCGGTGCGGCGCGCCGATACCGAGCAGGTACAGGCCCATGGATTCGGCGTAGCTGTCCCAGCGGTAGGCGATGAAACCGGTTTCGGGCTTCCAGCCGTGCGAAAGGGTTCTGCCGCCGTTCAGGGCCCAACGCCAGTCGATGCGTTCGTAGATGCGGTTGACCAGCGCGGTCGTCTCGGTGTCGTGGAAATATTCGCGCGCTTGGATGGCGCCTTGGAGGAAAAGGGCCGTGTCGATGGTGGAGGCTTCGGAGTGCCAGGCGCGCTTGCCGGTGCGGGCGTCGAGGAAATGGTAGAACCAGCCATTGGCGTTCTCCGCGTGGTCGGCGACGAAGCGCAGCGTCGTGCGCACCCGCTCGATCGCGTAGCCCGGCGGAAGCCAGCCGCGGGCGTCGGCGATGCACCAGGCGGTCAGGGAAAATCCCGTCGCGGCGATGCTGGCGGGAGAGTTGCTCGGGCCGGTGTTGTTGGGCGCGCGATCGTGCGTCAGTCCGGTGACGGAGTCGGATTGCTCGGCGAAATAGAGCACGCCGCGGCGCTGGATGTCATCGAGGAGGGTGTTGTCCTGGACCGTGAGGCCGGGCGCGTCGGCGTCGAAAGCGGCGTGAGCGGCGAGGCCGGCTCCGCCGGCCGCCAGTAGGCACAGAAGACGGAGGACGGAGGACAGGGGGCGGAGGACGGACGGCAGACGGCGGACGCCATACCACGAATCTGACGAACCGGGGTGGTTCGGAGAGGCGTGGGTTGTGACTCGGGACGAGCCCATGGCTTTTAATCGGCTGGTTTTACGCGGCGCTGAAGGCGGAGCGGTGCGAATCCTGTAAGGCGGATGTCGAAAATTCGCCGCAAAATGCGGGACGCGGAATTTCGGGCAACAAGAAGTCCGGGGCTGAAAGCGAACGGCTGACAGCGACACTCAATTCCAAACGCGGTGAGGGGAGGACCGGCACAGGTGACAGGTGTGCGACCCGGAGCATGAGAATCGCGCGCGAACGTTCAACGCTGAACATAAAGTTTGTGCGGTTAAGAGGTGGTCAAAAACCCGCGACGGACTTTTGTTCTCCAGCCGGTGTCTCAAGGCGCAGGCGCCTCGTTTTAATTTCATGCCCCAGAAAACCCAGAAAGAACAAAGTGAAAGGAGCGGACTCGGTGGCGGACATTTTCTTTTCCTGTGTCTGCTTTTGACGCCGCCATCGCTGGCAAGTTACCGCGCATTCAGCCCGACGGTCGCGGCGTGGATCGGCGGTTGGACCGCGGCGGTCTCGCTGTTCACGTACCTGATGTACGCGTGGGACAAGCGCCGGGCGCGCGACCAGCAGTGGCGCGAACCGGAAAGCCTGCTGCACGTGATGGAACTGGCGGGCGGGTGGCCGGGAGCGTTTCTCGCGCAGCGGCACCTGCGCCACAAATCGTCGAAGGTCAGCTACCAGTTCATTTATTGGCTGATCGTGCTGGGGTACGAATTTATCGCGGTGGATTTCCTACTCGGCTGGCCCCTGGGACGGATGCTGCGAGCCGCGATCGGCTAACGGAAAATGTAAGGATTCTGGGTTCGTTCAGGCAGATGTAGGGCCGGTGCTTGTCGCCGGGCCGGATCGCGGTCGTGGTCCGTCGCAAGCGACGACCCTACACAAGGCATGGTCTCACGCGAAGGCGCGAAGACGCAAAGCTACGGCTGACCTTTCCCTTCGCGGCTTTGCGCCTTCGCGTGAAACAAGGATTGAGGGATGATTTCTTCCGCGCTTCTGTGCTTCCGCGATCCATGCACGACTCCCTTTCCATCGAGTGCCCGCATTGCGGGGAGACTTTCTCGATCGCGTTCGATGTGTCCGAGGGGAGCGCGGAGTTCACCATCGATTGCGAGGTGTACTGCCGGCCGATGACGGTTGCGGTGCAGGTCGGCGGAGACGGCGAGATCGAAGGCCTGCAAGTGACGGAGGAGTGAGGGTCGGAGGACGGAGGACAGACGACAGACAGCGGAGGACGGAGGGCCGAGATTGCTTTGCCGGGGAGCCAGAGTAGACCCATGCCATGAAATTTTTCGTTTCGCTTCTTCTGCTGGTGGCAACTGGGCTGGCGGGCGGAGAAGTCGCTAAAAAGCCGTGCGTGTTTTGTGCCATTGTCGCGGGCGAGCGCCAGCAGGACAGCGTGGTTTATCGGGACGAAAAGTGCGTGGCGTTCCTTAGCATCGGGCCGCGGAACCCAGGGCATGCGTTGATCGTGCCGGTGGTCCATGCGGACAATTTTCTCGAGATGCCGCCTGACACCCTGCACGCGATGACCGATGCCGCGAAGAAGATCGCTGAGGCGATCAAGCGGACGGATTTGAAAATGGAAGGCTTCGTCCTGCAGATGAACACCGGCAAGGCGGCGGGGCAGTCGGTGTTTCATGCGCATCTCCACATCATTCCGCGTTACGAAGGAGAGCCGCCCGAGAAGAAGCCGGAGGTGATGGTGCCGCAGGAGGAGCTTGCGCTCGTCGCGGCTAAAATCAGAGCGGCGTTGCGGTGAAAACCGCAACGCCGCTTCGCTAACGCAAGGAAGAGCAGAGGTCGCGTGTGACCCTTGGCTCTACTTACGCGGTCCGCCGAACAGGTAGACGATCAGCACGATCAGGAGGATCAGGCCGACGGTGCTGCCACCGATGACCGGGCCGCCGAAATAGAAGCCGCCGCCACCAGCGAGGAGCAGGATGATGAGGATGAGGAGTAGGAGGTTCATGGTAGCTGCTTGGATTGAGCCGGGAGCGCTCCAGTTCCGAACTCTTGCGCGCGGTCGGTGAATAAACCCCGGCACTTTTTCCGCGGCGCTTTGGTCCTAGTGGGGATGAACACCATTTCCTCCCGCTCTTCCCTGGCGGTGCTGGGGGTCGCGCTCGGTCTGGTTTTTGCCGGCTGCCACACTCCGAACACCGATCCCGATTCGCCGCAGAACGCCCCGAGCCATGCCTTCACCGGCACGACAGGCGACAAGATTGGCGACGACTACATCTATTACCCGCAGTACGAGGTGTACTACAGCCCGTCGCGCAACGAGTACGTTTATTCCAACGGCAAGGTGTGGGTCCGCTCGGCCGAGCCCACGCTCGTTACGGTGAAGGAAATCCGTTCCGCGCGCTCGGTGCCGATGAACTTCCACGATTCGCCGGAGAATCATCATGCCGAAGTGCTGAAGATGTATCCGCGCAACTGGCAGCCGGCGGACATCCCGCCGGGCGAGCCGACCCGCACGACCAACGACGACGTGCGCGAAGGAAAAACCACGAAGTGAAACCCTCCATTCCCAAAACCATGAAAACATTTCTCCTGCTCGCTACGGCCGCATCGGCTTTGATTCTCGGTGGCTGCGTTTCCTCGGGCCCCGGCCCGAGTTATTCCGGTCAGGCCACGGCGGTCATCGGCGAAGACGACTACATGTATTATCCCGGCTCGGAGGTGTATTACAGTCCGGCGCACCGTTACTATTACTACCGCGACGGTGGCGCCTGGGTGCATCGCCCGGAGCCGCCGCGTGCGTGGGTGCGCGACTCGGTTTCGGTGAACGTGCATCTGCATGACGCGCCGGAGCGCAATCACCCCGCGATCGTGAAACAGTATCCGCACAACTGGCACGCGCCGGACAAGGATCACGATGGGCATGATGCGCGGCATGACCGGGATGATCATGATCGGGACCGCCATTGATGGTGGCGTTATCAGTTAAGTGTTATTGGTTATGTGGGACACCTCTCCCGAGCCAATAACAGAGAACGTTCATCCAATAACCTCGGCTCGCTTGCGAGCCGCCCCTCAATCCCCGGTATAGCCGGGGATTTTTGTTACGTCGACCGGGTCGATCTGGGACGGATCCATGAACTCCTTCGCATACTTTTCGTAGACGCGGTTGCGGACGAAGATGTTGAAAAGCTCGGGGTCGATGTGTCCTTCAAGGCGCATCTTGCCGAGGATGTTTAACGATTCGGTGAGCGTCTTGCCCGGTTTGTAGGGGCGGTCGCGCGCGGTGAGCGCTTCGAAGATGTCGGCGATGCCCATGATGCGCGCCTGGATCGACATCTGGTCGCCGCGCAGGCCGCGCGGGTAGCCCTTGCCATCGACGCGCTCGTGGTGGCCGCCGGCGTACTCGGGCACGTTGATCAGGTGGCGCGGCCAGGGGAGAGCCTCGAGCATCTGGATCGTGACCGTGACGTGGTGGTTGATGACCTGACGTTCGGCGGCGTTGAGCGTGCCAGCGCGGATGGAGAGGTTTTCCAGTTCCTCGGGGGAGAGAAAATCCACCTCGGCGCCGGAGGCGTCGCGCCAGCGGTATTTCTTGGCGATGGCCTTCACGCGCTCCTGGTCGGCGGGTGACATCGCTTCACCGCCGATGTTGGCTTTGCGGAGGAACGCGCGGTCGGAGTCGATCTCGGTCAGCTTCGCTGCCAATTCGGAGTCGTTCGCTTTGGCGCGCAGCAGCGCGATCTCGGCGTCGCGCTTGATCACCTCGAAGCGGGTGTCGATGAGGGCGATGCGGTCGAAGAGGGTTTGGAGCTTGGTGGACTTGTCGACGACGTGGACCGGCGTGGTGACCTTGCCGCAGTCGTGGAGCAGGGCGGCGATCTTCAGCTCGTAGCGGTCGAGATCGGTCATATGCCACAGCGCGAGCGGACCCTTCTCCGTGTCGTGCACTGCCTCGGCGAGCAGCATGGTGAGGATCGGGACGCGATGACAGTGGCCGGCGGTGTAGGGGGACTTTTCGTCGATCGCCTTGTTGAGCAGACCGACGAACGACTCGAAGAGATTTTCGAGTTGGGAAATGAGCAGGCGGTTGGTGAGCGCGACGGCGGCCTGCGAGGCGAGGGATTCGGCGAGGCGCTGGTCGGTTTCGCTGAACGCCACGGTGGCGCCGGTCGTGCGGTCGCGGGCGTTGATCAGCTGGAGGACGCCGATGATTTCGTCCTCGTGGTTCTTCATCGGCACGGTGAGGAACGACGTGGAGTGATAGCCCGTGTGACGGTCGAAGGCCTTGGTGCCGGAGAAATCGAAGCCCTTTTCCTGGTAGGCGTCGGCGATGTTGACCGTCTTGTCCTTCAACACCGAGTAGGCGACGACCATCGAGAGGTTTTCGCGGCCGCGGTTGTCGCGCAGCTGGATGGCGGGGAAGGGCGGCTTGGTATCGGTCGTGCCGCCCATGGCCACCTTGAGCGTGTCGTTGCGGATGATCTCGAAGGTCAGGATGTCCTTGCCGGCCGGGCGGCGGTAGAGCGTGCCGCCGTCGGCATTGGTGATCTTTTTCGCGGCGAGGAGGATGATCTCGAGCAGCTTATCGAGATTCTTTTCCTGGGAGAGCGCGACGCCGATCTGGTTGAGCTCCGCCAGGCGACGATTCAGGTCGTCGGAGGACTCGCGGGTGGCGGGGCTTTCCATTCCGGCAAGGGTAGACGGGGGAGGCGGCGACCGCCAAGCGTGGAAATCCCCTCACGCCCCCTTGTTTGTCATTGCGAGTGGTCCCGCCAAGCGGGACCGCGAAGCAATCCAGCTGGATCGCCACGGTGCGCTTCGCACACCTCGCGAGGACAAGGCTATTGCTGAATAGCGCTTGCCGAGCGCGCACCGGGACCATCCCCTTGGCGCATGGCGATGGAATTTGGCTGGTGGGAAAAAGACGAGGAAGGCGTGAAGTGGCAGATCAATGCCCGTTTTCACGGCGGCAGCGTCGTGTTCAGCCGCAAGCACGGCCACAACTCGTCGTGGGAGGACTTCGATCCGACCGACGAGCAGTGGGACCGTCTGATCAGCGAGGCCGAGCGCCGCCTGCCGCGCCGCCTGATGAGCACGAAGGAATTCGAGCAGTTGAAGGGGCAGAGGCCGCGGTGAGCTGTGCTCACCGCGGAGTGAAGGGTTAGGAGTTGGATGTTAGGTGAAGCGTTTCCTTCTGACACCTAACGCATAACTCCTAACCGTGTTTCCGTAAGAAACCGACCGCCAACGGCCACAGGTACAGAAACGCGGGCGCCAGTTCCTGCGGGCGCTCGGCGATCCAGCGGTCGATCTGGGCGGGGGTGAACCAGTCGCCGCGTTCGATCTCCTCGGCCTGCAGGACGAACGGGCCTTCGTCGTCCACGCGGTAGACCCAGACGAACTCCTGGCCGGTTTCCTCGCGGGCCTCGATTTTGAAGAGCGGGCGCGGCGGGGTTTGCGGGTGGCAGCCAAGTTCCTCGGCGAGTTCGCGCGCCGCGGTGCCGTCGTAATTCTCGCCCGCGCCGACGTGGCCGGCGGCGGACGAATCCCAGACGCCGGGGAAAAGATCCTTCTGCATCGAGCGCTGGTGCAGGAACACCTGGCCCGCGCGATTGACGACGAGCAGGTGCACGGCGCGGTGGCGCAGCTTGAGGCGGTGGACCTCGCGGCGTGCCAGCTGTCCGGTCACGCGATCCTGTTCATCCACCACGTCGAAGAGTTCGTCGAGATTCTGGGCCATGGCGGGGAAGTAACCACAGAACACACGGAACACACAGAAAAATTAGCCACAAAAAGCACAGAAGGCGCAGACTCAGGCGGGCGATTTTTTTGTGCCCTTTGTGCTTTTTGTGGCCAGCTTGGCTCAATGTTTTTCCGAATGAAGATGTTCGCCATGCTTTGTGGCGCGCTATTGGCGACGACCGCGCACGCCCAGCTTGGGCCGGAGATTGCCCGGCAGCATGCGCAGCGGGCGGGCGACCGGCTGGCCGCGTTGACGGCGTTACGGGGGGAGGGACGGATCCTGATCGGCAACGAGACGATCTCGGTCACGGCACTGGCGCAGCGTCCCGGTAAGTTGCGCGTCGAGACGACGAGTGGCGCGCGCCACGTGCTACAGGTTACCGACGGCGTGCATCCCGCTTGGATCAGTCATCCCGACACGCTGGGTGGCCAGCCGCAGGACATGAACGAGGCAGATGCGCAGGACTTCAAGGTGAGCGCGGATTTCGACGGCGTGCTGGTGGACTATGCCGCGAAAGGCTACTCGGTGGACTACGCCGGCGAGGAAGTCGTCGACGGCAAGCGCGCGGCGAAGCTGCTGATCATGGGGCCGCGCGGCGATATCTTCTTCCTGTGGGTAGATGCCGAATCGCACGAGATCGTGAAGCGCCTGGTCTATCGCACGCGCGCCGGAAAGCGCATCGCGATCGAGACGGTCTACCAGGATTTCCGGCCGGTGAACGGTGTGCTGCAGCCGTACCGGATCGGGACGTTTTCCGACGGGAAGATCGTGTACGTGATGGTCATGGATCGGATGGAGGGGAATCCGATCATTGCGCCGGGGGCGTTTGACCGGCCGGGCGGTCGTTAGGAGTTAAGTGTTAGATGTTAGGTGGACCGATCTCCTAACCCGTAACACCTAACGCATAACGGCCGACAAAGTCGGCTAATCCTTCGACAACTCGCCGGCGCGCTTCGTGGCGGCGGCGATCGTTTCCTTGAGCGTGTCGCGGAAATTTTTGGCGGCGAGGACCTGCAGGCCGGCGTACGTCGTGCCGTTGGGCGAGGTGACCTTGTCGCGCAAGGCTTCGGGAGTCGCGTCGCTGCGCGCGAGGAGGCGCACCGAACCCAGCGCGGTTTCGAGGGCGACGGTGTAGGCGACTGCGGGTGGCAGGCCGGCGGCGATGCCGGCTTCGCGCATGCCGGCGACGTATTCGAAAAGGAAGGCCGGGCCGCTGCCGCCGAGCGCGGTGAGGGCGTCGAAGTATTGTTCGTCGAGGGCGAGGTATTGGCCGAGGGCTTCGAGCAGGCGTTCGACCAGCGTGCGGTCTTCGGGCGAAAGCGGCGTGAGCGAACAATAAGGCGTGATGCCGGCGCCGATGGCGGCAGGCGTGTTGGGCATCGTGCGCACTACATTGCGCGCGTGCGGGAAAGTGCGGGCGAGGGTGGCGAGCTTCTTGCCCGCGAGGACGGAGAGGACGAGTTTGCCTTTGGTCAGTTCCGCGAGTCGTGGATCGGCCGCGGCGAGCGACTGCGGCTTGAAGGCGACGATGACGGTGTCGGCGCCGCGCAGGAGTTTCTCCAGGTCGGCCTCGTGCGTGATGCCGGTGTCGGCCGCGAGCTTGCGGGCGGATTCTCCGTTCTTACTCGTGCAGGCGACATCGGCCGGCGCGTACACGTTGCGCTCGAGCAGGCCACGGACAATGGCCGAAGCGAGATTGCCGGCGCCGAGGAAGGCGAGTTTCGGGGAAGACATGGCGGGAAGTCCGGTACGCTGGAAGTTTTGGGCAGTTAGGGCGAGGAGGGAGTTGGCGCGGGTTCGTGTCGGGGCGTAAAGCCCCTCCCACTTAATTCCCCAATCCCTGATTTCCAGCTCCGGCGCTCAGGCGCCGGACGACTTGTTCCGCCGCTCGAGCGGGTGGCGGATCGTGGCGATGGCGCCGCCGCCGTTGCGCGGGAGGAGCGTCACTTCACCGCCCATGTTGCGCATCGAGTGGCGGGCGATGGTGAGACCCATGCCGACGCCGACGGTGTGCTTGGTGCTGGTGAAAGGCTCGAAAGCGTGGTCGCGGATCTCCGGGTCGATGCCGCGGCCGCGGTCCTCGATGTAGATGACGGCGAAGCGGCCTTCCTCGGGCTTGTCGACGACCTCGGTGCGGATGTGGATCGGGCGCTTGTCGTCCGGGGCGTCGCCGTAGCTTTCCCAAGCGTTGACCAAAAGTTTGGAGAGAACTTCCTCGAACACTTCGACGTTGGTATCGATGAGGATTTCGCCGGCGCCGTTCTCGATGGTGATGGGTTGGTCGATCTTGTACTCGATCTGGTAGCGGCGGATGCCGCTGTCGACCATGCGGGCGAGGGAAACGCGGATAAGCGGCGGGCGGTTCTTCACCACCAGGCTCGTGAGCTGCTTGATGATGCCGACGATGCGGTTGACGGCGTCCTCAAGATGCTGGGCGTTCTTCTTCACCAGCTCGGGCTTCTCGTGGTAGGCCTTGATCAGGTCGACGTAGCCGATGACGACGCCGAGGAGATTGTTCAGGTTGTGCGCGATGCCCTGCGTCACGGCGCCGATCGTCGCGGAACGGCGCGAATCGCCGAGACGGCGCTGCAGGTCGATGAGCTCACGGTTGATCTGGACGAAGCGCAGCTGCGTCTGGACGCGCGCGAGGGTTTCGTCGAGGTCGATGGGCTTCGTGATGTAGTCCACGGCGCCGACGCCGAGGCCCTCGATCTTGCCTTCCTTCGAAGTGCGGGCGGTGATGAAGATGATCGGAATCGACTTCGTCTCGTGGTCGGCCTGCAGGCGTTGGCAGACCTCGATGCCATCCATCTCGGGCATCATGACGTCGAGCAGGATCAGGTCGGGTTTGTCGGCCGAGACGAGGTTCAGCGCTTCCTGGCCGGAGTAGGCGGTCGCAATGGTCATCCCCTCGCGCTCCAGTTTGCGTTTGAGCAACTGAACGTTGATCGGCTGGTCATCGACCACGAGGATCTTGGGTGCGGCCATAGGTAAGAGGAAGGAGAGGGAAACCGCTTTGCCAATGACTGGCAAGTTTCCGTTCTGGCGGTGTTTAAGGGTTCTTTACGAGGCGGAAGCGGTGTTTTGGCGGTACGCTTTGACCGTATTGGCCATCAGCATCGCGACTGTCATCGGGCCGACGCCGCCGGGGACCGGCGTAATCTTGGAGACGAGCGGCGAAACTGTCGGGAAGTGAACGTCGCCCGTCAGGCGGAAGCCGGTCTTCTTGGACGGATCTGTCACGCGGTTCATGCCGACGTCGATGACGACAGCGCCCGGCTTGACCATGTCGGCGGTGACGAACTCCGCCTTGCCGATCGCGGCGATAAGGACGTCGGCCTGGCGCGTGATGGACGGCAGGTTGGCGGTTTGCGAATGGCAGACCGTGACCGTGGCGTTGGCCCACTCTGAACGCGCCATCGCGAGCAGCGCGACGGGCTTGCCGACGATGAGGCTGCGGCCGAGGACGACGACGTGCTTGCCGGCGAGCTTCACGCCCGAGCGCTTGAGCAATTCCATGATGCCCGCGGGCGTGCAGGCGACGAAGCCGTTGGGATCTTCCTGGGCGAGCTTGCCGAGGTTGAGGACGTGGAAGCCGTCGACGTCCTTATGCGCCGCGATGCGGCGGAACACGGCGACCTCGTTGATGCCCTTCGGCAGCGGCGATTGGACGAGGATGCCGTCGACGGTGGGATCCTCGTTGAGGCCATCGATGAGCTTGAAGAGTTCCTCCTGCGTGATCGTGACCGGCGGCAGGATGAGGCGGCTGGTGATGCCGATCTCGGCGGACGTCTTCTGCTTCTTCGTGACGTAGGAGACCGAGGCCGGATCCTCGCCCACGCGCACGAGGGCGATGCAGGGCTTGCGACCGGTGAAGGCGGCGACCTGGGATTTGAGTTCGGCGACGATGTCGGCTGCGATCTGGTTGCCGTCGATAAGTTCCATGATAGGGGGGAAAGAAAAGGCCGGCGCTACGGCCGGCCGGAGGAGGGAAGAGGCGGGTTTACTTCAGCTGCATGGACTCGGCGGCGATGACGAGATCCTTGCCGTCGACCGTGTTGCGGACCGTGCCCGTGATGGTGACGCTGCGATCGACGTAGTTCTCGATCTTGTCCGAGATCAGCAGGCGGCGCGTGTCGACGTAGGCGAAGCGGCGGCCGGACTGGTCCATGACCTGGTAGTCGTACGGCGGGTTGGGATTGATGATCGGGCGCTTGGCCAGCACGAGGCGGCCGGCGAAGTCGCGCGGCAGGTCGGCGCTGTTGGGCGACATCGGCACGGCGCGGCCGATGGTGGTCGTCGGGGCCACGGGCGCGGCCGGGGCGGCGGAGTAGAGCGCGGGTTTGGTGTCACCGGTGTTGGCGGTGGCGCCGACGGCGATGAAGCCTTGGAGCTTTTTCGTGAGCTTGATCTGGCACCAGTCGCCGTTGGCGATGCCGACGACCTCGGTCTTGTCGCCTTCCTGCGCGGTCGAGATGACGGCGGCGTCCTTCTTCGGCGCGCCGAGGATGTTGGCACCCTCGCGGACCTCGAGGCCCTTGGTGATGTCGCGGTTGTGGACGTAGGCCTCGAACGTGCCGCTCAGTTCGACGCGGCGCCAGCCGGCCGGGGCGTCGCCCGTGTAGATGATCGTGCTGCCGGCCTTGAGGCGGGAAAGGACGTGGGACTTCGGATCCGGCTGGATGAACACTGCGGCGTCGGCCGGGAGGATGTCGGCGGCGGCCAGGCGCACCACGGAGAGGGCGGCGAGGACGGAAAGCAGGACGGATTTAATTTTCATCGAGATCGTGGGTGGACGGGGTCATTTCGCGGTAGTGGACCGCGGGAACAACGAACAGGGATTGGATTTCCTTCGTAGAAAGTTGTTTCACGCCGCGCAAAGGAATTCCTTTCAGGCGCAGGGCGCCGATCTGGTAGCGGCGCAGGCGGCGCACGTCGAAACCGAGCGCGGTGAAGAGCTGGCGGATTTCGCGCTTCTTGCCGTGGTGCATGTGCACGTCGAGTTCGGTGGAGGACTTGTCGGCCTTCGGGTTGACGAGGTTGGCGCGCTCGACCTTGAGGTGCTCGCCCTCGATCACGACGCCGCGCAGCAGTTGGCGCAGGCGGCCGGCGGGGAAGGGCTCCTCCAGCGAAACGTAGTAGCGCTTCACCACGAGGTTCGACGGGTGCATGAGCTTGTGCGCGAGGTCGCCGTCGGAAGTCAGGATGACGAGGCCCTCGCTGTCCTTGTCGAGGCGCCCGGCGCAGAACAGGCGCAGGCGGGCCCACTCGCGCGGGAGCAGGTCGAAGATGGTTTTGTCCTCGTGCGGGTCGCTGTTGCTGCAGATGACGCCGCGCGGCTTGTGCATCACGAGCGTGACCTTGGCCTGGGCCTGCGGGCGGATGCCCTTGCCGCGGACGGAGACCTTGTCGACGGATGGGTCGACCTTCTGGCCGAGCGTGGCCTTTTCGCCGTTCACGTAAACCTCGCCGGCGGCGATCAGCGCCTCGGCGGCGCGGCGCGAGCACAAGCCCGACTCGGCGATGAATTTCTGAATGCGAACGGGCTCCATGGTTGCGGCTGGATTGGCAGGCGCGGATGGCGGGCGCAACGAGATTCAATATGGCACAAACGGTGCTTGCCTTGCCGTTCGCCGGTATCACTTAAATTCTGGCATCCATGAGCGAATCCGCCTCCACCAGCGCCTATACCAAGGACAATCCGTTTCCCGCCCGCCTGAAGGAAAACCGCCTGCTCAACAAGGCCGGCTCCCACAAGGAAACCCGCCACCTCGTCGTGGATATCAGTGGCAGTGACCTGCACTACAAGGTGGGTGATTCGCTCGGTGTTTTTCCGACCAATCGCGCGAGCGAAGTCGATGAGCTCATCCAGCGCCTCGGCGTCAGCGGCAACGAGGCCGTGTCGCCGGTGATGCTCAAGCTGGCGTCGCCGATTTCCCTGCGCGAAGCCCTGACCAGCCGTTTGGCGCTGGCCAAGCCGACCCGCAAGATTCTCGAGACCCTCGCTGCCAAGGCCACCGCCGATGGCGACAAGGCCAAGCTCGCGTCGCTGCTCGCCCCGGAAGCCAAGGAGGCGCTGCCGCTTTACCTCGAGGATCGCGAGTACATCGACCTGCTCACCGAATTTCCCAGCGCCAAGCTGACGCCGCAGGAACTCGTCGACCACATGCGCAAGCTGATGCCGCGTCTCTATTCGATCGCGTCGTCGTCGAAGCCGTATCCGCACGAGGTGCACCTCACCGTGGCCATCGTGCGCTATGAGACGAACCACCGCTCGCGCGTGGGCGTGGCCAGCAGCTTTCTCGCGGACCGCGCCGCGGCGCCGACGCCGGTGCCGGTTTTCGTTTCCGATTCCCACTTCGGCGTGCCCGAGGACAAGGCGAAGGACATCATCATGGTCGGGCCCGGTACCGGCATCGCGCCGTTCCGCGCCTTCATGCAGGAACGCCTCGCCACCGGCGCCACCGGTCGCAACTGGGTGTTCTTCGGCGACCAGCACCGCGCCACCGATTATCTCTACGAGGAGGAATGGACCAAGTGGCAGGCCGACGGCAAGCTGGCCAAGATCGATCTCGCCTTCTCGCGCGACCAAATTCTCAAGGTTTACGTTCAGGATCGCATGCGCGAGAGCGGTGCCGAGCTCTGGGCTTGGATCAAGGGCGGCGGCCACTTCTACGTGTGCGGCGATGCCAAGCGCATGGCCAAGGACGTCGATGTCGCGCTCCACGACGTGATCGCGCAGCACGGCGGGCTCGATGCCGCCGGCGCGGTCGAGTACGTGAAGCAGATGAAGAAGGACAAGCGCTACCAGCGCGACGTGTACTGATCCGGTGCCGCTGCGCGGCGCCGGGATCTCAGATTTGAAATTTGAGATTTCAGATACGGCGTGAGCGATCCTCCTTCGCCGAGCCTGCGGCGGATTCGTCCTATCCCTGGCGGACAGGACGAAATTTCCCGCTTGCGGCGGGTGGGGGGAGTGCGTGCCATGTGCGCCCTATCCCTCATGAGCCTCACCTATAATAATCGTGTGGCCCTTGTCACCGGCGCGGGCCGGGGCATTGGCAAATCCATCGCCGAGCAGCTCGCCAAGAATGGCGTGAACGTCATTTGCGTGAGCAAGTCGCTCGACAGCTGCGGCGCGACCGCCACCGCCATCACGGCGGCTGGTGGCAAGGCCAAGGCGCTGGCGGTGGACGTGGCCGATGGCGCCGCGGTGGCGAAGGCGAGCGCCGACCTGCTCGCTGAGTTCGGCCAGATCGACATCCTGGTGAACAACGCCGGCATCACGAAGGACGGCCTGCTTTTCCGCATGTCCGAGGACGACTGGAACAGTGTCATCGCGACCAATCTCACGAGCTGCTATCACTGGACGAAGCACATCGGCCGCTCGATGACCCAGAAGCGCTGGGGCCGCATCGTGAACATCACGTCGGTCGTCGGCATCATGGGCAACGCCGGCCAGGCCAACTATACGGCCGCGAAGGCCGGTTTGATCGGCTTTACCAAGTCGATCGCCAAGGAATTCGCCGCCCGCAACGTCACGTCGAATGCCGTGGCCCCCGGTTTCATCAAAACCGACATGACGGCCGCGCTCCCGCCGGACGCCGCCGAGAAAATCACCTCCCTGATCCCGCTCAAACGCCTCGGCGAAGCCGCCGATATTGCGCATATGACGGCCTTCCTTTGCTCCGAGGAAGCCAGCTATATCACCGGACAAGTTTTTACCGTTGACGGCGGCATGGTGATGTGACCCTTTACTCCGAACAAAATCACCTCCCTTTTACTCACATGGCCGACCAGAAAACCATCGAACAGCGCGTTAAGGAAATTATCGTTAACCAGCTGAATGTTAACGAGGAGCAAATCACTCCGCAGGCTTCCTTCCTTGACGATCTCGGCGCCGATTCGCTCGACATCGTTGAGCTGATCATGGCCTTCGAGGAAGAATTCAAGGACGAGATCAAAGGCGAGATTCCGGAATCTGACGCCGAGAAGCTCCAGACCGTTGGCGACGTTGTGACTTACATCCAGGGCAAGGCTGGAAAGAAATAACGTTTTGGCTTTTGAACTGATCGCTCTACCGTCTGGCCCTTAATGGCCCGGTAGGGCGTTTTTATTTTTCCACCCTGAATCAATGATGGAAACGGCACCTTATTCTCCTCGTCGCGTGGTAGTCACTGGCATGGGCGTCATCTCGTCGCTCGGCCACAATGTGAACGACTTCTGGGCTAGCCTCGTAGCCGGCAAGTCGGGCGTCGACAAAGTCACGCTCTTCGACGCCAAGGATTACGCCTGCCAGATCGGCGCGGAAGTGCGCGGCTGGGATCCGACTCAGCACATGGACGCGAAGGAAGTCCGCCGCAACGACCGCTACACGCATTTCGGTTTCTGCGCCGCGAAGCAGGCCATCGCCGACGCCAAGCTGGACATGACGAAGGAAGACGCCGATCGCGTCGGTGTACTCATCGGCTCCGGCATCGGTGGCATGTGGACCATCGAGAACCAGCACAAGAATCTCCTCGAGAAGGGCCCCCGCAAGGTCTCGCCCTTCATGATTCCCGCGCTGATCAGCAACATGTGCTCCGGTCTCGTGGCGATCGAGCTGGGTGCGCGCGGTCCGAATTTCGGTGTCGTCAGCGCCTGCTCGACGTCCACCCACGCCATCGGCGAGTCCCTCCGCATGATCCGCTACGGCGACGCCGACGTGATGATCTGCGGCGGCGCCGAGGCTTCCATCACGCCGCTGTCCTATGCCGGTTTCTGCTCGATGAAGGCGATGAGCACGTTCAACGAGAACCCGCAGAAGGCGAGCCGTCCGTTCGACCTGAACCGCGACGGTTTCATCATGGGCGAGGGCAGCGCGGTGCTTGTCATCGAGAGCCTCGAACACGCCCAGGCGCGCGGCGCCCACATTTATTGCGAACTGGCCGGCTATGCCGCCACGTGCGATGCCTACCACATCACCTCGCCCGATCCCGAGGGTAAGGGACTTTCGCAGTCGATGATCAAGTCGCTCAAGGATGCGAAGCTCGAGCCGCACCAGATCGACTACATCAACGCGCACGGCACCTCCACGCCGTACAACGACAAGTTCGAGACCATCGCGATCAAGAAGATCTTCGGCGATCACGCCCGCAAGGTGCACATCAGCTCCACCAAGTCGATGACCGGCCACCTGCTCGGCGCCGCCGGCAGCATCGAGGCGGTCATCAGCGTCAAGGCGATCGAAACCGGCATCGTGCCGCCGACGATCAACTACGAGACGCCCGACCCGGAGTGCGACCTGGACTACACGCCCAACGTCAAGCGTGAGGCCAAGATCGACGCCGTCCTGACCGACAACCTCGGATTCGGCGGCCACAACGCGGCCCTGGTTTTCAAGCGCCTGTAAGCCTTTCGCGGAATCTTAAAATTCCCCGTTGACGCGTCCGAACGCGGGCCTTTTATCTCGCGCTCTTTCGTTTGGGGCAAGTTAGCTCAGTTGGTAGAGCAGAGGACTGAAAATCCTTGTGTCCTCGGTTCGATTCCGAGACTTGCCACCATTTTAAACCGTTGGTCTCCCGGTGTTAAATTTCCAGTGCAGCAGCTGGGGAGACTTTGCTTAGAGAATCCCGCCCGGGCGGTTTCTCAAGCTGCTATTTTGTAATTACTTATAGTCACAATTGCAGGTGGTATCCTTGGAATTGAACCAGCAGCTCGATACGGGCTGCGAAACAAGGCGATCCCAATAGGTGACCGGCGGCTTGAGGCGCAAAGGGCTACAAAGAATGGCAGTAGCCCTCCGCGTTTATTTTGAAGCAATTCCCAGCACACAATCGCTTCAAAAGTGGAAAACACGGGGTCAGTTCAGCCGAAAATAACCGTCCATGGCCGAGGCGTCGAAGGGAGGAGAATCGGCGTCGGCTGTCACCGTTTCAGACTAATCTGTCAGAGACGGGCGTCGAGCACTACAGCTCGCACAATGTAAGGCTCGGTGATTCCGTTGTAGGGTGCCGCGAGTGCCCCGGCCCGCTGCCGAGCGGAGGCGATGGTGGCGGATTTCCAGCGCACCTTCCGGGAATCCAAGGGATCTTGCCAGAGGGCGCATTGGGTCCATGCGACGAGATAGATACCGTGTGTGCGGCCGGAGCGCTGGAGGTAATCTTGCACCAGTTGGTCGGGAAGGGCCGAGTTGAGCTTCGGGTGCCAGCAGCCCTTCACTTCGAGGATGATCTCCAACGGACGGAGGTTGGTGCCAGTGAGCCCGACTGCGCGGATTTCCAGGTCAGTGCGCCTGTCCCATTGGATCTGCACTTCGCGCTGGAGCGTGATGCCACGGTTGGGCGCCAGATCGCTTTGCAGCCAGGTCGCGATGCGTCGGGATATCTCCACTTCGTCGTGGGGCGAATAGTATTTGGTTTTGCCGGGGCCGGGTCGGACCTTCCAGAAATCGCGACGGAGAGAGTTCGGTTGCTTCGTCAGGTTGTTCTCGAGGCGGGCGATGGACTCCAGGACAAGGTCGAGCAGGTCGCCCTCGTCGACGAGCCAGCGACGATTGGCCTTTTCCACGAGGCTGAGCACGACGGATGGATTGGGTGGCTGCCAGGCGCTGCGGCGGGCCGCCACCAGCGCTTCGCGCCAACGCCAGCGGACAGAGAGGCGATCGGCGGGAACCACCTTGTCGGCGAGGCGGGCCAGTTCCGTGGCCGCATCCTCCGTCCCCAGCACGACCAAGGCCTGCAGCATCTCATCGCGGAGCCGGCCGATTTCCATGCGCCATGTAGGACTGTAGGATTTGCCGATGGGAACGGGCGGATCCGAGACCGGGGGGAAGAGCTGGTAGAGAAGGAAGAAGAGTTCGGCAAACTGGTCCGCTGGGCGGGGCTGGCCGCGCTTTAGGAAGTTGCGGCGATCGTGAGTTTCGATCCGCCGGAAGACCTTTTCGGCGTAGGCATGGTCGGCGGTCAGCGGCGGAAAAAGGTCCGGCCAATACTCGAAAAGCCGCCAGCCGAAGATGGCGGCGTGCGCAGCGACCAACCGGTCTTCCTTTTGGCTTCGGGTGAGCTGGAGTTGCCGCCAGAGCTTCAAGGCGGAAGGACCGTCGTGCTCAGCCAGGTGGTCCATCAGACAGCGGATGGTTTCCGGGCGATCGATCTTTGCCACGATCAGCTGGATGACAAAATCCGCGAGGGGTTGGTCCCAACAGAGGGCGAACTCCCGCAGTTCGAGACAAAGGCCTTGATCGCGGGCCGCGTCCCGGAGCATGCGTTCTTCTAGCAGTTGGCGCATGGCCGAGGCATCAAGGCCGTATGCGATGGCCATCATTTCCAGATGGTGGGCATCACCGTTGCTGAACTCGTCGAAAATGATCGGGAGCCAACGGCGGCGGACGGGGTCCGCCAGGGACGCGTCCGGTTTGATTTCAGTGCGGAGAAGGTAGAGCGCCCGGTAGGCCAGCGTGTCGTATTCCGAGTTGCCGCCAATCGGGTGGTGCGGATTTCCTGGCTCCTCGATCAGGAAACGCCGGGCAGCCGCGGAGATGGCGGCGCGGGCCGCTTCGTCATGGTGCTTCCAACCCGGGGAAGTGCGCAGATCGAAGCGGTTTTCGTCGTCGGCGGGTTTCTCGCCTTCACGGTGGACGAACAGGTTGTGCGCAATCGTCAGCCAATGCTTCGCGTTACCCTGCGGGAGGTAGGCCATGTCGCGTTCCCACGCTTTGACGGGATTGGGGCGCGAGCGCCGCTTCTTGCGGGCGTCCTCGGCTTTCGCGTGCCACTGCAGGGATTCACGGTAATTGTCGCGCGTGGTGATCGTTTCCGGCGCGTCCAGCGGCCAGGTGCGCAGCCATGAGAAGGCTGCCGACAGCAGGGGCTCCTTGGCGACGCTCGCCAATAGGTCGCCTAAGAGCGAGGCGTGGGTCTGCACGTCGTAGGTGCGCGCCGCCAGTTGGGCATACACCTTGCGAGGGCCGGCGGGGGCGATTTGCGCCAGCCGGAGGAATTCCGGGAAATCCTCGGCGCGGAACAGCTCGTTGAGCTGCCACCACCGGTCGCTTGCCTGAACGGGGGCAAGCGCGGCGAGGTCGGCAATGAAAGCAAGGCGCAGAACGGCATCCTGATGGAGTCGGCCCTGAAGTGTCGGACTGTCGCGGTCGTCTCCCTTGAATTCGTCGTGATGGTGAGCCTGGCGCGCTTTCCACCAGACGCGGGCGAGGAGGCGGCGAATCGCCGGCTCCTGGATGCGCGCGAGCCCGAGGTCATGGGCGGCGGCTACAAAAGCGCGATACGGGCTCAGGCCGTCGAAACAGCCGGGCCAGCGCAGGCAGCCGTGGAGCAGTGCCTCGGCGTCGGCGGGCACAGCGTGTTGCGCGATGATGTGGTTCGAGGTGTCGCGATCAGGGAACTGCTTCTCGAGATAAGGCAGGGCTTCGGTGAGTGTCCACGCGCGCAGCTTCAAGGTGGCGTGCGCGAGGGATAGCTGCACTCCTTGGTAGAGTGGTTTGGCCCGCTTCGCTTTGAGGAATTGGACGAGTCTCCGGACCGTGGTTTCGTCTGCCAGATCGTCCAGCGTGGAGGCGGCCAGGGATTGAAGTTCGGTTTCGCGGGGATCGCGGACGCGAGCGAAAGCATCTTCGAAAAGAGCCGTGACCGCGCATCTTTCCGCGATCCGCAGGGCAATGCGGCGGGCGGTGGGATTCGCCTTTCGGTTGTTGATTACCGGCCGCAGCTGCGCGGCGAGTTTCGGATGGTTGAGGGTATGGAAGAAGCGTTCCAGCCCGCGCGCGTCGAAGAGTTCGCCGGCGGTTGCCTTGTTCAGGATGGCGTCGACGAGGGCCGCCCGGCTGCCTTCCTTGATTTCGGAGACGTCGCTGCGCAGCAGCGTTTCCGGGTCGTGCCGCAGCAGGTGATGGAGGAGTTCCTCGGATTCCCCTGCGAGCCAGGCGGCGAATTCGGCCAAGGGTGGATGCACGAATTCCCCGTGCTTGTCCTGCCGGCAGAGTAGCGTGCGAACTTGGGGAAAGGGCAGGGTGCGGAGATATTCGGCCGCGAGGCAGTCGGCAAAGGTTTGGTGGAAGAAGCCGACGCGCCCGTTGCCTTTGGGCCAGAAGAGCGGGCTCTCGAGGACGGCTTCCACCATGTAAGGGTCGACGGAGAATTCGATACCTTGGGCCTGGTCGGGCGTGGCGCAGATTTCCGCGATGGTGAGATCCGAAGCGGCGGCTTGGCCGGGAACGCCGGTCCAGATGGCGGATCGTCCGCAGGTGATCAACAGACTCGCGATGCGGCCGGCGATCCGCTCGCGGTGCTTGGCCGACACCTGCAGGCGGGGCACGTTCCGGTCGCGCAGGCTGCGTTGGCGGGCGGGATTGATTTCGTTACAGAGGTCGTGGCTGTAGCGGCGGTAGAGCTGCCGGTGGCTTTTGGAGAAGCCCGCGCCTTCGCGAAACTCGCGCAGCAACATCTTCAGCGTCAACGGGCGGGTCGCGAGGCCGACCAACTGGCGCTGACGGAGCGACCGGAGGAATTTATCGGCGGATGCTTGCTTGGCCGTACCCAGGATAAGTTCCGCGGCGAGCCGGACGTCCTTTTCCCGCAATGGGCAAAGCTCGAATATCCCGGCGCGGGTTTCGGTAACTTTGGGCGCGGTCCACAGGCGCATGAGGTCCTGGCCTTCGCTTTCGGACCATTCCAGCGAACGGCAGGCGAGGATGAGTTGAAGGCGGTCCCGCGGGCATTCCTTCAGGAGGCCGGCGAGGTAGCTGACAAAGCTGGTTATCTTGATCAGGCCCTCGTCGACGCCGTCGACCACGAGGGTCAGCAGGTGCGTTCCGGCGAGCCAGTCGCGCCAGGCGGGAGTTTCAATGGTCATGCGCTCGAAGCGTCCGGCATCCGGGATGTCCCGGAATTCCAGGGCGATGAGTGGCACCTTGCCCAGCGTGGGCAGGAAGGAGCGCACGGTCTGGCTTTTGCCCATGCCGGGCTCGCCCCAGAGCACGATGCAGCCCGACTGCCGGGTCAAGAGGGCGTCGGTCTTCAGGAGGTGGCTGTTGGCATGTTTGCCGATGAAACCATCCTCCGGATCGGCGAGGTAGCCGCCGGTGTCGTCCCAGAGGCCGCCCATCTGGATGGACGAATTTGCCGGTACCCAGTAGCGATCCCAAGGGAAGACCTCTTGGCCCGGCGCGACGGGTGGGGAGGAAGGCGGCGGGTTTGGCTGGGCAGACATGGTGCGGCCGGTGGTTCCTTAGAACCGATTAAGGCCCGGCGCGGCAAGCGGCATCCGGTTATGAACCGTTAAGGAGTTTTCTTTCGGTCATGGCAGCATGCGTTCGGCTTTGCGGACTTTCAATTCATGGGTCGAGGGGCCGAAGGTGCGGAAGAGAAACAAGCGTTCGAAAGCGGCGGAATAATCCGTGGTCAGGACGTCACGGTCGAAATCCAGGATGGAGTTGAGCCCCTGCGTGCCGGAAATGATCAGGAGCCAGTGTTCCGGGGCCTTCGCCAGATAAGCGGCGCGATTGGCGGATTTCCGGTCAATCACCGCCTGCACCACGGCGCCGGTGGATTCGGGGATGAAACCGGCGTGCGGCACGGTCCAGAACGGAAGGGTGAGGGAGGGGTGGCGGAGGATCGAGAGGTGCGAAACGCCGCGGTCGGTAAGGGCCTCGGGCAATTGGTCCCAGTCATAGTCGACATGCGGACCGAATGACGGAATCCGGGCCGAGACGAAATCGAGCAGCAGCCCGGTGAGCGTGTCCCGGCCGGGGCGGGTCATGAGCGGCTCGTGCGTGTCCAAATGCAGGCTGACGGTGACCGGAGGGATGCCCCGCGCCGCGTGCTGCTGCTTGAGGGCGGCGGCGAGCTGGTCGCGGTAGTTTTCAATTGCTTGCGGGGAAATTGCGCCGTTCGAGGGAAACACGAAGCGGACGAGTTCGATGCCGATCTCGCGTCCCTGGAACGTGGCCAGGAAATCCGGTGCTTCGCTGTCGCGGAGGTTGCCGAGCGAAAGATCCGGACGGAGCTCCAGGAACTTTGCCAGGAAGAAACGTTCCTCCGTCTTGTCCATGGGATCAGGGAATGATGCCTTTCCGGCGATAGGTCGCGTTCGCTTCCTCGATTACCCGGCTGCACATCTTACCCAGCGCCACCAGCACATCCATGAAGGCGCAGGCGATCTCGGCGATCGCGTCAGGATTGGTTTCGGTCACGGCAGTCAGGAAAGTGAGTGCATCTTGTTCCTTGTGGGCTCCCGCTTGGTGCCGGATTGGCTTAAGGACCGGTTCGTACTTTTTCCTGAAATCCGAAAGCTGGCCGCAGGCTTCGTGGTGGGCGGCCTCAATCAGGGAATAGCATTCGGCGACCTTGCAGGCCTCGATGAATTTCTTGCCGAGCAACTGTGACAGGTCATCGCAGGCTTCATAGAGGACGGTGGCCAACATGCGGGCGGCGGTGCGGCGGGCCCAGACCTCGTCGGTGACACCGTTGAAGTACAGGAGGGCGGTTAAATCGTGATCGACCACGTTCACATGGCAGGCCGCGTTCCAGATGACGTCGACGTCGGCCTGCCCCCGGGCCCGCAGGGCGGCAAGGGTGCTCCGGAATTCCTCGGTGCAGGCCGCCAGATCTCGGCTGCGGTTGAGCATGGCGGCTTCGAGTTCGTGAAGCTTCATGGATGGAGAGTATCCAATGGCATAGATGAACCAAGGCAACCCCGGTCAGGGTATGGAAAGTTCAAACCACTCGGCGTTGCGCCGGTGGGAGATAAACCAGTCTGCGCAATGGAGGCGGGTCCGCAGGTTGAACGCCAGCACTTGGGCCGTGTTCGCGTCGACATAGCCGGATTGGCTGGCATCGCCGTGCGTCAGCAGGAGGAGGGCGTGGGGACTCAACGGCAGCGTGGCCTCGCAAAACGGGTTGGCCAAACCTTGAAACCCGTGGGGCGCCCACATGATGGCTGGTCGGTCCGAGGTGATGAACGCTTCGCCGCTGGGCGCCTGGACGATGCGGTGCACCATTTGGTCCAACTCGGGGAGGACGGCGACGAGCGCGTCATGAGCCCAGTGCGCGAGAGCGTTGGCTTCGTAAAGGCGCGTGTCCGGCACCGGTCGGTCATTGGCTTCGGCGGTCTCGCGTTCGATGCGCGCTTGAGCCTCGATGCCTGCTTGCAGGGCAGCGCGGGCGGAAGGTACACGGACGAGGAGGGAGGAAAAGAACATGTTCAGTGCATCGGCTTGATCGCGAGTCAACCCGGCACGGTTGGCGATGCAGTCACGGAGGGTTCCCGCGACCACGCCTTCCACCCGTCCCAGCAGGCTTTCGACCCGTTCGGTGCGCTCGCCGGTGGTTGATTCGAGGGTGTTGGCATCCTCAATCCAGAAATCTTCTCGGGAGGGATTCCGCCGGTCACGCCGGGTGCCGTCCCGGCTGATCTTCCATAGGTACGGGGTGAGATTGGGCCCTATGCTAGCGGGATCCAACCACTGCTTCAGGTAAAACTGGGGCAGGAAATGGTGTCGGGGCATCAGCGGTAGATTTCTTCCAGCCGGTTGACCAGCATGCGGGCATCGGCCCAGCCCGCTTCCACGAAGAAGTCGAGAACCTCCAGCAGCGCGGTGAGGCATTCGGAGGACCGAGTTCCGGTGGCGCGGAAGATGTCCCGGTGGTCGGCGAGCGCCTGTTGGACGAGTTTGACCACTTCCTTGGCAGCCAGGTGATCGTATTGGAAGCGGGCCTCGACACTACTGCGGATCGACTGGGCGGCGATGAGGAACACTTCGCGGGGGGCACAGGGCAACAGGTGCTGGAGAGTTTCGATCAGCTGGTAGGCCGTGTGCGGGTGGGGTTCCAGGGCGAGACGGCGGAGGAGGTCCACGGATTCGCGCCAGAATCGGTCGAGTTGCGGGGGCGACAGGTGGTCGGTGCCTTTGTTGGCGCGGTCGGCATGGGCTCCGCTGGCGAAGAACAGCTGCATGCCGATGCCGTCGACCAGTTCCATGGTGCGGCGGAGGTCCTCGCGCACGGCCTTTGCCTTGGGACCTTCGATGCGGCCGGCGCGGTGGAGCCGGTCGAGTTCCGCGCGCTGGGCCGTGAGCTTGGCCTGGCCGGTCGCCAGCATTTGGGTGAAAAACCGCCAGGTGCGCTGGCGATACCGCTCGAACTTCGGGTTGATGGTGACGGCGTCGCCAGCCGTGAGCCAGCCGCCGGCGCGGCAGGTGTGCTGCAAGGGACAAAGGCTGGCGGCGGCCGCGGGGGTTTCGCAGTGGCGGATCAGGTTCTTGAGGTAGGCTTCGGACGCCGAGTTCCCGTGGCGGAGGTGGTTGTCCAAGTGGACTGCGGCCAGCGCTTGGTGCAGGGGATCCTGCGGATCGACGGGACCCAGTTTCTTTTCAATCGCGCGGAGCCCTGCCAGCACCTTCGCCGGATACCAAGCCCACCAATTGCCTAAGGCCACGGCGGTTTCAGTCAATACGACGGAACGGCGTTCGAGACGGCTCAGGCGGTCGAATAAATCCCACATGAGCGTGGGGGCGATTTTCCCGAGGGTCCCGATCTGGCGGACCAGGTTGAGCCGCACCGCTTGGTTGGGATCGCGGGCCAGCCGGCGCAGGGCGGTGGCCACCCGGCGGTCGGCCTGACCGAGGCGACAGGCAATCCATGGCAGGCCGATCGCCGCGTGCATCCTCGGCTCCATGGAGTAGGTGAAAAGTTTGCCCGGCTTGACGTCACCCTTGTCTCGGATCGTGGGTTCCGAGTCGGTAGAGGCGCGCAGAAGCACCGAGCGCACGAAGGCCCAGCGTAGCGTGCGCTTGGGCCAGGTCGCATGCCCGGCGACCTGCTGGGATAATTCCACGAGCGCTTTCCAGAGTTCGGTGGCAGCCTTGGGCGCGGTTTGGCGGTGCCGGGTTGCGGCCTGGTCGGATTCGACGAGGAGAGGCCACTGCTGCGCGATCGCGTCGGTGTCCAACTTCCCGTTCTTTTCACCGAGGGCTTTCAGCTCTTGGGTGAGCCGGAACAGCTCGGCGTCCACCGGTTGCTGGACGTTGATGCCGCGCATGGCCGCAGCCTCCTGTTCCGAAAAACTCCGCGAGCCGACCTCGGGGAAGGAAGGGCGCGGGTTGCCGGCCAGGGCCTTGGCTGACTGGCGCGCCTGCCACAGAGATTTCGCCTCCGGCAGGGCGATGAGGCCTTCCTCGAGGGAGCCCAGCAGCCGGTTCTGGGCGAGCCGCACCCAGTCGGGCGGCGGTTCGCGTTTTTCGCCGCGGTCAAGCCGGACGACCTGCGGGAGGTTGAGGGCCAGCTTTTCAAGGCGTTCCCGGGACGGGTTGTCGCCCGTCTTGTGGAGCGCGCCAAACAGGCGGGTGGCTCCATGGGAATAATCGGACTCGGTCAGGAACGCCGGTTCATCGAGCAGGCCGCTCAGCTGCTGGCCCAGGGTCAGGGGAAAATCAGCGCCGGCTTCGAGGAGGGCCTGCCAGAGGAGGGAGGAGCGGTTGACGGCCGCGAAACGATCCAGCGCCTGGCCCAGCGGCGCTGGGTCCGGGGCCGCGGCCCATTCGCGGAGAAGGGCTTCGAACCGGGTGAGAATCCGCGCTTCTTCCGGTTCGAACCGGAGCCAGCCGTGGGTCAGGTCGTGGCCGAGTTCCATGGACTGACCCCGGAACGTCAAGGTCGTGAGGACTTGGCCGCGACCGGCGCGGCGGCGAACGACCGCGTTCCAAGCCCGGCAGGCGGCCTCGGTCAGGAGCGCGGGGGTGTCGCCGGCGCGCTGTTCATAATATTCGGCCAGCTGGTAGTGGATCCCGTTCCACTGGTCGCTGGTCTGCATACGCAGGCCCAAGATGAGCGTGCCGCGCTCCTCCCACTGGTCGCGTTCCGGCTCGGCGGCAAAGGCCGCTTCGAACACCCGGCGCACCACTTCGTCGCCGCCGGACCCCAGTGGCTTGAGATTGCGCGCCAGTTCCCACAGGTCGTCGTGCGGGAATTTTGCGAGGCGTTCGGGCGCCAGTAGCGTGAGCAACGCCGCTTCTGACTCCGCCGGCGCGGTGGCAAAGGTGCCGGTAATCACCTCGACCGCCACGTTCACAGCATAGCGCCAGCCCTGTCCGACCGGCCTGCCCACGTAGTGGGTCAGCAGGGCCCGCGCTGCGAGGTTGAGCATGCGCCGGGATTCCTCCGTGCCGCCACCGGCGGCTTTCAGCCTCGCCAGCAGGTGCACGAGCGGCGTCTCCAGGAGCGGCGCGGCTGGCAGGCGTCCGGCCAGACGGGAAGCAAAGTTGCCCCACGCTTCCGAGCCGGCGCGGATCAGTTCCGGGTCGGCGTCCTGCAACCCTGACGCCACGTGCGTCAAGGCCTTGTAGGCGGGATGGTCCGGACCGCCGGCCTGGCCCACGGCGTCGAACAGGGGATCGAGGTCGGTGGGCTGCATCACCCGGCGGGCCGCCAGCACCGGTGCAAGGATGCGGGTGATCCCGCGAAGCTTGAGCTCGGCTTCCAGCCGCAGCGCGGCGGCCCAGAAGGCGGCATGGCCCGGGTCGCAGTCCCACAGTTCCTCGACGGCAAACAGGAAGCTCTGGCGGTAAAAGACGGAGAGGAGCGGGTCTTGTAGGGTGAAGTCGACGTAGGCGTCGGCCGTGACGGGGATCAGGGTCCGCGCGATGGCGTAATCGTGCAGGAGGTGGTGGTTGAACCTGATTGCATCGGAGTTGGCCGGCATGCCGTGGGCCAATGTCGGGCTCTGCAGGATGCTGCGGCGCTGCAACTCGCGGATGGCGGCGAGGGCATTCGGGGCCAGGGCGAGTTCGGTTTCCGAAACCGCCATGCGGCGCTGCTCCACCATCCGGCGGCAGATCGCAGCCAGGACCGCGCGCCGTTCCTCCGCGCCGGCGCCGTCATTGATGCGGTCGTTCCAGAACTTGCGCATCAGGAGGGCGGGGCTGTTCCAGTCGCCGAGATGCTGCGGATTGACGCCGTCCTTGAGGAGGGCGGCGGCGAGCCGCAGGTAAAACGGCGAGCGGTGCAGGCCGTCGGAGCGCCGGTTCGTGCGGGCCTTCTCCAGGAACGGGCCGATTTCGGGCCGGCGTTGGGCGAGGTTGTTGAGCTGGGTGTCGCTGAGCCTTGGCACATGGAAATGCGCCACGCCGGCAAAGCCCTTTTCCTCGTAGCCGGGCACGCCGGCGCCGGGGAAGGCGTCCCGGAGCTCTCGGCCGAACCGCAGGTCGAATTCGCGCACGCTGGCTACGACCGTCCAGCCAGAGGTCCCCGACTTTACCGCGCGGATCAGGTCTCGCAGGCGCTGCTGGACGCTTAGGTCGCGCACAGCATCGAGCGCATCGGTGACGAGGACGCCCGGGGTGCTCTCGGGCCACTGGCCCAGCACCTCGTCGAGCGGGTGCTTCAGGCCGTGGAGGCCGGCCGGCGAGGGGCCGAACACCTCCTCCGCCAGTAATACCACCGTGGGGATGCCGCTTTGTTCGAGGGTTTCAGCGAGGTCGTGCAGCAGGCCGCTCTTGCCAGCCCCGGGTTCGCCGGTCACCAGCAGGTGGCCGCCCCGGGCCGCCACCATCAGCGCATGGAGTTCGGGGCTGCGGTCAAGGTGCACTACGTCGGTGGGTTGCGTCCCGAAACGGAGCGAGGCGTGTTCCGCCAGCCGCACACGGTTGAGCGTGGTGGCCGTGCGCAGGGCGGTGATGTCGGCTGCATAGTCGGGCGGGGACTGGAGTTTCTGGCCCTGGCCGAGCAGGAGACGGCGGAGGGAGGCGCCCGTCGTGCGGATGCCGCGCTGGTCGGCCTGCATGAAATGGTGCAGCAGCGCCTGCCAGATCGCCGGGGTGTCGGCGGGCGTCGCGGCGAGGTGCGAACTGATTTCCTGCTGCGCTTGCCGGTCGTGCTCGGCACCGCTGCCGAAGTCGAAGACCTGGACGTGGATGGCGCGCAGCAACGGCCGGAGTTCGGCCTCGGTGGGCAGCTTGCCGGCTTGTTTGCGCCACGCCTTGCGCACGGCCAGCTGGAGCGCGCGGAACGCGGCGCGAGCGGGCGGCGAGCGGCCGAGTATGAACTTGTCCATGGGGCCGTCGTTCAGGCGGAAGGAGTCGAGGACCGACAGGAGGTCGCGGGTGGCCTTGCTGCCGGCAGAGGAAGGTACGGCCCACACAAGGCGGAGGGAGGCGCGGGCTGAGGAGGCGACGTTGCGGAATTGGCGGACGAACGCCGTGACCGTTTCGGCAAATGCCGGGTTGCCGGCGGTCAGCGCGATGGGCCCGCTGCGATCCTTGGCGGAAATATGCACGGCGGTGAGGGAGGCGAGACCGTTGACCTCGACGATGACGTCATCCACCGCGTCCGGACCCTGCAGGGTCAGTGCCGCCAGGTGGGAACCGCGCACGCCCTCCCAAGCGATGGCGCGGTCACCGTAAAGCATCTTGATGGCCAGGCAGGCGGCGATTTGCACCTCGTAGGCGACGCCGCCGGCCGTGCCCCGGCCGCCGAAAGGGCGGGGGGATTGGCGACGGGTGGGAGCGCGTTTCTTTTTTCCCATGGAATCGGTTTGGCACTGAAGTGCGCCGAATCGCCGAAGTGCGAGAAAAATCTTAACCCCTGCGCGCCACTGGGGACGAGTGCTTCAGGGCGTCGCCAGCATAGACGGGTGAATCGGATCCATGCGGCTGATGGTGTAGATGCCATCGGTGGCCTCGAGGTTCTCTGCCGAGAATCCAGCCTGGCGGTCGGCCAGTTCCATTATGTCGCGCAGGGTCGTGGCATCGAAGGCCTCGGCGAAGAGAAAGCGCTCCGACCACACGATCGTGCGGCGATTGAACTGGCGGACTTCGTCATCCGTCACAGTGGCCACGCCGGGAGGAATGTCGTGTCCGAGCAGCAGGAGCAGGCGCGAGGAGAGAGGCAGGGAGAATTCGGCGGTGGTGCTGGCGAACCCTGACGTTTTCCAGGCGGTTCGGCCGGCTTGGGGGTCGTAGAGGGCGACCGGGGCGTCGCCGGCGATGAACCCCCGGAACCCCTTGGCGACCAGGATCGCGACATTCCGCGGCCAGAGCAATTTGTAGAGATCATGGCTGCTGCCCAATCGAATCATGTTCAGGACCAGATGCCAGTTCTTGGGCTTGGGTCGCAGGATCTCAGCCACGCTCCGGCCGTTCAGGTGCTGTTTCAGCTCTTCCGGCATGTCGCCAAAGGCACCGCCTTTTTCCATCACCCGGACTCCCGCTTCCAGGGCCTTCGCGGTGCAGTTGGCGATCATTTCATGGACCTTGGGAACCCGGAAAAACATCATCTGCAGGAAACCGAGGATTTCCGCGCGCAGTTGATGGTCGGTTTCGAGCCGGGCGGGATCGGCTAGGGTCCGGTGGAGCGCACCGGCCTGGATTCCTTCGATTCCCGCGAACATCTTTTCCGCGGCGTTCGGATCGAAGGCAGGGTGGGCTTCCTTAGGTTCCTCGAAGCGGTGGAAGTCCTTTTTGGCCGCGGCGTCCCCGATGCCGACCGTGACCAGTTTGCCGCTGCGCCGGTCGCATTGGAGCAGGCGCTCGTCCGCCCCCGCAAATCCCTTTAGGTAGAATTGCGGCAGGTAGTGGTGTTTTCGCGGATCGTCGGCAGGCACGGTTCCCTTCCTCTTCCGGGTCGATTCAGGCTTCAACCCGGAAAGTCGGAAGGTGCGCTGAGCAACTCGACTTGAGGGGATATCCCGCCCACGCTGCCGGTCCCAAGCCTCCGCATGATCGAAGGATTCAAAGATCACAGCCAGCTGCTCTATCACTACACGAAGATGAGCACGGCCCGGAACCATATCTTCAGGACCGGCCGGCTGCGCATGAGCGACTTCCGGCTGATGAACGACCCGAAGGAGTCGCGTATGTGGAAATTCGGGCTGACCGGCGCCAAATGCGGGGACATGAAATGCAAGGAGTGGGACGAGCTGGGCGCGAAGTTGTCGACGCGGTTCAAGGAACACGCGCGGGTGATGTGCTTCTGCCGGGATGTCGAGCCGCTCACGGGGGACCACATGGGCGATATCGGCCGCCGGGGATTTGCGCGGCCGAGAATGTGGGCGCAATACGCGGAGAATCACACGGGCGTGTGCCTTGTTTTCGACCGCGTGAAGCTGAGCGAACAAATCAAGCAGGCGTGCGCGAAGGCTTGGATCGTGATTGGCAGCAAGGTGAACTACCGGGACCGGCACATCGCCGCGGATTTAAGGGGGCACTATGAGATCAATCTCGACTGGCTAGAGCGCCTGGGGTTCGAGCAGTATTGGCGGCAGCACATCCGCCAGTTCGGCCAGAGACTGTTTTTCGAAAAGATGGAGGATTGGCGCGACGAGTGGGAATACCGGTATGTCGCGTTTTTCGAGGATACTCCGGAGGTATTTGTGGACATGGCGGACGCGTTGGTCGGTGTGGCCTTCGGGGTCGACGCCAAGGTCGAGGATGTGGACGCCCTCATCGAGGTGCTCCTGCCGACCAAGGTGAAATTGATCGGATTGAAGTGGGAAAATGCGATGCCATGGTATGACTACGGGAATTTTAAATACGACCGGAACATGAGAAATTCCCCGTGGGGCAACGCTCAGATGGAAGCTAACCGGAATCGTGGCGCGTAGATAATGGCAACAGCTTGCACGGCTGGATCTCGGTCGTTCCAATAAGTTCACCCATTCGGCCAATGAAATACCACAATCTGACGTTGGATGATGTCATTCGCCGGCTTCTGTCCGCCAAGACCGGGAAAACGACAGTGATACAGGGTTGTGTGGCGCTGGCGCCCAGTTCTGGCAGCGGCCCGCACGAATTGCTCCTGGCCTACCACTCGCCGGCGGCGAATGCGCTTGGACACGAGGACATGGACTACGGTGAAGTCCGGCTGGTTCGAGAATCGGTGTCGCTCGCAGAGTTGTGGAGACGGCTGGCCAAGGCCCAGAAGACGGGCATTCTTACGCTCGCGGAAGGGGTGAGCGTCGAATTGGAGCGCATGGCTTCTATGGAACTGTTGCCCTCGGATGAACCTGCGTCGGGTCTTGGTCCACGTTATGGCATCGAACTTTCCGCCAAGCGGCGCGGCAACCTCAGCGGGGCGGGTCCCTTGGTCCGATTCGGCCAGCTGTCGTATCCTTCGGTGGAGCAGGCGATCCGATCATGGATTCCGCTGCGGCCGTTTCACGGAAGTTCCGACGCGCGGCTAGGGAAAAGCTTGATCGAGGTGCCCCTGGCCGGGCCGAGGCTGGGTGCGATCGATCTGGTCGATGGGACGATCGTTCGCGTTGGCTTTGCAGGGATTGCCGCGAAAGCTTCGGTCGAACTTACGGGTGTTTGGCAGTCGGCCGACGCCGCCGTCATGATTCCCTTTCGACATCGGGTGGTGGGCGAGCCGATCGACCTGGCCTGGCCCGCGGGGGCGGACCGAATCGCCCTCTGGCTGGCTACCGCTGATTCCGAAATACGGGATTATTTCAGCGAGGATAGCTATCGCTGTTCGCGTCGGCGCAGGGTTTTGTATCCGGGCCAGGGTACCGCCGCCAAAAGCGAGAATTCGATCCTCGCGGAGATCCAAGGCGGTGAGGGCGAGCGCGTGGAGTTCAAACCGTTCATCAGGCTCGATTCCTCGAAGGCGGAGGAATTGGTCCGCACCGCCATCGCCTTTGCCAACAAGCAAGGCGGCACACTTTACCTCGGCGTGAACGACTACCAGGAAATCGAGGGCGTGGAGCGGGAGTTGCGAGAAGCCGCTCCTGCGGGGAAGAAGGGTTCAATCGCGGAATGCGCTGCCTGGTATTGTGCGGCGATCAGGAAGCGGATTTCCGATCGCGTGAGCAGCGCCGTGGTACTCGAATGCGAGGCCGTCCAGGTTTGTGGAAAGTACCTGATTCGGATCGCGGTCACGGAGGCCCAAGCAAAGCCGTGTTGTGACCTGAGCACTAAGGAAATTTGGACGAGGCGTGGAGCGAGCACTGGGCGGCCCGATCTGGCGGGCGATGAACTGAGGCAACTGGTCAACGGCTCGAACCAGACGGCGGCTTTGTTCCAGCGTTACTAGCTGGCGCCTGGTGGGGATCGTGGCGCCACTCTAGGGCAGACGCTTGGGTCCTGCCGGATGCCGGGGACCCACTGCGAGCGTGCACGCTATGCGGTGCATCGAGATCGACGACCCGAAGAGCTGGGAGCCCATTTATGCGCCTTACTTTGCCACGTTCGCACCGCCGGAGGAGTGGGCGCGTTGGCAGGACCCGTGGATTGCCCGCCGCGCAAGCTGTACATCTTCGCCATGGCTCCAGCAATGTCGGTCCAACCTTGCCCGGCCGCACAAAATGCGCTGGCCTGTGGCCCCCCGCCCACACATGAGCCAGCTAAGATTCTATCACAGCTTTCCTCGGCACAAGGGCCAGAAGGTGGCCTTCGACGTGCTGGAGTCGGTGCTCAAGATGGGCTTGTTGCTCACTGCAGAAAAACGGCGACTTACGAAGTCTGGCCATCTCAAGTCGGCCCCGCTCATTCAAGACCGGCTGTGCTTCACCGCCATTGATCCGAAATACCTTCGGGCCCACGCCCGGGCCTTCGGGATGTTTAGCCTTGAGTATGACGGAGACACACTGCGTTCGTTCGGCGCTCAGCCCGTCATGTATCTCGCCGGCGAACTCCCACGAGGCCGATTGCTCAACCGGGCCGGCGTAGATCTTATCCGCCACGTGATGGAATCCCGAGAGGTCTTGAAGCGACTCTGGAAACTGTCAGAGAAAAAAACGCCTGCCGGGCGGCGAGCGAAAGCTGTGAAGCGAAGGGTTTATCCGTTTCGCGAACCCTTCCAGCGCTGCTTCTTTTCACTCCAAGCTTTGTTGAATCTTTACTATCCAACGGATCGACGGGATAAGACTAAACCGCTGCACTTTTTCCGACAGCGGGAATGGCGCATCATTCCCAACTTCGCGTTTCGAAATAAGTGGCCCTATCCTGGCTTGACCCCGGCTGAGAAGCGACTGCTCATGCGCGTTAACTCCCGTTTTTTCCGGGTAAGGGTAGGCCGACGCCGACGCATTTCCCGCTGCATGCGCTTCCCCAAGTTTGGCGGTACCAAGGTGCTCGAAGGGGCGCGGCGCTTGATCGTCCCTGATCGCTATCTGGGCCGAGTCAAAGCGATGGTCGCCGCAGCCGGGGTGAAATTGCAGGTGGCTCCGATTTCCAAGGTGCCTTCCGCGCGACTTCCTTAAGTCAGGCCGGATGATGGAATGCCTCCGACAAATTCTCCCCTACGATAAGCAGCCGCTTGCGGCACCCAAACCTCCGTCGGGGCGGGATCCCATCACTTGAATTTCCGACACGCTCCAAGAGCTATATTTAGGAACCAGAAGAACCATGGTCCTCGCGATCTAGCGGTAAGGTCTGATAGGGTTGCGCATCTAGGAGTAACCCATTGAAAAATCGCGCTCCGCACTGGGGGTTGCGCGTAGCGCAACCCCCAGTGCGGAGCGCGCGTAAAGGAAAGAGTCTCGGGCCGGCAGAGCCGGCCCGAGACTTCTATCAGGAATGGGAGCGGTCAAGTCTAGACTCTGTCATGTGCCTAAACCACGGCTTTACTTGTCAATAAAACTATGCAGAAATATTGACAAAGTAAGTATGCCATATGTTTCGCAAAGCATTGAAAGCAAGATACTCCGTTCTATTCGTGCTAGAAGGAGTGCTTTGGCATTTTCAGCCAAGGACTTTAGGCGATATGGCTCGCCTTCGTCAGTTTCTCAAGCACTCGGTCGTCTAGTTGCGGAAGGGCATCTTCGGCGTGTTCGGCACGGGTTGTATGATCGGCCTAGAAGCCATCCTGTGCTTGGGCAAACCGCTCCAGATCCAATGGCCGTTGTGAAGAGCATCATGTCTACGACGGGTGCACGTTGGCAGCCATCGGGTGCATATGCAGCAAACTTGCTGGGGCTTTCCGAGCAGGTGCCGGCAAAGATTGTGATCTATACAGATGCTCCGCCGCGCCGTGTGTCTTTGGGCAAGCTTGTGCTCAATTTTAGGCGGGTGTCTTCGCGCAATCTTTTAGGCGCCGGCCGGCCGAGTGGCCTAGTGATCCAGGCTCTGCAGTATTTCCGAAAAGATCTGTCTCCGTCACTCATCAGTAAGCTTCGCGCCAGACTTGATGACGTCACAAAAGACGAGCTGCGTGAGTTTTCACCACTGCTGCAATTCTGGATGCGTCCGATCATTGCAAAGATCACCACATGAATTCCGTTCTTCAACTCACGCCTGCCCAGAGAACTGAACTTTTCCAAGCTGCGGGACAGGCGCTTGGGCTCAGTCCCGTGATCGTCGAAAAAGACTTCTGGGTCTGTTGGACGCTTCGCGAGCTCTTCTCTGCACCTGGGATTGGCGAACATCTGATTTTCAAGGGAGGCACCTCGTTATCGAAAGTTTGGCAGCTCATTGAGCGCTTCTCCGAGGACGTAGACATTTCGCTGAGTCGCGATTGGCTTGGATTTGGCGGCGCCGATGATCCAGAGAAGGCGCCGAGCAAAAAACAGCGCACGGCTCGCATCGAGGATCTTGCGACTGAGTGCACGGCACGTGTTCGCGACGTTTTGCTGCCAGCGCTTAGAGCTCGCGCAAATGCGGTGCTCGGATCTGCTGGGTGGTCGATCGATATAGACGCCACTGATAAACAAACGCTGTTGTTTCGGTACCCCAGTGCCGGCGATTTTGGCTACATTCGAGGCGAAGTAAGGATTGAGTGTGGCGCGCGCTCGGATGCGTGGCCATCCGATGACCGTAGGCTGCAACCCTACGTGGCGGACGCGATCACTCGGCTGGATGACTGCCAAGTTCAAGTGCGCGTGCTTGCGGCGGAACGAACATTTTGGGAAAAGGCGACAATTCTGCATGCGGAAGTGCACCGCCCCGCAGAAAAGGCGATTCCTCCGCGGTACTCTCGCCACTATGCTGACTTGGCTGCACTCGCCAGGTCCAAGGTAGTTACAACGGCTCTGGCCGATGCAGACCTCCGCAACCGTGTTGTGCAGCACAAGCAGGTTTTTTTCCCTTCAGCTTGGGCCAACTATGCAACAGCGGTTCCTGGAACTTTTCGGTTGGTACCCGACGCGCGGCGTTTGGAAGAACTTTCTGCGGACTACCGCGCCATGCGCGAAATGTTCTTCAGAGAGCCCGTGGCATGGGAGTCGATCGTCGCGGAACTCGGAACGCTGGAGAAAACAATTAACGGAGGGTAGAAATCTGCACTGACGGTGCGCAGGTAGAGGATCGCTTTACGCGGCCTTCTGACTCCTTTCGATTTTCAGTATGCGCACGATTTCAATTAAAATTGAAAAGCCACTATTACTGAAAACGCAGTGCCGGTACGAGGGGCCGTAGGGCGCCATCGGTCCCTTTATGAGGTGCTGGAATTTGGGCATCAGTTGCTTGGCAGATTGTCCAGTCACGGGCTCAGCGAAGGCTGGGGACCGACAGAGGCTCGTTCACGCGGCTTGTTGACTCCGAGTCTTTGATTCCAGCCCCTTAGAAGCCTCTGGTGGTACAGCACCAGCAGGCCGTGAAATTGCGTCAGTAGCACGAGCAAGATCTTGCGGCAAAAGCCGCTGGTAGATCCGGTGGATCGTCTCCGAAGCATGTCCCACGTAGGCCATCGCCTGCTGAACTGGCACTCCCGCTCGAGCGAGTTTGGTGATGACGGTTACGCGTGTGCAGTGGAAGGAGTGTTCGGGCAGCCCGATTTCATCGAAAAAGAAGCACCATTCTTTCGCAGGCACGGCTGGTAGCTCCACCAGAACCTTCGCCTCTTCAGCCCGGCGGCGTGCTATGATGGGTAGAAGGGAAGAATGAAGCTTCGTGGCGAATCT
Source organism: Verrucomicrobiota bacterium (assembly GCA_048498955.1). Classification (GTDB taxonomy): domain Bacteria; phylum Verrucomicrobiota; class Verrucomicrobiia; order Opitutales; family Opitutaceae; genus Lacunisphaera. Next base: position 152,977 of record JBEHWZ010000004.1, on the reverse strand, counting down.
TTTATCTCCCTTCGCGTTGAATGTGATCACTCCACGGACTTCGTCGATGTCGTCCATCGAGGTTTCCACTTCGCGCAGACGGCATCCTTGAGCCATGCCGACGGCGTAGCTGTCGTGCATCCATTGCGGTTTCTTGAGTTCGACGAGTTTTGCGAGGATGTGTGCATCCTGCCTATCCGTGATTTCGGGCTTCTCTTTAACCTTCTTGCGGCGGATGCCGTGGTCGAGAAGAGGGTTGAATCTGATAAAATCAAGGCGCACTGCCTCACGCATGAGTGTAACCAAGTAACCAAAGTCAGTGAGGGCGGTGTTGTGGGAAATCTTTTTCCCATTTCGGCGCAGCTGCGATGTACGCCAATCAACCCATGCTCTCACATGTTTGTATTCGATGACCGACGGGGCAGGAATCCGGGCTGTGTGCAGCCACTCTTGAAGGGGGCGCCAAGCGTTTAAAGCTCTGGCAAGGGACGGCGGGGAATCGGCGTAGTGATCGCGCAGATATTTTTCGGCCCAGTTTTCCCACGCGCTGACGTTTAGAATAGGCTTCATCGCCTTTGCTTCTTGGCTGTGCGCTTTGGCCAGATCGAGCACCTTGCGGCGGCCGAGCGGATCGTCGATGCGGATTTTGGTGCTCTTACCCGGGACGCGTTTGTTCAGCTTGGTATCGAAATAAGCGATGTACCAATACGGAGATTTTTTACGGGCGAAGATGCTGACATGTTCCATGTTGGAACGAGTGCAGCAGGCTGCAGCAACGGACAAGAACACATATTATAACTTCCTATCAGAAACTAACGAAAGAGAACACTTCGGCTGGCATTTGCAGACTCCTCGGTTCGATTCCGAGACTTGCCACCACTTTTTATCGGAAGCCGATAAAAAGTGCCCTGCGTAGCCGTGGCGAAGCAGGGCATGTTACCGCCGGACAAGCCCGAGTGGCTACGGATGGCGCGGCCATCCCTCGGCGCGCTGGCCCTTACGGCGTCCGCACGCCATCCGTGATCATGACGATCTGCTCGGCGTTAACGGCCATGCGGTCACCGGCGGAAAACTCGATCAACAGCACGGCGCCCATCGCGCGGGCGGAGCGGAGGCCTTTGATCGGGACAATCTTTCCTTCGCTGCGGAGATAGATCACCAGACTTTTCAGAGTCATTTGCGAAATCGCCTGGGCATAGCCATTGGCGAGTTCGGAGGCAGTGGTCGGTACCACGATGTTATTGGTGACCGGGGCGGCGGCTTCGGCGGGTGCCGGCGCGGATGTGGCGGCGAAAACAGACGGCATCCAAAGCAGGGCGAAGGGAAGGAGCTTGAGGATTTTCATGGGGTTAAAGGCGATGGCTCAGCACTTCTCATACTTCCAGTTGCGGCGTTTGCCCTCGGATACCCACTCGATCGTCGTGAGCAGGCGTTCCTCCTTGGTCTCGGCGCGCTTGGCCTCGGTGATCCACTCGATGTAGTCGCGTCGGGCGCTCGGCGGAAATTTCTCCCAGTGGGCCGCGGCCTCGGCGTTGCGTTTCAGCGCGTGCACCAGCTCGGGCGGCGATACCGGCGCCGGCTTGGCCTTGCGCGCCATTTTGGGTGCGGGACCGGCGTCGTGGATCTTCATCGCGGTTTTGATGTAGCGCAGCAGCGTGCGGTCATCGGGCAGATCATCATTGCTCTTGATCCGGCCGAGCAAGCCCCGGCCGGTTTTGATGCCGTCGCCGAGGATGACTTTCTTCATCTCCGGTCCCCAGAAGCCGAAGGCGATGTGTGCTTTAAACTCGGCGAAGAAGCAGAGGATTTTCCCCTCGTAGATGAAGAACGGGCAGTTCCACTTGATCGTTTCCTCCGCCTTCGGGCAACCCTGGTGGATGAGCTTGCGCAGGCGCACAAGCATCGGGCGCGCGAACGGCGCGGCAAACGTGACGTACTCCTCGACGCGCGGGTCCTTTGACATGACCCGACGCTAACGCGACGGGCGCTTAGCGCTCCAGCTTGAAGTCGAACGCCGCGATCTCCTCGACGAACACGGGATAGTCGTCGAAGCCCACCTTGCCGGCCACCACCGGGGAGGGATTGAAACGGGCCTCATGGTGCTGGGTCAGGGAGCGGATCTCGACCTTGTAGACGAGATCGTTGGCAAATTTGTTTTCGACCTTCAGTTGGCGCGACAAGCCCTTGAGCTCCTTGGCCCACGTAAAGATGACCTGGGCCGCCTCATCCTTCTCGGTGGAGGCTTTCACGAACTTCATCTTTTTGCCCTGAAGCTCGAAGCGCACATAAACGGTTTCGCCTGGGTGGATCAGGGCGGTGTTTTTCTCCGCGGCGGAGGCCAGCGCGGTCAGGGAGCAGAGCAGGAGGAGGGAAAAGAGGAAACGCTTCATGAATTTATCCAGAACATGGTTATGCGGTAAGAAGGCGTGTGATTCGACATGATCAACAGCAGAATGCTCCCTGTGTCACCTCGTCTCATTTACGATTTGACCGGGGACGTGGGGGTCGGCTTCATCTCGGCATGGTTACGAGCGTCCTGATAGTCGACGACGAGAAGCACACCCGTGAAGGTCTGCAGCAGGCGTTGCAGGAACACTATGATGTTTCGGTCGCGGCCAACGCTGATGAGGCGTTCAACCTGATGGATGCCCAGGAATTCGAGGTAATCGTCACCGATTTGCGAATGCCGGGCAAAAGCGGGCTGAAGATCATCGACAAGGCCCTGAGCCTGCCGAACCGGCCGGCCGTGATCATGATGACCGCCTACGGCAGCATCGATTCGGCGGTAGAGGCGATGAAGCGCGGCGCCGTGGATTTCCTGACCAAGCCGGTGCAGATCGAGCGGCTGGAGATCCTGATCCAGCGCGCGCTCAAGACCAAGACCCTCGAGGTCGAGGTGAAGCAATTGCACGAGCGCCTCGACGAGAAGTTCAACATCGAGGGCATCGTCGGTCACTCGCCGAAGCTGGCCGAGGTGATCGAGCGCGTGAAGCTCGTGGCGCCGTCGAAGGCCACCATCCTGATCGAAGGCGAAACCGGAACGGGCAAGGAGCTGATTGCGCAGGCGATTCATCAGGCGAGTCCGCGTGCGCGCGGGCCTTTCGTGCCGGTGCATTGCGCCGCGCTGCCGGCGGCCTTGCTCGAGAGTGAATTGTTCGGTCACGAGCGTGGCGCGTTCACCGGCGCGACGGAAAAGCGCGACGGCCGCTTTGAGGCGGCGGACGGCGGCACGGTCTTCCTCGACGAAATCGGCGAGATCGGTCCCGAGATCCAGGTGAAGCTGCTGCGCTTCCTCGAGACGAAGAGCTTTGAGCGCGTTGGCAGTTCCAAGACCATCACGGTGGATGTGCGCCTCGTCGCCGCCACCAACCGCAATCTCGAGCAGATGGTGAAGGAGGGAAAATTCCGCGAGGACCTGTTCTTCCGCCTCAACGTCGTGCGCATCACCACGCCACCGCTGCGCGAGCGCACCGACGACATCCCGGTGCTGCTGGAGCATTTCATCAAGGTCTACTCGAAGGAGAACGGCTACGAGCCGGTCACGATCGAGCCCGGCGCGATGCGCCACCTGCAGGCCTATCCGTGGCCGGGCAACATCCGCGAGCTGCGCAATTTTGCTGAGAACGCCGTCGTGCTCCGCCGCGGCGGCAAGCTGAGCGAGTTCGACCTCGAGCCGAAGTTCCGCGGCGAGGCGCCGCCGCCGCCGGCGATGGTCACGGCGACGCCGGCCAACCCGTATTCCGTCGAGGACAATGAAAAGCGCCTGCTCAAGGAGGCGCTGATGAAGGCCCGCGGCAATCGCACTCGCGCGGCATCGTTGCTCGGCATCAGCCGCCGCACGCTGCACCGCAAGATCGCGCAGTGGCCGGAGCTCGACGTCGTCGACCGCGGTTAAGCTCCCGGTCGCGCGCGAATGAAATCCTCGCAGGAAGTCATCCATTGGCTGGAGCACGGCGCCGGCGCGCGAGCCGTGCGCCGGGCGGGACTCGTCCTGGGCGCGCTGCTGCTGACGCTGTTTTATTCCTGGCGCCAATTTCACGGCATTCCGACGGAGTTCGTGATGCAGCAGGCGGTGATGGGACGGCAGCTGGCGCAGGGCCACGGCTTCACCACGCTGGTGAATTATCCGCAGACTTACGCGGTGCTGAAGGCGAAGGGCGTGCCTTTCGATGAGAAGAAGCCGTACCCCGAACTCTATCACGCGCCGCTGTATTCGATCATGCTGGCGGGCGGGTTTGCCCTCGTGCCGGACTCTGTCTGGAAATCGAAGCCGGCGCAGCCGGGGCCGTGGACGCCGGACGGGTGGGGGCCCGACTATGTGATCCTGGGCCTCAACCTGATCCTGTTCTGGATCGGGATCTGGCTCGTGTGGCGGCTCGCCAAAAAACTTTTCGACGAACGCGCCGCCTGGCTCGCCATGCTGGCCACCATCGCCTCGGTTTCGCTCTGGCAGCAAACCATCGCGCTGACCGGGCTGCCGCTTTTCGTGGGACTGTTGCTCGCGGTGTTCAACGTGCTCACGGACATGGAAGACCGCCTGTCCGATCCGCCGCATTTCTCCCGTAAGCTGGCGGTGCGGACCGGTGTGCTCGGCGTTTTGGCCGGCCTGATTTTCCTGACCGAATACTCCGGCGGTTTGGTGGCGCTCGTGCTCGCCGGTTATTTCGGCTGGCGCTTTCATGGCTCGGTCCGCGGCCGGGTGCTGGTGATTTTCGCCGGGGCTTTCCTGCTGCTGGCGCTGCCCTGGCTGGCGCGCAACGTGGCCGTGTCCGGTCATCCGCTCGGCCTCGCCTGGCAGAACCTGGCCTTGAAGGCCGGCGATTCGACTGCCGAGCCCGCGACCCAGCGCAATATCGGTTCGGTCGAGGCACCGTCCTTCAGCCTGAACAAACTCGGCAACAAGGGCCTCACGGGCATGGAGCTAAATCTCAAGGAGCGCATCTGGTCGGGCGGCGGCATGATGCTGACGGCGTTCTTCATCGCCGGCCTGGCCTATCGTTTTCGCCACGGTCCGGTGAACCGCGTGCGCTGGTGCTTTGCCGTCACGGCGCTGGTGCTGCTGGCCGCCCAGCCGTTCCTGGGTTCAGGCGAGAGCCCGCGCCTGCCGGCTTACTACCTCGCACCGCTCATCATTGTTCTCGGGGCGGGTTTCTTTTTCGTGCTCGTGGACAGCCAGCAGTCGCTGGCGCAGCATTGGAAGTGGGTGGCGGCGGGATTACTGCTGCTGCAGGGGCTCCCGTTGCTGCGCGATTCGCTCGAGCCGAAGAAAATCCATTTCTATTTTCCGCCGTACTATCCGGGCCTGTTCATCGAGTTGAACCAGGTGATGGGCGCGCGCTTCCTGCCGGGCACGGGTTTTGCCACCGATGTGCCCGCGGGCTCGGCCTGGTACGGGCGCAGCCGCGTATGGGCCAAGCCGGAGCGGTTGCGGGATTTTTCGCAGATCATCGTCGAGCAAAACATCGGCGCGCTGCTGTTGACTCCTGTGACGCTGGACCGGCCGTTTTTCACCGAGTTGGCGGCGCGCCGGGACGACACGATCAACCTGACCGATACCGGCGGGTGGGGCGGTGTGTACGCCGGCTTGGTCACCCGGCGCATGCCGGCGAATTTTCCGCTCAATCTGCCGCCGGAAAAACTGACCGACAACATGGTTTTGCTGGTCAATCCCCAGACTATGAACCGGCAGGGAAAGTGATTGCCACTCCCGGCGGACTTCGCCTTAAGTTCGCCGCAACTAACGCCTTGGTATACCTATGAAAAATCGAATCCTTTCCGCACTGGCTGTCGTTCTGGTTCCGTCCGTGGCGTTCGCAGTTTACGCCCCGATTCCCGAGCAGGACCAAGGCAAGGCCCTGACCTATCGGTTGGGCGCGTCCGCCTATCACGACAGCAATATTTTCGGTGCCGCCACCGGCGAGCGGGACAGCATGGTGTACAATTTCAACGGCACGATCTCGTTCAACGGTTCCATCGATGACCAGACCTTCGCCTCGGCCTCGTACGCGCTGAGCAACGACCACATCGTCGACCGCCCGGGCAAGAAGAACCTGACCAGCCACAGCCTTTCCGGCCGCATCGCCCACTCGTTCTCGCAGGTGAGCAACATCGACGTGAACGCCGCCTACGACATCGAGAAGAACCCGCAGTCGCTGTTGGCGGGCGTCCCGCTGAATACCGACCAGTCCTTTGATCGCGCCGAGGCGGATGTCCGTTACGTGACTGGCTTGGGCCAGAAGACCAGCGTGGTCGCGAAATACCGCTTCATCAATTACGCCTACGACAACGCCAACCTCGCGAGCCAGCTCGACCGCTCCGAGAACCTGTTGGGCCTCGAGTTTGCCTATGCGATGCTGCCGGAAACCAAGTTGGTCGCGGAGTACCGCTACCAGACGATCGGCTACGACACCGGCGCTTCGCTCAAGGACAAGGACTCGCACTTCCTGATGGGCGGCTTCGATTACAATCCCGGCAAGCAGCTGATGGTTTCCGGCCGCGCCGGCTTTGAGGACCGCAGCCGCGACTCCCAGCCCGACACCACCATTCCCTACGTCGAGCTGACCTCGCGCTATACCTACAACGAGGGTTCGTTCCTCGCGGCGGGCTACACCTATACCTTCGAGGAACCCTCCGACACGATCCGCTTCAACGACACCAAGGTCAGCCGCTTCTTCGTCAACGTGCAGCACCGCCTGACCGGCGCCTTCACGGCCTCCGGGTCGATCACCTACGAGCCCTCGCAGCTCCAGGGTCGCGGCACGCAGGCGGACATCGACGAGACCACGACGCGCTTCGGCCTCGGCCTGACTTGGCAGCCGAACAAGAATTGGACGGTCAGCAGTACGTACGATCTGGATAACGTCGATTCCGACGACGCTAACCGCGGTCAGAATCGCAGCCGCTTCGGCGTCTCCGCGAGCTTCACGTTCTAAGCGGATTTCGCCGCCGGCCCATGGCCAACACTTCGTCCAGCCAGGCGAGCGCGACGCTCGGCGACTTTTTCGGTTTGCTGCGTCTGCGCAAGGGTCTGGTCCTGCTCGTCCTCGTGCTCGTCGTGCTCACGACGGTCGGGGTGACGGCGTTGCTGCCAAAGTGGTACCTCTCGACGACTAAGATCAGCGTCCAGAAGCCGGAGAGCGAGGTGAAGCTCTTCCAAGCCCAGGGCAACAGCTACTACGATCCGTATTTCATCCAGGATCAGTTCAAGATTATCCAGGCGGAGAAAGTCATCTATCCGGTGATCGATCAGCTGGGGCTCAACGAGATTCTCGGCAAGGAACTGAACGACGGCGTGGCACTGCCTCGCGCCATCACGTACAAATACATGCTCGATAAAATGGTCCGACCGGAAGCGCCGCGCGCTTCCTCGATCATCGAGATCAATGTCTATGCGCGCGACCCGCGGCTGGCCGCCGACATCGCCAACGCGATCGCCAAGGTGTACGCCGAGGATCGCATCACGCTCGCCACTTCCGATCAGCGCGAGGGCCTCGCCCAGCTGCGCAAGGAACTCGAGAAGCAGGAGCAGGCGGTGGTCACTCAGCGCGATCGCGTCGAGAAACTGCGCAAGGAACTGGACATCGCCGGTGTGGACCTGAGCCAGCGCTACACCGACATGGACATCGAGACGCTGCGCCAGATGCAGAACTCGCTCATCGCCCTCCGCGTCGACGCCATCGGCCGCAAGACCCGCTGGGAGCGGTTTAAGAACATTCCGACGGCGGACCGCCGCAACCTGGTCAACTCCGAGCTGATCCAGGACACCAACATCCAGAATCTCCTGCAGGCTTACCTCGTTTCCGACCAGAACGTCACCAAGTTGATGGGCCGCCTCGGATCGGCGCACCCCGATCTCGTCGCCGCCATCGAGAACAGCGCGAAGATCCAGCAGCAGCTCGACAGCCAGCTTCGCGGCTATGAGAGCTCGCTCGAGATGGCGTACAAGGAAGCCGATGCCCGCGTCGCCGAACTCGAGCGCCAGCTCGCGCAGGCCAAGGTTGACCAGATCCTTTCCGCGCGCGACCGCATGCGCCCGTTCGAGGAAGCCACCACCAAGCTCGATGACGAGCAGCGCCTGCTCACGACGCTCAAGCTCACGCTGCGCCAGCGCGAAATCGATTTCCAAGTGCCGAAGAAGACGATCGAGATCCTCAACGTGGCTGAGGCCGCGCGCTCGCCGAGCAAGCCGAACTGGCTCCTAAACATTGTTTTCTCGGTGGTGTTCGGCTGCATCCTCGGCGTGGGCGCCGCGGTGCTGCTGGAGTATTTCGACACGAGTTTCCGCAACGTCGCCGACGTGGAGAACAAGCTGAACCTGCCGGTGCTGGGCGTCATTCCTCACGTCCCTGAGATCACCGGTTCGATCCACGACCCGAGCTCGCCCGAGGGCGAGCCCTACCGCGTGTTGCAGACCAATATCAACCTGGCTCTGCGCGCCGACAAATCCACCGCGCTGGTTGTGCTCTCCTCCGGTCCGGGCGAAGGCAAGTCGACCACGCTGCGCCAGCTCGCGCTGTGCATGGCGGCGTCCGGTGAGAAGGTGTTGCTCATCGATTCCGACGTGCGCCGGCCGACGCAGCACAAGCTCGGCGACCTGCCGCGCGATCCGGGCCTGACTGATATCGTCCTGAACAAGGTGGCCTGGACCGATGCCGTGCGCCGCGACAAGTCGGGATTGCTCGACTTCATTCCCGCCGGCGCAGGCGCCAACAACGTGACCCTCGGCCTGCTCTACGTGAACAAGCTCCGCGAGCTCACGGCCGAGTTTAAAAAGAAGTACGACAAGATCCTCTTCGATTCGCCGCCGATCATCGGCGTCAGCGACGCGTCCGTGATCGCCAGCATCGCCGACGGCATCGTGCTGCTGATCCAGCACCGCCGGAACCCTGAGAGCATGGTGCAACGCGCGAAGCAGATCATCGACACCCAGGTCAAAGTGCCGGTCATCGGCGTGGTGCTCAACCAGGTGCCGACCGGCACGGGCGAGGACTACAGCTACTACACGAACAATTACTCGTATTATTCCCACGAGAAGCAGCCGGCGGGCGACAGCCCTGCGGGCGATTCCGGCAAACGGGGCTCCGACCGGCTGGAAATGCGCGAAAAGCGCGGTTCGGACAAGGCCTGAGCAACGTTTTCGGGGCAGGGCGGAAGGAGGCTTGTCAGCGGTTCGGGCAGGCTTTTGACTGACCCGCTCAACCCGACCCATGGCTCAGATCACCAAGAGTTACGAACCACAAGACGTTGAAAAGAAGTGGTATGCCGACTGGCTCCAGGCTGGCGCTTTCGCCGGCCGCGCCAATCCGGCCAAACAGCCGTACACGATCATGATCCCGCCGCCCAACGTCACGGGCGTGCTGACGATGGGCCATGTGCTGAACAACACCCTGCAGGACATTCTCATTCGCCGCGCTCGCCTGGAAGGCCGCGAGGCGCTTTGGCTGCCGGGCACCGACCATGCCGGCATCGCGACGCAGACGGTGGTGGAGAAGGAACTTCGTAAGGAGAAGAAAACCCGGCGCGACCTGGGTCGTGAGAAATTCGTCGAGAAGGTCTGGTCGTGGCGCGAGGAGAAGGGCGGCATCATCCTCAAGCAGCTGCAGGGCCTCGGCGCCTCCGCCGATTGGAGCCGCACGCAGTTCACGATGGACCCGGCCTACTCGCAGGCCGTGCTCAAGGTGTTCGTCGATCTTTACCGCAAGAACCACATCTACCGCGGCAAGCGGATGGTGAACTGGTGCCCGGCCAGCCTCACGGCGTTGTCCGACGAGGAAGTGATCATGAAGCCGGTGAAGAGCCTGATCTACCAGGTTCGTTACGAGCGCGCTGACGCGCCCGGCCAGTTCATCGAGGTCAAGACGACGCGCCCGGAGACCATCCCCGGCGACGTCGCGATCGCGGTGCATCCGGACGATCCGCGCTACACGGCTTGGATCGGCAAGAAAGTGAAGCGCCCGATCGGTCCCGCGGCCGACATTCCGATCATCGCCGATGCGGCGGTGGACAAGGAATTCGGTTCCGGCGCGCTGAAGATCACGCCCGCGCACGACAAGGTGGATTTTGAAGTCGGCCAGCGCCACAAGCTCGCGCCGATCGACGTGCTCACGCCCGACGCCAAGCTCAACGAGCTGGCCGGTCCCGAACTCGCGGGCATGGAACGCTTCGCCGCGCGCAAGAAGGCGGCGGAGCTGCTCAAGGAACGCGGCAATCTCGTGAAGGAGGAGGCCTACGAAAATAACGTCGGCTATTCCGAACGTGCCGACGTGCCGATCGAGCCGCGCCTCACCTGGCAGTGGTGGCTCAAGTACCCGCGCATCGAGGAAGCGAAGAGCGCAGTGCGCGACGGCCACATCAAGTTTTACCCGGAACGCTGGTCCAAGGTTTACCTGCACTGGCTCGAAAACATCCAGGATTGGTGCATCAGCCGCCAGGTTTGGTGGGGGCATCGTATTCCGGTGTGGTATGCCAAGGGTCTCGACAAGGAGACGCTGACCGAGGCCGACATCGCGGACCCGAAGAAGGTTCACGTGTCGCTCGAAGGCCCGTCCGATCCGCAGAATTGGGTGCAGGAAGACGACGTGCTCGACACGTGGGCTTCGTCCTGGCTCTGGCCTTTCGCGACGCTCGGTTGGCCGGACAAAGCCGCGATGGAGAAGGCGGGCTTCGATTATTTCTATCCGACCACGACGCTCGTGACCGGCCCGGACATCATTTTCTTCTGGGTCGCGCGCATGATTATGGCCGGCTTGGAGTTCACGAACCCCGGTCAGCCGCTGGAGAAGCGCATTCCGTTCAAGAACGTTTACTTCACCGGCATCATCCGCGACCAGCAGGGTCGCAAGATGTCGAAGTCGCTCGGCAATTCGCCGGACCCGCTCGACCTGATCGCCAAATACGGCGCCGACGGCCTGCGCTTCGGCATCGTGTCGATCGCGCCGCAAGGGCAGGACATTCGCTTCCAGGAAGATCGCATCGAGAGCGGCAAGAACTTCTGCAACAAGCTCTGGAACGCCTGCCGCTTCCGCCAGATGAGCGGCGAGATGAGCGACAACTCGTCGACGCCGGCGATCCTTAGCCGCATCGATGCGACGAAGTTCGATGCCGACGACCACGCGATCCTCGCGCGCCTGCTGTCGACGACCCGCGAAGTGGATCGCTGCTTCGCCGAGTTCGAGTTCAGCGCGGCCGTCCAGCAGCTCTACGGGTTTTTCTGGAACGATTTCTGTGACTGGTACGTCGAGGTCTCCAAGGCCAAGCTGCAGGATCCGGCGACCAAGCCGACCTGCCTCGCGATCCAGGACCTCGTGCTGCGCCAGACGCTGCTGCTGCTGCATCCATTCATTCCTTTTATCACTGAGGAGCTCTGGCATCAGCTGGGCTACGGGGCCGAGGGCACGTTCCTGATGCGCGATGCGCAGCTGGAGAATTCCTCGCAGCTCGCCGGTCGCGGCCTTGCGCTCGATCCGCAGGCGGCCGCCCAGGTCGAAACGCTTAAGAATGTTGTGTCCGAAGTCCGCGCCCTCAAGGCCGGCCATGGCGAAGCCGCCAGCCGCGCCTCCGAGTTCGTGGTCGAGGCGAGCGACGCCCACTGGACGATTCTCGAGGGAAACCTCGCCAAGGTGAAGCGCATGACCGGCGCGGCATCCATCGTGCGTGGCGCCATGTCGCCGACGGCGCCTGTCATCGTGACTCCGCTCGGCTCCTGGAACCTGATCAAGCAGATGAAGGGTGACACCGGCGCCGAGAAGGCACGCCTGACCAAGGAAATTGAAAATCTTGCGAAACATATCGCTGGCACCGAGGCCCGGCTCTCCAACGAGGCATTCGTGAGCAAGGCCCCGCCGGCCGTGCTCGAAGGCGCGCGCAAACAGCTCGCCGACCTCAAGGCCAAGAAAACTGAAACGGAACGGCTTCTGGCCGGATTGGTCTAGTACCACGGCTTGCCTGACCCCGGCACAACCACTTAGCTCAACACCTTCATGAAAAAAGCGCTGATTACTGGTATCACGGGGCAGGATGGCTCCTATCTGGCCGAATTGCTCCTGGCTAAAGGCTACGAAGTGCACGGCATCATCCGCCGCGCCTCAACCTTCAACACCAGCCGCATCGACCACCTTTACCGCGACCCGCACATCAACGGCGTGAAGCTGTTCCTGCACTACGGCGACTTGGCCGATTCCGTGCAGATGGTGAAGCTCCTCTACGAGCTCCAGCCGGACGAAGTCTACAACCTCGGCGCCCAGTCGCACGTGCGCGTGTCCTTCGACATTCCGGAGTACACCGGCGACGTCGTCGGCGTGGGTGCGGTCCGCATTCTCGAGGCCATCCGTGAGGCCGGCCTGATCAAGAAGGTCCGTTTCTACCAGGCGTCCTCGTCCGAGATGTTCGGCAAGGTCCAGCAGGTCCCGCAGACCGAGAACACGCCGTTCTGGCCGCGTTCGCCCTACGGTTGCGCCAAGATGTATGCGCACTGGCTGACCGTTAACTATCGCGAAGGCTACAACCTGCACGCCTCCGCCGGTATTCTTTTCAATCACGAGAGCCCGCGTCGCGGCGAAACCTTCGTCACCCGCAAGATCACCCGCGCCGCCACCCGCATCAAGCTGGGTCTCCAGGACGCGCTCTACATGGGCAACATCGACGCCAAGCGTGACTGGGGTTACGCCAAGGAATACGTCGAGATGATGTGGGTCATGCTCCAGCAGGACAAACCCGACGACTACGTCGTGGCGACCAACGAGACGCACACGGTCAAGGAATTCATTCAGGAGACGTTCGGCCTGCTCAACCTCGATTGGGAGAAGTACGTGAAGTACGACGCCCGTTACGAGCGTCCGTCCGAGGTCGACCTGCTCATCGGCGATCCGGCGAAAGCCAAGCGCCAGTTGGGCTGGGAGCCGAAGGTGCGCTTCAAGGAGCTCGTCAAGATCATGACCGAGGCCGATCTCGAGATGGCCAAGCGCGAGGCCCAGATTGCCGCATTGCCGGCGATCGGCGGCACGAAGTTTGCCTAAAGCGCATTCCGTCGTAACTGGATTGCCGATGAAACTCTTTGTCGCCGGACACAACGGTATGGTCGGAGGTGCGCTCGTGCGCCGCTTCAAGGCGGAGCCAGGCGTCGAAGTGCTGCTGCGTACGCGCAAGGAACTCGATCTGACGAATCAGGCGGCCGTCGAGGCCTTCTACGCCGAGACCAAGCCCGACCTCGTGATCATGGCCGCCGCCAAGGTGGGCGGCATCCACGCCAACAACACCTACCCGGCGGACTTCGCGTACGACAATCTCGTCATCGCGACCAACACGATCCACGGCGCCTTCAAGGCGGGCGTGAAGCGTTTCCTGTTCCTCGGCAGCTCGTGCATTTACCCGAAGCTTTCGCCGCAGCCGATGCCCGAGAGCTGCCTGCTCACCGGTCCGCTCGAGCCGACCAACGAGGCCTACGCCATCGCCAAGATCGCCGGTCTCAAACTCTGCGAGTACTACCGCAAGCAGCACGGCGTGCTCTATCACTCGGCGATGCCGACGAATCTCTACGGCCCGGGTGACAACTACCATCTGCAAAATTCGCACGTGATGCCGGCGCTGATCCGGAAATTCCACGAGGCCAAGGAAGCGGGGAAGAGCGAGGTCATGGCGTGGGGCACGGGTTCGCCGAAGCGCGAATTCCTGCACGTCGACGATCTGGCCGAGGCCTGCGCGTTCCTGCTCAAGCAGTCCGCGCCGCCCGACCTGATCAACATCGGCACCGGCACGGATGTGACCATCAAGGAACTGACGGAACTCGTCGCGCAGGTCACCGGTTTCAAGGGCGTGATCAAATGGGATTCCACCAAGCCTGACGGCACGCCGCGCAAGCTGATGGATGTCTCACGTCTTACTGCGCTCGGTTGGAAAGCGCGCATCGGTCTGGCCGAAGGCGTGCAGAAAACCTACGCCTCGTTCCTCGCGGAGCAGGCGGCGGGCACGCTGCGCAACTAAGCGTAAAACGGGTGGGGGACGTTGACGCCGTGGGACCGGTGTCCCAGTATTGGGGCGTTGGCCAGTCACGCATTATCAACGCACATAACCCACACCCATCATGTCTGATCCCGTTACTCCGCCGCCCGTTGTTGCTGCCTCCATCGATGACAAGACCGTAGCCGTCGTCGGCTACCTTACCGGCATTGGTTTGCTGATCGCCACGATTCTCCACGGCAAGCAGCCGACGTCCTTCGCCGCCTTTCATCTTCGCCAAATGCTCGGGCTTTCCGTGACCGCCGGCCTGTTCAGCGTGGTGCTGGTGATTCCCCTGCTCGGCTGGATCCTTTATGCAATCCTGGGGCTGGCGATCATCGCATTTTGGTTCATCGCGTTTCTCGCCGCCATCAATGGCGAGAGGAAGTCGGTCCCGGTGGTGGGCGATTTTTATCAGGAGCTCTTCAAGGGTGCTTTTATCAACGGCTGATTTCCTTGGTTCTCCGCCTTCGAGCCGCCCCATCAGGGGCGGCTTTTTGTTTTTACGGGCCACAACTCGGGCGGGGCCTAAATCTTTGCGGGCTGGTGCCGTAATGTCAGGGGAGGGAACCGCCACAGCATTATGTCCGACCCAATCACAGGGGCCGATTTGTCCGATCATGCCCAAAATCCGCCGCCCGCTCCCCACGCCGAAACCGGCGTGCCGGGCGGAACGGGCGGAGCCTTGACGGTCGGAAAGCGCTGGAAGAATTACACGATCAAGGCGGAGCTGCCGGCGCCGGCCGAAGGATGCTTCCTGGCCACGGACGCCAGCGTGATGACGGACATCATCCTGCACGCCCGCCCACTCGGACCCGATATCGACGGCCGGCGCGAAGTGTGGCGGATCCTGCAGGAACTGCCGGCCCAGACCTTCAGCCAGGCGCTGGAGGTCACAGAAGAGAACGGGTTTCGTTACGAAGCCTTTGCCGCGCCGCCGGGCCAGTCCCTCGCGGAATGGTTGCGCGCCCATCGCAGCAACCTGGAGATGGTCGAGACCGTCGTGCGGCAGGTTGCCCAAGGCATCGAGACCATGCACCAGGCGGGACTCGTGCATCTCAATCTCCGGCCCGAAACCATTTTTGTCGGCGAAGAGGAGCAACACCTTGGGATCGTGATCGGCGGTTTGCACAAGGCGTTGCTGAAAGGCGGCGACGGTCTCGTTTCGATCGCGGTGAATCCTTACTACGCGCCACCGGAGGCGGGCGGACTTTTCCAACACGAGGCGGGCGACAACCTGCGGGCGTGGGATTGGTGGGCGCTCGGACGCCTGGTGCAGGAGATGGTGCTTGGGTGCCATGTCTACGGCCTGGTGATGGAACGCGATGTGCGCGGAAATCCACCGGAGCTGCGAGCCCGCGCCGAGGCGCTGTTGCTGGAGCGCGACCCGACTGGTGTGCGCGCCGGGGCGGTGGAGTTGTTGCCGGAGGAAACCGGGAACCGCTTGCGCCAGGTTTTGCGCGGCTTGCTCGCCAGCGTACGGGAAGGCCGCTGGCGCTGGTCCGAAATCGAGGCCTGGCTGCGCAACGAACCGAAGCCCGATCGCTACGACCTGCCGCGCAACACGCGGCTCATCCGGCGCGGCGGGCAAGCGCTGACGCTGGTGGAGGTGGCGGACCTGTATGCGCAGCCCGCTTATTTTGCCGAGGGTGTGGCGCAGCTTTTTCCCGAGGACGATGCGAAGGAATCCATCTGGCGGATCCTGCAGGAAACGCCGCAGTATCGCAAAGAGTTCGAGCAGGTCCGCGTGCTGCGCGAGATGACCGGCATGCCTCCCTGGCAGGGGCAGCCACCCGAATTGTGCCGGGCCGCGATCGCGGGGTTAGTCTGGCTTACGCTCGCACCGCCGAACCAGCGTCGTCCGCTCTGCCTGGGTGAATACAGCCTGCACGTCCCCGGTTTGCGCCGCCTGTTTCGCGAAAAACCGGCCGACGCGGGAACGGTGCTGGCCGTGCTGACCGCCGAACCCTACCTGCAGCGCGTCGCTCCGCTGGATCCGGCGGCGGCCAAGGCGCTCGAATTGCTCGCGAAGGCTGGGCGCGAAGCGGTGACCACCGCTCGCGGCTGGTCGGTTCCGCTCCGTCCGGAAGGGCTGGCGGCGCTGCTTGGCTGGGTGCTGGCTTCCGAATCTGAACTCCACGGCAAATGCGAAGCGTTGCGGGCGCGGTACATGGTTTGTCGCGAACCCAGCCTTGAGGCGTGGTTGCACAACCCGTCGCCGACCCGCGTGGGCATGGCACTGCTGGCGGCGGCCGGCGAGGAGGCGGAAGCCCAAGGCTTCGTGACGCGCGAGGAATGGAACCGGCGGCGCCACGGCGAACTGCTGGCGCGCGCGGCCCTGGTGGCCGAGACACTTTTCTGGCGCCGCTTGGAACGGCTGGTTGCCGCCACGCCGGCGTTTCTCGGCTTTTGGCTGGTGAGCTTGGTGATCTGGATTTTGCCGCTGGCGCTGGCGGTGCTGGCGCGCGAATGGGTTTTGGCCGGACTCACCGTCTTCGTGGCCATCGCCGGTCGCTGGGCAGCAACCCAAGCCGTTCGGGGCGTCGTGGCCCGGTACGCGCCCGGTCGCAGTCCGTGGCAGTGGAATGACCGCAGCATCCGTTGCTGGCGTGAGGCTCGCGAAGTTTTGCCGGCGGAGTCGGAGCGCATCACCGGCAAGCTCGAAGCGGAGCTCGCGGAAATCGCGGAGGCCTTTCGCCAGCTCACCTTGCCCGTCGGAGCGGCGCGTCCTGCGATCGCGCCCCAGCTCCGAGGCCTGTGGTTCAGCTCGGTGGTAGCCATGGCCGCGCCTTTGGTGCTGCTCACGGGCGTGGTGGCTCCGCGTTATTCGCTGTCGTCGGCCGACCCATCGGCGCCGGCGGTGGCCGCGGCGCAGAAGACGGCCGAGAAGCCGCCAACCTTGGTCAAGGAAACCGGCCCGGACGGCGCGGTCTTGCTCTACGAAGTCGTTCAGGACGGATTTGGCGGCCACAAGCGCGGTCCGCTCAAGCCTTGGAATTTGCCCAAACCTGCGGCGCCGGCGGCCTTGAAGATCGTTGGCGAGGCTCCGGCCTCGGGCAACCAGCGGGCCTACGCCATCGTGAGCGCGGAACTGCTGCTCACGCCGTACCCGCGCCAGGAGCGCAACGAATTGCTCGCCGTGCCGGTCTTTCAGCCCCGGGAATCCAAGCCTTGGATCGTGCTTTACGACACGGCCACACACCGGCTGGCGGACGGGCGCTCCTATGGCATTGGGTCGGAGC
Source organism: Verrucomicrobiota bacterium (assembly GCA_048498955.1). Lineage (GTDB taxonomy): Bacteria > Verrucomicrobiota > Verrucomicrobiia > Opitutales > Opitutaceae > Lacunisphaera. Next base: position 135,764 of record JBEHWZ010000004.1, on the reverse strand, counting down.
TGGTGCCCTCGACTTGGTACAACCTGACCGGCCGGGAAGTGATCTACCTCGGCAAGTCAGTCGCGCTGAAGGAGGACGATTTAATTCCCTTGCCGTGACCGGGGTTAACCCGGACAAAATTCGGGTCCATGATTGCTCCCGAAACCTTTTCCCACCTCGAAAACATAAAGAAGCGAGCCGGCTACTTATGGAGGTTTCTTTGACGTCGAACAAAAGCAGCGCGAAATAGAAGCGATGGAGGGTCAGATGGGCGACCCGACGTTTTGGGATAACAACGAGAAGGCCCAGAAGCACATCGGCAAGCTCAACGGCCTGAAGAAAACGATCGGCGGGCTGGTGGCTTTCAACAAGAAGCTCGACGATGCCGCCGTCATGGTGGAACTCGTCGAGGCGGCCGATGCCGCCGAGCGCGAGGCTTACGCCAAGGAACTCGACGATACGGTCACGGCCATGGTCGAGGAACTCGACAAGCTCGAGATCGCGTCCTTCCTCACTGGCCAGTTCGACCGCAACAATGCCATCTTCAGCATTCAGGCGGGCGCCGGCGGCACGGAGTCCAACGACTGGGCCGATATTCTTTTCCGCATGTACTCGCGCTGGTGCGAGCGCCGCGGCTTCGAAGTGGAGCTGATGGATGTCCAGCCGGGTGACCAGGCGGGCATTTCCAAGGCCACGATCCTCATCAAGGGCGAGAACGCTTACGGCTACGCCAAAGCCGAGCGCGGCGTGCATCGCTTGGTGCGCATCAGCCCGTTCGACTCGAACAAGCGCCGTCACACTTCCTTTTGCGCGGTCGACGTTGTCGCCGAAATCAACGAGGAGATTAACATCGAGGTCCCCGACAGCGACATCCGCATCGACGTGTACCGTTCGTCGGGCAAGGGCGGTCAGGGCGTCAACACGACCGATTCCGCGGTGCGCATCACGCACATCCCGACGGGTGTCGTGGTGGTCTGCCAAAACGAGCGTTCCCAGATCAAGAACAAGGCGACGGCCATGAACGTCCTCAAGGCCCGCCTCTATGAGCGCAAGCTCGACGAGCAGCGCAGCGAGATGGAGAAATTCTACGGCGAGAAGGGCGAAATCGGTTTCGGCAGCCAGATTCGCAGCTACGTGCTGCAGCCCTACCAAATGGTGAAGGATCTCCGTACCGGTGTGAGCACCAGCGACACGCAAGGCGTGCTCGACGGCGACCTCGACCGCTTCATCTACGGCTGGCTTCGCGCCGGCTGCCCGCGTCACCGCAACAAGGACATACAGATCGATGACGAATAAAAGAGTACAGGAGACAGAGGACAGGGGACAGGTTGTGTTTTTGCTTCGTCCGGCTTCTGTCCCCCGTCTCCTGTCACCTGTCTCCTGATCCGCCCATGCCCGACCTCGCCCTCGACACCCTTCGCTCAGCCTTCAGTTCGCAGGCGTTGTTCGAGGACAAGACGTGGCAGTTGTCGCCGCAGGCGTGGCCGCTGACGCCGGAGCAGGCGAAGGAACTCGAGCTCATCGGAGCGGCGTGTCTCGAATTTCACCAGGCTTTGGAGACGCTCTACCTGCGTTCGGTCGCCGGAAAAAATCTCCTGCGCAACAAGCCGCTGCTCGCGCCCTGGGTGGCGGACTACCTCGATCGCGGCAAGCCGCGGGAGTTGGTGGCACACGCGCGCGATCCAAAGAACCGCGGGATGTTTCCGACGGTGCTGCGGCCCGACCTGTTGCTGACGGAGGAGGGTTTCGCCCTGACTGAACTCGATTCCGTGCCCGGAGGCATCGGCCTGACGGCATTCCTCAACCAGCTTTACGGCGGTGCGACCGATCCGTCCGTGCTCGGCGGGGGCGAGGCCATGATCGAGAATTTCCACGCCTCGCTGGCCGCGCTGCGCCCGGGCGTGCGCAATCCGCTCATCGCGATCCTGGTGAGCGAGGAGGCCGCGACGTATCGTCCGGAAATGCAGTGGCTCTCCGAGCAGCTGCAGCGCACCGGTCGCCGGGTTTTTTGTATGCGGCCTGAGGACGTGTTTCCCCTTGGCGGCGAACTTTTCTTCAACGTCGAGGGCACGCCCGAGAAGATCGACGTCATCTACCGCTTCTTCGAGTTGTTCGACTGGGCGAACATCAAGATCAAGCGCGAGATCCTCGAAGCCTGGCAGAACGGCGTCGTGGCCATCGCGCCGCCGATGCGCCATTTTCAGGAGGAGAAACTCGCACTGGCGCTTTTCCATCATCACCTGTTGCGGGAATTCTGGGCCGAGTCGCTCGGTGGCAAGACGCTCAAGCTTCTGCAGAAACTCATCCCGCGTTCCTGGATCATGGACCCCGCGCCGCTGCCGCCCGGCGCGGTGCTCGCCGGCCCGCAGGTGGGCGGACATTCCTTGGTGGACTGGCGCGATCTCGCCGCGGCTTCGCAGAAGGAGCGCGACCTGATTATCAAGATCAGCGGGTTTCACGAAACGGCGTGGGGCGCGCGCAGCGTGGTGCTGGGCAGCGATTGCTCGCGCGAGGAATGGCAGCAGGGCATCGCGCAGGCGCTCGAACTCGCGCCGACCAATTTGCACGTCTTGCAGGAGTACCGGAAACCGATGCGGGTCTCGCATCCGATCTACGACAAGGGGCAGGAAGGCGCTGCCGCGACCGCGGTGCCGAAGCACGGGCGCCTGCGTCTTTGCCCGTATTACTTCGTGGTCGGTGGACAGGCCCGCCTCTCGGGTGCGCTCGCGACTTTCTGTCCGCCGGATAAGAAAATCATCCACGGGATGACCGATGCAGCCTTGCTCCCGTCTAGGGTTTTCTCCTTAAGTTGAAACGTGCGCACCTTTGCCCCGTTTCCCCGGCGAATTTCCCTATTAAAGGCAGGTTTGGCGCTGGCGGGTATCGTCCTGCTGGCCGCTCCGGCCCAGGCCCAAGCCCCCGCTGACGTCGCCGGTTTGCGCAGCCGGGCAGGTGATGGTGATGTCGATGCCCAGAACCAGCTGGGTGGCATTTACAGCAATGGCGCACCCGGCTTGAAACCCGATTACGCCGAGGCGTTGCGCTGGTTCAAGCAGGCGGCCGAGAAGGGATTTGCTCCGGCGCAGTACAACCTCGGCGTGGCCTATGAACTGGGCCGTGGCGTCACCTCCGATCCGCGTCAGGCCTTCAAATATTACCTGATGGCGGCCGAGCAGGGCTACGGTCCGGCGCAGTTCAACGTCGGCAACATGTACACGGAAGGCCGTGGCATCGGGCAGGACTACTTCGAGGCCAACCTCTGGTACAAACAAGCCGCCGACGGCGGTCTCGCCGAGGCGCAATACAACCTCGGCCTCGCCTACGAAATGGCGCGGGGCATGCGGAAGGACGAGGACCAGGCTGCGCGTTGGTACAAGCAGTCGGCGGCCAAAGGTTATCCGCCGGCGCAGTACAACCTCGGCTTGATGTCCGAGGACGGACGCGGGATGCCGAAGGACGCCGCTGCCGCTGCGGCCTATTATCGCGCCGCAGCCGAGCAAGGTTTCGCTTCCGCGCAGGTGAATTATGGCGTGCTCCTGTCCGAGGGGCGGGGCGTGGCAAAGGATCCCGTGCAGGCTTTGGTGTGGCTCAGCCGCGCCGCCCAAAATGGCGCGCGCCCGGATGCCCGCGATGCGCTCGCGAGCCGGCTTACGCCGGATCAAGTCGCTGCGGCCAACCAGATTTTAGCCGGCCGCGGACCGGCCGGTGTTGCCGCAGTGGCGAGCGCTCCGGCGCCGGCCGCCGCACCCGCACAGACTGGCGGTGGCGATTCGGCCAATCTGGTGACTCAGTTGCGCGACCAGAGTCGCCGGCTGGCGGGCCAGGTGGAATCTCTCACCAACGACAAGGAAGCGGCAGAACGCCAGATCGCGATCCTCACGGCGCAGGTCAAGGACGCGCAGCAGGACCTCGCCAAGGCACGGGCATCCGCGTCGGCCTCGCCCAGTGCCAGTGCCCCGGCGGCGGATGTTTCGCGTTACGAGACGCAGATCACGGCGTTGAACGTCCGCCTCGACCAGGCGTCCGCCTCGCTCAAGCTGAGCCAGGAGAAAATTGCGCAGCTCACCGACGCCAACCAGAAGCTGGCGCAGGAGAAGGCGAGTGCCGATACAGGCGCCGCCGCGGTTCCTCCCACCGCTGGTCAGGTTGCCATCATTGCCAATTTGCAGCGCGACAATGCGCGTCTGAACGACGAGGTGAAGCGGTCCACGCGCGAACTGCTGACGCTCAACACCCAGCTGCGCGCGCTCCAGCGCAGTACGCCCAAGCCGGCGGACGGCGCCGCGGCGAAGGATGACACTTCCGCGGAAGTCGCCCAGCTGACGGCCAAAGTCCAGCAGGCCGGCGCCGAGGCGGAACGCCTGGCGAACGAAAACAAGCGGCTGACGGCCCGGGTGGGCGAGTTGGAACAGGCGCCGCCCAAGGCCGGCAACGACAAGGCGCTGGCGCAAGCCCAGCAAGCGGCCGGCGAACTTCGTCAGCAGCTCGCCGCGCTTCAGTCGGAGAAGAGCGACCTCGAGAAGCGTTTCAAATCGATCGAAACCAGCCTCAGCCAGCAGACGGCCTCGACCAAACTGGCGGAAGGCAAAGCCGCTGATTTCCAACAGAAGCTCAGCCAGCTGCAGAGCGACAACCAGGATCTGGGCAATCGCGCGGCGCAGGCTGAGGCCCAGCTGAAGAGTGCGACGAATCGCAAAGCCGATGTCGCGGAAGCCGAAAAGGCCAACCGCCAGCTGAGCGATCGACTCAAGCAAGCTCAGGACGATCTGGCTGATCGGGAAAAGGCCCTCGCCGTGCAGAAGCAGGCAGCCGCCCGCCAGAGCGATGAGAACAAGGATTTGAGCGAGCGTCTGGCTCGCACCGAAGGGCAGCTCAAGGCTGCAGCCAGCCGCAAGGCCGACACTACCGAAGTCGATAAGCTCCGTCGCGAGGTCGCCGAGGGTCAGGCCAAGGTCGAAAGCGCCGAGCAGCAGACGGCCCAGATTGCGCAGCAGCTGGCCGCCGCCACCAACGACAGCAAGAACGCCCAGGCCAAGCTGGCGCAGGCGACGCAGGAACTGGAAGCCGCGCGTTCATCCACCGCCCGCGATTCCGACGCGGGTATCCGGCTCAAGGTCGAGTTGGCCAATGCCAGCCAGAAGAACGACCAGCTTTCGTCCGCCGTGGCGGACTTGACGAAGACGCGTGATGACTTGCAGGCCAAGCTGGCCGCCGCCCAAAGCGGGGCAGCGGACGCGTCGACGCTTCAGTCCGCGCTGGTCCAAGCCAAGGCGCAGGTGGTCGACCTGCAGCGTGACCTCGCGGTCGCGCGCCAGCAAGCGACTGGCACCAATTCGACGACCGAAGCCCTGAAGCAGCAGCTCGCGGAGACGAATCAGGCGCTGGACAAGAGCGGCCTGTCCGTGTCCGAACTGACCGCCAGCAACGATCGCTTGGAAAAGGAACTGGCCGCTGCCAAACGCAGTGCGGCCGATACCGGAGCCCAGCGTGACGAACTCGCCAAGGCGCGCCGCGATTTGGTCGAGTTGGCCACGCTTCGCGAGGAGAACATCCGCCTGCGCAAGGACGCCGGCTCGGATGACGGCTTGCGGAAGGCAAACGACCAATTGACGCGCGACAACGCGCAGCTGACGGAGTTCATGAACGGCAATCGCACCGATCTGAACAAGGCGCAGGCGCGCGTGACCGAGCTGGAAAAGCAGCTGGCCGACGCCCTGACGGTGCGCACCTCGGGTGGCGACGCCGCCAAGAAGCTACAGGCCGATCTCAACGAAGCGAACCGGACGGTCGAGAAGCTGAACGGCACCGTGGCCGATCTCACCGCCGCCAACGACAAACTTGAGAAGGACGTCGACAACGCCCAGAAGTCGGCTGCCGCCGCGCTCGCGGCGCAGTCGCAGGCGGTCAGCGCTGCCAGCCCCGACGCCTTCCAGATGGAAATCAGCACGCTCAATTCCCGCGTGAAGCAGCTGGAAGGGCAGGTGGAGGACGAGCGCGCCAATGCCGCCAAGGAAATCACCACGCTCGCCGGCCAGTTGCAGCGCACGCGCGAGACGAACAAATCGCTCACCGACGCGAACCGCGCCCTGCTGTCGGCAAAGGACAGCGACACTTCCGCCACCAAGGACGAGATCGACCAGGCCCAGGCGAAGGCGAAGGATTTGGCGGCCGCCAACGAGGTGTTGCGCCGTCAGGCCCAGCAGCAGGCCGACACGGTCCGGTCGCTCACGATCGATCGCGACAACCTGCAGTCCCAGCTCGTCGATGCCCGCAAGGTCGCGACGATTCTGCCCGGCCTCTCGGACGAGAAGGCCGCGCTACAGGAAAAGCTCGAGTCCGTCGGCACGCAACTGGTGCAGCTGCAGAAGGATCAAGACGATTTGCAGAAGGCCAACGCCGACCTGACCCAGCAGCTGGCGGCCAGCCGCCAAACGGCGGAAAAGGCCCAGTCGGATATTGCGGCGGTCCAGAGCAAAGCCGCAGAGGCCGAAAAAGCTTCCGAAACCCACAACGCCTCGGTCGCCGAGCTGACCGCAGCCAACGACAAGCTCGAGCGCGAGCACGAGGACATGCGCCGCCTGGTGGACTCTTATCGTGCCGATATCGCGCGGCTCACGCAGAACGTGCGCAGCGCCGAGCAGCAACGCGTGGATGCCGAGCGGGGTGGCCAGCAGAACGTCGATGCGCTGACCGCCCAGCTGGGCCAGCTGCGTCGCGACGTTGAAACGGCCCGCACCGCCCAAGCCCGTTTGACCGAGAACTTCGCGGCACAGGATCGCGATCGCACCGCCACCATCACCCAGCTGCGCACCGAGAACGGTGCGCTCGCCGCTCGGCTCAACCAGGCCCAGGGCACGCTGGACCAGATTGCGGCCGCGGCCCGCCTGGGCACGCCGGCCTCGTCGATCGCTTCCGGCGGACCGATCCCGGTGGTTCGCACCGCACCGCCGGCCGCAGCGGCCGCCGCCGCTCCGGAAGTGCGTTACCACACAGTAACCGATGGCGATTCGCTTTCCCGCATCAGCCTGCGTTACTACGGCACGGCGAACCGGTGGCAGGAGATCTACCAGGCCAACCGCGACGTGCTGCAGGGCAGCAGCGCGCTTCGGGTGGGGCAGCAGCTCCGGATTCCGTAATAGGATTCTACGATTCTCGGAATTATCCCGCTCCTGTGGTCATCCTGAGCCGTGCGAAAGACCCAAGCGGAGATTCACGACTTCTCGCGCTCTCTTGGGTCCTTCGCACGGCTCAGGATGACGGTTTTGAATGGTGTAGGGCCGGCGCTCGTCGCCGGGCCGGGCTGTGGGCCGAGTCTGCCTATTCAGGATGCCCAATAAAAAAGGCACGCCGGTTTGGCGTGCCTCGGAGATGGGACTGGCTGCTTCGCTCAGGCGAAAGCTGCCGTCTGCTCGGCGACCACCGGCTCGGCCGGCGTCTGCTTCGCCAGCAGGCTGAAGAAGTTGTCGCGGCGTTCGCGGGCGACCTTGACGTCCTTCGTGCCGAGCGAGCGGCGGATGCGCTCCTTGGTGAAGGGGGTCGGGTAGACCGTATAGTGCAGGAACCACGTTCCGTTGTTGTTCCAGAGGTGGTGGTTGGGGTTCGATTCGCTGATGCGAAGCGAGGCGAGGGTGAGGATGTTGGACATGATGCGTGAGCGGTTAGCGGGTTGTGGTTAATCGTTCGCGCATCAGGGTTTTTTCCGGAAAAACGAAAAGCCGCCTGAGAGCATCAGGCGGCTTTTCCGTTTTTTAGGAGGAGTTTTTTGTTAGAGCGTTTTACCGCTCTCACATCCGGGTGACTTGCGTCACTCGAAACCACCGTGATCACTCCTAGACCCGGTTGGCAGAACCGACTGTTTCCAGCCGATCCTTTCCTGATGCGACGCCGACAGTGCGAATCGTGACCGGCTAAGCCAGAAAAATCTTCAGAAATTTTCGGCCCTGGCGCAGCGCTCGGGCAAATGGCTGCAAATGGTCGGTTTAGGGGTCGGTGAAGCCGGAAATAATTTCTGATTCGTATCTAAAATGATACACAAAGGTTGCCTTCCGACACTGCATCCGCGCAATGGGAGGCATGAACAACGACAAGCGACTGCGTTTTGAGGAAAATTCGACGGAGCATCTGCGCGAGGAGGGAATTTATTGGGAAACCGAGGCCGCGCGACTGAAGCAGGCGATCTCCGCCGCGCTTTCCCGGCAGGTGGAGCGCCGGGAAATGACATTCTCCGAGCTGGCCCAGACGCTGGAAACCAGTCGCGCCGCGGTGAACCGGATACTCGATCCGGCGAACACCTCGATCACGCTCACGACGCTCGTCCGCGTGGCGGCGGCGCTGGGCTGCAAGGTGAAGCTGGAGATTGTCGTGCCGCGCTGAGTCGCAGAAACCCGCCCGCTCAAGGCTGCTTGGCCGCATGATCGGCGCGGTAGTGCTCCTGCAGCAGGTCGCGGCCGAAGTCCTCGGCATACACGCGCCAGACCGTGTGCACGTGGTTGGCGTTGTTCTGAGTGTTGTCGTACTCGATGACGAACTCGGGGCTCTGGATGCGGTAGTAGTGACCTTCGCCGCGCTGGGTGCTGCCTGCCCAAGCGAAGCTCAGGCGGTTCCAACCGGAATCGGAGATCTTCTTCAACTCGGCCTCGGCTACGTCGTGGCGCAGGCGGTTGGCGTAGAGCGCAACCAGCTCCCGGAATTTGAGCTGCTGAGCAGTGGTCAGAGTCGCGTAACCGATGCCTTCGGGACCGGGCGCCTTGGCCTGACGATCGTTGCGCGTAAGGATATCGCCCGGTGCCTTGTCGGAAACGATCGCTTTGGCGCGCTGGGTTTCATCGAGTGAGAGCACAAAGGCGCGGCCCAAGTCCTCTTCGGCGGCGAGCACGCGCTGACCTTGCTGGGGGCCGGCCACGCGCACTTCGCCGGGATTGGAGCCAACGAAGTTGGGCGTGGCGGAGATGTGTCCGTCCACTATCGTGAAATTGACCGACAGGTGATGACCTTCGACCCGCCAGCCCCAGGCGCCGTGGTCCGCCGGTTGGCCGAAGACAATGAAGTAATAAAGCGTTTCATCGCGGCGATCGGAGTTCTCGATCGCGCGCAGCACGCGCTCCAGCGCCATCACGGATTCGGCTTCGAGCAGGCCGTGCTGGCTGAGTCCGGAAGCGAGCAGGGCGTGGGCAAGCTTGCGCTGGTCCTCGCTCATCTTCGCCAACGGCAGACCCTCGCGCGCCTTCGGGATGTAATGCCAGTTCTCGCGCTCGTCTTTGGTGAACTCGATTACGCCGATGCCTTTTTGCTCGGGCGAAAGCGATGCGGTCCAGGCATTGGCGGCGTCGGTCATTTCCTGGACCGCTTCGCTGGGCGAATGCGCCCTCAGGCAGGCAAACGAAAACAAAACCAACGCAACAGCGACCAGCGGGGTAGGGCGGGGCATGACCGAAATCTGTCGCGCGCCTGCCGGGGCGCAAGCGTGAGCCCGGCTGGGGCCGGTCGATTATTTGACGGCCGATTTTGCCGCCGGAAAAACCGGTGACGTTGTCACCGTATATTGCGGCAGGGCGGGCTCACGGGATATCTGCCACGGCAGGGGTGCCGGCCGGCCGCCTTCGAATTCGAAGGTGATCAATTGCAGCATGGTCACGGCCACGGGTTTGCCATCCTTCATCGCCGGCTTGGCAAAGACCCACTTCTCGACCGCTTGAATCGCGGCTGGGACAAAATCCGGACGCGACGCGCTGACGAACTCAACTTTTCGCAGGACGGCTTTCTCGTCGATGCTGAGCCGGAGCACGACGCCGCCGGTAATATTGTGCTCCCGGAATTGATTGGGATAAACCGGACAAGGACGAATCCGGGCAACCGGTGGCGTAATGCCGGCGGCCAGCGGACCTTCGTCATCAGAGACGGGAAACGATACAGTCAGCCGGTAGTGATCCTCCGAAAGTTTGCTCACGCCTTTGGTGTGGGCATCGATTTGCCCGGTCTGCAGCAACGAGCTGGCCATGTCGCTTACGGCGAGCGATTCGGTTGAGACCACCTGCAAATCAACCGGCTTGGCTCCATCCTTCTCGACGAAATCGATCACCGCCGTGCGCGTGCCGACTTTCTGCGGCGGCTGCTCGGAGGGCGTCCGTGCAGCCAGCAGGGGAATGGTGATGCAGGTTGCGAGCAGTATTGCTGACAACCTGCGTTGCATGGTGGCGGTTACGCCAGCTTGGTGCCGGACTTCTGCGCGGCGCGGACGAGCGCGTCGGCCATGTCGGACGGGGTCGCGGCGCATTCGATGCCGCACTCCTTGAAGACGGCGATCTTGGCGGCGGCGGTGTCCTCGGCTCCGCCGACAACAGCGCCGGCGTGGCCCATGCGGCGGCCGGCGGGAGCGGTGGCGCCCGCGATGAAGCCGGCGACCGGCTTCTTGCAGTTCGCCTTGATCCAACGCGCGGCTTCGACCTCGGCGTTGCCGCCGATTTCACCGATCATGATGATGCCCCAGGTCTCCGGGTCATCGTTGAACATCTTGATGACATCGAGGTGCGACGTGCCGTTGACCGGGTCGCCACCGATGCCGACGCACGTGGACTGGCCGATGCCCTTCGACGTGAGCTGGAACACGGCCTCGTACGTGAGGGTGCCGGAGCGCGAGACGACGCCGACGTGGCCCTTCTTGTGAATGTAGCCCGGCGCGATGCCGATGCGGCAGCCGCCCTTGGAGCCTTCGCCCGTGCCCGGCGTGACGATGCCAGGGCAGTTCGGGCCGATGAGGCGCGTCTTGCTGCCGGCCATGGCGCGCTTCACCTGGATCATGTCTTTGACCGGAATGCCTTCGGTGATGGCTACGCACAGGTCGAGCCCGGCGTCGACGCTTTCGAGGATGGCGTCAGCGGCGAACGGCGGCGGCACGAACACGGCGGAAGCCGTGGCGCCGGTGGCCTTCACGGCCTCGGCGACGGTGTTGAAAATCGGAACCTTGTGCGCGCCGTGCTCGAAGAATTGGCCGCCCTTGCCGGGCGTGACGCCGGCGACCACCGCGGTGCCGTAGTCGAGGGAGAGCTTGGTGTGGCGCGCGCCGAACTCGCCGGTGATACCCTGGACGAGGAGCTTGGTCTTTTCGGTGACGATGATGGACATGGGGAGAAGGGAAAAAAGTTAGGTGTTATGAGTTAGAGGTTAGGAAGGTGGGTTGTGGTGATTGTTACTCTTAATTCATAACCCTTAACTCCTAACTCTGGTGGCCATCAGGCCACCAATTTCACGATTTTCTGCGCGGCGTCGGCCATGGTGTCGGCGGACTCGAGCTTGAGGCCGGACTCGGCGAGTGTCTTCTTGCCGGCGGCGACGTTGTTGCCCTCAAGGCGGACCACGAGCGGGATCTTGAGGCCGAGCTCGCGGGCCGCGGCGACCACGCCAGTGGCGATGGTGTTGCAGTCCATGATGCCGCCAAAAATATTCACCATGATGCCCTTCACGTTCGGGTCGGTGAGGATGATCTTGAACGCCGCCTGCACCTGGTCCTTCGAGGCGCCGCCGCCGACGTCGAGGAAGTTGGCCGGGCTGCCTCCGTAGTGCTTGATGATGTCCATCGTGCTCATCGCGAGGCCGGCGCCGTTGACGAGGCAGGCGATGTTGCCGTCGAGGGCGATGTAGGAGAGGCCGAACTTCGAGGCTTCGATTTCCTTCGGGTCTTCCTCGTTCAGGTCGCGCAGCGCGACGAGGTCCGGGTGGCGGAAGAGCGCGTTGTCGTCGAACGAGACCTTGGCATCGAGCGCGAGCACCTTGCCGTCCGGAGTGGTGATGAGCGGGTTTACCTCGACCATGGCGGCGTCGGTTTCCCAGAACATCTTGTAGAGCGAACCGATGAGCTTCACCGCGTTCTTGAAGTAGTCGCCGGTGAGGCCGAGCTGGAAGGCGAGCTGGCGCGCCTGGTAGCCCTGCAGGCCGACGGTCGGGTCGACGTGGATTTTGAAGATCTTTTCCGGCGTATTGTGCGCGACGGTCTCGATTTCGACGCCGCCTTCCGTGGACGCGACGATGACCGGGCGGGAAGTGGCGCGGTCGAGCAGGATGGCGAGGTAGTATTCCTTGGAGATGTCGCTCGCCTGGGTGAAATAGATCGTCTGCACCTTGCGGCCGGCCGGGCCGGTCTGCGCGGTCACGAGCGTGTTGTTGAACATGCTCTTTGCGTAGGAGAGGGCGTCGGCCTTCGTCTTGGCGAATTTCACGCCACCCTTGAAGCCGTCGGTGAACGTGCCCTTGCCACGGCCGCCGGCGTGGATCTGGGATTTCACGACCACGGGCGCGTCGGGCAACTGGGCGAGCGCCGACTCGAATTCGGCGGCGGATTTGGCCGCGACGCCCTTGGGGACGGCGACACCATATTTTTCGAACAGAGCCTTGGCCTGATACTCGTGGATATTCATGGGGAAGGGACCGTTGTTTTAGCCAGAAAGCCGGGGTAATTGACACAAAAAAGAACCTGTCTGCGGATGGACATAAGGGGAGGTGGGCCGGCGCATGACGCTGCGAAATACCACGACGGGATTGCGTTTGGCGGGATGCCCCGCAGCATCGCGGCCCATGCAATCACACGAGTTGCTCAAAGAGGTGCTGAAGAAAACCAGCGCCAAACAAATCTCCGCGGACATGGGCCTGTCCCTTTCACTGATCTACAAGTGGGCCGAGCCGCCGCAGGACGAGACCGGCAGCGGCGCCAACAATCCGCTAGACCGCATCGAGCAACTGCTGCGCATCACGCACGACGCGCGCATCGCGCAGTGGGTGTGCGAACGCGCGGGCGGATTCTTCATCACCAATCCGAAAAACACGCCGCACTCTTTCCAACTGATCCCGTACACGAACAGCATCGTGCAGGAATTCGCGGACATGCTCGGCGTCATCGCCACCGCGGCTGCGGACAACCAGATCACGAAGGACGAGGCCAAGGCCATCCGGCGCCGCTGGGAAGATTTGAAGTCGGTGACCGAGGCGTTCGTGCGCAGTTGCGAGGAAGGCAGCTTCGGCGCCATCCAAGCCGGCATCACGAAGCCTGATTCCGGAAAAGCCGGCAATTAGTTCGGCTTGATCTTCGGTCGGTCGGGTTGACGAATTTCGCGCGCGTGTTTCCGCGCGAGGACAGACGCTTTCACTCTGCGCTGCGGGGCTGAGCCATGAATGAGATTTATTCGAGGCGTTTTGGTATGAACAAAACTTGTTCGAAAACCTCCCATCACGATTGCCCTCATATGTTTATGACAACGAGGAATCGGAATGATGGCAAACGGTCTGCTTAGGAGATCGTGAGCTCATCAGTCCGTTGTTCGCGGTGAGCTCACCAACACAAACCCAGCAATCAAACCTACTGATCTCATGACCAAGTATTCATTCCGGCCGGCCTTGTGGGCTACCTCCCTCCTGGCTCTTGCAGCTACCTCCTACGGCGACGTGAAAGTGAACGACATTTTCAGCGTCAACGGCTACGCGGTGGGCGGTGTCACCAACACTGACATTGATGGTGCTCCCAGCATCAACACCTACTTCGAGAGCAAGGGCTCTCCGGCGATCGTCAATGCCGACGCGGTGAAACTCGGTGTGCTCGCCGCCAAGGGTTCGTGGAGCGCCTACGGCAGCGCGCTTTATCTCCCGGGCGCGGCCAACGAAGCCGGCCTGCTCGATGCCTACGTCACCTACGACACCGGCACCGGTCTCAAGATCACGGGCGGCAAATTCCTGAGCTACCTCGGCTACGAGGCGTTCGACCCGGTCAACATGGCGCAGCTGACCTACGGCTCCACCATCTACGCGATCCCGGCCTACCACACCGGCGCCAAGCTCGACTACGGCACCAAGACCTGGTCCGTCGGCGTGGCGGTGGTTGATTCCATCTTCTCCGGCCCGAAGGGCTTCTTCGAAGGTGATCGCGAGTACAACGACGACGTGGGTGTTGAAGCCATCGCCACTTACACCGGCATCGACAAGCTGACGGTCTTCGCCGGCATCGCGACCGAGAACACCAAGGGCGCCGCGGATGACCTGTTCATCTTCGACCTCTGGGCGAGCTACGCTCTCACGGACAAACTGACGATCGCGGGCGAAATCGACACGAACAACAACAACGGCGGCGACGACTACGTCGGCTGGCTGGCCTTCGCGAGCTACAAGTTCTCCGACAAGTTCTCCACCGCGTTCCGCCTCAGCGGCGCGAGCAAGGGTCCGTTCGGTGACGAGACGAAGTACACGATCGCCCCGACCTACGCCATCGACAACAACCTGTCGCTGCGCGCCGAGTTCTCGGCCTCCTCGAACGACACCGCTGACTACACCTTCATCGGCGGCCAGGTCGTCTTCAAATTCTAAGCCGTCGCTTAGGATTTAACCGCACCCCTCTGATTCCTTAGTCCCGGATCCGGCTGACCACGCCCGTGGCCGGCCGGCTTCCCGCGGACCAACCACACACTCCCATGATCAAGAAATTCGTTTCTCTGCTCGGCGTCGGGGCTCTCGCCCTGAGCGCTTTCGTCGGTTCCGCCCATGCGGCCGACACGGTCAAGGTCGGCGTCCTTCACTCCCTCTCCGGCACGATGGCGATCAGCGAAACCTCGCTGCGCGACATCCTCATGTTCACGGCCGACGAGATCAACGCCAAGGGCGGCGTGCTCGGCAAGAAGATCGAGCTCGTCATCGTCGACGGCGCTTCCGACTGGCCGACGTTCGCCGAGAAGGCGAAGCAGCTCACTGAGCAGGACAAGGTCGCCGTGACCTTCGGCTGCTGGACCTCGGTGTCCCGAAAGTACTGCTTGCCGGTGCTCGAGAAGAACAACGCGCTGCTCTTCTACCCGGTGCAGTATGAAGGCGAAGAAGAGTCGCAGAACGTTTTCTACACCGCGGAGGCCGTCAACCAGCAGGCCACGCCTGCCGTCGACTACTACCTCGCGGAAGGTAAGAAGAAGTTCTACCTCCTCGGCACCGACTACGTCTATCCGCAGACCACCAACCTCGTGCTCCTCGAGTACCTCCTCTCCAAGGGCGTGCCGCTCGAGAACATCGGCGGCGGTTTCAAGAAAGACGAGAAGGGCAAGATCATCGCCGCCGGCAAGTACACCGGCTTCGGCCACACCGACTACCAGCAGATCGTCGCCGAGATCAAACAGTTTGCCGCCTCCGGCGACGCCTGCGTGATCTCGACGCTGAACGGCGACACCAACGTCCCGTTCTTCAAGGAATACGCCGCTTCCGGCCTCACCGCCGAGACCTGCCCGGTCGTTTCCTTCTCGATCTCCGAGGATGAGTTCCGCGGCCTGCCCGCCGACAAGCTCGTCGGCCAGCTCGGTTGCTGGACCTACTTCGAGTCGATCGACACCCCGGCCAACAAGAAGTTCGTCGCGGACTTCAAGGCCTGGCTCGCGAAGAGCACGGTCGCCGGCATCGTCAAGGAAGGCCGCGTCACCTGCTCCCCGATGGTGCTGAGCTATGACGGCATGTACCTCTGGAAGGCCGCGGTCGAGAAGGCCGGCTCGTTCGACGTCGACAAGGTCCGTGCGGCTCTGAAGAGCGGCATCTCCTTCGCCGGCCCGGGCGGCACGGTCACGACCCAGAAGAACATGCACCTCACGAAGAACGTCTACATCGGCGAGACCAAGGCCGATGGCCAGTTCAAGATCCTGAAGTCGTTCGACAACGTCTACGGCGAACCCTGGCTCAAGGGTAAGTTCAAGTAAGACGTCGGATTTGGTTTGTAGGTATTGGATGTGGGGCGGGTCCTAAACGGCCCGCCCCACTTTTTTTGGCGAGGGTAGGGCGCGTTCTTCCGCCGTCGCCGCGTTTTTGGTGGAATGCTGCGGCCGTTCGCACACCCCGTCGCTGCGCGCCACCCCTCTTGATAGAGGGGAATTAAACGCAGCCGAAGTCCCCTCTACGAAGAGGGGTGCCCAAAGGGCGGGGTGTGTAGGTGAGTTTCATGGCACGTCCTAATCAGGTCACAGCCGCTTGTTGGCACGAATCCAGCATTAACAAATCACCCTGGCATGAAGCTTCTTTCACGCGCCGCGCTTATCCTTCCGTTTCTCCTTTGCCTGACCTCCTGGGCGGCGGAAACCCCGCGTGCCATCATTAACAAGGCGATCTTGACGGACGACGCCGCCGCGCAGCGGGCGTTGATCGGTTCGCTGGCGGGGCAGGGGGATGAAATCATTCCCGAGCTGCTGACCGCGTGGCGCAGCGACGCGATCATTCTCTACAAGGCGGACGGTGTGACGATCCCCGTTGTGCTCATGGGCGAAAAAGATGCCGCCGGCGCGCGTGCCGCGGTGCGCGTCGTCGATGGCACGCCGCTGAAGGATAGTGCGGGCAAGCCGGTGCTCGTGCTCGCCAGTGATTTCAAAACCGCCGACCACACCAGCTCCCTGCGCCGCGCGATGAAGCAGGTGCTCGACATCGTTGACCTCGTTTCCTCCAACCAGGCGAAGCGCCTGCAGGCTGTGCAGACCATCGGCCAGGCTCAGGATGCCTCGAAGATCGTCGTGCTCGAATCGCGGCTGCCGCTGGAGAAGGACCCGCATGTCCTGCGCGCGCTGCGCGAGGCGATCGCGCTCATCCGGCTTAAGGATCCGAAGGACGACGTGAAGCTCGCCGCGCTCGCCGAACTGAAGGAGCTGAGCACGCTCTCGAGCGCCGATTTCCTGAAGAAGGCGCTGACCGAAGCCGAAACGGCGAAGAACGCCCCGGTCATCGCTGCCGCCAAATCGGCGATCCACTCCGTCGAGTCGCACCGCGGCACGGTGGACTTCGTCGGCACGCTCTTCCGCGGCCTGAGCCTCGGCAGCATCCTGCTCGTGCTCGCGCTCGGCCTGGCGATCACCTTCGGCCTGATGGGCGTCATCAACATGGCGCACGGTGAGATGATCGCCGTCGGCGCCTACACGACCTACCTCGTGCAGAATGTTTTCGGCGACGGCATCGTGATTCCCTTCTTCGGCCTGAGCCTCGGCCTGCCGGGCATGCATCTTACCGGCTGGCTCTACCAGTGCTACTTTATCGCCGCGATCCCGCTCAGCTTCCTGATGGCGGCACTGGTCGGCATCGGTCTCGAGCGCTCGATCATCCAGCGGCTCTATCGCCGCCCGCTCGAGAGCCTGCTCGCCACGTGGGGCGTATCGGTCGTGTTGCAGCAGGTCTTCAAGCTCATGTTCGGTTCGAACAACGTGCAGGTCTCCAGCCCGGTCTACCTGAGCGGCAACTGGACGGTGAACGACATCATCCTCGGCTGGAACCGCGTCTTCGTGATCGGCTTCGCGCTGATGATCGTGTTCGGCGTGTGGCTTGTGCTCACGCGCACTCCTCTCGGTCTGCTCATTCGCGCCGTGATGCAGAATCGCGGCATGGCCTCCTGCATGGGCGTGCGCACCGAGCGGGTGAACATGCTGACCTTCGGCCTCGGCAGCGGCCTCGCCGGCCTCGCGGGCGCATTTCTTTCGCAGATTGGCAATGTCGGCCCGTCGATGGGTCAGAATTACATCGTGGATTGCTTCATGACCGTCGTCGTTGGTGGCGTCGGCAATCTCCCTGGCACCGTGATCAGCGCGTTCGGCATCGGCCTCACCGACCAGTCGCTGCAGCAGATCCTGCTCGATCCGGTCATCGGCAAGATCCTCGTGCTACTCGCCATCATTCTGTTCCTGCAGTGGCGCCCGGCGGGCATCTTCGTCACGCGCAGCCGGAGCCTGGAGGACTGACCCATGAGCAACTCCGCCACACGCAAAGTCGAGTTCACCACGGTCGCCATCCTGGCGACGTTCATGATCGTCGTGTTCCCGCTCCTGAACTCGGGCGGGTACGTCAGCAATTTCACGATCAATCTCTGGGGCAAGTATCTCTGCTTTGCGCTGCTGGCGATCTCGGTGGACATGCTCTGGGGCTTCACCGGCCTGCTCAGTCTCGGCCAGTCGCTCTTTTTCGCACTCGGCGGCTATATGCTCGGCATGCACCTGATGCTGATGATCGGCGACCAGGGCGTGTACGCGCAGGCGGGCAAGAATCCCAACCTGCTGCCGGACTTCATGGTGTTCCTCGGCCACACCTTCCTGCCGACCTTCTGGAAGCCGTTTTATTCCTTCGGCTTCTCGGCCTTCATGGTGGTGGCCGTCCCCGGCGTGATCGCCGCGATCTTCGGGTTCCTGGCCTTCCGCTCGCGCATCAAGGGCGTGTACTTCTCGATCCTGACGCAGGCGCTGACCTACGGCGCGGCGCTGCTGTTCTTCCGCAACAGCCTGCTGATGGGCGGCAACAACGGCTTCACCGACTTCAAGCTGCTGCTCGGCTCCGACCTGCGTCTCGCGGCCACGCAACGGAACCTCTACATCGCTACGGCCGTCACGCTGCTCACGGTTTACCTGCTCTGCCGCTATCTCAGCCAGACGAAGTTCGGCCTCGTCCAGCGCGCGATCCGCGAAGGCGAGAACCGCGTGCTCTTCAGCGGCTACGCCACCGCGCATTTCAAACTCTTCATCTTCGTGCTGAGCGCGGCGATCGCCAGCGTCGGCGGCGCGCTCTACGTCCCGCAGGTCGGCGGCATCAATCCCAGCGTCATGACGCCGGAGAAATCCCTCGAGGCCGTCGTGTGGGTCGCAGTGGGCGGGCGCGGCACGCTGCTCGGCCCGATCCTTGGCGCCATCGTGATCAACGCGCTCAAGAGCTGGGCGACGCGCGCCTTTCCCGATCTCTGGCTCATCATCCTGGGCGGCTTGTTCATCCTCGTCGTACTCTTCCTGCCCGGCGGTCTCGTGAGCCTGCCCAAACGCCTGGCGCCGCTGTGGAAGAAATTCCGGGCGCCGGCTGAAACCGCCGCCCCGACCCCCGCCGCCTGATGCCACGCGCGATTCTCACCGTCGAGGACGTCTCGAAGACGTATGATGGCTTCAAGGCCATCTCGAACCTCAATTTCTACCTGCAGGAAGGCGAGCTGCGCGTGGTCATCGGGCCCAACGGCGCGGGCAAGTCCACCTTCTTCGACCTGATCACCGGCCGGGCCAAACCCGACAAGGGCAAGATCGAGTTCGGCGCCGACCCGCTGACGCACCACGACCTCACCGGCCTGAACGAGTACGAGATCAACCGCCTCGGCATCAGCCGGAAATTCCAGACCCCGAGCGTCTACAACGAGCACACCGTCTGGGATAACTTGGTGCTTTCGATCAAGGGACCACGCGGCGTGTTCGCGTCGCTCTTTCGCAAGCTCTCCTCAGCCGAGCGCGACCGTCTCGACGAGCTGCTGAAGCTCATCCGCCTCGATGCCAAGCGCGACTGGAAGGCCGGCCTGCTGGCCCACGGCGAAAAGCAGTGGCTGGAGATCGGCATGCTGCTCGCCGCCGAGCCGCAGATGCTGCTGGTGGACGAACCCGCCGCCGGCATGACCGACGAGGAGACGCACCGCACCGGCGAGTTGCTCATCAGCCTTTCCGGCAAGCACAGCATTGTGGTCGTCGAGCACGACATGTCCTTCGTGAAGCAGATCGCGCGCGACGGCACCGTGACCGTGCTCCACCAGGGCACCGTTCTCTGCGAGGGCAAGTTCGACGAGGTCCAGTCCAACCAGAAGGTCCGCGAGGTCTACCTCGGCCGCGGCAAACACGGCACACGATGAGCGCACTTCTCCAGCTTACCGGGGTCGAAACCTACATCGGCGGTTCCCGCATCCTGCGCGGCGTCAGCATGGAAGTGAACGCCGGCGAAGTCGTCGCTCTCATGGGCCGCAACGGCGTGGGCAAGACGACGACCCTGAAGTCTATCACCGGCGTCCTGCCGGTGCGCGCGGGCACGATCACCTTCGACGGCCAGCCGCTCGAGAAGATGCCGATCGATGTCCGCGCCCGCAGCGGCATCGGCTACGTGCCGCAGGGTCGCGATATCTTTCCGCACCTGACCATCGAGGAAAACCTGCACGTCGGCCTCGTGGTCCACGGCCGGAAGGGCGCTGATGCGCGCAACGCGCTCGACCGCATCTACAGCCTTTTCCCGGTCCTGAAGGACATGCTCAAGCGCAAGGGCGGCGTGCTCTCGGGCGGCCAGCAGCAACAGCTGGCGATCGGTCGCGCGCTGCTGACGAATCCCAAGCTCCTGATTCTCGACGAACCGACCGAGGGCATCCAGCCCTCGATCATAGACCAGATCGGCGACACCTTGAAGAAGCTCAAGGCCCCAGCCGCCGCTCCTGCTGTGCTGGCCGCCGCTGAGGATGACGTGGCCCAGATCAAGAGTGCCGTGAACCAGCTGCGCCAGGAGCACAAGCTGGCGATCCTGCTCGTCGAGCAATACGTCGATTTCTGCCGCGAGGTCGCCGACCGCTTCTACGCGATGGATCGCGGCACCGTGACCATCTCCGGTCCGATTGCCACCTTGACCGACGAGGTCGTGAAGGAGCACTTGCAGGTCTAAAAAAGTCTAGAGCTGAGAGATTCCACACCGCCCAATCATCCGCTGTTCATGCTCTCCGCTCTAGACTCTTAGCTCTTCGCCTCCCCATGCATCTCACCCCGCGAGAAAGAGAGAAACTGCTGATCGTCACCGCCGCCGATCTTGCCCGGCGCCGGCAGGCACGTGGCTTGAAACTCAACTATCCCGAATCCGTGGCGATCATCACCTACGAGATCATCGAAGGTGCGCGTGACGGGAAATCCGTCGCGGAGCTCATGAGCTACGGCACCACGATCCTGAAGCGCGCCGATGTCATGGAAGGCATTCCCGAGATGATCCACGACGTGCAGGTCGAGGCCACGTTCCCTGACGGCACTAAGCTCGTCACCGTCCATGACCCGATTCGATGACTTTTCAAAACGCCAAACGCCAGATGCCAAACGCCAAGAAAATCAGCCCCAAATTCAAAGCATTCGAATTTAAGTTCGTTGTTTGGCATCTGGCGTCTGTCGTTTGGCGTTTCTCCTCATGAAACCCGGCGAGATCATCATCGCAGCGGATGCCGTGGCACTCGCGGCCAACGAAGGCCTGAAGCTGCTCACGCTCGATATCACCAACACGGGCGATCGCCCGATTCAGGTCGGCTCGCACTATCATTTCTTCGAAACCAACGAAGCGCTCACCTTCGATCGCGCCGCCGCGCGTGGTTTCCGCCTGAACATTCCCGCCGGCACCGCCGTGCGCTTCGAGGCGGGCGACACCAAGCAGGTGGAGCTCGTCGCGCTCGCCGGCTTGCGCGAGGTCTATGGCCTGCAGGCCAAGGTTAACGGCAAGCTCGACGCGAAGTCCAAGGCGAAGGCCAAAAAGAAAAAGTAACCGCCATGCCCCTCAAGCTTACCCGCCGCCAGTACGCCGAGATGTTCGGTCCCACTGTTGGGGACAAAGTCCGCCTCGCTGACACCGAGCTGTTCGTACAGGTCGAACGCGACCTCATCGCCGAAACCGCCGGTTACGGCAACGAAGTGAAGTTTGGCGGCGGCAAGGTCATCCGCGACGGCATGGGCCAGTCGCCGACCGCGCTGGACAAGGACGCGCTCGATCTGGTCATCACCAACGCGACGATCATCGATCCCATCCTGGGCGTCATCAAGGCCGACATCGGCATCAAGCACGGTCTGATTGTTGGCATCGGCCACGCGGGCAATCCCGGCATCCAGAACGGCATTGGCTCCGTCTACGTCGACCCGCGCACGAAGAAGAAAAACCCGATGATCATCGGCGCGGCGACCGAGGTCATCGCGGGCGAGGGGAGCATCATCACCGCCGGCGGCATCGACACCCACATCCATTTCATCTGCCCGCAGCAGATCGACGAGGCCATCAGCTCGGGCATCACGACGATGCTCGGTGGCGGCACCGGTCCGGCGCACGGGACGTTCGCCACGACCTGCACGCCCGGTATCTGGAACATCCACCGCATGCTCGAAGCCGCCGAAGCTTATCCGATGAACCTCGGCTTCCTCGGCAAGGGCAACTGCGGCACTGCGGCGCCGTTGCGTGAGCAAATCCTCGCGGGCGCCATCGGTTTGAAGCTGCACGAGGACTGGGGCACGACGCCGGGCGCGATCGACACCTGTCTCGGCGTGGCCGATGAGCTCGATGTCCAGGTCGCGATCCACACCGACACGCTCAACGAGTCGGGCTACGTCGATGACACGATCAGGGCCTTCAAGGGCCGCACGATCCACACCTTCCACTCCGAGGGCGCCGGTGGCGGCCACGCGCCGGACATCATCCGCGTGTGCAGCGAGCCCAACGTCTTGCCGTCGTCGACCAACCCGACGCGTCCCTACACGGTTAACACCATCGACGAGCATCTCGATATGCTGATGGTCTGCCACCATCTCGATGCGAAAATTCCCGAGGACGTTTCCTTCGCGGAGTCGCGCATCCGTCCCGAGACCATTGCTGCCGAGGACCGGCTGCATGACCTCGGCGCGATCTCGATGATGTCGTCCGACTCACAGGCCATGGGCCGCATCGGCGAGGTGATCATCCGCACGTGGCAGACCGCGCACAAGATGAAGACCCAGTTTGGCACGCTGAAAGGGAAGTCGCATCCCGCCGCCGACAATTTTCGCGCCCTGCGGTACATCGCCAAATACACGATCAACCCGGCGATCGCGCACGGCATCTCGCATCTCGTCGGTTCGATCGAAGTCGGCAAGCTCGCCGACCTCGTGATCTTCAAGCCCGCGCTCTTCGGCGTGAAGCCCGAGACCGTGCTCAAGGGCGGCTTCATCGCCTGGGCCAACATGGGTGATCCGAATGCCTCGATTCCCACGCCGCAGCCGACGTTCTACCGTCCGCAGTGGGGCGCCGCCGGCAAGGCGCTCGGCTCGACCAACATCACCTTCGTCAGCGCCGCCTCGCTCAAGAGCAAGACCGGCCCGAAGCAACTCGGCCTGTCGCGCCGCCTCGAAGCCGTGAAGTCCTGCCGCAAGGTCGGCAAGAAGGACATGGTACTCAACGACGCCATGCCGAAGATCGAGGTCGATCCCGAGACCTACACCGTCAAAGCCGACGGCGAGCACCTGACGTGCGAGCCGGCGAAGGTGCTGCCGATGGCTCAACGTTATTTTCTGTTCTGATTTGTTTTTTTTAGGGGCGCAGGCTTACTGCGCCCATTCTTCGCAAAGCGAAGAATCCCAGTACTCGCGAGGGTGTAAGGAATCCCGGCATGCCGGGATTGGGCGCGGCAAGTCTGCGCCCCTACAGGGCCGAAACCGTGACGTTTAGTGGCATAGCGCGTGCTCCCGGGAGAAGTGTTACCGTAACACTATTCTGCAATAACGTAGCACTCTCCTATGAAATCCGCGCCTTCCTCCCTCGCGCGCCGGCTGCTCCTGTGCGCCGGTGCTTTTGCCGTCTCGTTCGCCTCGCTTGCTGCCGCCCCGCTGAAAGTTGCCTACAGCGACTGGCCGGGTTGGACAGCCTTCGCCATTGCCCAGGAGAAGGGCTGGTTCAAGGACGCCGGCATTGAGGTCGAGCTGCTCTGGTTCGAATATGGCCCGTCGATGGAAGCCTACTCCGCCGGCAAGGTTGACGCGGTGATGGTGACCAATGGCGACGCGCTCGTCACGGGTGCCGGCGGCGCGAAGAACACGATGATCCTCGTCACCGATTACTCGAACGGCAACGACATGGTCGTGGCCGCGCCGGGCATCAAGTCGTTGAAGGACCTCAAGGGGAAGAAAATCGGCGTGGAGGTCGGCTTCGTCGACCACCTGCTCCTGCTCAACGGTCTGAAGAAGGCTGGTCTCGCCGAGGGCGACGTCGAGCTCGTGCCGACTCCGACCAACCAGATTCCGCAGGTGCTCGCCTCCGGCCAGGTCTCGGCTGTCGCGGGCTGGCAGCCGAATTCCGGCGCCGCCCTCAAGGCCGTCCCGGGCTCCAAGGCCGTTTATACGAGTGCCGATGAACCCGGCCTGATCTACGACATGGTGGTCGTGACTCCTTCCAGCCTCGCCAAGTCGCGCGCCGACTGGGTGAAGTTCGTCAAGGTGTGGGACAAGATCGCTGCCTATCTCGCCGATCCGAAGACCAAGGCCGACGGCATCAAGATCATGGCGGCCCGGGCCGGCGTCGATCCGAAGGAATACGCCGATTTCATGAGCGGCACGCACCTGCTCACGCTCAAGGACGGCGCGGCCAAGCTCGCGTCCAAGAGCGCCGGTTTCGATTCCGTCGGTGGTTCGGCCAAGATCGCCGATGACTTCAACGTGAAGAACGCCGTCTACAAGGAAGCGCAGGATGTTCCGTCTTACATCGACGCTTCGCTCATGGCCGAGGCGGTGAAGTAAGAGGGAAGGTGGGCGTCGGTTTCCACACCGACGCCTGTCGCCGATGTGCCCCTCGACAGGCTCGGGGTCCTGAGCCTGCCAAACGGAGAAATCTGCGACCACCCGCTGACACATGCCCCGCAAACCCTGGCTAACCGTCCTGCGCCCGCTTGCCCAGCGGCGCTCGGCGGCGCTTTGGGTGGGTTCGTTCCTCCTCCCGCTGATCGTCTGGTGTGTCGTCAGCTACGTCCCGTTCATCTGGCACCCTCTGGTCAAGGTGGAGTCGCCGGGTGGCGTCTCGTGGTTCAAAGAAGGCCAGCTCATCCCGCGGGAGGATTTCGCCCATGAGTCGGACAAGGCCGTCGCCGCCGGCGGGCACGCGCCTTCCGGCCATCGGGTCAACCCGATCTTCCTCTCGGCACCGCATCAGGTGGGCCGCGCCCTCTACACGGCGTTCACAACGGCTCCGGTGCTGCGTGGTGACGCCTGGTTGCACGAGAGCCTCTGGCTTAGCATCCAGACGATCTTCTGGGGCTTCGTCATTTCCTCGGCGATCGGCGTGCCGCTCGGTATTCTCTGTGGCTCGTTTGCCGCGCTGGCCCGGCTCACGGAGCCCGTCGTGGACTTCATCCGCTACATGCCTGCGCCGGCGTTCGGCGCGCTGATGGTGGCCATCTTCGGCATCTACCAGCAGCCCAAGATCGCGATCATTTTCATCGGGACGTTTTTCCAACAGGTGCTGGTGATCGCCAACACCGTCCGGAAGGTCGACCCCGCGTTGATCGAGGCGGCGCAGACGCTCGGCGCTACGCGCCGCAAGCTCGTGCTCAATGTCATCCTGCCGGCCAGCCTGCCCGATCTCTACAACGACCTGCGCATCCTGCTCGGTTGGGCATGGACTTACCTGATCGTGGCGGAGGTCGTCGGCATCAGTTCCGGTATCACGTTTTTCATCAACCAGCAGGCGAAGTACCGCAACTTCGACAACGTCTATGCCGCCATCCTGATCATCGGCATCATCGGCCTGGCGACCGACCAGGTGCTCGCGTTCCTCGGCCGGCATCTGTTCGCGTGGCGCTCGCTGCGGCCGAGCAAGCTGCGCACGTGGCTGCGCAAGCGTTTCGCCGCCGAACCCATTCCGATGGCTGCGGGCGAGCAATCCGGAGGGGCGTCATGAATTCTTCCGATTACCTCCAACAATCGCCGACAGTCGCCGAGCGTTTCCGCAAGCTCAAGGAGCGTCCCGTCGTGCTCGAGATCGACCACCTCGGACGCCAGTTCCCTGCGGACGGTGGCATGGTCACGGCGCTGAAGGATATCTGTTTCAAGGTGCATCGCCGCGAATTCGTCTGCGTGATCGGCCCTTCGGGCTGTGGCAAGTCAACGCTCATCCGCATGGTGGCTGGACTCGACCAGCCGACATCGGGCCGCATGCTCCTCGACGGCAAGGAAGTCAGCGGCCCGTGTCCGGACCGCGGCATGGTTTTCCAAGGCTACACGCTCTTCCCGTGGCTGACCGTGACCGAGAACGTGATGTTCGGCCTGCGCATGGAAGGGAAGGGGAAGAACGACGCGCGCGCGGAGGCGTTGCAATGGATCAACCTTGTCGGGCTGGCGCGCTTCAAGGATGCCTATCCCGTGCAGCTTTCCGGCGGCATGAAGCAGCGCACGGCGATTGCCCGTGCACTGGCCAACAATCCACGGATTCTCCTCATGGACGAACCGTTCGGTGCGCTCGATGCCCAGACGCGCCTGCAGATGCAGACGCACCTACTGGAAATTTGGCGCAACGTCGACGTGACGATCCTCTTCATCACCCATGACCTCGACGAGGCTGTGCTGCTCGCCGACCGCATCCTTGTGCTTAAGGCCAATCCCGGTGAGGTGCAGGAAGTCATCGAAGTGCCCGTGCCGCGCCCGCGCAGCCCGGCGCAGCTGCTGTCGCCGGAGTTTCAGGCCACGCGCCGCCGGCTTGACGAACTCATCCATCCACCCGTCGCACACGCCCCGACGGAGAAGCTGCCGATCGTCCGGCTCACGCAGGCCGGCGACGATGTCGAGTAGCCCGCCATGGTTTTGCCGTGACAATCCCGCCCCAGCCGAACAATACGCCTGACCATGCCCCGCAAGGAAACCGTCGCCCGTTTCTCCGTGTCCCTGCCGTCCAGCCTGCTGGACGAACTCGACGAGATGGTGAAACGCCGCGGCTTCCACAGCCGTTCGCAGGCCGTGGCCGCTCTCGCGCGCGACGGGCTGGTGGAGCTCCAGTCGGAGCTCGGGAACAAGACCATGGCTGGGACCATCAATCTCGTGTACGACTACCGGAAGCGGAACGTGCAGGCGAAGCTGATGGCCATCCAGCACAAGTACTACCTCATGGTCGTATCGAGCATGCATGTGCACCTCGAGCACTACCACTATCTCGAGGTCCTGCTGGTCCAGGGCGCGCCCAAGGAACTGCGCAACCTCGCCAACGAACTGGCCGCCTGCAAGGGCGTGAAATACTGCAAGCTGCAGCTCGCCGCCGAGGCGATGCCGCCGCTGCTCTAGTTTACTGGAGGGCCGGTCTCCGCACCGGCCTTCGCAGCCTGAACGGCCGGTCAGGAGACCGGCCCTCCAACAAGCCATTGGCTACGGGCGATGGCATCGCGCCTGCTAGTAATACGAATTGACACAATCGTAATACCATAAAGTTTAGCCCCGATGTCCGAAAATCTCCCGCTCTACACCAAGCTCCTGACGCATGCCGGCATGTGGTCGGGCGTGATCAGCCGCGGCAAGACGCTGCGCCTGACAGCGCTGGAAGCGGGCGCCAACGTCGGCGTGCTGCTCTACAACGCGGACCTCACCGTCGAGCGGTACAACATGCCCGACACGCTCAAGGGGCAGCACATCTTCCACGTGCGGCATCCGTACTGCCTGCACTCCGACATGGGCCGGGTCTTCGCCTCAATCACCGCCGACTCGACCGGCTGGCACGACACGGTCTGCGGCTGTTCCGACGCCAAGCTGGTGGCGGAGCACTACGGCGAGAAAACCTACCAGGCCGCCCGCAACGACTTTCATCGCAATGGTCGCGATTGTTTCCTGATCGAGCTGGCGAAGTGGGGGCTCGGCCCGCGCGATCTCGTGCCGAACCTGAACTTCTTCAGCAAGGTGGTGGCCGACGACGCCGGCAAGCTGACCTTCGTGCCGGGCCACGCCCCAGCGGGCGCGCACGTCGACCTGCGTCTCGAGATGAATACGCTCGTTGTGCTCAACACCTGCCAGCATCCGCTCGATCCGGATACGACCTATCACCCGCGCGAAGTGAAGCTCGAGGTGTTCGCTTCGCCGCTCGCAACTGCCGACGATGCCTGCCGGAACTCGCGGCCGGAAAATGTCCGGGCCTTCCGCAACACCGAGGATTACTACCTGCTCCGCAGCTGATCGCCATGGTCGAAAGCCAACTCAATCCCGCTGCCGCCGTGTTCCGCCGGGTCGTCCTGGCGGGTGATCATTTCTCGCGCGAAGTGAAGCGCGGCCAGATCGTCCGCTTCGTCGACCTCGAGGGCAACCAGGCCGCCGACACGCTCTTCTACGATGCGCAGGATCCGGCGAATCGCTACAGCGCGTCCGACACCATCCGCCGGCAGAGCGCACTCTACCTCAGCACCGGCACCACGCTCGTCTCCAATCTGGGCGACGGCTTGCTGACGATCGTCGCCGACACCTGCGGCCGCCACGACACGCTCGGAGGCGCCTGCTCGCGCGAGAGCAACACCATGCGCTACGCCTTCGAGAAGGAGCACATGCATGCCTGCCGCGACAGCTTTATTCGCGGTGCGCAAGAATGCGGCTGTCACCTCGGCAAGCGTGACATCACCTGCAACATCAACTTCTTCATGAACGTGCCGGTGACGCCCGATGGGCGGCTCACGTTCGAAGACGGCGTGTCCGGTCCGGGCCGCTACGTCGAACTGCGCGCCGAGCGTGACGTGCTCTGCCTGATCTCGAACTGCCCGCAGCTGAACAATCCGTGCAACGGGTACAACCCGACGCCGATCGAGGTCATCATCTGGAATCCCTGAGCCATGTTTTCGAAAGTCTTGATCGCAAACCGTGGCGCCATCGCCTGTCGCGTCATCCGCACCCTGCGCAAGATGGGGATCAAATCCGTCGCGGTTTACTCAGAAGCGGATGTCGGATCGCTTCATGTACGCGATGCAGATGAGGCCGTTCTGATCGGGCCTGCGCCCGCGGCTCAAAGCTACCTTGTTGTAGAGAAGATCCTCGAGGCCGCGAAGCAGACCGGAGCGCAAGCGATTCATCCGGGTTATGGATTTCTGAGCGAGAACGCTGGCTTCGCTGAAGCCTGTGCCGCGGCGGGTATCGTATTCATCGGCCCGAAGCCCGACCAGATGCGGCGCTTCGGTCTGAAGCACACCGCGCGCGAGATCGCGCAGGCTGAGGGCGCGCCGTTGCTGCCGGGCACGGGCTTGCTGGCCGACGTGACCGCGGCGCTTAGCGAAGCGGAGAAGATCGGTTACCCGGTGATGCTCAAGAGCACCGCTGGCGGCGGTGGCATCGGCATGCAGCTGTGCTGGAATACGGCGGAGCTCGAGCCGGCCTTCGCCAAGGTCGATCGCCTGAGCCGGAGCAATTTCAAGGAGAGCGGGCTTTATCTCGAAAAGTACGTCGAGCGCGCGCGCCACATCGAGGTGCAGATCTTCGGCGACGGGCAGGGCCGCGTCGTGGCGCTCGGGGAGCGCGAGTGCTCCATCCAGCGTCGCAACCAGAAGATCATCGAGGAGACGCCGGCTCCGGGACTGCCGGTGGCAATCCGGGCCAAGCTGCTCGATTGCGCGGAGCGTCTGGGCCGGGCGGTGAACTACGAAAACGCCGGCACGGTGGAGTTCGTTTACGACGACGCCACGCGTGAGTTCTATTTCCTCGAGGTCAATACGCGCCTGCAGGTGGAGCACCGCGTCACCGAGGAAGTGACCGGCATCGACCTCGTCGAGTGGATGGTGAAGCAGGCGGCAGGCGAACTCGCGCTCGGCCATTTCCAGCGCAAAGCCGCGGGTGCGTCGATCCAGGTTCGCCTGTACTCGGAGGATCCGGGCAAGAATTTTCAGCCCGCGACCGGCACGCTGACCGAGTTGATTTTCCCGCGCGACATCCGCCTCGAGACCTGGGTGGAGCGGGGGAGCGAGGTCAGCCCGTACTACGATCCCATGATCGCCAAGCTGATCGTGCGCGGTGAGACCCGCGACGAGGCCCTGGCCAAATTAGAGACGGCGCTAGCCGCTACGCGCGTCGCCGGGCTCGAGACGAACCTGCCGTACCTCCGGCAGATCGCCGCCTCGCGCGGATTCCGCTCGGGCAAGGTGACGACACGTTACTTGGAGAAGCTGCCGTATGTCGCCTCCACGATCGACGTCCTCGAAGCCGGCACGCAGACGACGGTGCAGGATTATCCGGGGCGCCTTGGTTACTGGGATGTCGGCGTGCCGCCGTCCGGCCCGATGGATTCGCTCTCGTTCCGCTTGGCGAACCGCATGCTCGGCAACCCGGCCTCCGCCGCGGCGCTGGAGATCACGCTTTCCGGCCCGACGTTGCGCTTCAACACCGACACCGCCATCGCGCTCGCCGGCGCCGACATTGAGGCCACGCTCGACGAGCAGCCGATCGTGGTGTGGCAGGCGATTCGCGTCAAACGCGGCCAGACGCTGCGCCTGGGCGCGCTGCGTGGCGCGGGCATGCGCGTGTATCTTGCGGTGAAGGACGGCTTCGATGTCCCCGATTATCTCGGCAGCAAGAGCACCTTCACGCTCGGCCTGTTTGGCGGTCACGCCGGTCGGGCGCTGCGGGTGGGTGATGTGTTGCGGGTCAATCCGGGCACGGTGGCCGGAGGCGAGGCGAAGCCATTCCTGCCGCGACTGCCGGTCGCGCTCACGCCGGAATACCAGACGACTTGGGATCTTGCGGTGATCTACGGCCCGCATGGCGCCCCGGATTTCTTCCAGCCGGAGGACATCAGCGATCTCTTCTCGTCGACTTACGAGGTGCATTTCAACTCGGCGCGCACGGGCGTGCGCCTGATCGGACCGAAACCGCGTTGGGCACGCCAGGATGGTGGCGAGGCGGGCCTGCATCCCTCGAACATCCACGACAACGCTTACGCCATCGGCACGATCGATTTCACGGGCGACATGCCGATCATCCTCGGACCCGACGGTCCGAGTCTCGGCGGCTTCGTTTGCCCGGCCACGATCATCGCCGCCGATCTCTGGAAGATCGGCCAGCTGCGTCCGGGCGACAAGGTCCGCTTCCAACCCGTCACCGCCACCGAGGCACGCGAACGCGAGGCGGAGCTGGAGGCGGAGATCGAGACGCTGACGCCGGCCCGCGCGCGGCGTCCGCTCAAGCGAGTGGTCGCGCCCACGTCGGCGACCCTGCACGCTATTCCGGCCGGAGCGGACACGCCGGCGGTTTGCTACCGCCGCTCCGGTGACAAGTACCTGCTGGTCGAATACGGCCCGCTCGTGCTCGACCTGAACCTGCGCTTCCGCGTGCACGCGCTCATGCTTTGGCTGCAACGCAATCACACGCCCGGGCTGCTTGACCTGACGCCGGGCATCCGCTCGCTGCAGGTGCACTACGACAGCCGCCTGTTGCCGATCGAGCGCCTGCTCGAGACCTTGATCCAAGCCGAGCGGGAGTTGCCTGCGGTGGAGGACATGGAAGTGCCGACGCGCATCGTACACCTGCCGCTGTCGTGGGAGGACGAGTCCACGTTGCTCGCGATCCGCAAATACATGCAGACGGTGCGCAAGGACGCGCCGTGGTGCCCGAGCAACATCGAGTTCATCCGCCGCATCAACGGCCTCGGGTCGATCGACGAGGTGAAGAAGATCGTATTCGACGCGAGCTACCTTGTGCTCGGATTGGGCGACGTCTACCTCGGTGCCCCCGTCGCGACGCCGATGGACCCGCGTCACCGCCTCGTCACGACGAAGTACAATCCGGCTCGCACTTGGACGCCGGAGAACGCCGTCGGCATCGGCGGCGCTTACCTTTGTGTCTACGGCATGGAAGGTCCGGGTGGCTACCAATTCGTCGGCCGTACGGTGCAGATGTGGAATCGCTGGCGGCAGACGGCCGACTTCAACGAGGGCAAGCCGTGGTTGCTGCGCTTTTTCGACCAGATCCGTTTCCACGAGGTCAGTGCCAAGGAGCTGCTGAAGTTCCGCGAGGATTTCCCGCTCGGGCGCTACAAGCTGAAGGTTGAGCACGAGACCTTCCGGCTGCGCGACTACCAGAAATTCCTCGCCGACAACGCGGCGTCGATCGGCGCCTTCAAGCACCAGCAGCAGTCTTCCTTCGAAGCCGAGCGCCAGCGCTGGGCTGCGTCAGGCCAGTTGAATTTCTCCGCCGAGGCCGAGGCGGCCGCTTCCACGGCGCCCCGGGCCGCGCTGCTGCCGGGACACAAGGCCGTCAGTGCCTCGGTGCCGGGCAATGTCTGGAAGATCAACGTGAAGCCGGGCGACCGGGTCACGAAGGACCAGGCACTCGTCGTCTTGGAATCGATGAAGATGGAAATCTCTGTCCTGCCGACCGGGACCTGCGAGGTGACCGAGGTGCTCTGTGCCGAGGGCAAGCCGGTGCAGGCGGGTGATCCGCTGGTCATCGTGAAACCGGTGTCCTGAGATGAAGCTCACCGATCTCAACCAGGTGCTCGAGCGTATCGCGGCACGCGGCGACGACAAGGTCTGGATCACTAAGCAACCTGCCGAGGTCGTGAAAAAGTTTGCGGCGGCCGCGCCGGTTGGGCTGCTGCGGGGGGTGGCGTTTGCGATCAAGGACAACATCGACCTCGCCGGCGTGCCGACGACGGCGGCGTGTCCGGAGTATGCTTACTCACCGGCCTCGTCCGCGCCGGTGGTGCAGCGGCTGATGGCGGCGGGTGCGATCCCGCTCGGGAAAACCAATCTCGACCAATTCGCCACCGGTCTCGTGGGCGTGAGATCGCCGTATGGCGTGCCGGTGAATCCGTTCGGCGCGGACTATATCCCGGGTGGCTCCAGCAGCGGTTCGGCCGTGGCGGTGGCGGCGGGCGTGGTGGATTTTTCCCTCGGAACGGACACGGCGGGATCGGGGAGGGTGCCGGCGGCGTTCAACAATCTCGTCGGCCTCAAGCCGACCAAGGGCCTGCTCAGCACGCGCGGCGTGGTGCCGGCGTGCCGGTCGCTGGATTGCGTTTCGATTTTCACGCGCAGCGTCGGCGACGCGGCGGAGGTGCTGGCGGTCGCCGCGGCGTTCGACGAGAAGGATCCGTTCAGCCGCGTGGCGCAGCCGCCGTTGTTGGACGAGGCCTGGCCGCCGCGCATCGGCGTGCCTCGGGCGGAGCAATTGGAGTTTTTCGGCAATGCCGATGCCGCGAAGCTGTTTTCCGCCGCGGTGGAGAAATGGCGCGCACTCGGTGCAAAGATCGTCGAGATCGACTACGCGCCCTTCGCTGCTGCCGCCCGTCTGCTCTATGAAGGTCCGTGGGTGGCGGAGCGCTACGCGGCGATCAAGGACTTCATCGAGGCAAAACCTGAGGCGCTGCATCCGGTGACGCGCAAGATCATCGAAGGGGCGAAAACCCTGACCGCGACGCAGGCATTCACCGCTAGCTACCGGCTGGCCGAACTGCGCAGCCAGGCCGACTTGGTCTGGAACGACATCGACGTGCTGCTGACGCCCACCGCCGGGACGATCTACACGCGTGCCGAGGTCGAAGCCGAGCCGGTCAAGCTGAACAGCAATCTCGGCTACTACACGAATCACATGAACCTGCTGGACCTGTGCGGACTCGCGCTGCCCGCCGGCTTCCTCACGAACAAGATGCCGTGGGGTGTGACGATTTCCGCGCCGGCGTTTTGCGATGACCGGCTGCTGCGACTCGGGGCGAAGTTTCTCGGCGAGCCGCCGCCGCAACGCGCGCTGGCGGCGCCCGGGCCGAAGACCCGCGTGGTGGTCTGTGGTGCGCATCTTAGCGGGCTGCCGCTGAACTGGCAGCTCACGCAGCGCGGCGCCACCCTGGTATCGGCTACCACCACCGCGCCGCACTACCGGCTTTATGCGCTGCCCGGCACGGTTCCGCCGAAGCCCGGCCTCGTGCGCGTGGCCGAGCAAGGTGCCGCGATTGCGGTGGAAGTGTGGGAGCTGCCGACGGCGGCTTATGGCTCCTTTGTCGCCGGCATTCCCACGCCGCTCGGGATCGGCACGCTGACGCTGGCAGACGGTTCGACCGCGCAGGGATTTCTCTGCGAACCGGTGGCCCTAACCGGTGCGCAGGACATCACACACTTGGGCGGCTGGCGGGCATACCTCAAAAGTCTGGCCTGACTCTATCTGTAGCCGGGGTCGCTGACCCG
Source organism: Verrucomicrobiota bacterium (assembly GCA_048498955.1). Classification (GTDB taxonomy): domain Bacteria; phylum Verrucomicrobiota; class Verrucomicrobiia; order Opitutales; family Opitutaceae; genus Lacunisphaera. The sequence goes on along the minus strand of JBEHWZ010000004.1, from coordinate 102,145 downwards.
GTCGAGAATCCTGCCACGTTCGACCGGGGTCAGCGACCCCGGCTACATCGAGACATAGGCAAGCGGGGCTTGCTTGGTTGGCACGCTGGGCGCTTTTATGGCGGTCCGCCCCATGCAGTTGATCAACGCGCCCATCGCCACTCCTGACGCCAAATTGGCGGAAGTGTTGCTGAGCGCGGAGCGACTGACACTCGCCAAGCGCATTTGGCGCGGAAAGGCGGCCGATGGCGTGGAGTTCGGTTTCGAGCTGGAGCGTGCGCTGCGCCATGGCGAAACCTTCTGGCAGACGGCCACCACGCGCTACGTCATCAGCCAGCAACCGGAGTCGGTGGTGGAGATTTCCCTCGAGGTCACGCCTTCCGCCGCCGCCGGCATCGGCTGGGCGGTGGGCAACCTGCACCTGGAGCTCTGCGCCGAGCCCACGCGTTTGCTCGCGCTCGATGAACCCTCGGTGCGGCAGCTGCTCGAGCGCCTGCAGGTGCCGTTCAAGCCGGTGACCGCCATTTTCCGTCCGGGCCGTTTTGCCCGCGGCGTGCAACCCACCCATGAGCTCGGACCCAGCCACAAGCACTGACGCCGCATGGATTGTCGGTCTACTGCAGGCGGGGGATTCCTTCTACCCGACGGGCAGCTACGCGCATTCCTTCGGACTCGAGGGCCTGACGCAGGAAGGCGTGGTGCATGACCGCGAGACCTTGAAGGCGTTTTTCCAGCTGTCGGTGCTGCCGGCGCTGCGCCAGGCGGAGCTTCCGCTGGCGGCGCAGGCGTGGCGGGCCTTTGGCAAAAAGGACTGGAAGCAGATCGGTGAATTGAGCGTGCTGTCGTCCGCGCTCAAGACTGCGCAGGAAGCGCGCACCGCATCCGATAACATCGGCCGGCAGCGCGCCGAACTGATCGGCAAGCTGCGTGAACACCTGCTAGCTACGGAATATTTGAAGCAAGCCGCCGCCGAAGGCTGGCCGTTCTCGCCGACGATCGCCGCCGCACTCGAAGGCCGCGTGCTTGGCGCGCCGCTCGCGGCCGTGCTGGGCGGAGTTTACTATGCGTCGGTCGCGTCGGTGCTCTCGGCGGCGATGAAGCTGCTGCGCCTCGGCCAGAATGCCAGCCAGTCGCTGCTTACCGAAACCCTAGCAGCCGCGCCGGCAATCATCGCGGCGGCGGAGCAGGTGCCGATGGAAGACATCGGCTGGTTCAATCCGTGGCTCGACATCGCGGCGGCGCGGCATGCGCATGCAGACAGCCGCATGTTTATTTCTTAACCACTAATCCACACTGATTTTCCACTAATCCAAACCACCAGAACATTAGTGTCTCATTAGTGTGCATCAGTGGTGATCTTCCCATGGCTTTGAAAAAATCTCCCCGCATTGGCATCGGCGGCCCCGTGGGCTCCGGCAAAACCATGCTCTGTCTCAAGCTCTGCCAGCAGATGCGGCACCGCTGGTCGATGGCGGTCGTGACGAACGACATCTATTGCTCCGAGGACGCGCAGTTCCTGATCAAGCACAGCGCGCTGCCGGCGGAGCGCATCGCCGGCGTCGAGACGGGCGGATGCCCGCACACTGCCATCCGCGACGACACGACGATGAACGAGCAGGCGTGCCGCGCGTTGGAGGCGAAGTTTGCCGACCTACAGCTTCTGCTGGTCGAGAGCGGTGGCGACAACCTGACCGCTACTTTTTCGCCGGAACTGGTGGATGCGTTCATCTACGTCATTGACGTGGCCGAGGGTGACAAGATCCCGCGCAAGGGTGGACCGGCGATCCGCTTCAGCGACCTGATGATCATCAACAAAATCGACCTCGCGCCGCTGGTCGGCGCCGATCTCGGGGTGATGGAACGCGACGCCAAGGTACAGCGCGGGGCGCGTCCGTTCCTATTCTGCGATTTGAAGCGCGAACACAACCTCGTGGCCGTGATCGAGTGGATCGAGCGCGAGGTGCTGTTCGGGAAAACCCCCAAGGCATGATTGGCCACGAAAAGTCACGAAAAGACACAAAAACGAACCGCCGTGGATCGTTTTCCTTTTTGTGCATTCTTGTGACTCTTTGTGGCTAACCGTATGGCTGTTTTTTCAGGTCATCTTCGCTTGAAGGCGGCTCTTGGCTCCCACGGTCGCACGACGCTGGCCGGGCAGTCGTTCCGCGCGCCGTATCATTTGAGCAAGCCGTATTGGGATGCCGATACGGAGACGTTGCTGGTGCAGGTGGTGAACCCGACGGCGGGCATCCTTGAAGGGGATTCGCTGACGTCGGATATCTCGGTGGAAAAAAATGCCGCGCTGCTGGTCACGACTCCCAGTGCGAGTCGCGTGTTCAAGATGAAGGAGGGTTCGGCGGAGTGCCGGCAGACTTTCAAGGTGGGCAAGGGCGGCTGGCTGGAAGTGTTGCCCGAGCCGCTGGTGCCGCATCGCGGTTGCCGTTACCGCCAGGTCACGACCGTCGAGGTGGAGCGGGGTGGAGGTTTGTTTTTCGTCGACCTGTTGATGCCCGGGCGCATCGCCCATCGCGGTGAGGCGTGGGTGTGGGACAAACTTTGTCTCGAGACTGAAGTGCGCGTGGGCGACGAACTCGTGCTGCGCGAGCGCTTCGAACAGAGCGGGGCGGGGCTGAAGGCACTCGCGACGCTCGCGGGTTCAGGTCCGAAGGCTTGCTTCGGCAATGCGGTACTCGTGGCCGAAGGCGAGGCCTCCTGGCTGCCGGCGGTGGCGGCGCTGCATGGCGACGGGACGTGGATTGGTGTGAGCCCGCTGCGCAAGGGCGGCTGGAGCATCAAGTTTGTCGCGGCAGACAGCATCCGTCTGCGGAAAACGCTGACCGGCCTGCGTGCGATCCTGGCGCCGCATTATCCGCGGCTGGGGTGCGCGACGCGAAAGCTTTAAACCGCGAACAACACCACGCCGCAGGCGGCGATGGCGAGGCCGGCGACGCGCGTAATCTTCTCTGAGCGCTTCGCGGCGAGTGAACCTAGGCCGACGCCGGCGAGGTGGGTCAGGGCGGTGGCCAAAACGAAACCGGTGCCATAAGTCAGACCAGCGGCCGTGGCCGGCATTTCCGCGCCGTGGGCAAAGCCGTGGAAGACGGCGAAGAGTCCGACGACCGTCATGCCGGCCCACGTGGGCAGCTTGGCGGCGGAGGCGATGAGCAGGCCGAGAATCAGCACCGAGGCGGCGATGGTCTGCTCGGTGCCGGGAATCATGATCCCGGTGCGGGCGAGCGCGGCGCCGAGCGTCATGACGGTGACGAAGGCCGCCGGCACGAGCCAGCGGGCACGGCCGCCGAGCTGCACGGCCCAGAGGCCGACGGCAAGCATGGCGGCAAGGTGGTCCCAGCCGAGCAGCGGGTGCGAGAAACCGGTCGAGAAATCCCAGCCGAAGTCGTGGCCGTCGTGACCCGGGTGCGCGTGGGCAATGGCCGGAATGGCAAAGGCGGCGGCAAGCAGCAGGAGGCGCGAGCGGGGGGATTTCATGTCCGGGAATCAAGCAGTTCCCGCGCCAAGCTCCAGCTTCTTCCCGGTCAGCCGCGCTGGACGCGGTAAATCCCGAAGACATTGCCTTCCATGCCGCGCAGCTCGGTTTGCTCGGCGCGGACGCGCAGTCGGAAATCCCGGTTGCCCAGCACGGTCATTGCCTCGAGGTCGCCGCCGGCCGCCTCCGACAGCACCAGGTCGGTGCCGGTGGAGAGATTGCACAGGCGGGCGGCGGTATTGACGGTGGTGCCGAAGTAATCGAGGCGGTCGTTCTGCGTGATCACGATGCACGGCCCGTGATGGATGCCGACCTTAAGGGTCAGCGGCTCGGGCGGCGCCATCGCAGTCAGGCTCGTGCCCCACGGCGAGGTCGACTGGGCCAGCGCGAGGTGCTGCTGGGCCGCGCACATGGCCCGGATGGCCAGCGCAGGCCGGGGGAAAACCGCCATGACCGCATCGCCCATGGTCTTCACGATGGCGCCGCGCTCCGCCTCGACCGCGGACTTCACCAAATCGAAGTGGGTCAGCACGCGGCTGAACGCCGGGGCATCCCCGATCGAACGGTAGAGTTGCGTCGAGCCTTTCAGGTCGGTGAACACCACCGTCAGGCTGCCGATCGAGAACTGCGTGCCCGGCCGGAGCAGTTCCTTGGCGAAGAGATCGCGGAACAACTGCAGCGATGTCACCTCGCTCGCGAGTGTCGACTGGTCGCTCCAGGCGAGATGTTCGACGATGAGTTGCTGCGGGACGGTGGTGGGATTGTGGACGGTGAGGCCGGTGCCAAGAGCGAGCACGGCGTCGGGTTTTTCGGGCACATCCGGAATATCGAAACGCAGTCCGGTCCCATCGCCGCCTTCGGCTGCGAGGGTAAAACTCAGGTGCCGCTCGATCCCCGGAATGCGCAGACGGTAGCGCGCCGGCGGCAGGTCGAGCAGGAGGGTGTCCGAGTTGCCGGGAAACAGGATGTGCTGGATGACGACGTGCGGGGTGATCTGGGGGCCGCCGACGCAGTATTCGACGCGCGGCACGCGCCGCACCGCCGGATTGGGCGTGAAGGTGAGTTCGACCGAGCGATCGAACTCCGTCGCAAAGTCGATGCGGCAGGTTTCGCAGTGCACCTTGGCCGGCATGTCACCGAGATGCGACGTGACTGCCTTGGCGCCGCGGCAGTTCGGGCAGATCACGTCCCAGCGAAAGTCGAACAAGCCGGCGCGGGTCGCGTGCAGGCAGGCCTGCAAAGTTTCGCGCCGGTCGGCACGCCAGCGATCAGCCAGCGCGTAGGCGCGGATGCGCTGGCTTTCGATATCATCGGCATCGCTGACGAAAACGCCCAGGTGGTCGACGAGCTCCGCGCTCATGCCCGGCTGCGCGCGCAGGCTGTCCTGGATGGCCCGCAGCCGGGCCACGCCGCCGGGGCTCAGGCGCGGGTGGGGAAAAAGCGTCGATTCGCGGCGCCCTTCCTGGAGCATCTGATCGTAATGCCGGAAGACGCGCTCGAACGGCCACCGGAACTGCCAGTGTGCGCCGCCGACGCGCAGGGCGAGCGCGCCGAACGCGTTCGCGGGCGTGAACCAGGTTTGATAAGTCAGGCGCGTGCCGCCGTTGTCCAGAGGCTCCAGATCGCACTGCGCGAGAATGCGCGCGAAGGGACCGCGATGAAACAGCCGCTCCACGCCGAAGCGATGCGGCGTGGTCCAGACGAACGGACGTTCATCCCATTCGATGACCAGTCCGAGATGATGCGCGCGCAAGCGGCGGGTGCCGGGCGCGCTCTTGCCCTTGATCTGCGCGGGAGGCACGGCGCGCACGGACGGAAAGCCGCAGTCGCGGTTGAAGCGATCGGTGTCCGTAATGAACGGCCACAGCGCCTGTGGGCTCGAGGCCAGATCCCAAGTCCAGGAATAATGGGTCGTGGGATAAGGCATGAGCGCGACGGGAAAGGCGCCGGTGCGAAGACCGGCGCCCATCTTACTTCTTCAGCTGGGCGGGAATGAATTCCTCGCGGACGGCCTTGGCGAGCAGCTGCGGCGGCAGCATGCCTTGGCCGATGATGAAGTCATTGAAAGCCAGCCGGTCGAACTTGGGCCCGAGCGTGATCTCGGTCTGGGTGCGCAGCTCCATCAGCTTGGTGTAGCCGTAGAAGTAGGCGCAGGCCTGGCCCGGCGCGCGGAAGGTGTAGCGGTCGACTTCCTGGTTGGCCATGCCTTCGGAGAGGCAGACGTCCTGCATCAGGATCTCGAGTGCGCGCTCGCGACCGATCAGGCCGAGGTTGAGCATGGGATCGAGGAAGGCGCGCGCGGAACGCATCAGGCGCAACTGGAGCGCGATCAACTGGCCGTCGAGCGGTTCGTACGGCTTGGTCTCGGCCTCGGCGTAGAGCGCCCAACCCTCGACGTTGACGCTGTTGAAGGCGAAGAGGCTGCGGGCGAGCGACACGCCACGTTCCACCATGGCGGCGAATTGCAGGTCGTGGCCCGGGCGGCCCTCGTGCGCGGTGAGCGTCCAAGCGCCGGCCTTGTAGGTGAAATCATCGAAGCCGGACGTCTTGCCGGTGGCGTCGGTGTTGCCCGTGGTGAGCACGAACACGCCCTGCTCGCCCTTGCTGCCGATGAGCGGCGGCGGCTGGTAGTGCGGCGCGGGCTGCGCGGCGTTCTCGGCTTCGGACGCTACGCGCATCAGCATCGGGCGGTCGGGGAGCGTGACGATCTTCTCGCGGCGGATGATGGCTTCGATCTCGGTGATGATATCGTGATAGAGCGGCTCCACTTCAGCACGGGTGATCTGCTGCTTTTTCAGTGCGCGAATGACGGCGCGGTAATCGGTCTCGGTGAAGCCGTGCTGCTTGGCGACGAGCGGGGCGAGCGACTGCATCTCGTTGCGGATCTCCGTGAACGCCAGCTGCGCGCGGCCCATCAGTTCCTGCGGCGGGATATCGAGGCCGATGTTCTTCAGGTTGTCGGCGTAGAGCTCGGCGGGCAGGCGGTAGTCGGCGCGGGCCTTCGGGAGGACGGTCATGCGAAGCCACTCGCTGTAGGCCTTGAACTGCGCATCGAGTGCGTCGAGCGCGGCCGGACCGCCCTCGAGCTTGTCGATGCCGTACTTCGTGTAGAGCTGGCGGATGCCGGTGGCGTAGCGCGGGATCGCGGTGAGATGTTTCTCCACCTCGCCTTTGTACGGCGGGAGTAGCGCGGGGTTGGCGGCGACCTGGGCTTCGTAGCGCTCGCGGACGAGGTCGATGATGGACTTGGTGCCGGCCTCAAGACCGGCGTAACGCTTGAGGCGGATGAGCGCGGCCGGACGGCGGGCGGCGTCGATCTGGTCGTCGAGCAGGCTGAACTCGCCGAAGAACACCAGCTGGGTGACGTCGACGTACGGCAGCATCAATTTCTCGTTGAGCGCATTCGTCTGGAGCTGGTTGACGGCGGACTCGACGAGGATCTCGAGATCCTGGCGGACGAGCGGATCGGTTTCGGAGAGGACGCGCTTGGAAAGCTCATCGCGCGCGGCGGTGAGATCGGCGCGGGTGCGTTCCTCGTAACCCGGCGCGAGGTCGGCGATCTTGTCGTCATAGCCGGGCACGCCATAGCGCGCGGCGGCCTCGGGCGTGGTCTTGGCGAGCGTATCGACGAGGATCTGGGCGTTGGCATTGCTCTTGGCAATCCAGGCCGGGGCATCGGCGGTTTTCTCGGCGGCGGAGACGGAGCCGAGGAGGAGGGCGCCAAGCACGAGGCCGGCGGCTGGGAGGACGGGATGACGTTTCATAAAAGGAAAAGCCCCGCGCAGGGCGGGGCAGGCGGGCTTACTGCAGGTGCTGGGCCAGAAACGCGTTCTGCACGGCGGCGAGTTCCTGGAGGCCGGTTTTGGCCAGGGCGAGCAGGCTTTGCAGCTGTTCGTGGGAGAAAGTGGATTCCTCGCCGCTGCTTTGGACTTCGACGAACTGGCCGCGGCCGGTCATGACGACGTTGGCGTCGACCTCGGCGTCCTTGTCCTCGAGGTAATTCAGGTCGAGCAGCGCCTCGCCTTTGAACAGGCCGACGCTGACGGCGGCGACGGTATCGGTGAGCGGGTTCTCGGAAATTTTCTTCGCGTTGATCAGCTTTTGGACGGCGAGCCGCGCGGCGATGTAGGCGCCGGTGATCGAGGCGGTACGCGTGCCGCCGTCGGCTTGCAGCACGTCGCAGTCAACCCAGAGCGTGTTCTCACCGAGCTTCTGCAGGTCGAGGATGGCGCGCAGCGAGCGACCGATCAGGCGTTGGATCTCGACGGTGCGGCCGTCGATCTTGCCCTTGGAAATGTCGCGCGGCTTCCGGTCGAGCGTGCTGTACGGCAGCATCGAGTACTCGGCGGTGAGCCAGCCGCCCTTGACGCCCTGCTGCTTCATCCACGACGGGACCTTGGGCTCGATCGTGGCGGCGCAGATGACGCGAGTGGAGCCGAAGCCGATCAGCACGGAGCCCGAGGCGTTCGGGGCGATGTTCGCCTCGAGGGTGATCGGGCGCAGCTGGTCGGGACGGCGGGAGTCGAAACGGGAGGCAGGCATGAAAACTTACGGCCGTTCGCCTTCCATCTCCGGATCGTCGTCGTCTTCGGGGAAGGGCGCCTCGTCCGCCACCTTGTGGCTGGTGGACGGCGAAATCTTTTGCTCGGCCATGTGCGCGATGAGGCGCTCGTTGAAATTCTTGGCCGGGTCGTGGCCCATCAGCTTCAGCGCCTGGACCAGCGCGGCGACCTCGACGAGGCGCGCGATGTCGCGGCCGGGACGCACGTAGAATTCCATGTGCGGCACGCGCACGCCGAGGATGTTGTAGTAATTCTCCTCGAGGCCGGTGCGCTCTTCGATGACATCCGGCGACCACTCGCGGAGCGAGACCACGAGGTCGATGCGCTTGTCGAGGCGGATGCTCTTCACGCCGAACATTTCGGCGATGTTGATGATGCCGATGCCGCGGCACTCCATGTAGCCGCGGTTGAGCGTGCGGGAGCTCGCGAGCAGCTCGCGTTCATCCATCAGGCGGATGCAGGTAAGGTCGTCGGCGACCAGCGAGTGGCCGCGCTCGATCAGGGCGAGGGCGCACTCGGATTTGCCGATGCCGCTGTCGCCGCGGATCATCACGCCGATGCCCTTCAGGTCGAGCGTGGTGGCGTGCTCGGTGGTGGAGGGGGCGAACTCGTTGTCGATGCAGAGCGTGGCCGCATTGACGAAATTCATCGTGATGAGCGGCGTGCGGAAGATCGGAAGGTTCATCTCCTCGGACACCGCGAGCATCGGGTGGGTCGCGACGTAGTTGCGGGTGAGCACGATCGCGGGGATGCCGCGTTTGGTCATCTCCGCAAAGATCTCGATCTGCTGGCGCTGCGAGAGCGTCTTGAGGTAGGTCATCTCGGCCGCGCCGAAGACCTGGATGCGCTTGTTCGCGAAATATTTGAAGAAGCCGGTGAGCGCGAGGGCGGGGCGGTTGATCGAGCCCTCGCGGATCAGGCGGTGCAGGCCGTTGCCACCGTTGAGCAACTCGAGCTGCAGCTTCTCCTTATAGGTCTCGTAGAAGTGGGCGACGGTGATCCCGTGGACGGCTTTGGCAGGCATGGGGAGGGAAAGCTCTCAGCGGTCAGCTTTCAGCTCTCAGCCCAAGACGCAAGACACTGATAGCTGACCGCTGATAGCTGAAAGCTTACATGTTGAAATCCTTGCCGAGGTAGATTTCGCGGGCCTGCGGATCGTGGATCAGGAAATCGCCGCTGCCCTCGGTCATGACCTTGCCCGCGCGGATGATGTAGCCGCGGTCGACGATGCGGAGCGTCTCGCGCACGTTGTGGTCGGTGATGAGCACGCCGATGCCGCGCTTCTTGAGCTCGAGGATGATCTTTTGCACCTCGGCGACCGAGATCGGGTCGACGCCGGCGAACGGCTCGTCGAGCAGCAGGAACTGCGGGCGGGTGACCAGGGCACGCGCGATTTCGAGGCGGCGACGCTCGCCGCCGGACAGCGTGTACGCCTTCTGCTTGGCGAGGTGGCCGAGGCTGAGCTCGTCGAGGTGGTGCTTCACCAGGGCGGCGCGGTCGGAGGATTTCACCCGCAGGGTCTCGACGATTGCGAGGACGTTTTCCTCGACCGTGAGTTTGCGGAAGGTGGAAGCTTCCTGCGGGAGGTAGCCCACGCCGAGGCGCGCGCGGCGGTGCATGCGCAGGTCGGTCGCGTCCTGGTTGTTGATGAAGACGTGGCCGGAGCTGACGGGCACGAGGCCGACGACCATGTAGAAGGTGGTGGTCTTGCCCGCGCCGTTGGGGCCGAGCAGGCCGACGATCTCGCCTGCGCCGATGCGGATGTTGACCCCGTTGACCACGGTGCGCTGGCCGTAGGTTTTGACCAAGCCCTCCGTGCGGATTTCGTTAACAGCTTCAGCGGCCATGATCAGGGCTGATTGGGCGCCTCGGGGGCGGGGGAAGTGGGGGCGGCCGGAGCGGGAGAGGGCTTCACCTTGTCGACGCCGAGGTCCTTGATCGGCGGGCCGGTGAAGCGAGCGTTCTTGCCGCGGATCTGGCGCTCGCCGCTCAGCATCTCGAGTTCATCGCCGGTCCAGGTCCAGTTGACGCTGTGGTCGACCACGACGGGCTGGCCGGTGAGCACGACCTTGTTGTCGCCGGGCAGCACCTCGGCGCGTCCGCAGGCGGCCTCGCGGTCGCCCTGTACAATGTGGACGTTACCGGTGGCGATCATCGACTTGAAATTGTTGATCTTGCCGATGGTCGCGGTCGGGTCGCCCTTGCGGAGGGCCACGATCTCCAGGCGGTCACAGGTGAGCTTCTGGTTGGTGGAGGTGACGCGGACGTTGCCGGTGAAGACGGAAGTGGTCTCGGTGTCGCTGCTGCGCCAGTCGAACTGGTCGGTCTCGATCACGGTGTTCTGCAGCTCGGCGCTTTGGGCGCGCGACGCCACGGGAAGCGCGGCCAGCAGGGAGAAGGAGGTCAGGAACAGGCGGGGAAATTTCATTTAAGGATGTCCTTCAACTCGGTGTGCAAAACTACGCGGACGTTCCCCGCGATGGAAACTTTTTTCTCCTTGTGCGAGTAGTTCCAAGTCGTGCCGGTGGCATCGAAGCGGTCGTTGATCACGCGGATGGTGTCCTTGCCCTGCGCGACCATGTCGGTGTAGCGGACCTGCGCGGCCGGGCTGAGGATCAAGGTCTCGACCTTGCCGTCGGGCAGGCCGGTGAAGATCGAGAGGTTGAGGCCCGTGATGTTGACGACGCCCTGGCTGGCGTAGCGCGCCTCGGAGCCGCGGACCAGCCACGCGCGATTACCCTCGGGCGTGAACTCCGGCAGGCGGAAGTTGATGATCGGCTTGTCGGTGGCGACTTCCGTGTTGGCGGCGGAGGCCCAGCTGGCGGCGGCGAGAAATACGCCAAGAAAAAGAAGACGGGATCGCATGCGCCTTAGGGACCACGATGGGCCAGGATATGTTCACACACTTCGCGCACGGCACCGAGACCGGCGGGACGGGGCGGGACGAGATCGGCGACCTTGAGCGCGGCCGGCATGGAATTGCCCGGCGCGACGCCGATGCCCGCCCAGTCGATGGCGGGGGCGTCGATGTCGTCATCGCCCATGTAGCAAACCTGCGCAGCGGTCAGGCCGAGCTGGCTGGCGAGTTCCTGCAGGGCCATGAGCTTGTCGGTGCGGCCTTGGATCAGATGAGGGACCTTGAGTTCGGTGGCGCGGGCCGTGGTCGCTTCGGAGGGGCGGCCGGAAATCCATGCGACGGCAATCCCGGCCTTGTGCAGGCGCACAATGCCCATGCCGTCGAGGATGGAGAAACGCTTCGACTCCGTGCCGTCGGAATGGATCTCGACCGTGCCGTCGGTGAGGACGCCATCGACGTCCATGGCAAACAGACGGATGGCGGCCCAACGGGCGGCGGGGATCTTGGATTTCTTGCTCTTGGGTTTGCTCACAGGCGGGAAACTTGTCCGGCAGGTTGCCGGTTATTTCCGCCTGCGGGAACCTAAAAGAGTGAAATCATTTAGTCCCGCGCGGGAACATTCAGGAACTGGCCGGCCAGACGGAAGTCGGCCCCGGTGAGGTTGTGCCCGGTTTCGAGCCAGTGCAGGTCCACGTCCGCGCCCGCGTCGCGAAATGTCGCGGCGAGTTTTTCCGGATGATCCTGCGGCACGATCGGGTCGTGCCGGCCGGACAGGATGGCGATGCGTTTGCCTTGCAGGTTGGGCACAGACTTGGGTTCGAGCACGACCATGGGGCGCAGCAGCACGGCGCCGGCGAGCGTTTCCGGACGCAGCAGCAGCAGCGAGGCCGCGATGTTGGCGCCGTTTGAGTAGCCAAGCGCCGTCAGTTGCCCGGCGCCAAAACCGTAGCGCGCCGCGGCGGCCGTGAGAAAATCAGCCAGCGCCTGCGTGCGTTGGGCGACTTCCTTCTGGTCGAAGACGCCCTCGGCGAGCCGGCGGAAAAAGCGCGGCATGCCGTTTTCGTTCACGTCGCCGCGCGGGCTCAGCAAGGCCGAGCCCGGCGCGATCTGGCGGCCAACGGGCAGCAGGTCGTTCTCGTTGCCGCCCGTGCCGTGGAGCAGCAGGAGTGGCGGCGAGCCGGCCTGGGTGGAAGGTTCGTAGCGATGGATGTAGGAGAGAGAATTCATAGGAGCTGAGAGCTTAGGGCTGAGAGCTAAGAGCCAGAGCGACGGACCTTGGCCGGATTGGGCCTGGGTCTTTGAGCTCTAGACTCTCAGCTCTCGGCTGGTTTGCGTTAGTTGATCTTCGGCAGGCCCGCCTCGATCTCGGAGCGATACGCTTCGAGATGCGGCGGCAGGGAGAGCTTCGTGCCGAGCGTTTCGACAGGCTCGTCGACCGCGAAGCCGGGCTGGTCGGTCGCGATTTCGAAGAGCACGCCGTTCGGCTCACGGTAATAGATCGACTTGAAGTAAGCGCGATCGATGACCGGGCTGACGTGCAGCGAGTTGGCGACGAGCGTCTGGCGCGCGGCGATCTGCGTGTCGTCGGTCGGCGTGCGGAACGCCACGTGATGGATCGTGCCGGCGCCATTGAGGCCGCGCGGGATCGCCGGGTCGGTCGTCACGTCGACGTACGTGCCCGGGCCGCCCGCCGCCACAGTGTAGCGGGTGCGGTGACCTTCCTGTGCTCGCTGCGTGTAACCCATCTGACCGGTGAGCACCGCGGCCGTGGGCGTCGCGTCAGTGACGGCGAGCGTCGAGCTGTGGAAGCCGCGGATCGCGTATTCCGCGGGCACATCGGCCGAAGGCGTGGCCGGGCGCGCGTCCGCTTCGGTCGTGGCGACGAGTTCAAGGCGCAGGCCGTCGTGGTCGGTGAAGGGCAGCACCTGGTCGCCGAAGCGCGTCTCGACCGGGAAGGTCGTGACCTTCAGGCGCGCGAGACGCTCCTGCCAGTAGGGCAGGGAATTGGCGGGCACGGAGAACGCAGTCGCATAGGACTGGCCCTTGCCGGGGCGTCCGCGCGGCAGGCCGGCCCACGGGAAAAACGTGAGGGCAGTACCGGGGGCGCCGGTGTAGTTGCCGTAGTAGAGGTGGTACGTCCCGGTGTCGTCCTGGTTGACGGACTTCTTCACGAAACGTAGTCCCAGCACTTGGGTGTAGAACTGCAGGTTCCGCTTGGCGTCCGAGGAGATCGCCGTGATGTGGTGGAGGCCGGTCAGGTTTGTCTTCATAAAGTGATTTGATATTGAAGTATTGGATAAAAGCAAATCAGGCGCGGCGGCCGATCTTCTTCAGGAGACGGCCGATGTCCGAAATCTCGGTAGCGGACAGGATGGCCATCTCACGGGTGACGTTGGCGACGACCTTGGGGAAGAGGGCGGCGATAAAGGCCTGGCCCTTGGCGGTCAGCTTCACGACGACGAAGCGGCGATCCGCCGGATCGCGTTCGCGCAGGACGTAGCCGGCCTTCTCCAGGTTATCCACGACGAGAGTGAGATTGCCGCCGCTCTTCAGCAGTTTCTCGGCGAGTTCGCTCTGGCAGAGCGGACCGATGTGGTGGAGGGCCTCGAGCACGCCGAACTGGGTAATCGTGAGATCGTCCGGCAAGACGCTGTGGACGCGAGCAGAGACAGACTCGGCGGCGCGCTGCAGCTTGATGAACGCGTTGAGGGCGTTGATCTCTTCGATGGTGCCGCGGTGTCTTGTACCCATGCCCAGTACTTTGATAAGCGATGCTAAGATGTCAAAATATATATCGACACAAAGCGTAACTAACTACCGTAGAGCGTCTATTGATCGATCTTTTTGATGCGAGACAAGTGGCGGCCACCCTCAAACGGGGTATCTAGCCACACCTTCACGATCTTCAGCGCCTCGTCTTCCGTGATGGTACGCTGGCCGAGGGAGAGGCAGTTGCCGTCGTTGTGCGAGCGGTTCCAGATCGCGACCTGCTCGTTCCAGCAAAGGCCGCAGCGAACGCCCTTCACGCGATTGGCGACGATGGCTTCGCCGTTGCCGGAGCCGCCCAGGACGATGCCACGCTCCACTTCACCGCGGGCGACCGCCTCGGCGACGGGGCGGATGAAATCCGGATAATCGCACGGCGCATCCGAGGTGGTGCCGCAATCGCGGACGGTATGTCCTTCAGCGAGCAGCATGGCCTTGATCTTCTCCTTGTAGGCGAAGCCGGCGTGGTCGGAACCGATGGCGATGGTGAATTTTTTCATGGGGTTCGGGAGCGGGAAATGAACTCGGGAGGATTGCGGATGTCGATACTTGGGCCACACTTCGTCTCAGCAAACATTTTTCCCCACCATGCGCCTTCAATTCCCGTCATCTTTGGCCGTCACGCTCGCCGCCCTGTTGCTGGCGGGTTGTGCTTCCACGCCGCAGGATCGCATCAGCCAGAACCGGGCGAAGTTTGAGAGCTTCCCGGCCGAAGTGCAGCGCAAGGTCAGCGCCGGCGAGGTGGACATCGGGTTTACCGAGGAGATGGTTTTGCTTTCCCTCGGCAAGCCGGGCCGCAAAACCTCCCGCATGGACGCGAATGGCGCGGCGGAGGTCTGGACCTACTACAAGAGCCAGCCGCATTTCGGTTTCGGTTTTGGCGTCAGCAGCGGCGGCTACGGTGGCGTGAGCTCCGGAGTGGCCGTCAGCACGGCGGGCAATCCGGATGACGAGGTCCAGCGCATCATCCTGCACGATGGCAAGGTGACCGCGGTCGAGAAGATCGTCCGCTGAGGTTACGGCGTGTCGATGACGCGCAGGAAAGCGGCGGTGTCCGAGAAATCCTTGAAGACGGCCGTGGGCTGGTGCGCCGCGAGTTCGTCGACGCTGTAACGCCCGGTAGCGACGCCGATCGTGCGCGCACCGATGACCTTGCCGCATTCGATGTCGTGCGGCGTGTCGCCGAGGATGAAAGTGTGGTCCGGTTGAAAATCCACGGCGTGGATTTCCTTGGCGCGGCGCAGCGCGTGCGGCCCGAGATCGTTGCGCTTCCCGCTGTCGTCGGCGAACGCGCCGAATTCGAAGTAGTGCCAGACCTTGTAGTGCGTGAGCTTGTACTGCGCGCCGAGCTTCAGGTTGCCCGTGAGCAGGCCCTGTGCGACGTCGGAGCGATGCTTCAGGATTTCCAACAACTCGAGCACGCCCGGCAGCACCTTGCCCTGCGGGCCGTTGGCGAGTTCCTGCGGGAGGAGCTGGAGGTAGGTTTCCAGATAATCGTGGGAGTTCTGCGGCGTATCGGGCAGGCCGACGTAGCGAAACACCTCGCCGGTGATCCACGCGTCGGTGCGGCCGGCCCAGTCGATTTTGGAGAGATCGACGGTGATGCCGAAGCGCTTCGTGAGCGCCTTCTCCATCGCGCGCGCCCCGGCGCCGTGCGACACGATGATCGTGCCGTCGATGTCCCAGAGGATGAGTTTCTTCATGGAATTCTGATGTAGGGCCGCCGCTCGCCGGCGGGCCACGAACGTGATGCCGCGAGCCCGGCCCGCCGGCAAGCGGCGGCCCTACACAATACCGAAATTACAGCGCGTGGATGGCCGACTTGCTGACGGCGAGGCCGGCTTCCTTGATCGCCTCGCTCATGGTCGGGTGGGCGTGGATCGTGCGACCCAGGTCCTCGGCGCTGCCGCCGTATTCCATGTGCGTGACGATTTCCGAAATGAGTTCGCCGGCGTTGGCGCCGAGGATTTGCGCGCCGAGGATCTTGTCGGTCTTGGCGTCGGCGATGATCTTCACGTAGCCGTCCACCGCATCGGCGGCGATGGCCCGGCCGTTGGCGGCGAAGTTGAACTTGCCGATGTTGATCGCGAGGCCCTTGGCCTTGGCGGCGTCTTCACCCAGGCCAACCGAGGCGACCTCGGGGTGCGTGTAGACGATGGCGGGCACGAGATCCCAATTGATGTGGCCCGCCTTGCCGGCGATCCACTCGGCGACGGCGGCGCCGTCTTCCTCGGCCTTGTGCGCGAGCATCGGGCCGGCGACGACGTCACCGATCGCCCAGATGTTCTTGGCCGTGGTGCGGAGGTGGTTGTCGACCTTCACGCGCTTCTTCTCGTCAAGCTCGACGCCGGCCTTGTCGAGACCGAGGTTGTCGGTGTACGGACGGCGGCCGACGGCCACGAGGACCTTGTCGGCAGGGAAGGAGAGTTTTTCGGTGCCGCGCTCGGCGGTGAGCACGCCGTTGGCGAAGCCGGTGACCTTGGCGCCGACCTCGACCTTGATGCCCTGCTTCTGGACGATGCGGGTGAAATTACGGACGATGTCGTCGTCGTAGGTGGCGATGATCTTGGGCAGGAACTCAACGACCGTGACGTCGGCGCCGAGGCGCGACCAGACGGAGCCGAGTTCGACGCCGATGACGCCGCCGCCGACCACGACCATCTTCTTCGGGACTTCCGGGAAGGCGATCGCGTGGTCGCTCGAGACGACGGTCTTGCCGTCGAACTTCATGAACGGGAGCTCGACCGGCGCGGAACCGGTGGCGATGACGATGTTCTTGGCGGTGACTTCCGTGACGCCCTTCTCGCCTTTGATCGAAACGGTGGTGGCGGAAGTGAAGGACGCTTCGCCGGTGAGGACGGCGACTTTGCGGGCCTTGGCCAGAAGTGTGAGGCCGCCGGTGTTCTTGGCCACGACCTCATCCTTGCGCTTCAGCAGCGTCGGCACGTCGATCTCGACGGAACCAATCTTGATGCCGTGCGCGGCGGCGTGCGACTTGGCGAAGGCGAAGTGCTCCGAGGAGTGGAGCAGGGCCTTGCTGGGAATGCAGCCGACGTTAAGGCAGGTGCCGCCGAGCGTGGAGCGCTTTTCGACGAGCGCGACCTTGAGGCCGAGCTGCGCCGCGCGGAACGCGCACACATAGCCGCCGGGGCCGGCGCCGATGACGATCAGGTCGTAAGATTCAGAAGCCATTTTACAGGAGGGAACGGAGAGAACGGAGAAGAGAAACTCTGTTTCCTCCGTTATCTCCTGTTAAAGGTTGGGGTGAATTAAACTCCGATCGCGAGGCGCGCCGGGTCTTCGATGAGCTGCTTGACCTTCACGAGGAAGGTCACGGCCTGCTTGCCATCGACGAGGCGGTGGTCGTAGCTCAGCGCGAGATACATCATCGGGCGGATGACGACCTGGCCGTTGACCGCGACCGGACGGTCGTTGATGGCGTGGAGGCCGAGGATGGCGCTCTGCGGGGCGTTGAGGATCGGGGTCGAGAGCATCGAGCCGAAGATGCCGCCGTTCGTGATCGTGAAGACGCCGCCCTCAAGGTCGGTCAGCGTGATCTTTCCGTCGCGCGCGCGCTTGGCGGCGTCGGCGATCGCCTTCTCGACGTCGGCCATGCCGAGCGTGTCGCAGTTGCGGATGACCGGGACCATGAGGCCTTTCTCGGTCGAGACGGCCATGCCGATGTCGTAGTAGTTGTTTTGGACGATCTCGTCGCCGTCGATCTGGGCGTTGATCGCGGGGATGTCCTTGAGCGCCTGGACGACGGCCTTGGTGAAGAAGGACATGAAGCCGAGCTTCACGCCGTTTTTCTTCACGAAGTCGTCCTGGTACTTCGCGCGGAGAGCCATGACGGCGGACATGTCGACCTCGTTGAAGGTCGTAAGCATGGCGGCTTCGTGCTGGGCGGAAACGAGGCGCGAGGCGATCGTCTGGCGCAGCTTCGTCATCTTGATGCGCGTCTGGCGGCCGGCTGCCTTGGCGGCGGGCGCGGGAGCGGCGGCAGCAGGAGTCGGAGTGGCCGGAGCCGCGGTGGACGTCGGGAAGGGAGCTTTCGTCGAGGAAGCGGCGAGCATGTCACCCTTGGTGACGCGACCACCCTTGCCAGTACCGGCAACGGAAGCCGGATCAATGCCGGTCTCCTCGGCGATGCGACGAACGGCAGGCGACTGCGCATCGCTCTTCGTTTCAGCGGCGGGAGCTGCGGCAGCGGCGGCCGGGGCCGGAGCGGCGGCGCCAGCCATGGCGGTTTCATCGATCGAAGCGACGACCTGGCCGATCTTCACATCGGTGCCGGCGGCGACCTTGAAAGTGATTTTGCCGGCGACCTCGGCGGTGCCTTCCGACGTGATCTTGTCGGTCTCGAGCTCGAAGAGCGGTTGGTCTTTCTTGACGATATCACCGTCCTTGACGTGCCACTTGGCGAGCACGCCGGAGGTGATGGATTCGCCCATGGGCGGGATTTTGACTTCGATGGCCATGATGAGAGGGGAAGGGGATTACAGGGTGAAGGCGTTGCGCAGGAAGGTCGCGAGCTGCATGCGATGCAGGGCGAGCAGGCCGACTGCGGGCGAGGAGGCGGCATCGCGTCCGGCATATACCGGCTTGCGTCCGAAGATTTCCTCGAGCTGCGGGGCGATGAAGCTCCACGCGCCCATGTTCTGCGGCTCTTCCTGACACCAGATGAGGCGGGCGTCGCGGCTGTAGGCGTCGGCGATCTCGGCCAGGCGGTCGCGATGCAGCGGGTAGAGCTGCTCGACGCGCAGGATCGAGGTGTTCTGCACCTTGTTCTTTTCGCGGTAGTCGATGAGGTCGTAGTAGACCTTGCCCGAGCAGAGGATGATGCGCTCGGTCTTCTTCGAACCTGTCGGATCGTCGATGGCTTCCTGAAACGAGCCCGAGGTGAAATCGGCGAGCTTCGAGACGGCGGCCGGGTGACGCAGGAGCGACTTGGGTGACATGATCACGAGCGGCTTCTTGAAGTCGCGCTTCATCTGGCGGCGCAGCGCGTGGAAGAGCTGGGCGGGCGTGGTGAGGTTCGCGACCTGGATGTTGTTCTCGGCGCAGGCCTGCAGGAAGCGCTCGAGGCGGGCCGAGGAGTGCTCGGGACCCTGGCCTTCGTAGCCGTGAGGCAGGAGGAGCGTGATGCCCGTGCTGCGCTGCCACTTCGATTCGCCGCTGGCGATGAACTGGTCGAGCACGACCTGCGCGCCGTTGGCGAAATCGCCGAACTGCGCTTCCCAGATGCAGAGCATGTCCGGGTAATCGAGCGAGTAGCCGTAGTCGAAGCCGAGCACGGCGGCCTCGGAGAGGAGAGAGTTGTAGACGCAGAACTTGCGCTGCTTGTCCGGGGCGATGTTGTTCAGCGCGGTGTACTTCGCGCCCGTGTCGGTGTCGTTGAACACCGCGTGGCGGTGCGTGAACGTGCCGCGCTCGCAATCCTGCCCGCTGAGGCGAACGGGCGTGCCGTCGAGCAGGAGCGTGCCGAAGGCGAGGGCTTCGCCCATGCCCCAGTCGTAGGGACCGCCGTTCTTGTGGGCCTCGGCGCGACCGTCGATGAAGCGCTTGATCTTGGAATGAACCTTGAAGTCGGCGGGAACCGTGGTCAGCGCGGCGACAACCTTGTCGATCGTGGCGGCGTCCACGGCGGTGACGACCGGCGTGTGCTTGAACGCCGGCTGGAAGACGGCGGTCGAACCCTTGAAGACATCGTTGGGCGAACCTTCCGCGGCGGCGGCCTTGCGCTTCTCGGCCTTGGCGGCTTCGCGGGTCTTGGCCTTGGTGAGGTTCTCGTCGAGCGAGGCAGAGTACTCGGTCTTGATCGCTTCGCCCTCGGCGTCGGAAATCGTACCGGCGGTGACGAGCTGCTTGGTGTAGATGGCGGACACCAGTTCGTGCGCGGCGATCATCTTGTAGAGCATCGGCTGCGTGAACGACGGCTCGTCGGTCTCGTTGTGGCCGTGCTTGCGGTAGCAGTACATGTCGATGAACACGTCGCGCTTGAACTGCACGCGGAAGTCGACGGCGAGCTGGGCGATCATGCACACGGCCTCGGGATCGTCGCCGTTCACATGGAAGATCGGCGCCTCGATCATCTTGGCGATGTCGGTGCAATAGCGGGTCGAGCGCGAATCCTTCGGATCGGTGGTGAAGCCGATCTGGTTGTTGATGACGAAGTGAACCGTGCCGCCCGTGCGGTAGCCGGGCAGCTGCGAGAAGTTGAGCGTTTCTGCGACGATGCCCTGGCCGGCGACAGCGGCGTCACCGTGGATGAGCAGCGGCATGACCTTGCGGCGGTCCTTCGCGTCGCCGCGGATGCGCTGGCGGGCGCGGGCCTTGCCTTCGACAACCGGGTTGACGATCTCGAGGTGCGACGGATTGGCGGCGAGGCGGACCTCGACCTTTTTGCCAGACGTCGTGGTGAGGATAGACTCGTAGCCGAGGTGATACTTCACGTCGCCGTCGCCGGCGACCGTGTCGGGAATGTAGTTCTCGGAAAACTGCTCGAAGAGCTGGTCGAACGACTTCCGCATCACGCTGCAGAGCACATTGAGGCGGCCGCGGTGGGCCATGCCCATGACGATTTCCTCGACGCCAGCGCCAGGACAGTGGTCGATCACGGCGTCGAGCGCGGCGATGATGGTTTCGCCACCTTCGAGCGAAAAGCGCTTCTGGCCGACGTATTTCGTGTGGAGGAATTTCTCGAAGAGCTCGGCCTTGTGGACGCGGCGGAGAATGCGGACCTTCTGCGGCTTGGTGAACTTCGGCTGGAGCTTGGTCGACTCGATGCGTTCCTGCAGCCAGCGGCGGCAGTCGGTGTCCTGAATGTGGGCGTACTCCACGCCGACATGCCCGCAATAGGTCTGCTGCAGCGCGGCGACGATGTCGCGGAGCTTCATCTGGCCGCCGCCGAGGTAGGTGCCGGTATCGAAGGCCGTGTCGAGGTCGGCGTCGCTCAGGTTAAACTGGCTCAATTCCAGTTTCGGCTGGGCGGGCGGGGGGCCGCTGAGCGGATCGAGGTGCGCCTGGGTATGGCCGATCGCGCGGTAGGCGTTGATGAGGTAGTGAACGTGGGCCTGCTTGAGGCTGTCGACGATGTTGACGGCACCGGCGGGAGCGGAGGACGGCGTCGCGACCTGCTGGCCGCCACCCAGGGTGAAACCCTGGAAGAAAGCGCGCCACGTCGGGTCGACGGAGTCGGGGTTGTCCAGCCAGCGTTGGTGATACTCTTCAATGAGGCTCGCGTTGGCTCGTTCGGAAACAGAAACGGGATTCATGGAAATGCGGAATGGAAAGGAGGTTCGCAGCTTGCCAATCGTGGGGAGCGATTAAACTGCGGGAGGTGAATAGGAGCATCAGCCCCCAATTTCGACAAGTGGATTCAAGGCGTATTTCCGCATACAGGTATGGGTTCGTGACGATCTAAGCGGTTGGTTAAGATTATTTAATAGAAGAGACCTTTCATGCCCGACGACAAAATCAAAGCCGCGCTTATCCGCTTCAATGATGCGATAAAGAACTCTGATGGCCCCGGGCTATCGGCGGCGCTTAATGAAGTCGAAGCCCTCCAGATGGCTCATCGGCACGAATTGCATCCGCAGCTGGCGCATTTTTTGGAAGGCCGCAGCTACGCCAAGGCACTCGCTTGGCTGGGGGCGGGCAACGAGCTCGCCAGCAAGCCGGCTTCGCCTCCGGGCGGTTGCAGCGGAGGACGCTCGTGATTCCGTCGGATAAAGTATCGACCGAGGGCGGCGAATCGCTGGGCCAAAATCCCTTTGGGGCGCTCAGTGATCTGAATTTGCCCGCCGGTGCGGCTCCGGCGTCTGCATCGGCATCGTCCGCCAAACCTGCGCCGGCGAAAAATCGCGGACGCGTCGATATCAAGCGGACCACCGCCGGACGTGGCGGAAAAACGGTAACGTTGGTCACCGGATTCGTAGGTATCGGCTTGCCGGAGAAAGAGCAGCTCGCGAAAAAAATGCGCAACGCCTGCGGCTGTGGCGGAACCGTGAAGGATGGTGACATCGAGATCCAAGGCGACCAGCGCGAGAAGATCGCGCAGATTCTGACTGACGCCGGATTTCGTCCGGTTTTCGCTGGCGGTTAAGGCTGTCGGTCTTCGGCGCTTCCGATCATCAAGCCGCGGGCGTACTCCTGATGGGCCTTGGCGGCGAACGCGTGCCCGGCGGCCTCGTGTTTCTTCGCGAGCTCGAAATGGACGTAGGCATACGGCGGCATTTTCGGATTGGCCGCACTGCCGGTCAGCGAGGTCCGTGTCTCTTCGATGAAGCGGGCCGCAGCCACGAGTTCCGGATCCGGACCAAAGCGGGCGAACCCCGCGCGCAACCGCTGCTGGCTTTCGGCGTAGCGGCCGCTGAGGAAGCCATGCATGGCCGGCCGTGCGAAGCTCAGGCGGGCGTCGGGTCGCGCAGCTGTGACCGCGTCGACCCTGGCTTGAAGGGTATCCGTGTCCCGCCACGCCGCGAGAGCACCGCGGTAGAGAGGCATCGTCAAAATGGTCGCAGCGCCCAAGCCGAAGCCCACCAGCAGGCGAGTTCGCGGAGACGCAGCTCGCACCGCCAGACTGGCGACGCCGACAGCCACCACCGCGAGCGGCATGAAGGCATAGCGGTCGTTGGCGGTTTGGCCGCGATCCAGCAAACCAATGAAAGGTGCCACCGAGCCGAGTAACAGCAGTGCGAAACTCAGTGCCGTCCATCGGGTGCGGCGCCAAAGGAGAAACGCGACCAACGCGACGGCGAGGGTCAGGGGGATGAAAAGCCGGTGCAGCGCCGGTGCGGCGCCGAGATCGCCGTAGAACGGAGAAGTGAGTCCCGGCCACACCAACTGACCGAGCAAGTGACCAAGAATCGCGGCGCTGCGCCCGAGGCGTGCGGCCAGAGTGTAGTGCTGGAGTCCGTCGATCGCGGAAAAAGTTCGGGAAGTCGCCGCGGCGAAAACGTTGACGACGCCGACCGCCGCCGCGAGCAGGAGCCACACGGCGTAGCGGCGCGTGGCCGACCAGATGGCGGTGCCGGCCGATCGCGAGCCTTCGGTCGCGTGCATCGCCCCAGCCGCCAGAATCAGGAGCACGGGCAGTCCGATGCACACCGGGTAGAGCAGGAGTGAGAGGAGAAACAGCAGACGACCCAGCCACTCCGTGGTGGATCGGCCGGCGGTCTGGCGGGTGGGGAAGGCCGCGAGCACAGCCAGCGAAGCGAGGAACGTGCTGCCTTGATAAACGAGGGCGGAAGCCCAGCCGGTGATCTCGGCACGCAGCGGATGCAGCGAGAAAAACGCTGCGGCTAGGGTCGCGCACACATCCGTCCAGCCGGACGGCGGCGAGCCTTCCTGATTTCTTGGCGCGATGAATTTTCGGATGATCAGCAGGAGCGTGATCGTGTTGGCCGCTGCGAGCAGCCAGCTCGCTGCGTGATAGACTGCCGGGTTCAGGCCACCGATCCGGAAAAGGGTGTCGAACATCAGCCAGCCCAGCGGCATGTAGCGGCGGTTGTAAGTGACGTCGGTCCAGGCCCAGCTCCACGTGTCGGCCGTGCCGCCGGTCAGATGCGGATTGAGGACGACGTTGATGTCGTCGTCGAAATAGACCCAGTCATGATCCAACACGCCGCGATTGGCGTAGAGCTGCAGCGCGGCCAGCAGACCGATCAGCACCAGCAGGCGTGCGCCCGTGATGCGGGCCCAAGCTTTATCCGTGGCGCCGTTTCCCATGCGAAGGGTCTGGCGGCTTTAAACTCAGGCGGCAAGGCCCGCCGCGAGCGCCAGCGCGCCTTTGGCGCGATTCATGATGTAGAGATGATAACCCGGCGCACCGTGGGCGAGCAGGTCGCGAATCTGGGCGAGGGCCCAGTCGATGCCGACGGATTCCAGCACTTCCGGGGTTTCGCCGGCGGCCTCGAGACGTTTGATCAGTTTTTCCGGCAGCGAAGCACCACACATTTCGGTGAAGCGTCGAATTTGCTTGAGCGAAAGCACGGGCATGATGCCCGGCACGATCGGCACGGTGATGCCGCGGGCGCGGCATTGCTCGACGAAGCGGTAGTACACGGCGTTGTCGAAGAAGAGCTGCGTCGTGATGAAACCGGCGCCGGCATCGACCTTCCGCTTGAGATTGTCCAGGTCGACTTCGAGCGAGGGTGCTTCGGGATGCTTTTCCGGATAGCCGCCGACGCCCAGGCAGAAGTCGGGATGCCGGGACTTCAGCAACGCAACCAGGTCGCTGCCGTAACGCAGGCCATCGAGGTAGGGGACGAATTCCGTTTGTCCCTTCGGTGGATCGCCGCGCAGCGTCATGATGTTGCGGTACCCTTCGGCATGGAGGCGGTCGGCGACGACCGACAGCTCCGCGCGCGAATGACCCACGCACGTGAGGTGGGGCATGACGGTGAAACCGATTTCCTCGCGCAGCAGCCGGCTAACTTGCGCGGTACGTTCGCGCGTGCTGCCACCGGCGCCATAGGTGACCGAGACAAAGTCGGGATTAATCTTCTTCAGCAGGAGGGCCGTCTCGCGCAGCGCGGTCACGCCGGCCTCATCCTTGGGCGGGAAAAATTCGAGCGAACGCAGAGGACGGCGTTGCGCGAAAAGCTCGGAGAGGGCGGGATCGGGAGGCATTTATAATCAATACATGCGTATTCGATGATACGTAAAGTATAAATTACTTATGACTGAGTGGCAGATAATTACGTCGCCGCAGTTTCGCGGGCCTTCTCAGTTTTCAGCCGAAGCTGCCCACAAGCGGCGGCAATGTCGTGGCCCTTTTCGCGGCGCAGGGTCACGGAAACCCCGGCATCATCAAGGATGCCAGCGAACCGCTCTTGTCGGGTGATGCTCGGGCGCTTCCACGGCAAGCCTTCCACCGTGTTGTAAGGAATAAGATTCACGTGGGCGTGGAGATCGTAGGCGATGTCGCGCAGCTTTTCCGCCTGATCGAGCGAGTCGTTGATGCCGTCGATCAGGATAAACTCCAACGTAACCATGCGGCCGTGCGACTCGGAGAACTCCTTGATCGCGGGCAGAAGTTCGGCGAGCGGCCAGCGTTTGTTCACCGGCATGATCTGCTCACGCACCTCGTCGGTCGCACCGTGCAAACTGATCGCAAGCCGGATGCCGAGCGGTTCGGTGGCGAGTTGCTTGATCTTCGGTACCAAGCCCGAAGTCGACAGCGTGATGCGACGTGCGCCGAAGCCCAGGCCCCATTCCGCGTTGAGGATGGTGAGCGCGCGGATGGTCGCGTCGTAATTATGAAGAGGCTCGCCCATGCCCATGACGACGAGGTTGTCGAAGGGGACAATCTCCGCGCGGGCGCGCACGGTGCGGCTGTCTTCCTGTCGACAAACCTGGATGAACTGGTGGACGATTTCCCCGGCGGTCAGGTGGCGCTTGAGGCCTTCGAGTCCGGAAGCGCAGAACTTGCAGCTCATGGCGCAGCCGACTTGGGTGGAAATGCAGATCGTCTTGCGCGAGTTTTCCTGACCGACGCCGATTTGCGGCGCGCGGATGATCACGGTTTCGATCAGCGAGCGGTCGTGCAGCTCGAGCAGGAGCTTGTCGGTGACGTCCTCCGACTGCTTGGTGAGCACGAAGGAAGTCGGCGTGAGCTCGAACGTTTCGGCGAGCCACGTGCGCAAAGGCAGGGAGAGATTGGTCATCTCCTCCCATTTCGAAACGCGCTTCTTGTAGAGCCACGTCATGATCTGCTGCGCGCGAAAAGCCGGATGGCCGTGTTCCTTCAACAACGCGGTGAGCGTTTCGAGGGTTTCGCCGTAGATGGCGGGCTTGGATGGTTTCGCGGACATGGCGGGCAAATAGACTTGGACAGGATTGGTACCTTGGCGCAGAGTTCAAGTAGAGCATGAATCTCCTCCACCGGCATATTTTCGTGAACGTGTTCCTGACCTGTGCCGCAGCGGTGGGCCTTTTCGGTTTCGTGCTGATGATCGGCAACGCGATGAAGGACCTGCTCGGGCCGATGTTGGCGGGGCAGTTCGCCATCGATACCTTTTTCCGGCTGGTCAGCCTGCTGATCCCGTTCGTTTTCTACTATGCGCTGCCCATGGGCATGCTCACCGGCATCCTGCTGGTGCTGGGGCGCATGTCTTCGGACCGGGAGATCACCGCCATGCGCTCGGCCGGCCTGAGCGTCGCCTGGCTGTCGGCGCCGATCATCTTCCTGGCGCTGGTCGGCGTGGTGGCCAGCTTGCTGATCAACTTCCAGTTCATGCCCGTGGCGCGGCTGGCCTATCAGCGCGAGTTCGCCGAGGCGGTGCGCCAGAATCCGCTGAGTTTCATCGTGCCGAAGACCTTTATCCGCGATTTCCCGGGCGTCGTGCTGTATGTGGGCGAGAAGCGCGGCAGCCAGCTCAAGGACTTCTGGCTCTGGGAGCTTGACGGCAAAAATCGCGTGAAGCGGTTTGCCCGCGCCGACACCGGCCGGCTCGATTACGACGAGGCGAACAACAAACTGATCCTGACGCTCGAGCACACGCAGGCGGAGCTGCGTAACGACAAGGATCCGGAGGATTTCGCGCAGAAGCCGGCGACACCGGCGATGGAGCAGGCGACCTTTGATCTGCCGTTGAGCAAGATCACTGGTGATCGCATCGTCCAAAAGAAGCTCAAGTGGTTCACCTTTCCCCAGCTCATGGCTGAGTGGATGCGCCTGAAAAAGCCTGACCCTTCCGTGCCCAAGGCCGACCAAGCCAAACAGCTGATGCGCGTGCAGATTACGATCCAGGAAAAATTCGCCACGGCGTTTTCCGTCCTCTCCTTTGCGCTGATCGCGATCCCGCTTGGCATCAAAGTCTCGCGTAAGGAGACATCGGCCAATCTCGGCCTCGGCCTGTTTCTCGCGCTCGGGTACTACTTCGCCAGCATCGTGGCGGGCTGGTTCGACAACTATCCGGCGTTCCGGCCCGACCTCATCGTCTGGCTGCCCAATATCGTATTCCAAGGGCTGGGCTTGTGGCTTTTTTACAAAATTGACCGCTAAGCCGGGGCCAATCCAGACCCGTAACCCAATGTCTCCGTCACCGTCTTCTATCATGTGTTCCCTCATAGACACACATCATGGTTGATGAACCGTTCGACTTCGCCGGTTGTCTCCAACGCGTCCGCACGCGCGACCAGGCGGCAGCCCGACAGTTGGTCGAGCAGCTGTACCCGCAGGTCATCCGCATTGTGCGCTCGCATCTCCCTCGGCGCGTGGCCGAGGAAGACCTCGCCCAGGAAATTTTTCTGAAAATGTTCACCCGCCTCGACCAGTATCAGGGTGCCGTGCCGTTTCCGCATTGGG
This sequence comes from Verrucomicrobiota bacterium, assembly GCA_048498955.1. Taxonomy (GTDB): domain Bacteria; phylum Verrucomicrobiota; class Verrucomicrobiia; order Opitutales; family Opitutaceae; genus Lacunisphaera. The sequence continues at coordinate 75,182 of JBEHWZ010000004.1, read as the reverse complement.
TTTCCCGAATCGCGGTGACGACCTGCATTGACCAGTTGCGGTCGCAGAAGCGGCGCCCGGAGTTTCGCTGGGCGGATCTGCCGGAGGAACAGGCGGACGTGCTCGACCAAGTTTTAAGCGATGACCGTGAAGCGCTGCCCGGTGAGGCACTGGAGGCGCGGGAACTGGTCAATAAACTGCTGGATCAACTCAAACCCGACGACCAGCTCGTCATTCGCATGCTGGACCTCGAGCAAAAGAGCCTGGCGGAAATAAGTTCACTTACCGGCTGGAACCAGACGCTTGTAAAAGTCCGGGCGTTCCGTGCACGTCGGAAATTGCAAAAGCTTTTTCAAGAACTACAACACCAAGAAAAGTCATGAGCCAATTCGACCAACAATGGCAAAAACTCGTCGCCCGGGCCAGGGAGGCCCAGGACGATCGTGACGTTACCGTTCCGTTCGGCTTCGCGAGTCGCGTGGCCGCGCAGGCTGCCGGCAGCTACGGTTTCTCGACTCCGTGGGCCTCTTTGGAGCGTTTCGCCCTGCGTGGATTTTTGGCGGCGGCGGCGTGCTGTGTTGCCGCGGTGGCCTTTAATTTTTTCGGCTACAGCGCGGAGACTTCCATCGAGTCGCTTGAAGAGACCGTGAACAGCACCTCGCTGGACTTGTCGTGATGAACAAGCCCTGGAAGCTGATTGTCCTGCTGATCGGCATCTTCGTCGCAGGTGGCGCGACCGGCGCGTTGCTGGCCAAGCGTGTGGAGAAGGTCATGCCCATGCCGCCGAAGCCGCCGCCGGCGCCGGAAACGTGGGCGACGATGCACCTCAAGCGCCTCGCGGATGAAATCGGCGTGAAGCCCGAGCAGATGGAGCAGATTCGCCCCATCGTGGTGCGCGGCATGAAGGAGCTTTTTGTCATGCGCAGCCAGTTCCTCGCCGACAACCGCACGCGGCGCGAACAGATGGAGCGCGACGTCATGCAGGTTTTGACGCCGGAGCAGCGCGAGAAATACGAGAAGATCAATCGCGAGTTCCAGGAACGCGCCCGCAAATTGGAGCGCGGCGGTCCGTCGGATTGGAACGGGCGTCCGCCCGACGGTTTCAAGAAGGGACGCGAAGGCGATCGTCCGCCGCCGAAAGACCGTCCGAGCGACAGCTAAGTCGTTGGGGAAATTTCCCGGCGATTTTATTTGAAAGGGCAGGGGTGGGGCCTACGGTCCGCCTTGGCCAGGCGCCATGCATGAGCAGGCGCGTGAACCCCGCCAGGGCCGGAAGGCAGCAACGGTGACGACGTTCTCTTAGTGCCGTGGATTGCCTGGCCACTTTCCTTTTTCCCGATCCCTGATTCCCGTATTCCTTGAGCAGCGCTTACCAAGTCATCGCCCGCAAATGGCGTCCGCAAACCTTCACGGACGTGGTGGGCCAGGATCATGTGGTGCGCACCCTCAAGAATGCCATCGCCCGCAACCGGATCGCCCACGCTTATCTCTTCGTCGGGCCGCGCGGCACGGGTAAGACGAGCACGGCGCGCATTTTTGCCAAGGCGCTGAACGCCACCGGCGGCCCGAATGCCGATTTCGACCCGGCCGATCCGATGGCGGTCTCGATCTCTGAAGGTCGTTGCCTGGATGTGATCGAGTTCGACGCGGCGTCGAACACCCAGGTCGACAAGATTCGCGAGTTCATCATCGACACCGTGGCGTACGCGCCGGCGCAAGGTCGCTTCAAGGTCTACATCATCGACGAAGTGCACATGCTCTCCGCGGGCTCGTTCAACGCGCTGTTGAAGACGCTCGAGGAGCCGCCGGCACACGTGAAGTTCATCTTCGCCACCACCGACCCGCAGAAGATGCCGGCGACCGTGATCTCGCGCTGCCAGCGTTTCGACCTGAAGCCGATTCCGTCCGAGCTGATCGTGCAGCGACTCAAGAAAATCGCCACGAGCGAGAAGATCAAGGCGAGCGACGCCGCGCTGGCCAGCATCGCCCGCATGGCCGACGGTGGCATGCGCGACGCGCAATCCATCTTCGACCAGATGATCTCGTTCTGCGGCGCCGAAATCGGCGAGGCCGACGTGCTCGATGTCTACGGCCTCGTGTCCGCGGCGAAGATCGCCGAACTCGGCACGGCACTCGCCTCGGGTGATCACAAGAAGATCATTGGCGTCGTCGACGACTGCGACGAGAACGGCCGCGACCTTTACCGCCTGCTCGTCGACCTGCAGGCTTACCTGCGTACGATCCTGCTCGATTCGATCGCGAAGGGTGGCACGTCCGAGCAGCTCGGGCCGCCGATGACGACCGAGCAGCTGACCCGCCTCCTCGACGCGCTGCGCGAGGGCGAGGGCGGCGTGAAGCACGGGCTTTCCGAGCGCATCAATTTCGAAGTCGCCTTGCTCAAGGCCGTGGACGCAAGCCGTTCGCGCGCGATCGACAGTCTGATCAAGGAGATCGCAACGCTGGCTGACAGCCTACCCGCCGACGGCTCAAAAAAAAACGACTGACGAGGCCGGCTGAAGCGCCGCGACCGGACGAGGCGGAAGCACCGGCGGCGATGATCGCGGCGGAAACGGCGTCCGCCGATGCACCTTCTGGACCGTCTTCGGAAGAAGAGGCCGCTTTCCTCGCGCAGGAACGCGAGATGGGAAATGTCACGCCGGCGCTGATGCACGTCGAGAAAGCGCCGGAGGAAAAGGGCGAACTGCCACCGATGGAAGACTTGGTGAAGCGGATCCCGATGCCGACGCGCGACCTGCTGGAGGAACTCTTCCGCGCGAAATTCGTGACCGTGAAGCGCGTGCCGCAGTCCGCGCTCAAGTGACCGGTTGCACCGGCCAGTAATCCCCGATGGGCGCGAGCCCGTCTAGCTGCCGCAGGTAAAGGTAGGTTTGTGCGGAGCCGGCGAGGCCGTTGGGCGCGAGCAGCACGTCGATGCGTTCGTACAGGCCTTCGTACAAACCTTCGAGCCGGTCGAGTTCCGCGAGGCACGCGTCGTCCACCGACCACAGTTCGCCGGTGACGCCGGTCGTATCGCCGGGAGCGCGCACCATGCCCGGATAGTCGCCGAGAGAGTAGAGCGTGAAGCCGGGAGCGGTGCGGGCGTCGCCCAGGAATTTTTGCCCGCGCAGGAAAAGATGATTGGAGCCGCCGCGCTTGAGCGTGCCGTAAACGAAGACCGTGTTCATGGCGCGAGCACTTCGACCGCCAGTGCGGTGATGTTGTCGCGGCCGGCTTGTTGGAGTGCGGTGGTCACGAGCGTTTGCGCCAAGGCCGCCGTCTCGGCGGTGCGCAGAATTTCCTCGATCTGGCGGTCCCACACGCCGTCCGTGAGGCCGTCCGAACAAATCAGAAAGCGATCGCCGGGCGAAGCGGGCAGGGCGCCGAACTGCGGATCGATGAACTGGTGGCCGGCGCCGAGCGCCTGGTTGAGCACGTTGCGCCGCGGATGAGAGCGGCTTTCGCGCTCGTTCAACTTGCCGTTGCGCCGCAGCCAGCCGACGTGGCTGTGGTCGTGGGTGAGCTGCACCAGATTTCCGCCCTTCGGCAGGTGATAGATGCGGCTATCGCCGATGTGGCCGAAATAGAACCAGCCCGGTGTCAGCCACGACAGGCTGAGCGTGGCGCCCATGCCGCGGCACTCCTCGTAGGATTCGCCGAGGTGGAGCAGATCGGTGTGCACCGCCTTGAAGAGTTCGCCGAGCGTGGAGTCGTAGTGGCTGCCCAATCCCGGCGCAGCAGGACGATAGCCGCGCGGCATGAGCTTCGTGATGCGATCGACCGTGAAGCGACTCGCGAACTCGCCGGAGTTCGCGCCACCCATGCCATCGCTGACGGCAAAAACAAAATCAGCTTTGCGCCACGAGCCCTCGCCGATCTTGCCGAGGTAGTGCATTTCATTGCCGTCGAAAGTGAGCGCGAGAAACGTGTCCTCGTTGTTCGCGCGCACGTTGCCGCGGTGGGTGAGTCCGGACCAGCGAAGGTTCGGGGGCGCTGCGTGGCCGACTTCGTCGAGCAACTCAGCGAATTCGAAATCGATGATGCAGAAACGCCCGTCGGTTTTGCGGTACGTGATGTTGCGGATCTCCGGGTCGTCGTGTCGGACGCCGAAGGTTTCCAGTTCGGCGAAGAGCGATTTCAATTTTTCGGGACTGACCTGGTCGACGCGCGAGCCGCAGTTGGTCGTGACCATCTTGAGGGAGGGCTCATCGATCTCCACCAGCTTGGGCACGAAGTCGCAGCCACGACTCTCCAAGTAGCGCAAAATCCGCACTTCATTGCTGAAACGCGCGTAGGCTTGGTGGCCGCGGAAGTTCTTGTGCACCAAGCCGTCGTAACCGATTCGGACCAGGGCGCGTTGGGTATCCTTGACCTCGTGCATGATGACAGGCGCCAAGGATTATTTATGTAAGCCGGGAAGCAAGGGGGGATTATAAAGCCTCTGGCATAATTCCAATTTGCGCTGTCCTCTGGCATGTCAGGTGCTTTTGTAGGCGAGTATAGCGTTCCTGATCATCCAGCGGTCCACCGCGGGGTACGGTGTCCGCTAACCTCAAACCAAATCCTCCCGATCCATGGCCAAATACAAACTGGAATACATCTGGCTCGACGGCTACACGCCTCTGGCGAACCTTCGCAGCAAGACCCAAATCAAGGAATTCGCCAGCTTTCCGAAGCTCGCCGAGCTGCCCGCCTGGGGCTTCGACGGCAGCTCGACGCAGCAGGCCGAAGGCAAGAGCTCGGACATCGTGCTCAAGCCGGTCGCCGTATTCCCTGACTCTACCCGCAAGAATGGCGTGCTCGTGATGTGCGAGTGCTACCAGCACACCGGCGTCGCCAGCCCGTCGAACTCGCGCGCCACGATTCCGGATGATCCGGACACCTGGTTCGGTTTCGAACAGGAATACTTCTTCTACAAGGACGGCGCTCCCCTCGGCTTTCCCCCGGGCGGTTTCCCGTCCCCGCAGGGCCCGTACTACACCGGCGTTGGCTACAAGAACGTCGGTTCGGTTGCCCGTGAGATCGTCGAGAAGCACATCGATATCTGCTTGGACGCCGGCATCAACATCGAGGGCATCAACGCCGAGGTCGCCAAGGGCCAGTGGGAATTCCAGATCTTCGGCAAGGGCTCCAAGAGCGCCGCTGACCAGATGTGGGTCGCCCGCTACATCCTCGCCCGTCTGACCGAGTCCTACGGCATCGACATCGAATGGCGCTGCAAGCCCATCCTCGGGCCCTTCAACTCGCCGCTCGACTGGAACGGTTCCGGCATGCACTCCAACTTCTCGACCAAGCACATGCGCGAAGTCGGTGGCAAAGCCTACTTCGAGGCGCTCATGGCGGCCTTCGCCAAGCACGTCGACGAGCATATCGCCGTCTACGGCCCGGAGAATCATCTCCGCCTCACCGGCCTGCACGAGACGCAGTCGATCGACAAGTTCAGCTACGGTGTCGCCGATCGTGGCGCGTCGATCCGCGTGCCGCACAGCTTCGTCAACGCCGACTACAAGGGCTACCTCGAAGATCGCCGTCCGAATTCCGCCGCTGACCCGTACCTGGTCGCCGGTCGCATTCTCAAGACGATCCAGACGGTTCCGACCAAGTAATCGGACGAACCGTTCTCGCTAATCTCCGCCGTCCGGTCGCAAGACCGGGCGGCTTTTTTGTGGCTGCGTGGCGGCGAACACTATTGAAAGCGCCTGCCTGATGCCCCCGTCGCCTTCGTCTTCCGCCGGTTCACCCTCGCGTGTTTATACGCTGGCCGAGTGGTTGCTAGTGCTGGCGCTGGTGGCCGTGCTCGCGTGGACGACGCTTTGCTTGGGCGGCTACATGGCGAAGACGATGATCGTCACCGGTCCGGTCGTGCTGGGCTTGGGCGCGGTCGGGGCATTGTTGTGGGCGGTCGGGCAGGGCGGGGAGTCTCGCGCGATCAATCGCGCCGTTTTTTTGCCGGTGCCATTTTTGCTCTATGCGCTGGCGAGTGTGTTGTGGCAGGCGCCGGCCGCGTGGCTGGCGTGGCGCGAATGGCTGCTGTGGTTTCAGATGTGGCTGGTCTTTGCCCTGGTCCTGCACTTCGGCCGGAGCCGGGCGCATACGCGCGTTATGGTGCTCGCGATCGTGGCCCTGGCTTTCGCGGGCGTTGCCCTTGCGGCTTACCAGCGTTTTTCCGATCCGCTTTGGATGATGCTCGGCCGCAGGCAGGCGGCGCAATTCATGGGGCGCTCCGGTGGCATGTTCGGCATCCCGAACAGTTTTGCCGGTCTGCTGGAGCTGGTGATCCCGGTTTGCTTTGCCCTGATTTTTTCGCGCGCCGTCAAACCGTGGCTCAAAGTCATTTGCGGCTGGCTGGGCGCCCTGTTTGTTTTCGCCCTTGTGTTGACCGGCAGTCGCGGCGGCTGGCTGGGGTTGGGGCTGGCGCTGATGATCTGGCCGCTGCTGGCGGGACGCACTTGGCGCAAAAAGATCGTCGGCACGGCGGTGGTGTCCGGCTGTGTTCTGGCTGGCCTGGTCGCGGCTTACCTGGGCAGCGATTATGCGCGGGAGCGGATGCAGCCGTTTTTGCGCGGTGAATTCGAGAAGAGCCGTCCCATCGTGTGGAAAGCCAGCTACGAAATCTTCCAACGCCATCCCGGGATCGGCACGGGCGCCGCGTCGTACAATGTGGTTTTCGAACAGTATCGTCCGGGCGGCTTCTGGGATGAGCCGCAATGGGCCCACAATGAATACTTGAATACGCTCAGCGATTACGGACTCATCGGTTTTCTGTTTTGGGCCGGTGCGGGCGCGGCTTTGGCCGCACTGGGGTGGGGCGCCATCAGACGGGCGCGGCGCGCGGGTGCCTCAGCCGCCGGGGTTTTTGCTTTGGCCAAGTGGAAGCTCGGGCTCTTCGTCGGCCTGCTGGCCTACGCGATTCACCTGTGCGTGGATTTTCATACGCGCATCCCGGCGCTGGCGTTTTTGGCGGCGATCAGCGTGGCGTTGCTTTTGCGGGATGAGCCGGACTTGCGCCGCCCGGTGCCAACTGCCGTGCGCTGGACGGGTGGAGTGTTGCTGACGCTGGCGGCAGGTGCGCTGGCGTGGCGGGTGGCGTTGCCCCTTTATCGAGCGGAGGCACTGCGCTTCGAAGCCCGCAGCACGATCGATCGCTATACGCGAAACCAGCAAGGCGACTTGGGTGCGATCGCATCCGCGGCGCGGCGCACCCTTACCCAAGCGGTGCGGATCGATCCTACGAACGGGCAGGCTTGGGCGGACCTCGCTTACGCCACGGTCTTGAACAGCCACGCTGGCGGAGACGTGGTGATGCTGGGGCACTTCGCCGAGTTGGCTGCCAACGAGGCGATCCAACGATGCCCGATCAACGCCGAGTTTTGGGTGCGCAAGGGTGTCGCACTCGATCTCCAACGCGGTCGTCCCGAAGCCGATGAATGCTTCCGGCAGGCGACCAAACTGGCGCCGAATTCCGCGCCGACTTGGTATGCCTATGCCTACCATTTACAGGCATTTCCCAATCGGACAGATGAGTTTCGGCAGGCCTTGGATACCTGTTTAGCCCTTGACCCCTATTACCCTCCCGCAGACATTTTGCGGCGTCAGTTGGTCCCCAGCCGTTAACCTTTTCCGACGAGGATTTATGAAAATCTCAGCGCTCATTCGCTTTCTGTCCTGCGCATTTGTTGCAACCGCTTTGTCATTGTCGGCCTCCGCGCAAAGCGCTTCCGGTCAGATCAAGGCCGCCAAAGTTGAGGGCGAAGCATCCAAGGTTTCCGCGGCCGGCGTGACCACGCCGCTGAAGGCTGGCGATACGCTCACGGAAACGGAGACCGTGGTTACGGGCAAGGGGGGCAACGTCATTCTGGCTTTCGAAAACGGTTCCACCGTCAAGGTCGGTTCCGAATCCCGTCTGGCGATCGAGGAGTTCAAGATCGACCCGTTTGCCAGCACTGTCCCCTCAGCGCAGCTGAAGAACGAACCCAGCGTCTCCAAGACCGCCCTCAATCTCGCTTATGGCGAAATGGTGGGCGACGTGAAGAAGCTCAACAAGGCGTCCAGCTACTCGATCAAGACGCCGGTCGGCGCGGCCGGCATTCGCGGCACGATCTACCGCATCGTTTTCAAACCGGATCCGAACGGCAAAGCCTTCTTCACCATCACGACGGCGGAAGGTCATGTGGTGATGACCGGTGTGACGAACCAGGAAATCCCCGTCGACGCCGGCAAGGAAGTTGTCGTCGAGGTTGATGTCGCTTCCAATGGCACGGTCACGCCGAAGGTCGTGACGCAGGACATCCCGCCAGCTACCTCGACGCAGATCGCCGCGGCCGCGCAGGACATTGCGGTGCAGAACAACGTTCAGCAGTTCAATACGCCGACGGCTTCCACACCGACTCCCACCACCACCACACCGACCGACACGACGCCGCCGGTTACGCCTCCTGTAACGCCGGCTCCGGTCGTCACGCCGCCGCCCCCGGCGCTCACTCCTGGCGCAGGCCAGTAAGCGTTCGCTTTCAACCCCGGCACTTCGAAGGTGCCGGGGTTTTCTTTTGGCCGATTTGAATCTGCTTTAACTCGAGTTTGCCGGCGCTACTGTCCGCCCCCGTGGCGCAGTCCAAAAAGAAATTCGACTGGAAGATCCTGCTGCTGCTGCCGGTGCCTCTGTTGTGGGCGTTCCTTTCGCAGGAAGGTTACCTGCGGTTCGCGGACAATCTCCTGCTCGACCTGCGCTTTCGCGCGCGCGGCGAAATCGAGGCGCCGGTGCAGGTGATCTACGTCGATATCGACAACCAGGCGATCGAGGAACTCGGCAACTTTCCCTGGCCGCGTTCTTATTTTGCCGAGGTGTCCAATGCCTTGGTTGCCCAGGGCAAGGTTCGCGGCGTGGGCATCGACGTGGTTTTTTCGGAGAAGGGCGTATCCGAGTCCTATGATCGGGGCCGGTGGATCGAGGCTAACGTCCAGTTCGCCCGCTACCTGCGCAGCAATCCGCCTGTGATTGTGGCGGGATCTTATGCTGCGGCGGAGGAGCGCGATGCCAACGGTAACCGGAGCAAGGTTTATCTGCCGTTGTTGCGGGATGGGTTGCCGCCTTTGGAGAAGATTCCGATGCCCGAGCTGCCCGAGTTCAGCATCGGTCGCGGCATGATGTGGAATCCTCCGCGCATCGGTTTGATCGACACTCTCGAGGGCGGTACGCGCTGGGTTCCGATGTTTGCCCCGACCCCGGTCAAACGCTACGATCACATGGCGCTGAACCTCGCGGCTCTTTATTGGGGCGTGAGCCCGAATGATTTCAAGATCACCGCCGATTCGATCACGGTGCCTGCCCCCAATGGTGGCACGCGCGCCGTCATCCCGCTCATCGATCAGCAGCTGGTGGAAATCAACTGGTTCTCTCCCTGGCTCTCGCCGATGAACCCGCGCACGAGCTTTTCCATCGTATATAATTACGCGCGAATGCTGAAGTCGGAGAATGAGAAGGAGCGGGCGAGTGCGGAGGAATTCTTCACGCAGTTCAAGGATGCCGTCATCCTGATCGGCCCGGTGGACGAGTTGCTGCAGGATCTGGCGACCACGCCTTACGACGACACGCCCGTGCCGAAGGTCGGGGTGCACGGCAATCTCCTGAAAACGCTCGTCAGCGGACAATTTCTGCACCGTCTCCCGATCTCCGGTCTGTATGCCATCACCCTGGTCCTCACGTTGGTGGTGGCGCTTTTCTCGATGGCTGGTGGCGCGCGCGGTTTGCGCTCCAAGCTGACCGCGCTCCTTGTGCTCGTGGCCTACATCTGGATCTGCTTCCAGCTTTTCTCCAACAGTAACCTCGTGCTCCCGATGGCCGCGCCGCTGGGCGGCGCCTTTACCACGGCTTTCATCGGCGTCATCTGGCAGCTGATCATCGAGGAAAAGCAAAAGGGCCGCATCAAAAACATGTTCGGGACCTACCTTTCTCCCGAGCTCGTCAATCGCATGGTCGAATCGGAAACCGACCCGCAATTGGGCGGCCACAAGGAGCAGATCACGGCTTACTTCTCGGACATCCAGTCGTTTTCGACCTTTTCCGAACTCATGCCCGCGTCACAGCTGGTCGAGCTGATGAACGAATACCTGACCAAGTGCACGGACATCGTGCTTTCGGAAAAAGGTGCGATCGACAAGTACATCGGCGACGCCGTGGTCGCGATCTACAACGCCCCGGTCCCGGTGCCCGACCATGCCTTGCGCGCGTGCGTCACGACCATCCGCGTGCAGCAGGGGATCGAGGAGCTCCGGAAGAAATGGCGGAGCGAGGGCGACAAGTGGCCGTCGATCGTGCACTACCTGCGCGCGCGGCTTGGTCTCAACACGGGCGAGGCGATCGTTGGCAACATGGGCAGCCAGCAGCGGTTCAGCTACACGATGATGGGCGACAACGTGAACCTGGCCGCCCGTATGGAATCGGGCGCGAAGTCACTCGGCGTCTTCACCATGATCACCGAGTCCACCAAGACGGAGTGCGAGAAGCACCCGGAGGGAGACAAGATTCTCTTCCGGTTTCTTGACCGGCTGGTGGTCAAGGGACGTTCGCTTCCGGTGGCCGTTTACGAAGTGGTCGGCTTTCGCGCCGAGGTTAGTCCGCAGACGCTCGAGTGCATGGCGCTGCATGCCCAAGCCATCGAGCGTTACTTGGCCCAGGACTGGGCCGGTGCCATCGAGCTTTTCCAGAAGAGCGCCGCGCTGGAACCTTACCAGCCCAACAAGGCGCACTTCATCGACAGCAATCCTTCACTCATCATGATCCAGCGCTGCCACTACATGAAAGATCATCCGCCCGGTGCGAATTGGGACGGCGTGTACGTGATGAAGGAGAAATAAAAAAGCCGCACCAAAAGGTGCGGCTTGAGGGTAGGTCGAATCCTCCGGATGAGCCGGAGGCACGCGGTATTACAGCGCGGCGACGTAGTTCTTTTCGGCGGCGTCCCAATCGACCACGTTCCAGAAGGCCGTGATGTAGTCCGGACGGCGGTTCTGGTAGTTGAGGTAGTAGGCGTGTTCCCAGACATCGAGGCCGATGACCGGCTTGCCCTCGATGCCGGCGACGGCCTTGCCCATCAGCGGGCTGTCCTGGTTGGCCGTGGAGCCGATGGAAAGCTTGCCGCCGTTGACGACGAGCCAAGCCCAGCCGGAGCCGAAGCGCGTGGCGCCGGCCTTGGCGAAGTCTTCCTTGAACTTGGCGAAGCCGCCGAGCTCGGCGTCGATCGCCGCGGCGAGCTTGCCCTTCGGGGCGCCGCCCTTGCCGGGGCCGAGGATGGTCCAGAAGAACGAGTGGTTGGCGTGGCCGCCCGCGTTGTTGCGGATGGCCCCGCGGATCGCCTCCGGAACCTTGGAAAGGTCGGCGATCAGCTTCTCGACCGGCAGCGCGGCCAGGTCCGGATGATCCTTCAGCGCGTTGTTCGCGTTGGTGATGTAAGCTTGGTGATGCTTGTCGTGATGGATCTCCATCGTCTTGGCATCGATGTGCGGCTCGAGCGCATTGTTGGCGTAGGGCAGTTTCGGGAGTTCGTAGGCCATGGGATTGTTGGGTTTTATTTTCGGAGATTAATTAGACCAAGGTGCACGCGAGTGGTGCCGCGTCAACTGCCTGCCGTGTCTTCGGCCCGCTTGATCTTGAAGTACGCCTGCAGCAATTCGAGGCAGGGTTTTTCCAAAACCCCGCGGGTGATTTCGAGATGATGGTTCACGTGGGGCAGGGCGTTCAAGTCCGTGGCGCCGCCGAGGCAGCCCATTTTCGGATCGGATACGGCGAACACCACGCGCTTCACGCGCGACATCAGCGAGGCGCCCGAACACATCGGGCAGGGTTCCTTGGTGACGTACAAAGTGGCTTCGTTGAGCCGCCAGTCGCCGATGGCCTTGGCCGCCTGGCCGAGCGCTAGGATCTCCGCATGCGCCGTGGGATCGCGCGTGCTGTCGCGCTGATTGTGGGCGGAAGCGATGACTTCGCCGCCCAATTCGATCACCGCACCGATGGGCACTTCGTCCTCACGCCAGGCGTCGATTGCCTGGTTATAGGCCAGCCAGACGTAGAATTCGTCGTTCCGCACCAGCTGGGAGGGGAAGACTTTCTCGAAGGGGCAGGGCGGAGCGGGGCGGTTGGGTTGGACCATGTCGCGGAGAGCAAGAAATGATAGCCTTGACTAGCTTCGCCGCTCCCGTCTTACAACGTCCTTTTACAAGCATGCCGAACATCCTCGTTTCCCTCTCTCCGCACCATGTCTGAAACCAGCAAAGCGATCGAAGTGGAGGGCAAGATCATCACCGTGCTGCCGGGCACGATGTTCCGCGTGCAGCTCGACAACGGCCACATGGTGCTGGCGCACATCTCGGGCAAGCTTCGCAAACACTTCATCAAGATCGCCGCGGGTGATCGCGTGAAGATGGAGATGAGCCCGTACGATCTCGACAAGGCCCGCATCACTTTCCGCCTCCGCGACGTCAACGCCGCCCCGCCGCCGCCTCCGGGCGCGCGCCGCCAGCAGCACCGCCGCTAAGGCCGGTTCGCGGCTCGCGACATGAAGAAGCCGCAGGTTCAGCTTACGAAAAAGCCATGGCCGGCCGAGCTGGCCGGCTTTATCGAGGATGCCGAAGATTTTTTCGGTCACCTCGAAATGGAAAAAGGTCGTTCAAAGAATACGGTTACCTCCTACGAAGGTGATCTTCTTCAAGCCGCGATCTACCTGAAAAAGTTGGGCATAAATGAGTGGGTAAAAGCCAAACCGAAGCATCTCGCCGCTTGGCTTCACTGGCTTAGCGATGAAAACTTCAGTGAATCTAGTCAGGCACGAAAGCTCGCTGCCGTGCGCATGTTTTTTCGGTATTTGGTTTTTCAGGAACGTCTCAAGGACGACCCCGCCGCGCTGCTCAGCGGGCCGAAGTTCCGTCGCAAGCTCCCCGAGGTCTTAACCGCCGGCGAAATGGACCGGCTGCTCGCCGCACCGGCCGGCGGCGACGCCTATGCCGTGCGCGACCGTGCGATGCTCGAACTTTTTTATTCGAGCGGCCTGCGTATCTCCGAGTTGTGTGGCCTAACTTTACAACAGGTCGATCTTGAGAACGCCTTCGTGCGTGTCTTCGGCAAAGGCTCCAAGGAGCGGGTCGTGCCACTCGGCGAGAAAGCCCGAGATGCCGTGATTGCCTATCTTGGTTCGGGGCGTCCGCGACTCGTTAAGAAAAACACCGGCAGCGAGCTGTTCATCAGCGAGCGCGGCAAGGCCATCTCGCGGAAAACGCTTTGGGTGATCGTGAAGAACAGCGCCCGGCGCGCGGGCATCGAAAAGCCAGTGAAGCCTCATTTGCTGCGGCATTCGTTCGCCACTCACTTGCTCGGCGGCGGCGCCGACCTGCGAGCGATCCAGGAAATGCTCGGCCACGCCAGCATCGGCACGACGCAGATCTACACCGCGGTGGAATCCTCGCGCCTGCTCGACCAGCACGCGAAATTCCATCCGCGCAATCGGAAGAAGGATCAGTAGGCCTCAGGGCCAGATCGCTTCCGGCCACGCATAGCTGCCGGGCTTGATGAACAGCAGCGGCGCCTGCGGCGCCACCGGCCGGAGCACGCCCACGCCGGAGTCGGCGACCTGCTCCGTTTGCAGCCGGGCCCAGCCCAGCGCAGCCAGCGTTGCCGCAGCAGTGGCGCCGCCTTCCAACAGCAGCCGCTCCACGCGGGTTTGGCGCAGGACGGAAGCGACGGCTTGCGCCAGCTGCATGCCCAGCTTGGCCGGGGCGACGTCCACGGTCGTCGGGCCGTTGCCGATGCCGATCAGGACCGTCTCGTTGGCCCGGAGCGCCCCGACTACCGCACTGACGTCATGGGGCATGGCGAAAAAGGGCATGCGGCGTTCCTGGGCGATGTGAATGCGCCCGAGCCATGCCGCTGCGCTGCCGCAGACGAGCAGGGTTTTGCCCGTTCGCGGGAAGCTTTCCTCCGGCTTGGCCGCCTTTTGCGGCAGGCGCCGGGCCAGCAGCGCGGAGAAAAAATCCACCGCGCCCACCGGCAGGGCCTGGGGATCCATGATGGCGGCTTGGTGGCGCACGTCGTCGGCGGTGGTGATGTCCGGCACTGCGACATTCGCGAGGTCGCCCTCGAGGAGCGTGGCGACGTTCGCGGTCAGTCGCGGATGCGACGGATCGACGGAGAAAAACGTTTCCGACAACGGCTCGCCGGCGATCAGGTATTGTCCCGCGCTGATCGTGCGTCCGCGCGAAGGATTGGCGGGAATGAGCAGGATGCGGGAATTGCCGGTGGCCTCCGCCACCGCGCGCGCCTCGGCCAGCACCGGGCCGCGCAGGACGGAGTCGCATTTCTTGAAGATCCAATTCGGCCGGGCGGCCAGCACGCTGCGCGTCACCGCCGTCACCCGCCGTGCGGCGTCCGCGGCCGGCAGCAGGCGACTGTCGGTGTCGATGCATACGACCTCGGCGCTCGTACCGGGAAAAAACGCGGTTTGCACCTCGGCGCTCAGGCCCTGTCGCACCGCCGCGCCAGCCAGCTCGGCGGCGCCGCTCAGGTCATCGGCAATCACGACTATCATACGCGGGGTGCGCTAAGGCGGGCGGCGAGGCGCACGGCCTCGCCCAAGCTCGCGGGGTTGGCCTTGCCCTGCCACGCAATGTCGAACGCTGTGCCGTGATCCACGCTGGTGCGGATAACGGGGAGCCCGAGCGTGGTGTTGATCGCCGAATCGAATGCCAAGGCCTTGAGTGGGATGTGGCCCTGGTCGTGGTACATGCAGATGAAGACATCCGTTGTCCGGCGGCGTTGCGGTAAAAAGGCGGTGTCCGGCGGGAGCGGACCTTCGATCTGCAGGCCTTGGGCGCGGGCGGCGGCGATGGCTGGGGCGATGAATTTCTCCTCCTCGCGCTGGCCGAAGAGTCCGTTTTCCCCGGCGTGCGGGTTCAAGCCGCAGACCGCAATCCGGGGCGCCCGACCACGGATGCGGCGCATCGCCTCGGCCGAAAGTTCGATCACGTCGAGGATGCGCTGCACGCTGAGCAGGCCGGGCACTTCGTGATAGCCCACGTGAACCGTGGCGAAGCTGCAGGTCACTTCGGGCGAGGTCAGCATCATGCACGAACGCGGCGCCTTCATGCGCTCCGCGAAGATTTCGGTGTGCCCGGGGTATTTGTGTCCGGCGGCGTGCATCGCCTCCTTGTTCAGCGGACCGGTGGCCACCGCGTCGATTTGGCCGGCCAGACCGGCTTCGATCGCGGCGATCACGTAGCGAAAGGCCGCGTCACCGCATTTCGCGTCGACCTTGCCGGGTGAGACCGCTGCCGCTTCAACCTGGCGCAGATCAAACACGGCGGGGCCGGTCGCGGCTTTCAAGTCGGCGACCACCGGAGCAGTGAGCGGGATTTTAAGCAGGTCGCTCACGCGTTTCAGTACGCCGGCATCGCCGAACACGATCGGTGTGCACAGCGCGGTGATCGATGCGTCGTTCAGCAAGTGCAGACAAATTTCCGGGCCGATCCCAGCGGGATCACCCAAGGTCACGGCGATGCGGGGCCGGCGGATTGAATTCATGGACGGATTTCCTCTTCGGTGCCGACAATGCCGCGCGTGCGTTGCCAGCGATCGAGCAGCGTGACGGCGACCGGGCAGAGCAGGGCGGTCAGGATGACGGCGATGGAAATTTGGGCGGTAGCGACCCCGACAATGTCACGATAAGCAGCGGCATTGGGCGAACCGGCGGCCGCAGCGGCTGCCGCGATCGCCACAGGCGTGGCGGTGGTGTTGCCCGCGACGCCGGCGCCGGCGAAGGCGGCGATGCGGGAACGAAACCCGAATGCGGCCATCGCCAGCCACATCGCCGGGCCGGTGATGAGCACCGCCAGCAAGCCCAGCGTCACCCCGCCGAGCAGGAAATTCCACTGGAGAAAAACCGAGAGATTCATGCCGGCACCGAGCGCGAAGGCGAAGAAGGGCACGAGCAGTTTTTCGCCCGGCTTCAGAAATTCCTGAATGGCTGGGTCGAGGTTGCCCAGCACCATGCCGAGCGCGATGGGCAGCAGGACACCGAAGAACACGACGACCGGAAACCGTTCCCCGAGGAGCCCGAGCGCAATCAGAGTGAAGAACGGACCATTGTTGAGCGAAAGGATGGAGAGCGCACCGACGTCACTGCGGTTGCCGTACTGGCCGGACAGTGCGGCGAACAGCCCGCCGTTGGTCGTGCACATCGCGGCAATGATCGCGAGGGTCGAGAGACCGAGGAAGCCGTGAAACGGATCGAAAAGCTTGCCAAGAACGAAGCCCGTGAGTGTGCCCACGACGAAGCGGGTCGCGGTCAGGAGCGTGCCTTTGCCGAGCGCGCGGGCGCCGATGCGCACCGTCATCTGGCTGCCGATGCAGAAGAGGAACAGCGCGATCAGCGTCAGCGCCCCGGTCTTGAACAGACTCTCGGTGAAGGAGGGCACGCCTTCCGCGGTCACGGCACCCATGCGTAGAAATTCATAGTGCCCGTTCTTCGCCGGGCCGGCACCAAGGGCCTTCAACGCCGATTCGATCCAGTCGAAATGAGCCTGGTCGATGGTGTTGAGCGCCGCGCCGAGCAGCAACGGGACGAGCATCAGGCCGCCGGGAATTCGCTCGATGGCGGCCTTGATCCTCATGCGTTAAGGCGCGGCCTTTTCGCCGCCCTTGCTGATCCACTTCACCACGAAGAACCGCAGCGGCTCGGTGCCGGTGTTGGCAATGCCATGGAGATCGCCGGGCTTGGCGTACATCAGGTCGCCCTTTTGCAGGGGAATATCCTGACCGTTCAAGTGCCAGGTGCCGCTGCCGGAGATGACGTATTGGAATTCCTCGTTTACATGGCGATGCGGTGGCTGCAGCTGCTTGCCGGGCAGAAACTCGAGCTGAGCGATCAGCATGCTACTGGTGCCCACAGTGGGTGTGCCCTCGGCGGTGTAGGTTTCGATCGAGCCCCAGTTGCCAGTGGATTTTTTTGCGTCCGCCTCGCGGTAGATGTGGCTTTCGAGCGGCGCGGCCTGGACGTGGCGGTGTTCCCAGTAGGCGCCGGCAGCGAATGAAAGGATGGCGGCGCCCAGCGCGCCCAGCAGGCGGACCGCTTTCATGGCGTGTGATCGGGCGGCCCGAGCAGCGGGCGCATGATGCCGACGCGGATCAGGTAGCCGGCGTGGTTGGGGTGCACGCGATCCTCAACCCAGATGTCTTCACGCGGCTTGCCGTCGACGGTCAGCATCGCGTCCCACAGGTCGATGAACTTCAAATTGGGCTGGGTCGCGATGTAGTCCTTGATCACCTGGTTCGTGGCCTTGCGCTGGGCCGCTTCATCCCAGCGGCCGGGTCCGGGCGTGATGCTCGAAAAATAAATCGGCACCTGCGGCAGCACGGCACGGACCTTCGCGACGAAGGTCTTGAAGTCGGCGAGCACGCGCTCGGGGCTCTTGCCGTTGTGGACGTCGTTGCCGCCGACGTGCAGCACGATCAGACGCGGCTGGTGCGGCAGGACGAGCCGGTCGGTGAACTGGATAAGGTCGGACGTCTGGAACGAGTCGATGCCGCGATTGACGAGGGTGTAGCCGGGCAGGTCTTCCTTGTACGTTTTCCAGCGAAAGAACTGCGAGTCGCCGGCCAGCATGATGGCGCCCTTCGGCGGCGGATTTGCGGCATCGGCGGCCTCGTAGATTTTTACCTGCTTCTCGAAACGGCTTTCGGCGGGAGGAGGCGCATCCACGGCAAAAGCCGCCGCGACGGCGGCCAGGAACAGGGGTACGAGGGTTTTCATGGGAAATCAGGCGTACGCGTACTGCCGGGCGATCGCATCGACGGCGGCATGGAGGTCCGCGGGCAGGGGACCGCGCAGGAACGCCGCGACGTTGCCTTCGATCACGGAGGGATCCGGAGCGCCGAGCAGGATCGTGCTGATGTTCGGATCGCCGCAGACAAATCCCATGGCCAGATCGGTCATGGACACGCCGGACGTCTGCTGGAGCTTTTTCAATTCCGCCAGCTGCCGGTCGGCGTTGGTGCCGAGATAGGTGCCCTTTTCGTTGCGCCAGTCGGGCGGGAGCGAATTCACGAAGGTGAACAGGCCTGCGACCATGACGGCGACGCCCTTGGCGGTGGCGACGGGGATGACGTGCTCGCGCGCCGAGGCGTTGAGCGGCTGGTAATTGTAGGCGATGAGCACCGAGTCGATGCCGTCGAGCTCCTGCAGCACGCGACCCACGTGCCGGGCGTTGTTGCCCGTGACACCGATGCGGCGACAGAGGCCGCGGGCCTTGGCTTCGCGCAGAAATTGGATGACAGGCGCGTTGGCGAAATCGTAGCTGCCTTCGAGGTCGAAGAGCTCCCACATGCGCAGGTCGGGGCGATCGGTCCACCACTGGCCCCAATCGGCCTCGTGCATTTGCAACATGTCTACCGAATCCCGGCGCAACAGGCGCAGGTTTTCCTGCAGCTGCACGTGCATCGCTTCCACTGAGCGGTAGTGGCGCGGATCCTTGAAGTAGCCGATCTTGGTCGCGAGGAACGGCTGCTCGGTCCGGCCGGCCAGCGCCGCGCCAATGATGGGCTGCGAGGCGCCGTTGAGATACATGACGGACGTGTCGACGACGCGAATGCCGAGTTCGAGCGCGCGGTGCACGGTGGCGACGGCGCGGTCGAAGCCGGCGAAGCCGACAAAGCCACCGCCCAGGCCGAGGGCGGTGTGTTTTTCTCCGGTCTTGCCGAAGGGACGCAGGGGAAGGGAGGTCATGAAGAATTCAGATGCGGTAAACCCGCTCGGCATTGCCGGCGAAGATCGCGGCTTGTTCGTCGGTGGAAAGATCGGCGACGAGGTCACGCGCGATATTCAGCCAGCGCAGATAACCGCACGCCAGCTTCGCCACCGGCCAGTCGCCGCCGAAGAGGATGCGCTGAGAACCGAACGTCGCCAGCAGGTGGGCCACGTACGGCTCAAGTTCCGCGACGGTCCATTTTTGGTGATCAGCTTCCGTCACGAGCCCGGAAAGCTTGCACACGACATTCGGCATCCCCGCCAGTTCGCGGATGTGTTCGCGCCATGGGTCGGTCAATCCGGCGCGAATGCCGGGCTTGCCGCCGTGATCGAGAATGAAGTTCACCTCGGGACATTGCCGCACCAGTTCCTGCACATGGGGCAGTTGCGGGTGAAAGCAGCACAGGTCGAAATTAAAACCCGCCGCGCCCACCGCGTGCACGCCGCGGACGAACTCCGGTTGTACACAGGCGTCGACCGCCTCGTGCTGGAAATTGTGCCGGATGCTGCGGACCAGCGGATGACGTTTCATTTCCGCCAGGGCCGCGACGGTCTTCGCGCCTTCGGTAACGGTCACATGGGCGACGATCGCCCGGATGCGCGGCTCCTGGGCGGCCAGTTTTTCGATCCAGGCGACCTCCGCCACGGGGGGCGCACCACATTCGACGAAGACGATCTTCTCCGGCAGGTCGGATTCGGCCTCCACGTGCAGCGTGGACGGATCATGGCGATGGCGGATCGAGGGCACTTCCTGCAGCCAAGCATAGCCGCCAAGGAATTCCTGATCCCAAAAATGCATATGCGAGTCGATGTAACGCATGGGGTGGGGTGGTGACAGGGGTAGCTCGCGGGGGTTGGGCTGTCGAGGCTGCCGGGGCGGACTGTTCGGTCAATTTTCACGCAGGCCTCCCAGTAGAATGATTTTTCTGTAACTAATGTGGGAGATGCGGGGTTACTTGTCCGTGCCCCCCCTGATCTCCCTGGCCGATTTGCGGCAAACCTTTCGCCGGCTCGCGCGCGAGCGCGGCTTCACGGTGACCGTTCTCCTGACGCTCGCGCTCTGCATTGGCGCCAATGTCGCCATCTACGCCGTCGTGGATGCGATCCTCGTGCGGGCGCTGCCGTTTCCCGAACCGTCCCGGTTGGTAACCACGGTCAACGCCTATCCGGGCGCCGGCGTGGAGCGCGCCGGCACCTCGCTGCCCAATTACTACGACCGCAAGGAGGCAATCAAGGCCTTCGCCTCCACCTCGATCATCCAGGGCGGCAACGTCATCGTGGGCGGCGCCAGCTCGCCGCAGCGCGTGAGCCGCGCGCGCGTCTCGCCGGAATTCTTCGCCACGCTCGGCGTGCCGCTCGCCCGCGGCCGCACGTTCACTGAGGACGAGATGCTCTACAAAAACAGCGCCCGCGTGATCCTCACCGACGCCTACTGGCGCAACCACTTCAACGCGGACCCGGACATCATCGGCAAAACGATGATCATCGACTCGCTGCCCAACGACATCATCGGCGTGCTGCCGCCGGGTTTTCGTTTTCTCTCGGTCGACGCACAGTTTTTCGGACCGCTCGCCTCGGATCTAGAGGATCGCAAGCCCGACCACCGCCATTCGAACAATATGCAGCTGGTGGCACGGCTCGCTCCGGGCGCCACGATCGAGGTCGCCCAGGCGCAAATCGACGCACTAAACGCCCAGCAACTGCTCGATGATCCTTATGCCAGCCTGATCAAGGGCGCGCGCTTCCATACCGGCGTGTACGGTTTGCATACCGATCATGTGCGCGAGATCCGCCCCATGCTGCTTCTCCTGCAGGGCGCGGTGCTGTTTCTCCTGCTCATCGGTGGGGTGAATCTCATCAACCTGCTCCTCATCCGGGCCAGCGGGCGTTCGAAGGAACTCGCGGTCCGGCAGGCGCTCGGCGCCAGTGCCGGTCGCATCACCAAGGAAGTCATGTTGGAAACCGTCATGCTCGCAACGGCGGGCGGCCTGCTGGGCCTGGCGGTGGGCGCGGTCGGCATCCGCTTGCTCTCCGCGCTGGGCACGGACCGTCTGCCGCTGGGAGCTGAGATTGTTTTCGATGGCCGCGTCGCAGCCGTCAGCCTCGCGGTTTCCGTGATCGTGGGCTTCGCGCTCGCGCTGCCGATCGTGTGGTTCAATTTGCACGCCCGTCTGGCGTCGGTGCTCCAATCCGAATCGCGCGGCGGCACCGTCAGCCGCGCGGCGCAGCGGGTGCGTCACGGTTTCATCATCGCGCAGGTCGCGCTGGCCTTCGTGCTGCTCACGGGCGCGGGCATGCTCGGCCTGAGCTTGCAGCGCGTCATGGCCACGGCGCCGGGCTTCCGGCCCGACCACGTGCTCACGGGCAGCCTGGCGCTCCCGTGGAAGGGCTATCCCAAGGATGAGCCGCGCCTCGCGTTCGTCGAACGTCTCCTGACCGAATTGCGCACGCAGCCGGGCGTGCTTTCAGTGGGCATCACCTCCGGGCTGCCGATGGGCGGCAACATCAACAACAACGCCACGGCCGTGGAAGGACACGAGCCCGCGCCGGGCGACACGATCCGCGCCCATTATACCTCGGCCGGGGCCGGCGAGTACTGGCAGGCGATGGGCATTCCGCTCATCGAGGGCCGTTATCTCGAGGATGCCGACAACCACCGCGACCAGCGCGTCTGCGTGGTCGACCAGGACTTTGCCGCCCGCTACTGGCCGGGCCAGAGCGCGGTGGGCCATCGCCTGACCAACGGCCCGACGTTCGACGATAAGAAGGCGTTCACGATCGTCGGCGTGGTGGGCAACGTGAAGCAGGCGGAGCTCGCCGAGCAGAGCCAACAGGGCGCGATTTATTTCCCGTACAAGCATTACGCCTCGAGCAATTTCACCGTCGTGGTTCGCACCTCGCTCGAGCCGACCGCGCTGGCGCCCATGCTGTCGAAGGTCGTGCTGAAGATCGACCCGGAGTTGCCGGTGGACGAACTCAAAGCCATGCAGACCTGGATCGACGAAAGCATGGTGTCGCGGCGCTCGCCGGCGCTGCTCGCGGGCATTTTCGCCGGCGTGGCGCTGTTGCTCGCCGCCATCGGCACCTACGGCGTGCTGGCTTATGCCGTCAGCCAGCGCCGCCGGGAAATCGGCGTGCGCATGGCGCTGGGCGCCCAACCGGAACAGGTGCTCGCACAATTCCTCGGCCTCGGCTTCCGTCTGCTCACCGCCGGCATTGCGCTCGGCGCGCTCGGCTCCTGGGGCGCGGGCAAGGCGATGCAAAGCCAGCTCTTCGGTCTCGGCGTCGTGCACTTCGGTGTCCTGACGGCCGCGGCCGCGGTCATGATGATCGTGGTTCTCGCCGCGACCTTCCTGCCGTCGCATCGCGCTTCGCGGGTTTCACCGATTGAAGCGCTGAGGGACGATTGAGCGGCGAGCCGCTCAATCGTCCAAGTAACAAGTTTCAGGTATCAAGTAACAAGATCGGGCAAGGCTCGGCCCTTGATACTTGCCACTTGATACTTGTCCCTTGCGCGGCACCGCCGCGTCACACGTGCTGCACCACCAGCTCCCGCGGGAAGCGCACCTTCGGCACGGCGGCGTACTTGTCGGTGTCCTTGCGGTAGCCGACGGCGGCAACCACGGAGGCGGTGAGGCCGCGGGCCTTGAGGCCGAGGATATCGTCGTAGCGGTGCTTTTCGAAACCTTCCATCGGCGTGGCGTCGATGCCGAGCAGGGCGGCGCTGGTGAGCAGATTGCCGAGGGCGATGTAGGTTTGGTTGGCGGCCCAGTTGCGGCGTTCCACATCGCTCATGCCCTGGACCACGGAGCGCAACGCCATCGCGCGCAGGCCTTCGAGCGACTCGACGTCGACACCGCGGACCTTGGCGGCCTGACGGACGTGGGCGTCCACGTCCGCGGCGCTGTAGTTGGTCTTGGTGGCGAAGACGATCAGGTGGGAGGCGTCGACGATCTGCGGCTGGCCGTAGGACGCGAGGAGCAGCTTGGCGCGGACGTTCGGATCATCGATGACGAAGAAGGTCCACGGCTGGAGTCCCACGCTGGACGGCGTGAGCACGAGCGCTTCCTCGAGCACGGCCCAATCCTGAGCGGAGATCTTGCGCGTCGGGTCGTACTGCTTTGTGGCGTAGCGCCAGTTGAGCTGTTCGATGAGTTGGTGGCGGTCGGAGAGTTTCATGATGACTGAGAGTTGAAGTGACGGGCGATCAGGCGGCGAAACCGCCGTCGGCGAGGAGGCTGGCGCCGGTGATGTAACCGGCCTCGGGGCTGGCGAGGTAGGAGACGAAGCCGGCGATCTCTTCCACTTCGCCGTATCGCTTCAGGGCCATCAGGCTGCGGAGGGAATCGGCAAAGGCGCCGTTGGCCGGGTTCATGTCGGTGTCGACCGGACCGGGCTGGATGTTGTTGACCGTGATCTTGCGCGGGCCGAGGTCGCGGGCGAGGCCCTTGGTGAAGCTGGCGATGGCGCCCTTGGTCAGGGCGTAGACCGAGCCGCCGGCGAAGGGCATCGCCTGGCTATTGACGCTGCCGATCTGGATGATGCGGCCGCCGTCGCGCATGTGGCGCGAGGCTTCCTGGGTGGCGGCGAAGACGCCGGTGACGTTGACCGCGATGGAGCGTTCGTAGTCGGCGTCGCTGAACTGGTCGATTGGCGCCATGACGGCGACACCGGCGTTGTTCACCAGGATGTCGATGCCGCCGAAAGTGGCGACGGTTTGGGTGACCGCGGCGCGGACGGCCTTGGTGTCGGCGGCGTCAGCCTTGATCGCGACGGCCTTGCCGCCGGCGGACACGATGGCTTGGACAACCTCGTCGGCCTTGGCGGGCGAGGCGCTGTAGGTGATGGCGACGGACGCGCCGTCATAGGCGAGGCGCTTGGCGATGGCGGCGCCGAGGCCGCGGGAACCGCCGGTGACAAGGGCGACCTTGCCGGCGAGCTTCTGGGTGGAGGGGAGGGTGGTGATGGGATTCATGGTAGTATGTGTTTAAAGTTTCGGGTTAGCGGTTGAGGGAAAGGGAGTCGTCGGATTCGACCGGGATGGACTGGACGGCGGTTTCGGCTTCGGAAGCATCCCAGGAGATGAGGGCCACGAGGGCGGCGAGGATGAGGGTGAGGGAGATCATGGTGTTGGTTGAGAGTGGTTGGCGGTGGTTCGTCTGACTGACGTGAGAATATCCGATTTCGCGCCGGCTGCCCAATGCCGTGTTTTTGGCCTCGCTCATACTTTTGGTAATACCCTAACTTTTAGGCATGGAGCTCCGTCACCTGCGCTATTTCGCCGCCGTCGCCGCCCACGGCAGTTTCAGCCGAGCGGCGAACAACCTGCACCTGACGCAGCCCGCGCTCAGCCGGCAGGTGAAGGACCTCGAGGAGGAAATCGGTGTGCCGCTCTTCGTGCGCGGGACCAACGCCGTCACACTGACCGAGGCCGGGGAAGTTTTCTACGAGGAGGCGCGCGATCTTCTGGCGCGCGCCGACCAGGCGATCCAGCGCGTGCGGGGCCAGGCGAAGAACGAGACGCTGCGCGTGGGTTATGGCCCGTCACTCACGTCGGGCATCATGCCGCGGGCAATCGAACGCTTCCAAGCGGAGGTACCGCGCGTGCGCCTGGAGTTGGAAGACCTCACGCCGCGCGAGATGGGTGAGAAAGTGAAGGACGGGCTCCTCGATCTCGTCATTGTACCCGACAGCGCGGAGAACTCGATCAAGGGTTTTCAGTGGGCGGAATTGCGCCGGGTGGGACTGGTGCTCGTGCTGGCGAAGGAGCATCCGCTGGCGAAGCTCGCAAAAATTCCACCGTCGCGGCTCGAGGGTCTGCCGCTGCACGGACTGGGACGCGCGAATTTTCCGGACTATGTCCCGCGTCTGCGGGCGGCGCTGAAGAATTTCGGCGTCACGCCCAATCTGGTGAACCTCATCAATGACGGCGTGACCACGCTCTTCGCTGCCTTGGAGGCGACGAAGGGCGCGGCGATCCTGGCGGACGGCGTGATCAGCCTGCTGCCGCAGTCCATGGTGATCCGGCCGTTTTCGCCTGCGCTGCCCGAGGTGTCGATCGTAGTGGGTACCCCCGCAGCCCGGCCCAACCCGCACGCGGAGACTTTTGGGCGCGTGCTCCGCGAAGTGGCAGGCGAAACCAAAGGGCGCAAAGGCTAGCGCCCTTGCGCAAGTTTCAAGTGGCAAGTATCAAGTAACAAGACGCAGCGGGCCGTCTCGTTCCTGATACTTGATACCTGTTACTTGTCACTTGGCGCTGGCTCGGCCGGCGTCGGTGACGGCACCTCCGGACTCATCCGGCTAAAAATGGCGGCCAGCTGGCGTGCCTCCGCGTCCGAGATCTCGCTCGCAAAATACTTGGCAATGCCGGCGCGGTAAACAGGCCAGATCTTGCGTAGCATCTCGACTCCCTTGTCGGTTAGCTCGGCGTGCTGCACGCGGCCGTCGGTGGGGCAGGCCTTGCGGAGCAGCAGGCCTTCCTTCTCCAGCTTGTCCACGAGGCGCGTCAGGCCGCTGCGGCTGAGCAGCACGCTGGTGGCCAGCTCGCTCATGCGCAGCCGGCGCTCCGGGGCGAGGTAGAGCACGTACAGGGCGTCGTACCAGCTGAGGGAAGGCAGCTTGGCCGCGGCGAGGTCTGACTCGATGGCGGCAAAGATGCGCCAGAACGAGGTGAGGTATTTGCGCCAGGCTTCGAGGCGGATTTCGGGCAGGACCGTTTTCACGGAGGAGGTTTTTGAAGATAATGCTTGCATATGCAACTATCATTATCAGATTAGTTGTGTATGCAACTATCATCACTCATTCAATCCCTCGTCGCCACCGGCGACTCTTTCGCGCCGCTCTTCCTGCGGGTGGCGCTCGGCGTCATGATGTTTCCCCACGGAGCCCAGAAGCTCCTCGGCTGGTTCGGTGGCTACGGCTACACCGGTACCATGGGCTATTTCACCGGCACGGTGGGTACGCCCTATGTGGTCGGCCTGCTCGTCATCCTCGGCGAATTCTTCGGCAGCCTGATGCTGATCGCCGGGGTGGGCACGCGCTTCGCGGCCGCCAGCCTGGTCGTGATCATGCTTGGAGCCGCGTGGCAGCTGCGCGGAAACGGCTTTTTCATGAACTGGTTTGGCAACCAGAAGGGTGAGGGCATCGAGCTCTTTCTTCTCGCGATCGGCGTCGCCATCGGCCTCGTCGTCCTCGGCGGCGGCAAGTGGTCGCTGGATGCGCTGCTGGCGCGGTAACCATCCTGTAGCGGCGGTCTATGACCGCCGAGCTCGGACTCGGCGCTCATAGAGCGCCGCTACAGTCGGACTCGGGCCCCCAACGTTAGCGCAGAATCTCCGGACAGCCGAACGGTTGCCCGGTTGACGGGGTGGGGCTCTTTCGCGGAGAACTACGCGAATGCCAGCCCGCCCCAGCCGTGCCACCCCGGCCCCTGCTTTGCCAGCTCCTCCGCGTCGGGAGCTGGTTTGGCTTTGCGGCCTGGTCATCGTTGCGGCGGGTTTTCTCGCCTACTGGGGCGTGCGCCACGCACCGCTGGTTTTCGATGATCTGCCCGGCATCGTGGAAAACGAATCCATCCGCGATCTGACGAAACTCGGCCGGGTGCTGCGTCCGCCCTCGACGGGCTCCGGCATCGATTCGCGGCCGGTGATCAATCTTTCGCTGGCCCTGAATTACGCGGCGGGCGGTCTCAATCCCACCTGCTATCACCTGACGAACATCGGCATTCACGTGCTGGGTGCGCTGGCTTTGTTCGGTCTAGTGCGCCGAACCTTGTCGCTGCCCGGAGGGCCGGATGCCTTGCGCTCGGTCTCGCTGCCGGTGGCCTTGGGCGCGGCTTTGCTTTGGGCCGTGCATCCGCTGCAGTCGGAAACGGTCATCTGCGTGATCCAGCGGACAGAGTCGCTGGTCAGCCTGTTTTATCTGCTGATGCTTTACTGCTTCGTGCGCGCCGCCGCGCCGGGCGGCCGGACGCATTGGTTCTGGCTCGCACTGGCCGCGTGCGTCGTCGGCATGGCAGCGAAGGAAGTCATGGTGACGGCTCCGCTGGTCGCGCTGCTTTTCGACCGCACGTTCGTGGCGGGGTCTTTTCGCGAAGCCTGGCGCCAGCGCTGGCGGTGGTACCTGGCGTTCGCGGCCACGTGGCTGGTGCTGGCGGCGCTGGTGCTGGATTCCGGCGGCAGCCGGGGTGGTACCGCGGGCTACGGTCACGGGCTGTCGGCGTGGACGTATTTGCTGACGCAGGCGCGCGCGATTGTCACGTACCTGAAGCTCACCGTGTGGCCGACAGGCTTTAACGTCGATTACGGCAGCTGGCGGGCGCATAGCTTCGCCGAGGTCGGCTTGGAGTTCTGCGTGTTGACGGCGTTGGGTATGCTCACGCTGGTCGCGTTGTGGCGCTGGCCGCGCCTCGGTTTCCTCGGGGCGTGCTTTTTCCTGATCCTCGGACCCAGCTCGAGCATTTACCCGTTGCTGTCGCAGACGATCGCCGAGCATCGCATGCACCTGCCCTTGGCACCGCTGATGGTCTTGGTCGCACTGATGCTTTGGCGGGTGGGTGGCGCGCGTACGACACTCGTCGCGTGTCTCGTGCTCGCGACCGGTGCCGCGTGCCTGACGGCGCGACGCGGGGAGACCTATGCATCCGAGGAAAAGCTCTGGGCCGATGTGATCGAAAAATCGCCGGACAACCCGTGGGGCTATTTTCACCTGGCGGGTTATCACTTCCGCCATGGCGATTTCGCGCGGTCCGCGGAACTCAACGAACAGGGCGTGCAGCGCCTGCCGGGCAATGCGGAGATGCTGATGGCCTGGGGGCTTTCTTTGGAGAAGGCTGGCCGCCCGGCCGAGGCCGCGCAGGTTTATGCGGAATCGCTGCGCTTGAAACCTGCGCAGCCCAAGGCGCTTTTCCGGCTCGGGCTGGTGCAATTTACCAACGGCCAGCCGCAGCTCGCGCTACAGTCTTTCCGCGAGTCCCTGCGCTTGCAGCCCGGCGATTTCGACACCATCGGCAATTTCGCCGTCGCTCTGCTGAAGCTCGGGCATTTCGCCGAGGCGGCGCCGCAGTTCGCGCAGCTGGTGCAGTTGCGGCCGGACTCCGTCGATGCCCGCTACAACCTCGGTTACACGCTGTCGCAGCTGGGCCGCGATGCCGAGGCGCTGCCGCACTTCGAAGCCGCCGCCCGCCTGGCTCCCGCTGCGGCCGATATCCAGACCGCGTTGGGCCGCACCCTGTTGAAATTGGGTCGCGTGGCGGAAGCGCGCGAACATCTGGCGACGGCGGTGCGTCAGGATCCCAACGCCGTCGAAGCGCGCCAGTTGCTGGAGCGGCTCTAGGCACTCCCTGTCTGCGAACGCGCGGAGCCGGATCGCGTGTTTGTGGCTTGTTGAGTGTGATGGGACGGTTTCACTTGGGGCATGCCCCACACATCCCCGGTTGGTGATTCCCTGTCGCGTCGTCGGTTCCTGGCTTTGTCGAGTGTCGTCCCGGCGGCGATGCTGCTGCCCTCGGCGGGTGGCGGATTGCTCGCCGCGGAAGCGCCGGTCGCGCAGCCGGTGAAAAAATACCCGATCGGTATCGAGCTCTACGCGGTGCGTGGCGAACTGGCGAAGGACCTGCCGGCGACGCTGCGCGCGGTGGCCAAGATCGGTTATCAGGTGGTGGAATTTTACGCACCGTATTTCCAGTGGACCGCGCCATACGCCAAGGATGTGCGCACGCTGATGGACGATCTCGGACTGCGCTGCTACTCGACGCACAATCATCTCATCTCGTTCACGCCGGGCGACGGCATGAACCGGGCGATCGAGCTCAACCAGATCCTCGGCGCGCGCCATCTCGTACTCTCGAGCGCCGGACGCGAGCCGCGCGGCGCCGATGCGTGGAAGCAGCTGTGCGCGCAGCTCACGTCCGCGACCGAGGCGCTGCAGCCGCATGGACTGACCGCCGGTTTCCACAATCACCAGACGGAGTGGGTGAAGGTCGACGGCGACCAGCGCATCATGGATCTCATCGCCGCCAACACGCCTAAGGAATTCGTGCTCCAGTTCGACGTCGGCACCTGCATGGAAGCCGGCGCCGATCCGGTCGCGTGGATCAAGGCGAACCCCGGTCGCATCAAGAGCCTGCACCTCAAGGACTGGGCGCCGGGCAAGGATGAAGACCAGAAGGGATACAAGGTGCTCTTCGGTGAGGGCGTCACGCCGTGGCGCGAGATCATCGCGGCGGCCGAGTCGGTTGGCGGCGTCGAATACTATCTCATGGAACAGGAAGGCAGCCGCTACGGCGAATTCGACACCGCCGAACGCTGCCTCGCCACGTGGAAGAAGCTGCGTGGGGAGGCGTAACTGAGTTTTCTCACGCCAAGGACGCTAAGTTCGCAAAGGCATTTCCCTTGGCGAACTTTGCGAACTGGGCGCGAGGCCCAATCCTCTCACTCGAGTTTGAATTCGATCTTCCCGAGCGCGCCATAGTCCGCGCGGTAAGATCCCTTCTGGCCGGGTTTGGCGCCGCCGAGGGCGCCGCAGATGATCAGGTCGCCTTTGTGGAGGACCTGGCCTTGGTCGAGAATTTGGTTGAGGAGCAGCATCAGGTTTTGGGCCTGGCCGTCCTTGACCTCGGCGCCGGTGGAGTGGTGCAGCTCGTTGCCGTCGAGCGTGAGGGTGACAGCCACCTTGTCGGTGTCACCGATGCTCTTGGGTGATACGGACGCACCGACGATGTAGCGGCTTGAGCCGACATTGGCGGCGATGATGTCGGCGGCCACGACTTTGCCGTCAGAAACTGCGCCGAGGTTCACTGGCAGCTCGATCACAGGAGCGAGGAATTCCACAGAGCTAATCGCCTGGCGGGGCGTGAGTACCTTGGTGCCGATGTCGACGGCGAGGATATAGCCGATCTCGGTTTCGACGAAGAGCGGGCGGTTGGCAGCGACGGGCACCACCGTTGGCGTGGTGCCGACCTCGAGTCGGCCGGATTTGAACAGCACGCCGTGCTGGGCGCTGTCGACGCCGTTGGCGGATTGGGCGGACGTCGAAGTGTAGGCGCCCTTGTAGCCCGTGATTTCGTCGCCGGATGCCACGGCCGCACGGACGAGACGGTGCTGGGCAATGTAGGCCTGATCGACACCGGCATGCGCGGTACCGGCACTGAAACGCGGCAGTCCGGCGCGTCCTTCGGCGTATGCTTGGCGGTAGCCGCGAACGAAAGCGCGCGTGCGGGCCGGATCGGTGTAGCCGAGCCAAGAGAGCCAGTTCAGGCAGAGCTCGCGCCAGTGGGCGAGGGGCAAGCCGGAATCGCGGACACCGAATCCGTGTCCGCCGGCGCCGAAAATGTGCAGCTCGGACGGGACGTTGGCGCGTTTGAGCGCGTTCATCAGGATGATCGAGTTGAGCGCGGCGTCGTCAAAGGCGTGGGCGATGAACATCGGTGGCGTGTCGTGGTTGATCTTCGCCAGGATATCAGGCCGCAGCTCGTTGGCCTTCTGGTCCGCGAAGCCGCCGCCGTACATCACGATGTTGAACGCGGGGCGGGTTGGCTGCTGGTCCGCGTCATCGACGGGTGCGTACTGGCGTTCCGTGTAGGTGGAGAGCATCACGTTGATCTCGCCGCCGGCGGAGAAACCGATGGTTCCTATGCTGTCGGGATCGACGTTCCAACCGGTGGCGCCGGCGCGGATGAGGCCCATGGCCCGCTGGGCGTCCTGCAGGCCGACTTTCCAGCGCTGCTCCTTGCTGCGGGCAGGGACGCGGTACTTGAGCATAAAGGCGGCGATGCCCTGGTCGTTGAGCCACTGGGCGACTTCGTAGCCCTCGTGTTCGAGCGCGAGCCGTTCGAGGCCGCCGCCAGGGATGACGAGCATGGCGGTGCCCGTGGCCTTTTCCTTCGGCGGGAGAAAGACTGACAGCGTCGGCACCGAGACATCGGTGATCTGGTCGAACGGACGCGGACGATCCGGCAGGATGCGCTCCGGTGCGATTGCGCCCGTTTCGCCGGGAGCCTGACCGGGCCAGAGATTGATTACCGCAGACGGTTTGAGCGTAACGCCCGGTAGTTCGACGGATTGGGCGAGAGTGGAGGAACAAACAGCGACGGCGACCGCCAGCAGGAGAAGGCGAAGTTTCATGGAAAAAGAAAGCAAACCGAGCGACACGGGGTATTTTTCAGGCAACGGCCGTCGCCGGATTTCTCAATTCTCATCCGGAAAACTTCCGCGCTACCTATCGCGCACCCGATCGCCGGTCAGCGGCTCGCGGCTTCGGCGGCGCGCTTTTCGCGTTTCGGCGTTTCGCGGGCGAGATCGCGAACGGGCATTTGTGGAATGGGAGCGGGGAGGGAGATGGGCATTTCCGAAAGTCGCAACTGACGCCGCCAAGGCGTTCTCACGCGCGGGGACGGGTTGATCCGCCACCGAGATATTGAGGGGCGTCGTCGTATTTCGCCTTCTGTGCCGGAGTGAGGATGGAACGGATATCCGCCCGCATCTTCCGCCGAATCGGCATTCCTTTCTCAGGCCGCTCTTCCGGGCCGAAGGCAAAGAGCTCTGTGTTAGCCTGCTCAAATATGGCATGGGCTTGCGCCCTTTGTCCGGGTGACAGCGAGACGAGATGATCCAGGCGGGCTTCCATCATATCCGAGGCCACCTGAATCGCCGGCCGGCGCTGGTTGATGACGATACCGTTGCGGAAATTGACGTTTCTTTCGCTGCTGGTGACGCGGGATGGAGTACCCGTTCCATTGAGAAAATAGTCCCCGCCCGATTCCAATATCTCATAGAGCCAGACCGTCTGCCGCTGCCCGTCCGGCGCCGTGATCTGCTGCACCCGATCTGGCGGGCCGAGGGCGATGCGGACCATTTCCTCCGTGTCGCCGACGAGCACCTGCCCGCGACGCAACCTTTGCCGGTCATTTTCCGAAAGCTGTTCCCACGTGTCCTTGTGCGCAGAGATCCTTCGCTCCATCACGCCTTGGCAGCCGGTCAAAAAGCATCACGGTTAGAAGTCCACTGAGGAGAGGGGATTTCATATCCAAACGACTTTCTTGAAAACGCAGGGGGCCGGACGAAACCTAGTCTTCTTTCGCTTTTGTTCAAGCGGCGGTTCGCGATTGATCGGGAGATCAATGTGCCGAAAACCGGTATACAATCGTGTGCCGGTAAGTCTGACCGGGCCGCAGTAGGGTTGACGGGAAGTTGCGGTGGTTCGGGGCGTCGGGGAATTCCTGCGGTTCGAGGCAGAGGGCTTCGCGGGGTTGGTACTTCCAGCCGCCCTTGCCGGTGGTGCCGCTCATGAAATTGCAGGAGTAGAACTGCAGTCCGGGGGCGGTGGTCCAGAGCTCCAGCGTGCGACCGCTGGCGGGGTCGGATACGGTCGCGGCGCGGACGAGTTCGCCGGGCTGCGTTCGGTTGATGACGAAGTTCTGGTCGTAGCCACTGGCGAGCTGCAGTTGCTCGTCCGCGGTATTGATGCGTGCGCCTATCGCCGTGGGCTGAGTGAAGTCCATAGGAGTACCGTGGACGGATCGCAGTTCACCAGACGGTACTCCCGTGGAGTCGAGGGGCGTGAAGCGGTCGGCATTTACGCTGAGACGATAGCCGAGGACGTCGCCTTTGCCGGCGAGGTTGAAGTAGGAGTGGTTGGTCAGGCTGCAGATCGTCGGCGCGTCGGTCGTGGCGGTGAACTCGAGTTGGAGCGAATTATCGGCGTGCAGCGTGTAGGTGGCCGTGGCCTTCAGGTTGCCGGGGAACCCTTCCTCGCCGTCGCGGCTGAGGTAGGTGAGCTCGAGTGAAGGTTCGGGCGCGTCGAGATGGACGGCACTTGCGGTCCACACGACCTTGTCGAAGCCGCGCAGCCCGCCGTGCAGGCTGTTCGGGCCGTAGAGCGGTGGAATGGAGTAGGAGTGTCCGTCGATCGTGAACTTTCCCCCGGCGATGCGGTTGGCGTAGCGGCCGATGAGGGCGCCGAAATAATTACCGCGCTTCAGGTAGTCGCCGAGATTGTCGTAGCCCAGGACGACGTCTGTGCGAACGCCGTGGCGGTCGGGGGTCTTGAGCGAGACGACGATGCCGCCGTAATTGCAGATCTGCGCTTCCATGCCGGCGGCGTTGCGCAGGGTATAGAGAGTGATGACGGTGCCGTCGGGCATCCGGCCGAATTCGGACTGGGGGCCAGCAGCGCGGGTCGATGCGACGAGGAACAGTGTCAGCGAAAGCAACAGCCAGTAACGGAGGCGGGGCATGGGGTGAGACTGATAAAGCCTGACGTGGGTGTGGCGGCAAGTCCGGTCCGTGGTTAAAGCGATTGGTGGGATGACGGAGGGGCGAACACGTGGCGCGCAATCGTTACGCGAATCCCAATGTCCCCATCGACGGCACGGGCGCTGCTTTGCAGGATTCCTGCATGAGCACATCCGTCCTGCTGGGGGCATTCACGTTATTCCACGTCGCGATCAGCCTGGTGGCCATCATGGCCGGCTTCGTCGTCGTGTTCGCACTGCTAGGTTCGAAAACCGAGAAGGGGTGGACGGCGGTCTTCCTGTGGACGACTCTGGCGACCAGCGTGACCGGCTTTCTCTTTCCGTTCAAAGGCTTCACGCCGGCGATCGGCACCGGGATTGTGGCCATTCTCGTGATGATCCCGACGCTGGTGGCAATCTATGTGAAGAAACTCGCCGGCTTCTGGCGCCCAACCTACGTGGTCGGCGCCGTCATTTCGCTCTACCTGAATTTCTTTGTCCTGATCGTGCAGGCGTTCCTGAAGATCCCGGCGCTGAATGTCCTGGCCCCGACGCAAAAAGAGCCGCCCTTCGCGATCGCGCAAGGGCTGGCTCTGTTGGTTTTTATCGGCCTCGGGATCGGGGCGACCTTGAAGTATCGCCCGGCACCGGTGGCGGCCTGATTACTTCTTTTTCTTGGGCTGGGCGGCCTGCAGCGCGGCGATCTGCGCGTTGGCGGCGTCGAGCTTGGTCTGGATGTCAGCAGCCTGGGTCTTGGCGTTGTTCGCCTCGTCGCGGGCGGCGGTGGCATCGGCCTTGGCCTTTTCCAAGTCAGCCTGCAGGGAAGAGGTGCTCTTGATCTGGCCGTCCTGCTCCTCGATGCGCGTCTTGGCGGCGTCGAACTGGGCCTGGATGCGCTCGGTGGCGACCTTGGAATTGTCGATTTCTTGCTGCAGGGACTTCGCGTCTGACTTGCCGAGGTTGATCTGGCCTTGGAGCTCGGTGTTCTGGGTTTGGGCGTCGGCGAGCTGCTTCTGGACCGTGGCGGTGGCCGCGCGGGCCTGCTCGAGCTGCTTTTCCAAACCGCTGGAGTTGGACTGGGCTTGGCTGAGGGCCGCTTGGGCTTGGGTAACCTCGGCCTTGGCGTTGCCGATCTTGCGGAAGGACACGACGAGGCTCGCGATCAGGGCGGCGGCGAGGACGATCATGATGATGCCCGCCGGGGAAACTTTCATCTTGGGTTCAGTCGGAGTAAGGGGATGGGTAATGGTACTCATGGTATTGGTTACGACCCGGATCCGGCAAAAGCAGTTCCCGGGTTTGATGACAGGGACCGTTACAGGGTTGGCCCGATTTAGGCTTCCAAGGAGATCATGGAACAAGCCCTTACCCCGCGGGAAATCTCTCCTTCCAAGCCCATCTGCATCGGTCTGACTTGCTGGCGTTGGGAGAAAAAACGTCCCGAAGCGATCAAGCGCCTGGCCGAGAGCCTGGGCGTGACGGTGCGCCTGAAAGAAAAAATCCATGGGCTGCATCGTGACATCACGGCGGAGGTCTCGGGCCGCAACATCGACCGCTTCATCGGCGAGTTCGTGCGGCACTGCTGAGTGAACGGCGTTTTTTAGCCGCGGATTACGCAGATTCCGTGGATTTTAAAAACCGGAGAGCAGGATCGGGGATTTTATCTGCGCAATCAGCGCAATCCGCGGTTAAATTGAGTTTGGTTTGGCCGGAAACGAGGCGGGAACTTTTCCGCAGGGGAGGCCACCATCAAAGGATGGAAAACTATTTCCCAACTCCTAACAACGCGCTGCAGGGCCAGCTGGCTCGCGAGCGTGTGATCGATGATATCCGGGCGTTGATTGCGGACGGCGAGGTCCTGCTTCTCATGACGGCAGACGACTTGAGCCGCACGGCGCTGCACGCGCGCCAAGGCTTGGTCGAAACCCTGCGCCGGGCGAAGGACTTCATTCGCGAAGCCCAGCAACACCCGCTCGAATCTGCCCGCGTGGTCATCGCGAAGACCGAATCCACGGTTAAGAAATACCCACTCGCGTCGCTGGCCGCCGCTTTCGGGGTTGGTTTGTCGCTCGGGGCCATCCTCAGCCACCAGGCGCGTAAGTAAGCACGAGTGGGTTGTAGCCGATGTCTCTGACCCCGGCTACAGTATAGCCATATGTTCAGACCTTCTGCTCCTTCCACTTGCCGCGGCGGAAGAGCAGGCCGCTCCAGATGGCGAGGACGCTGAAGGAAACGGGCACCGCAATGTAGACGCCAGTCGAGCCCAGCCCCGCGGGGACGGCGAGCAGCCAGGCCAGCGGGATTTGTCCGAGCCAAAAGCAGAAGAAATTCAGCCGGGTCGGCGTCCAGGTATCACCCGAGCCGTTGAACGTGCCCTCGAAGCACATGCCGGCGGCGTAGAGCGGGAAGCCCAGGCTGATCATCCAGAGGGCGCGCACGCCTTCGGCAAACACGACAGGATCGTCGGCGAAGAGGCCGATAATCTGCCGGCGAAAGAGGATGAACAGCAGGCCGACGCCACCGAGGAAGATGGCGTTGAATTTCACGGCGATCAGCACCGCTTGCTC
Organism: Verrucomicrobiota bacterium; assembly: GCA_048498955.1. Classification (GTDB taxonomy): domain Bacteria; phylum Verrucomicrobiota; class Verrucomicrobiia; order Opitutales; family Opitutaceae; genus Lacunisphaera. Next base: position 39,624 of record JBEHWZ010000004.1, on the reverse strand, counting down.
CGAGCGATCCGGGCGTTTTGCCCCGAGGTTTTGCCCAACGAGCGTGGCACCCGCGTTCGACAGGCCCCAGGCCGGCATGAGGGCGAAAATCACGACGCGGATCGCGATCGTGTAACCTGCGAGGATCGGCGCACCGAAGAGCGCGAGGATCTTCACCAAGCCAACCCAGCTCGTGGTGTGAATGAACATCTGGAGCACGCCGTTGCCGGACGTCTTGAGCACGTTGCCGAGGATTTCCCAGCGCGGCTTGAAGTCGGTCCAATGCAGCCGGATCGCCCCGGCGCGGCCGGTCAGGTGCCAGAGCTGGTAGCACACGCCAATGCCGCGCCCGATGTTGGTGGCAACGGCCGCGCCTGTGAGGCCCAGTTCCGGCAGCGGCCCGAGGCCGAAGATGAAGCACGGCCCGAGCAGGATGTTCAGCGCGTTGGCCAGCCACAGCGTGCGCATCGCAATGACGGCGTCGCCAGCGCCGCGAAAGACAGCGTTGATGAGAAAAATCAGGAAAACGGTCGCATTGCCGCCGAGCATGATGCGGGTGAAGTGCGAACCTATGGCGATGACCTCCTTACTCGCGCCCATGAAGCGGAGCAGGTCGGGAGCAAACGTGCCCAGCACGAGTCCGAGGAGGCTCGCGAGCGTGACGCCCAGCAGGATGATCTGGCCGGCGGCTTCCGCAGCCTGCGCGGGATTTTTCTCACCGATGCGACGTGCCACGATGGCGGTGGCGGCAAAGGAGATGCCGATGGCGACCGCATAGATCAGCGACATGATCGCCTCGGTGAGCCCGACGGCCGCGATCGCGCTGGGACCGAGATGGGAAACCCAGAAGACGTCCACGACCGCGAACAGCGATTCCATGGACATCTCCAGCACCATGGGCACCGCCAGCAGCAGGACCGCGCGGTTCAGCGGCAGCGTGGTGTAGTCGCTGTGCTTGCCTTGGAGCGCGTGAAAGACGTTGGCCCAGAAACCGGGCGCGGGTGTGTTGTCGGCTGAGGCGGCAGGCGGGGTGGGGAGAGAATCGCTCATGGATGGACGCGCAGCCTACAGCACCGGGCTGACAGCCTTCTGTCAGCAGCTTTCTGGCGGCGTTCATCTATCCGACGGATGGGAGGCGTCGGACCGGACAGCGATGGTTGGATAACTTCGGGCGCTATCCACACCCCCCGCCCTGCGGGCACCCCTCTTCATAGAGGGGACTTTGGCTGCGTGGCTCGAATCCCCTCTATGAAGAGGGGTAGCGCGAAGCGCCGGGGTGTGTCGAATGAGTTAGCCGCGCTACATCACGGCGTCGTTGCCGGCACCGGCTTGCCGTTCGGCCAGAACGCGAAGCCGTTCGTCAGCACGAAGACCGAGATCGCGATGAGGATGAAAGCCGCTGCGACCCAGAAAAACGGGCTGCGATGGATGCGCTTCCAGGCCGGAGCTTGGGAATGATGGTCGACAAACTGCGGGCCACCGCCGCGGGGAGGGAAGGGGTTCATGGGAGTCCCTTTTCAGACCGCGCGGAGCGTCGAAGGTAACGCGCGGATCAATAGCTATTCATTAATAGCTATTCGTTGCTGGCTATTTGGGCGGCAGCGGCTGCTTCGTTTTGGCCGGCTTCAACTTCACCACCGCTTTGATTTTTTCCAACAGCGCGGCCTCGGTGAAAGGTTTCATCAGCGTGTCGTGTGCGCCCATTTCCGGCAGCTGCGGGATGACCGCATGGTCGGCGCGTGAGGTGAGCATGATGACGGGAATGTCGGCGATCTCGGGCGTGCCCTTGATCCGCTCGAGCATTTCCAGCCCATCCATCACCGGCATGGCGATATCGAGCAGGATCAAATCTGGTCGGGCGCGCTCGATGGCGTAGAAACCATTGAAGCCGTTGGCGGCCTCGGTCGTCTCGCAATCGAATGCGCTCAGCGCCTTTTCCGCGAGCAGGCGTACGGCCTTGGCATCATCGATGGTGAGAATGGTGGGACGCATGGAGATTCTATCGCGTTAGTGAACCCGCATAGTTGCCTGCATCGGGCCCAAAGAGTTTCTGCAAATACTCGTAGTCCGCCGGCTGGTTCTCCCTGATTTTCCCGCGATTGAACGGCTCCTGGGCCGTGACGCCGAACAAGTACGCGGTGGCCGTGCAGGCGAAGTATTCCTTCTCATTCGACATCATGTGCGACTGAGTGGCGTAAGCCGGAATCGCCCGGGCCTGTTTGTAGAGAGCGAGGATTTCGGCGTTTCTGAAGCCATGGGCGATGCGCTGGTCATGATAAGCGTGCATCAGTTCGTGTAGCAGGACCGGCTTGTGCCCGACACGCACGATCGCCGCCGAGACCTGCACGCTCTGATCCTGCCGGCCTTTGTAGAGTCCGGGTGTCGGACTCTTGAATGTGCCTGCGGGTACGAGTTCGAATTTCACGCTTTGAACGAAACTCAAAACCTCGGCGGGCAGGCCGACGGCATGAACGATGTCGATTTGCTCATGCGTTGTCGCGAGCAGGGCTTCGAGATCGGCCTGCTTCTCCACCGCGGATACGTCGATGGTGAATCCGCGATAAGTTTGCGCGGCCTGCGCCGTGACGATGAGCGACAGGCCGATCGCGAGGAACAACCATGCTCCGGTCAGACAGCGAGGAAGCTGATTCGCGAGCATGGCGTCGATTTCATCCCACCCAATCGCGTGCGTTGTAGAAGAGCTTCATCCACGGGGAGTCCTCGCCCCATTCGGCGGGGTGCCAGCTCATCGCGACGGTGCGGTGCACGCGTTCGGGGTGGGGCATCAGGATCGTGGCGCGACCGGTGCTCGAGGTGAGGGCGGTCATGCCGAGCGGGGAACCGTTGGGATTGAGCGGATAGAGTTCCGTCGGCGCGTGATGGTTGTCGACGTAGCGGCCGGCCACGAGGCCGGAGTCGCTGAACACGCGGGCGGCGTGGGCGTCCTTGAACTCGGCGTAGCCTTCGCCGTGGGCGGTGACGATCGGGATGACGGAGCCTTCCATGCCGGCGAAGAGCACGCTCGGGCTTTTCTCGATCTTCACGGAAACGAAGCGGCCCTCGTAGCGTTCGCTCTGGTTCTGCACGAAGCGCGGCCAGAGGTCGGCGCCCGGGATGATGGACTTCAGGTTGCTCATCATCTGGCAGCCATTGCAGACACCGAGGGAGAACGCATCGGCGCGCTCGAAGAAGGTCTTGAACTCGGCGCGGGTCTTTTCGTGGAAGAGCACGCTCTTGGCCCAGCCTTCGCCGGCGCCGAGGACGTCACCATAGCTGAACCCACCACAGGCGACGACGCCGCGGAAGTCCTGCAGCGAAACGCGTCCGCTGAGGATGTCGGTCATGTGCACGTCGACCGCCTTGAAACCCGCGCGATGGAACGCGTGGCCCATCTCGACCTGGCTGTTGACGCCCTGCTCGCGCAGGATGGCGACGGCAGGGCGCGCGGTGTGTTTCTTCTTCGGTTTAACCTCGAAAGTGATCTTCGGCGTGACGCCCGGGTTGTTGCGGTCGAGCTTCAGCTGGAATTCCTGCTCGGCGCCCTGCGGGTTGTCGCGCATCGCCTGGATGCGGCGGGTGACATCGGACCAGATCGCCCGGAGGGCGGAGAGGTTCTCGTTGAGAATCTCCTGGCCGGATTGCGTGATGCGCAGCGCGTGGTGCGGGTTGAGCGTGCCAAGGCGCGACACGCAGGCCTTGAGGCCGTTCTCGCGGAACGCGAGGTAGACGTCGTCGAAATCCGACTCGCGCACCTGGATGACAGCGCCGAGCTCTTCGTTGAAGAGCGCGCCAAACGGGTCGTGCAGGTGCGGGATCTCGATATCGACGCCAGTGTGACCGGCGAAGGCCATCTCGACCACCGTGGCGAGCAAACCGCCGTCGGAACGGTCGTGATAGGCGAGCAGCTTGCCGGCCGCGCCGAGCTGCTGGATGACCTTCCAGAAATTCTTCAGGTCGGCTGGATTGTCGACGTCCGGCGTGGCTTCGCCCATCTGCGAGACGACCTGCGCCAGGATCGAGCCGCCCATGCGGTTCTTCGCGCGACCGAGATCGATCAACAGAAGGACTGTGTCCCCGATCTCCGGATTTTCACAGGAGGTAACGGAGGAAACAGAGGATGAATTCTCCGTTCCCTCAGTTTTCTCCTGTGAGGTCGGATCGTATTGAAGCTGCGGCGTGAGCGAAAGGCGGATGTCGGTGACCGAGGCGAAGGCCGAGACGATCAGCGAGACCGGCGCGGTCATGCGCTTCTCGCCGCCGGCATCCTTCCAGACAGTCGTCATGCTCATCGAGTCCTTGCCGACCGGGATCGTGATGCCGAGAGCGGGGCAGAGTTCCATGCCGACGGCGCGGACCGCGGCGTAGAGGTCGGCGCCATCGCCGGCCTGCGCGGGCGCAGCCATCCAGTTGGCGGAGAGGTTCACTTTGCCGAGATCGCCAATCTGCGCAGCGGCGAGATTGGTGAGAGCCTCGCCGACGGCGAGACGCGCGGAAGCGGCGGCGTTGTTGATGGCGACGGGCGTACGTTCGCCCATGGCCATGGCTTCGCCGGTGTAGACGTCGAAGGATGCGGCCGTGACGGCGCAGTCCGCGACCGGCACCTGCCAGGGTCCGACCATCTGGTCGCGGCAGATGAGTCCGGTCACGCAGCGGTCGCCGATCGTGATGAGGAAGGTCTTGTCCGCGACGGTCGGGTGGGCGAGCACGCGGTGCACGGCCTGCTGCAGGCTCAGGCCGCGCAGCTTCAGCGGCTGCAGCGGACGTGCCGCGGTGGCGTCCTGGCGGTGCATGCGCGGCGGCTTGCCGAGGAGGACCTCGAGCGGGAGATCGATCGGCGTGTTCTTGAAATGCGGATCCTCGACGACGAGTTTCTTCTCCTCGGTGGCCTCGCCGACGACGGCGAACGGGCAGCGCTCGCGTTCGCAGAAGGCCTTGAAGGTTTCGAGCCGCGCGGCCGGCACGGCGAGGACGTAGCGCTCCTGCGATTCGTTGCACCAGATTTCGAGCGGGGACATGCCCGGCTCGTCGTTGGGCAGCTTGCGCAGGTCGAACTTGCCGCCGCGGCCGGCGTCGTTAACGAGCTCGGGCAGGGCGTTGGACACGCCGCCGGCACCGACGTCGTGGATGAAACTGATGGGATTGTCCGCGCCGAGCGACCAGCAGCGGTCGATGACTTCCTGGCAACGGCGTTCCATTTCCGCGTTGTCGCGCTGCACGCTGGCGAAATCGAGATCCTCGCTGCCTGCGCCGCTGCCCATGGAGCTGGCGGCGCCGCCGCCGAGGCCGATGAGCATGGCCGGTCCGCCGAGGACGATGAGTTTGTCGCCGGGATTGATGACGCCCTTCTGGACGTGTTCGCCGCGGATGTTGCCGAGACCACCGGCGAGCATGATCGGCTTGTGGTAGCCGCGGAGCTCGTTGCCCTTCGCAGACGGTACCTCGGCTTCAAAGGTGCGGAAGTAGCCGTTGATCGCGGGACGGCCGAATTCGTTGTTGAACGCGGCGCCGCCGAGCGGGCCCTCGATCATGATGTCGAGCGCGGAGACGATGCGACCCGGTTTGCCGAAATCCTTTTCCCACGGCTGAATCGCGCCGGGCAGGCGGAGGTTCGAAACGGTGAAGCCGACGAGCCCGGCCTTCGGCTTCGAGCCGCGGCCGGTGGCGCCTTCGTCACGGATCTCGCCGCCCGAGCCGGTGGCGGCGCCGGGGTAGGGCGAGATCGCCGTCGGGTGATTGTGCGTCTCCACTTTGCAGAGGAGATGGATGTCTTCCTGGTGCGCGGCGTACTCGTTGGTCTTCGGGTCTGCGTAGAAGCGGCCGCCCTTCGTGCCGGCGATGACCGCGGCATTGTCCTTGTAGGCGGAGAGGATGCCCTCGCTGTGGAGCTGGTGCGTGTTCCGGATCATCTGGAACAGCGACTTGTCCTGCTTGGCGCCGTCGATTTCCCACGAGGCGTTGAAGATCTTGTGGCGGCAGTGCTCGGAGTTGGCCTGCGCGAACATCATCAGCTCGATGTCATTCGGGTCGCGACCGAGCGTGGTGAAGGCCTTGACGAGGTAATCGATCTCGTCGTCGGCGAGCGCGAGGCCGAGGAGCTTGTTTGCGGAGACCAGCGCGGAGCGGCCGGCGGCGAGCACCGGCACGCTGCTCATCGGCTTCGGCGGCTCCTGGCGGAAAAGGGCGGCGCAGGCGTCGAGATCGCCGAAGACAATCTGGGTCATGCGATCGTGCAACTTCGCTCGGAGCGTCTGGAGTTGCGCGGCGTCCAGCGGGCTCAGCGGGTACTTGGCGTCGGGCCGGCCGACGTCGAAGGTGTAGGCGATGACGCGTTCGATGCGCTTGATGTTTTTCAGCCCGCAAATGTGGGCGATGTCCGTGGCCTTCGAGGACCACGGGGAAATCGTGCCCGGACGCGGGGCCACGACTTGGACGAGACCGGTGACGGCGGCGGCGGCGCGGCGCGGGCCGTAGGTCAGCAGCTGGTCGAGGACGTTGCGTTCGGCGGCGGTGAGGTCCGCGGCCACGTCGACCACGTGGACAAACTCGGCGTTGAGCGCCCGGACCGGCAGGCCGGCGGAGGTGAGATCCGCCAGGAGTTTTTGGAGACGAAAGGGAGAGAGGGCTGGAGAGCCGTGCAGTGTCAGCATGGTCTAAAGCGCGATAGTCACGAACCGGACCGGCGCGTCAAGCGGAGGGACGGACATGTCGCGGATTTGAACCACAGAATACACAGAACACACAGAAAAGAAGGCCCGGTTTCTGTGTATTCCGTGTATTCTGTGGTTAATTTCAGAGTGTACCGCGGGCTATGGCGGAGAAAGCCGTTGACGAAACGACCGGGCTCGGCGGAATGAACGTCTTTAATGCCGTGACGCGCAGAATTCACCCATCGCCCACCACAAAACTTGCGGTCGGGGGTAGTGTGAACGGCGGGCGAAGCCCGCGGCAAAGAGCAGAGAGCATGGTGCCAAGAGCCGGACATGCGATTTGGCTTTTCCGGGTTTCTGGGTCTGTTCTCGGCCTCTTGGCTCCTAGCTCAATGCTCTCCGCTCCCTGCCATCCATGAGCGAATTCATCTCCCACGAATGCGGCATCGCCTTGGTCCGGCTCAAAAAGCCGCTTTCTTACTACCAGGAGACCTACGGCACGCCGCTGTGGGGTTTCTACCAGCTCTTCCTCCTGATGGAGAAGCAGCACAACCGCGGCCAGGACGGCGCGGGCGTGGCCTGCGTGAAGTTCGATGTGCCGGCCGGCGAGCCGTACATGTTCCGCGAGCGCAACGTGGAGATCAACCCGCTCGACAAGATCTTCCAGGCGCTGACGTCCCGCTACACGACGCTGGTGGGCGAGGGCGTGATTCACCCGGAGTTTCCGGACACGGTCAAAAAGAGCTTCGATTTCTGCGGCGAGCTCTACATGGGCCACCTGCGCTACGGCACGTCCGGCGGGTACAACCTGAGCGCGTGTCATCCGTTCTTCCGCCGCAGCTCGTGGCCGACCCGCAACCTGATGCTCGCGGGTAATTTCAACCTGACCAACACGGCGGAGTTGAACGACAGCCTGATCGCCATCGGCCAGCACCCGATCTTCGCCACCGACACGCAGGCGATCCTCGAGCGCATCGGCTTCTGTCTCGACGACGAGCACGAGCAGATTTACCGCGACCTGCGCGGCACCGGGGCGCCGGGCGCCGAGATTTCCCGCCGTATCAACCTCGAGATCAACCCGGCCCGCGTGTTGCGGACGGCCTCGGCCAATTGGGATGGCGGCTACTCGCTCGTCGGCGTGCTCGGCAACGGCGATGCCTTCGTGACCCGCGATCCGTCGGGCATCCGTCCCTGCCACTGGTTTGAGAACGACGAGGTGGTGGCCTTCGCTTCCGAGCGCGCGCCGTTGTGCACCGTGTTTGATCTCGAAGCCAAGGACGTCCACGAGGTCGAGCCGGGCTGCGCCGTGATCATGAAGAAGTCGGGCGCGGTGTCGGTGGAGCGCATCAAGCCCGCACTGCCGAAGACGCAGTGCACGTTCGAGCGCATCTATTTCTCCCGCGGCAACGACGCTGACATCTATCGCGAGCGCAAGGCGCTCGGGGCCGGCCTGACCGAGCAGATCTGGAAGTCGATCGGCGGCGATCTCGAGAATTCCGTCTTCAGCTTCATCCCGAACACCGCCGAGGTCGCGTACTTCGGCCTGATGAGCGAGCTGCGCTTCCGCCGTCGCGCCGAGGTGAAGCAGACGCTTCTCGACGCCGCGAAGAATGGAAAGATCACCGAGGCGCTGGTCGACGACCTGATCCTCAACAACTGGCCGCGCGGCGAGAAGCTCGTCACGAAGGACGTGAAGATGCGCACCTTCATCAGCCAGGAGAAGTCGCGCAACAATCTCGCCTCGCTCGTCTACGACGTCACGTACGGCGTGGTGCAGCCGAAGGACCACCTCGTGTGCGTCGACGACTCGATCGTGCGTGGCACGACGCTGCGCCGTTCGATCCTGCGCATCCTGAAACGGCTCAACCCGAAGAAGATCATCATCGCATCGACCGCCCCGCAGATCCGCTATCCCGACTGCTACGGCATCGACATGTCCGAGATCGGCAAGTTCGTCGCCTTCGAGGCGGCGATCACGCTGCTCAAGGAGAACGGCCAGAGCGCCCTGATCGAGGAGGTTTACCGCCTGTGCCGCGAGGAGCTGAAGAATCCGGGCAAGGTGCCGGTCAATCACGTGCGCAAGATCTACGAGCCGTTCACCGCCGACCAAATTTCGAAGAAGATCACGCAGCTCGTGTCGCCCAAGCCCAACGGCTGGAAGGGCGAGATCGAGATCATCTTCCAGTCGATCGAAAGCCTGCACCAGGCGCTGCCGAACCACAGCGGCGACTGGTACTTCACCGGCAACTACCCGACGCCGGGCGGCTTCCGCGTCGTGAACCAGGCCTTCGTGAATTATTTCGAGAAGGCGGAAGGCCGCTCTTACTAACCAGAGGACAGAAGACAGATGACAGCGAACAGTCACCTTTCTCGTTCCATCTTGTTCGTGGTGCTGGCTGTCCTCCGTCCTCTGTCCTCCGTCCTCTGAAATGTCCCTTTCCTACGAATCCTCCGGCGTCCGTTACGACCAGCTCGATGCGTTCAAGCGCGCGTGCCAGCAGGCGGCGCGCGGGACCGCGAACGAGCTGCAGGCCCACGGCTACGCCGAGCCGGCGACGACGCGCGGCGAGAGCGCCTATCTCATCGAAGCGGCCGATCATTTCCTGGCCCATGTGGAGGAAGGCCTGGGGACCAAGAATCTCGTGGCCGACGCCGTGTACGCGCAGACCGGCAAGTGTTTCTACTCTGAAATCGCCATCGATACGGTGGCGACGATCGTCAACGACCTCGTGACCTGCGGCGCGCGCCCGATCTCCGTGGCGATGCACGCGGCGGTGGGTGATTCCGGCTGGTTCACCGATGCCGTGCGCATGCAGGCGCTGGTGAGCGGCTGGGCCGAGGGCTGCCATCGCGCCGGTGCGGTCTGGGGCGGGGGAGAAACCCCGACGCTCAAAAGCATCGTCAATCCCGACACGATTGTGTTGGCCGGTTCGGCCATCGGAAAAATTTCGCCCAAGACGCAGCGCATCACCGGCGAAGTAAAGGATGGCGACGCCATCATCTTTCTCGCTTCCACCGGCGTGCAGACCAACGGCCTTAGCCTGTGCCGGCTCATCGCCGACAAGCTGCCGCAGGGTTATCAGACGCCGATCGGCCACGGTGACACGCGCACCTATGGCGAGGCGCTGCTCGCGGCGTCGGCCATCTACGTGGACTTTGTCGTCAAGTGCCAGCAGGCCGGCGTGAAGCTCAACTACGTCGCTCATGTCACCGGCCACGGCTGGCGTAAGCTGATGCGCCTAGAAGAAGCTTTCGTGTACGAGATCACCGAGCCACGCGCGATTCCGGCGCTGTTCAAGTTCCTGATGGATGCCGGTCCGATCGATCTGCGTGAAGCTTACGCGACCTTTAACATGGGCGTGGGCTTCGCGGCCTACGTTTCACCCAATGCCGTCGAGGCCACGCTGGCCGCGGCCAAGGCGGCGGGACATGATGCCTGGGTCGCCGGCCTCGTGAGGAAGGAAGGCGGCCGAAAAGCCGTGACGATTCCCTCCCTTGGGTTGGCCTACGAGGCCGATACCTTGCAAGTTCGGTAAACGCCGATCCCCGTGAATACAGTCCCAAACGAAGTGGGACTGACACGGATGAGGAAAGCGGGAATGGCTGTCACCGGCGTCGTCCCTTGCGCGCTTGCTTTGCTGGATCGCACTGCTGCAGCTGCCGATGGGATTGACCGGCTCGTTGCTGGTCGACGCCGCGCTGAACTCCATCCATGCGCCGACCTATCTGCTGGTGGCGGCGCTCGTGATGGGCGGCTCGGCGCTCATGCAGGCGCGTGAGACGGCCGCGGACCCGGACGCCGCGCGTCGCCTGCGGCTGGCGCTGGGCGCGCTATCGGGTGTGGGTTTGCTGACGATTGCCCACGTGCTGCAGACGCGCCCGATCAGCTGGAAGCCCGATCGCAGCCAGGAAGGGTTGCTCGCCATCGCGCGGCGCGATCCCGGCAAGGTCTACCTGCCGTGGAATGCGCTGATCACGATCATTTCCGAGCGGAAGATTTATCCGTTCGACGAGGCGCTGCGTTATTTGTGGATGGCGAAACTCGAGCCGCCACGCGCGGCCAATCCAAGCGGCGGTACCGCCGGGAGTCTTCATCATTTACCAGGAACCGAGCCAGACCCACTTTGCCCTGAATTACTTTGGCAAGGACCAGCACGATCCGGCGGTGGACCGGTAACGGCGGTTATTGGGTATTCCGCGCGAACCAAGCTTCGGCGGCGGCAGGGTCGGTGAAAATATCGGCCTGGGCGCCGCGATTGGTTGCCACCACGATGCCAATCCGGCCGGGATCGATTAGATCTTCGCGGGTGAGAATGCCGACGGGAATCCGTGGCAGACAGCGCGCGGCCGTCTCTCCCATGCGATATTTGTCCATGAAAGTGACGCCGCCGGGCATGGCCCGGAAATCGATCAATATTGCCTTGGCCTCGTGGGCTTTGATCAATCGGGCGATGACCTCCGTCGTCGGGACCATCTGGTCGATGATGTCCCGGTTGTTGATGCGAATGATCAAGCCTCCCGCTTTCGCTTCGTGCGGAACCTGGATGGATTCCTCCATGAAGCGAAAGGTTCGGCTAAACCTGGAAACAACCGGAAACCGAGCGGTTCCGCCTTAGCGGGACGGGCTGGCTTCCGCCGGGGTCACCGGCTGGACCAGCACGCCCGTGGGTACCACGTTGGTTGTCTTGGCCGGAGCATCGGCGCCGGCGGCATTGCCAGCCGCGCTGCCCGGAGCGGGGGTTTGCTCAGCCGGCGTGAAGACCGATTGCTCCTGCGCCTGCTTGATCACGTTGCTGACGGCGGACTGGATCGCCGTGCTGTTCTCGGAGGAAATGTTGCCCGCGGAGCTCGTCACGGAGCTGACTTTGCCCGTGGAGGTGTCGACCTCGGCGGTCACGGTGACCTGCTTGCCGGCGCCAGCTTGCGCGGTGGAACCATCGGAACCGGTGAAGACAACCAGACCCTCGGACGTGCTGAGCGTGAAGGACGAGGCCGCGCCGTTGGCGCCGAGCGTGAAGACGATGCGGAAGGTCGTGCCGCGAATACCGGCCGCGCCGACCGGCGTCTTGATGCCGTAGGTCGAGGATTTGTTCAGATGCTTCACGTCGCCGACCATGTCGCCGTAGGCGAGGTTGAGCTTCGTCTGCGAAACGGAGGGCTCCTTCGTGAGCTTGCTGACCGCGATGTTGGAATCGAGCGGGTCCATCTTGAACTCCTCGACCAGCAGGCGGCTGTTGGCGCCGAGTTTGACGGAAGAACCGTTCATGAACACGAGCACCACGCCCGAGTCGGCGCCGGTGACGACCGTGTCGGATTCGGTGATGGTTGCGCCTTCCGCGGCGGCGTGCTGCGTGCCGTCAGCGGCCACGACCGTGACCGTGCCGGAAAGCTTGGCGGTTTTGATCACGCCGGCTTGCGTCTGGGCCCAGGCGGCAGTGGCGGTGAAGCCCAGGACGAAAAAGCCCAGGCAGAAACGGAGGGTAGAAGACTTCATAAATTGAATGATCGGCTTGATGCCCGCATTCTTGACCCAAAGCGAGATGCAAACCGGCCGCAGTAGGGTAGATTTACCCTTTAGCGACGATTCCAGTGTCCGCGGGACAGGCCGCCGAACTTGCGCGGCGGTTGCGGTTGCTGGCCCTGACCGTGGCCTTGGCCCGGCTGGGCAGGCTGGTGCGGACGCGGAGCATGACCCTGATTTTCAGGACGTTGCTGCTGCTGGGGGCGCGGAGCGTGGCCACCCTGACCGTGCGAAGAACGAGGCTGACCGCCACCGTGCTGCGGGCGGTTTCCGCCGTGCGGGTGTGGCGAGCGCTGGCCATGATGCTGCGGACGCTGGCCATGGGCCGGTGCAGCGCCTTGGAAGCCCTGCGGCGGGCGCGGCGCCGGCTGGGCGGCATAGTTGAAACCCTCGAGCTTGAGCTGCGGCACTTTCTTGCCGATGAAGCGCTCGATGTCGCGGATCTCGCCGGCCTGTTCGGGCGTGGTGAGCGTGAAGGCATCGCCAACGGCGGCGGCGCGGCCGGTGCGGCCGATGCGATGGACGTAATCCTCCGGATTGGCGGGGATATCGTAGTTGATGACGTGCGACACACCGGCGACGTCGATGCCGCGGGCGGCGATGTCGGTGGCGACCATCACTTCATATTTGCCGGACTTGAAACCTTCGAGCGCCTCGACGCGCTGCGATTGCGAACGGTTGGCGTGGAGGACGGCGACCGAGTGGTTCGCGGCCTTGAGCTTGCGGGCGATCTTGTCGGCGCCGTGTTTGGTGCGCGAAAAAACGATGCAGCTGTGGAAGTCGGTTTTCTCGAGCAGCGCGACCAGCAGGTCGAACTTCAGCCCGGGCGTCACCGGATAGAAGGCGTGCGTGACCGAGGTGTTGACGGTGCGGGAAACGCCGATCTCGACGCGCGCGGGATTGCGCAGCGCGAAGCGGGCGACCTCCTCGATCTCCGGTGGCACGGTGGCGGAGAAGAACAGCGTCTGGCGCTCCTTCGGGCACAGGCCGATGATCTTCTTCACGTCCTTGACGAAACCCATGTCGAGCATGCGGTCGACCTCGTCGAGAATGAGAATCTTGAGATTGTCGAGGCGCAGCGTGCGTTCGTTGAGGAAATCCATCAGACGGCCGGGCGTCGCGATCACGACGTCAGTGCCGGCCTGGATTTCGCTGCGTTGCCGGCCGTAGCCGACGCCGCCGTGAACGACGGTGGCGCGGATGTCGGTGAAGCGGCCGAAGTCGCGGAAAGCGGTCTCAACTTGGGCGGCGAGTTCGCGCGTCGGCTCGAGAATGAGCACGCGCGGGCCGCGCGGCTCGTGCTTGCCGAGGCGGGCGAGGGTGGGAAGCGCGAAGGACGCGGTCTTGCCCGTGCCGGTCTGGGCCGAGCCGATCAGATCGCCGCCGCCCATGACGACGGGAATGGCGCGAAGCTGGATGGGCGTCGGATCGACGTAGCCCATGGCTTTCACACCGTTGACGAGGGAGGGCGGCAGCCCGAGCTTGGAAAATGGCATAGCGGGTCATTAGCCGGGGATTTCCCGGGCATAGCGAGGCAAAAGTCTCCCGGGCACCCGCCGCGTTTCCCAATCCGGTTCGTAACGTATTAGGTTACAAACCGGATCGGGCACCGAGGGACGCATCAGCTTACGCGGATGGGCAGAACGACGAAGGGCAGGCTGGCGCGGAAGAAGCGCTGCTGCAGCGCGAAGGCCGTGTGGTTGTGCAGCCAGCGATTCAGGCGCGTCTCGCGGGTGAAGAGGAGTTGTCCCGCGAAAAACACGTGGTTGGGAAATTCGCCGGCGGCTTGCGTGGCGAGAGTCATGAGTTCGCTGGTCACGTCATGTCCGATCGTCGTGAACGTGGCGGCGCCGTAACCGTGACGGCGGGCCCAAGCGGCATAGCGTTCGGCCTCCGCGGCGGTGTGGGCCCGGAGCGACGCGATCTCGGCCGCGCCCTTGAAATTGCCGGCGTCGACGGCGCCGACTTGCAGAAAGACAAAGTTGCGGAAGCTGTCACCGAACATGCGCGGCACATGCATGGCGGTGTGCAGGCCGAGTCCGTTGTAGCCGTTGACGAGCAGGATCGCGGTGCGGGCCTGGCGGTCGACGGGCGCAGTGGACGACTGCGCCGGAGTCGTTTCATGCGCCGCATGTTCGACAATGGTGTCGAGCCGGCGGAGCTGTTGCTGCACGTGCTGATAGTGGCGCTTGATGGCAAAGGCCGCGGCGACGAGCAGGCCGGTGACGAGCAACGTGGCCCAGCCGCCCTCGTGGAATTTCACGACGGTCAGCGAGACGAGGATGAACGTGGTCAGCGCGAGGCCGACGCCGTTGATCGCAAGCTTGCGGCGCCAGTTCGCTTCCGTCTGACGTTCGCGCCACCAATGGCGCACCATACCGAGTTGCGAGAGCGAAAACGTGATGAACACATTGATCGCGTAGAGCACGACGAGTAGCGCGACCGAGCCGCGTGTCACCGCCATCATCAGCAGGCCGGCGCCGCCCATGAGCAGGATGCCGTTCTGGGTGACAAAGCGGTCGCTGAGATTGGTGAAGCGGGTGGGGAACCAGCGATCGAGGGCCATGTTCGCCAGCACGCGCGGGCCGTCGAGGAAACCGGCCTGCGCGGCGATGAGCAGCAGCGCGGCTTCGGCGGCGAGCGTGACGTACACGAAGACCGTGCCGCTCACGCCCCAGCCGCTGGTCATTTTTTCGAATAGGACGGCGTTGAGGGTTTTGCCGTCAACCGGTGCGACGGCGTAGAGCAGGTAGGCCAGCAGAAGGCCCGCGACCGTGACCGCCAGGGACACGCCCATGTAGACCATCGTGCGGCGACCGGTCTGCACCCGCGGCTCGCGCAGGATGGGCAGGCCATTGCTCACCGCCTCGATGCCGGTGTAAGTGCCCGCGCCCATGCTATAGGCTTTGAGCAGAATGGCGAAGAGGCCGATCCAGCCGAGTTCGCCGCTGACGCTGCGGACTTCGTGAACCGTGGCTGTGGCGACGCCGCCGAGTTGCGGCGTGTGCGTGCAGAGCGCGTAGAGGATTGCGAAGGCGTGCGTGGCGACGAAGACGAAGAAAACCGGCACCCAAATCATGACGGACTCGCGCACGCCGCGCAGGTTGAGCAAGGTGAGGCCGGTCACGCCGGCGAGTGCGAACGGCAGTTTCCAAATTAGCCACTCCGGAGACAGCAGGCTGAAGAGCGCATCGGCGCCGCTGGCCACGGAAATGGTGATGGTCAGCACATAGTCGATCAGCAGCGCCGAGCCGGAGACGACGCCGGCCGCAGGGGAGAGGAGTTTGCTCGCGACGAGGTAGCCGCCGCCACCTGTGGGAAACAGCGAGATGATCTGCGAGTAGCTGGCGCAGATGGCGGTGATCGTGACGACCGAGGCGAGCGCAACGAAGATCGCGAGGTGCGGGTTCGCGCCGAGCGTGCGGAAGGTTTCTTCCGGACCGTAGCACGACGACGACAGGCCGTCGGCGCCGAGGCCGACCCAGGCGAAAAGGGCGACGAGGGAAACCTTGTGGAAAAGGTCGCGGTCGGTCAGCGAACGGGCGCGACCGACGAAAACGGACTTCAACGACCCGAGAAAGGTCGACGAGGCGGACATGTGTGTTGTCTCCAGCAGGAGCCAGGGATCGGGCCGGTATTCCCGGAACGACGCCAAGCGCGGTTGAATTGGGGAGACCGTGGGGACATCCGTTGCCGGAGCCCTAGTGGATCACCCTTCCCATTGCCGACGAGGCTAGCTGACGGGCTAGGTCCTAGGAAGTGACCTTGCTCGCGGTTGCCCGCGACCATGCGCCCCGTCCGTCGCGTTCGTGCTGTTCAGCAGAACATGACGGAATTTGGGTTCCCCGTGAAAACGCCGAGGAAGCGGCGTTGCCTTAGGCGGTGAAAGAACGCCGCGAAAATGCGGCTGAGCGCCGGGCGATCAAGCTGTGTGACACCCTAGGATTGCTAAATGCCTGTTCGCGGCCCGGATGACGTCATTTTTTACGAAGGTGAACTTTGTTCTCTCTTTTTCCCGCGGTGGCGACACGCTGCGCCCATGGAAAAACGTCCGTTCAGTGAACTGGGTCTCTCGCCCGAAATTTTGAAGGCGGTGGACAAAATGGGTTTCGAGGAAGCCTCGCCCATCCAGACCGCAGTCATTCCCTTTGGCCTGGCCGGGCGCGATGTCGTCGGCCAGTCGGCCACGGGCTCGGGCAAGACGGCGGCGTTTGCGATTCCGGCGATCGAGAAGGTCGACGTGCATTTGAAGCAGGTGCAGGTGCTGGTGCTTTGCCCGACGCGCGAACTCGCGGTGCAGGTGGCCGAGGAATTCGGCAAGCTGGCGTCCTTCAAGCGCGGTCTGATGGAAGTGCCGATCTACGGCGGCCAGAGTTACGACCGCCAGTTCCGCGCCCTCGCGGCCGGCGCGCAGGTGGTGATCGGCACGCCCGGTCGCGTGATGGACCACATGGAGCGCGGCACGCTGCGCCTCGATAATCTCAAGGTCGTCGTGCTCGACGAGGCCGACCGCATGCTCGACATGGGTTTCCGCGAGGACATCGAACACGTGCTCAAGGCCGTGCCGGAGCAGCGTCAGTGCCTGTTCTTCTCGGCGACGATGCCGCGCGCCATCCAGGAACTGATCAAGCGCTACACGCGCGATCCCGAGTGGGTGAAGATCGAGGCCGCCGCGCAGAACGCGCCGCAGGTGGAGCAGATTTACTTCGAGGTGGACCGCCGCTCGAAGATCGAGGTGCTCACGCGCCTGATCGACCTGCATGATTTCCGCTTCGGCATCATTTTCTGCAGCACGAAGATCATGGTCGACGAACTCGACGAGCACCTGCACGCGCGCGGCTATTCCGTCGACCGCCTGCATGGCGATATCACGCAGGCGCAGCGCACGCGCGTGATGGACAAGTTCCGCCGCCGGGGCTTCGAGTTCCTGATCGCCACCGATGTCGCCGCGCGCGGCCTCGACGTCGACGACCTCGAGGTCGTGTTCAACTTCGACCTGCCGAACGACGCCGAGGATTACACCCACCGCATCGGCCGCACTGGCCGCGCGGGCAAGAAGGGCATGGCCTTCACCTTCGTGTCGGGCCGCGAGCTCTACAAGCTGGGCGGCATGATCCAGTACGGTCGCCTCAAGATCCGCCGCGAACGCGTGCCGTCGCTCGACGAGGTCGAGGAGGCGAAGGGCAATGTGTTCTATGAACGCCTGCGCGCCACGCTCGCGGACAAGAAGTTCAAGTCGCACGACCGCATGATCGAGTCGCTGATGGAGGAGGGCTACGCCAGCACCGACATCGCGTCCGCGCTGATCCACTTGCTCCAAGGCCAGAGCGCCGAGCCGGCTAAAATGGTTCCTCCGCCGATTCCGGCCAAGGTCCGGGCGGAGCGGATTGCGGCGAATGAGGCGCCGGTCGCGCCGCCGCCGACCAAGCCGCATGTGCGCGGTCCGTATGTTCCCCCGGGTGAACGCCGCGAACCAACCGCGGCGCGTCCGGCTGCGCCCTCCGGCGATAAATTCGCCGCGCAGAAGCGCACCTTCGACCGCAAGCCGCGCACCGGTCGCGAGCCGGGTTTCTCGACCGTTTCGTTCAACGTGGGCCGCCAGCACCTGGTCACTCCCGCCGATTTGGTCGGCAAGGTGGCGGGCGTCACGCGCCTGCCGGCGAACGTGGTCGGAGCGATCGACATCCACGAGGATCACACGTTTGTGGACGTCGCCACCGAGCACGCTGAGCTGGTCGTGGCCAAGCTGGCGGGCATCCGGATCAAAAACCAGTCACTCAAGCTTGCCATCGTGCCGCCGGGTGCAGAGTAATTTCGCCCGCATGGACCTGGGTTCGCTGACGCCGGACAATTATACTGCCGAGGAAGTCGTTCGTTTGCTGCGGTTGGAGCCGCTCGAACAGGAAGGCGGCTATTTTCGTCGCGCCACGGAGGCGGGCGTTATCCTGCCCGGCACCGGGCGCCGCGCTTATTCGGTGATCTATTTTCTGATGACGCCGAACGGATTTTCGGCGCTGCACCGCCTGGGTACGGACGAGATCTGGTGCTTCCACGCCGGCGACAGCCTCGAGGCGCTGCGCCTCTCGCCGGACGGTTCCGGCAAGGTGATGCGGCTGGGCTCGAATCTGGCGGAAGGCGAAGCCGTGCAGGACATCGTGCTGGCCAATTTCTGGCAGGGCGCGCGCCTGAAGGCGGGCGGACGCTGGGCACTTTGTTCGTGCATCGTGGCGCCGGAATTTCGCTGGAGCGATTTCACGCTGGGCGACCGCGCGGAGCTGGCGGGGAAATACCCGGCGTTCGCGGAACGGATCATCTCGCTGACGCGCTGAGCGGCGGTCACGGGAACGTCACGGCGCGTGACTTGACAGCGGCGGCGGGCGTCCGTATCTCCAAGGCCCGTTGCGTATGGAAGCCGCCCTGGATCAACCGGTGCTCGTGCTGAACCGCCTCTGGCAGGCGGTTAATGTCATCGCCGCGCGTCGCGCCTTTGCGCTGCTGGCCCGCGAACACGCGCAGGTCGTCCATCAGACCGACGATGCGTTCCGAACTTACTCACTTTTGGATTGGATCGATTTCTCGACCTACAATCCGCCGGTCGATGCGCTGGAAACCGTCCACACGATCAACCGCAACATCCGCCTGCCGCGCGTGATCCTGCTGACCTTCTTCGACAAGCTGCCGTGCAAGGAGCTGAAGCTCACCCGCAGCAACGTCTTCGAGCGCGATGACGACAAGTGCCAGTACTGCGGCTTCGTTTTCCCGCGCGAGGAGCTGAACCTCGACCACGTCATCCCGCGCCACTACGGCGGCAAGACGACGTGGGACAACATCGTGTGCTCGTGCATCAAGTGCAATTCGCGCAAGGCGAACCGTCTGCCGCACGAGGCGCACATGCGGCTCATCCGCAAGCCGGTGCGTCCGAAGTGGCGCCCGGTCATCAGCATGGTGCTGAACAATCACAGCCACGAAAAGTGGAAGGACTTCCTCGACGTCGCGTACTGGAACGTCGAGCTCGAGGAGTAAATCGGAAGTTTGATTTTTCCCGGCGTGCTTTCCGCATGGCCCGGGCAGGGGAATGGGGCCACGTTCCGCAACGCAGACACCCTATGAACCCCATCGTCATCCTTCACGGCTGGAGCGACACCTCGGAGTCCTTCACGCCCCTCGCGGACTGGCTGAAAGGCCAGGGCTTCAATGTCGTCCCGATTTATCTCGGCGATTATCTCTCGATGAACGACGAGATCACGCTGCACGATCTCGGCTTTGCGTTTCAGCGCGCGCTGAAGGCGAAGAACATCTCCCAGGCGCCGCACAGTTTCGACGTCGTGGTCCACAGTACGGGCGGATTGGTCGTGCGCGAATACCTGCGGCAGGTCTGCCAGGGCGCGCCGCAGAAGACGCCGGTGGAGCACCTGCTGATGCTGGCCCCGGCGAACTTCGGTTCGCCGCTGGCGAAGCTCGGAAAGTCCGTGCTCGGCCGGCTGCTCAACGGCTGGGATTGGAATCATCTCGGCCAGACGGGCACCATCATCCTCAACGCGCTGGAGCTCGCCTCGCC
This sequence comes from Verrucomicrobiota bacterium, assembly GCA_048498955.1. Lineage (GTDB taxonomy): Bacteria > Verrucomicrobiota > Verrucomicrobiia > Opitutales > Opitutaceae > Lacunisphaera. Next base: position 19,919 of record JBEHWZ010000004.1, on the reverse strand, counting down.
GTATAGCTTCCAACTCGCGCTCGACGACCTGTTCGATCCGAAGAACGCCATTTTCGATCCGGCCAACACGCGCGTGACCGTGATGGTCGGGACCAGCGCATACGACAATTACCGGAAGGCCCTGCATGAAAACGGTTCGGACGGCACGGTGCGGGTCTCGACCGCCAACTTGAACGCCAACCTCATGCGGGTGGACTTCTCCGATCCCAAGGCGCCGCAGTACTCCTTCGTGCAGGACAACTGCCCGAAGCTGGCGCTCGCGGTTTTTGACCGTAATCACACGACGATCCATGACCCAGCGGTCGCGACGCAAAAGTCCGACTGGACGCGGATCGTGCAAAAGGCGCTGACCGTGCCGGTTTCCGGCTATGCCGCGCACGTGGCGGATTGCGCGACGCTGACGACCAAAACCTTCGTGTCGGGCGGCAGCAGCCAGATGTACCACCAGTTCCAGCACGTCGTGTTTCGCGTGCACGACCAGTTTGGCCAACCGGTGGACGACTACATCGTGGAGTTCTATCAGGAGGACGGCGACTCGGGTGATCGCGTCTTCGCCAAGATCCACGGCGAGATCCTCGAGAAGGTGACGACTTACTCGGGCGATAGCTCCTACCGGAGTTTTCTTTTCGACATGACCGATCTGGCGAAATTCTTCGACCAGAAGCCCAACGCACGGGTGGACATGAGCATCACGGCGGCCGCCGTGTCGTCGCGCATCAGTTACCGGAACCCGCCGACCGGCATCACCGTGTTCTCCGCGAAGAATCGGGCTTTCATGCGTCCGAACGAACCCACGCTGGTGGACGTGACGCTTTATCGCGATCCGGCGCCGGAAGTGTTCAAGCTGACGCCGCGCGCGTAGCACGGACAGAGATCGGAATCCTAAAAAATCTCCGCCACGTCATCCTGAGCCATGCGAAGGATCCAATCGCATTCGCTGCGATGTCCGCATTCGGTTGGATCCTTCGCACGGCTCAGGATGACGGTATTTGAGGCAGTGGCCGTTTTAGGAGGTGTCTTGGATGATGCTGAGAAGCAGGTTGCCTGCGTCGGATCGAGACCTCTAGCCTGCGGTCATGATTGAAAGTCTTGTCATGACCATCATGGGGGCGGATCGCCCGGGTCTCGTGGAAATGGTGGCGGCGCGCGTCGCTGACCATGGCGGCAACTGGCTTGAGAGCCGCATGTGCCACCTCGGCGAGCGTTTCGCCGGCATCGCCCGGGTCGAGGTGCCGGCCGAGAAGCTGGCGGACCTCAAGCGCGCCCTGCATGGCCTCGAGGCCGATGGCCTGCGCGTCGTGGTGGAAAAGGCGGCCGACTCCAAGCCGGCGGCTGGCGTCGCGGCGACGATCGAACTGGTGGGCAATGATCGTCCGGGCATCCTGCGTGCGGTGACGGGTGTGCTCACGGCGCATGGCGTGAATGTGGAAGAGCTTTCCTCCGAGTGTGTCGCGGCCCCGATGGGTGGTGGCGACCTGTTCCAAGCCCGGGCCCGGGTGCTCGTGCCGGCGACGGTGAAGATCGAGAACGTACGGCGTGATTTGGAAAAGATCGCGACCGATCTGATGGTGGATCTGAAGCTGCAGCCTGTTGGTTAGCAGTCAGCTTTCAGCGATCAGCGGTCAGCCAAGACACGGAGCGACGTTTTCAGAATTTTTGGCTGACGGCTGATAGCTGATCGCTGACAGCTTTAACCCGCCGTCAGCGGCATCGTCACGCGCATCGTGGTGCCGCGTGGGCCGGTGGACATCAGTTTCAAGTCGCCGTGGTGGTCCTTCACGATGCGTTGCGCGATCGTAAGGCCCAAGCCGGTACCGCCGGCGCGCGTCGAGAGGAATGATTCGAAGATGCGCGGCTGGACTTCGGGGGGGATGCCGCCACCGGTGTCGGTGAAATCGATGTGTACCATCGAGGCCTCGCGGGTGCAGGTGATGCGCAGCTCGCCGCCCTGGGGCATGGCGTGGAGCGCATTGAGCGCGAGGTTGAGGAAGACCTGTTGTAGCTGACCCTTGTGCACATCCACGGGCGTCGGCTGGTTCGGTGGCGTGTAGTGGAGTTGCACGCCCGCCTGCGTGAGCTTGGCGCGCAAGAGGTGATTGGTGTCGCTGAGGATTTCGTCGAGCGACCAGCGCGAATGAATCGTGGCTGGCGCACGGGCGAAGGAGAGCACGCGGGTGACGAGGCCCTCGAGCTGCTCGATCTTTTCTGTGATGATCTGCAGGTCACGGCGGCGCGGGTCCTCGGTCGAGAAGTCCGCACCGAGCGGACCGTGAAGCAGTTTGATGACGGTAAGCGGATTGCGGATCTCGTGCGCGATCTCGGCGGCGAGCAGGCCCAGCGTGGTGAGCGTCTCGTTTTTGCGCAGGACTTCTTCCGACTGAAACACGCGCGAATAGAGTCGGGCGTTCTGCAGGGCTACGGCGGCGAAACTGGCGAGCGCGTTGAAGAGGCGCTTTTCGTCGTCGCTGAAGCGATGCGGTCGGTCGTGGAAAACCGAAAGAATTCCGATGGGAGCGCCCTCGAGGATGAGCGGAGTCGCCAAGGCGCAGCACAGGTTGGGGTCGCGCGGCAGGTCGGCGGCTTCCTGGTAGCGCGCGCCGGAGAGTTGCTGGTACTCGGTGGTGCGCCCGGCGCGCAGTGTGGAGGCTAGCAGGGCATCGTCGGCCGACACCGCGTTCTGCTGTAGCGAAAGGCCGGTGGCGGCGAGATCGCCCGAAGCGGACCACGCATGCAGCCGCAGTTCGCGGCTGGCGGGATCGTAGTCGTGCAGCAAACAGAGGCGGGCGTTGAACAGGGCGCGTCCGCTCTGGGTGAGCGTGGACATCAGCTCCTCGGGCGCGAGTTGCGTGACGAGCGCATGGCCGAGTTCCACGAGCGTCGTGAGCTGCGTGGAGTTGGCGCGCAGGCGCTCAAACTTCCACAGCCGGTAAAGGACCGCGGCGGCTTCCTCGGCGAAGCGGACGAGGCGGTCGAGATCCGTGGAATTGAAGGCCGCCGGACGATCGGCATCGACGTTGACCACGCCGATGATGCGGCCATCGAGCAGGAGTGGCGCCGCCATTTCGCAGCAAACGCCAGGGCGGGCGGCGATGTAGCGCGGTTCGTGGCTGACGTCGGCGGCGAGCAGGGGTTTGCCGTGGAGCGCCACCCAACCGGTGATGCCCTGGCCGGGCTTAAGCGCGAATTCGCCCGTTTCCGGGGGAAGTCCGAGTTGGGCGCTGATTTCGAGGCTGCCGCTTTCCGGGCTCAGCAAGGAAAGCGAACCGCTATCCGCCGGGAAGGCCGCCATGATCGCGGACAAGATGCTGGTCTGGACCGAAACGGCGTCACTGGCCGTGATCGCGAGCGAGGCCAGGGCATACAGCGTCTCGAGGTCCGACTTCGGCGGCGTGCGGGCTTCTTCAGGCGTTTCGGGGAGATCGGACATGGGGCAGAGCGGCGCAGCGGGCTGCGCCGAACATTCAACGTTCAACATTCAACGTTCAACGTCCAAGTTCCGGTTCAAGCCAGACTACGTTGCTTGCTCCGCTTGTCATTCTGCGCCATGCGAAGAATCCAATCGGATTAGTTGCCGGGTTCGCGCTCGGTTGGATCCTTCGCACGGCTCAGGATGACGCACTTGAAGAGCAGGTCGCCACCGGCTCAGACGGCGGCCTGCGCCTTGGCCGGGGCGATCACGGCGCGCAGGGCGTCGCGCAGCACCAAGAGGTGTGATTCCTCCACGATCGAATCCGTCTTCTGCGGCTCGATGTAGAAAGTATCCAGCGCTATGCTGCGTTCGGTGTTGATGCGGGCGAAGGTGATGTCGAAGCCGTGGTCCGAGATGGTTTTCACCAACTGGTACAGGAGACCGATTTTGTCGTGGGCCTGAATCTCGACGATGATGCGCTTCAGCGAGAGCTCGTGATAAACCTCCACCGTCGGCGGGAAAGTGGCGGGCAGCTCCGAGGAGGCCGTTGTCTTATAGCGGTTGGCGTTGGCCAGCTTGGCCGCCTGCGCGGTGATGTCGGGCAACAGATCTTTGTCGCTCACCAAGGCGTCGTCGACGGTCTTGGCGAAGGTTTCCATCGCCTTTTGGTTTTGGACGATGCCACGGCCGGGTTCGACGATGTGGAAGGTGTCGATCGCGATGTGGTCGGCGCGCGTGGTGATGCGCGCGGAGAGGATGCTGAGGCCCGCCACGCTGAACGCGCCGGCGAGTTTGTAGAAGAGGCCCGCGCGGTCCCAGGTCACGACGTGTACCGTGGTGTAGCTGCGGTTGATGTCGTCCTTCCACTCGATCACCGGGCGCAACGGATTGAGCGAGTCGGCGGTCGAGATGGTGTGCAGCAGGCGATTCACCATCTGGATGTGCAGCGTGATCTCCGCTTCGTCCGTCTGGATGAAATAGCGCTCAGGCAGGAGATTGAAGTGCGCGGTGATCTCGTCCGGGCTGATGCCGGGGATCGTCTGGGCGATGAGATTCTGGCGCGTCATTTCCTTGCGGTTCTTGATGCGGGCCTCGACGCCTTCGCCAAACGCGAAGCGTTCCAGCGTGGTGTCGAAGAGACGGCGGTGGAGGGAATCCTTGTAGCTGTTCCAGAGGCTGGCCGACGTGCCGTTGGCGTCGCAATACGTGTGGACGTAGAGATAGCGCAGCTGGTCGGCGTCGCCAACCATCTCGGCAAATGCGGCTGAACTCTGGGGATCATCAAGATCGTGCTTCTGCCAGAACCGTGCCATGATCAGATGATTTTTGATGATAAAGTTGATCGTAACACGCGTGTCCGCGGGAACGTTAAGCCGGTCCAGGACCGGAGCGGCGACCGTCACGCCGGCCTCGGCGTGGCCTTGGATTCCCTCGCTCTTGCCGATGTCGTGGAGGAGCAGGATCAGGTAAAGCAGCGTGGGCTTGGCGGTCTGGTGCAGGACCTCGCGGTACTTTTCCGCCCGCGGTTCGGCGGCTGTGAAAATGGTGTCAAGTTCCCGGATCGTACTGAGCGTATGGATGTCCGCCGTGTAGCGATGATAGTACTCGTGCTGCACCAGGCAGGTTAGCGGGGCGAACTCCGGCATGAACCGGCCGAGAATGCCGAGTTCGTGCATCAGGGAAAGGGACGGGTAAACTTGGCCGGCTTCCTCGAGGATGGTTTGGAAGGCGAGGTTCGCATCGGGTGACTCGATCACCTGGCGGGTGATCAGCTGGCCGGAGCCACGGATCAGGGAACTGAGGTCGAGGTCGGGCGTGCACCCCAGCTGCTGGCAGTGGCGGAAGACGCGGATCAGGCGCACCGGGTCCTGCTGGAAGATATCCTTGTTCTCGTAGGCCAGCTCGCTGCCGCGCAGCACGAAACCGTCGATGCGCTTGGTGCGCTCCGAGCGGCGGGCGAGCATCAGATTTTTCAGCGAACCTACCAAGCCCGGGCCGGCGGCGATCGTCAGAGCGAGACGCTGCTCGATCGTTTTGGAAATGCGGTAGATCGCCTGCGCATGCCGGTAGTAATCCTGCATGAAGGCTTCGACGCGCTCCAGCAGCACCTCCTGTTTGTATCCGAGGTTGGCGGCGAGGCGCGGCTGGGTGTCGAGGTTGAGCACATCCGTCGGATGCTTGCTCATGTAATGGAGCTCGTTGCGGACGCGCAGCAGGAAATCATAGGCGTCCTGAAAGTCGCGCAGTTCCGCCGGCTGCAAGTAGTGCTGCTCCACGAGTTCCTCGAGGCGGGTGATGCCGAGTCGCACCTGCGACATCCACAGGGCATTCTGGTAGTCGCGCAGGCCGCCGACGCCGTTCTTGATGTCGGGCTCCTGCAGGAAAACGGTGTCGCCATGCTGGGCGCGACGGCTGCCTTGGTCCTGCAGGCGGGCGGCGATGTAGGCCTTGGGATCGGTTTGGAGATAGTGCTTTCGGTAGGCCTCGGCGAAATTTTCGTAGAGCGTCTCCGAGCCGGCGACCAAACGCGATTCCAGCAGCGAAGTCTTGGTTTTGATGTCCCGACTCGCTTCCGCGAACACCTCGTTGAGGGCGCGGGTGGAATGGCCGATCTTCAACTTCAGGTCCCAGAGCGGGTAGAGGATGCCGTTGGTCAGAAATTCCTGGAATTTCTCGAGCTCGGGTGTTTTTTTCGCCTCGGGATAAAGAAACATCACGTCCACGTCGCTCAACGGGCTGAGTTCCTGCCGGCCATAGCCGCCGAGGGCGATCAGGCACACGGGCAGGGGTGGTTCGCCATGCAGCTTGCGCCAGCCGGCAAGAGTGGTGGTGAAAAGGGAAACGAGCAGGCCGTCCATGCGATCCGAGAGGGCTTCGGCGACCTTCCGCCCCGGATTGCCTGCCTGATGCTGCTCTTGAATGCGCTTTCCCTCCGTCTCCAGATAGGTCTTGCAGGCGGCCAGACGCGCCGGGGCCGGAGTGTCGCTGGTGAACACCGGCTGATTCAAAACAGAGGGGGCAGGGCGGGCAGGCATGGTCGCGGGCTACATGAGCAGCGCAAATCTCTCAGAGGAAGCTGGAAATAATCTTCAACAAAGTTGCCGCGAATTAAATATTTCTGGTTGACGGACAAAACTCAGGACGAATACTCCGCCTCTCTCTACGCGGGTGTAGCTCAGTTGGTAGAGCACCACCTTGCCAAGGTGGACGTCGAGAGTTCGAGTCTCTTCGCCCGCTCCATTTCAAAGCCAACGGGCGCCTCTCTCCGGGGCGCCCGTTGCGTTTGATGGACAAAGTCCTGATATTTCAGGACTTCCGTGTAGGGTTCCAGGCCTGATTCAGCCTGTTTTTGAGGGCCGTTTTTAGCTTCGGCGCATTGCTTCGGCTGCGGAAAAGAGAAGTTTCCAAGCCTCGTCTGATTTTTTGGCGCGTGCAACGTCCCCAGCCTGGAAATTCTCAGGCACTCAATGCGGCCGGCAGTTGTCCTAGGCTGCATGAAAACAGAATACCGCTCGTTGGGAGGCTGTCTTGGAGTTTTGCTCGGTGCGGCTTTGCTCGCGGGCTGTTCAGGCTCGCCGCCGTGGGGCGGCTGGTCGAGAGAGCCGAGCCAGGCCCAAGTGGCCAGGGCGCTCGGACGGCCCGAGACATTTATTTATTTTTCCCAGTACGAGGTCTACCGCCGGGCCCGGCCGCGCGAATATGTGTACCTCGACAACGGAGCGTGGGTGCATCGCCAGCAGCCGCCGGCGGATCTTTCGGAAGCAACGCTACAGGCATCGCCCACCGTGGAGGTGGAGCTGACGGATGGGCCGGAGCACGGGCATGAGGCCGTGAAGCGCAGCTATCCGCGCGTCGCCTCTGCCGCAGGCACGATCGTCGCCGCGGCGCCTTGAGCGCGCCCTGGCTTAGGTCGCCACGATCTCGACCTGTTCGATGGCGCGCTTTTCCGCGGCGGCCATGAAGTATTTCTGCGCGGAGAACGCTTCCTCGCCTTCTTTGCGCACCGGCGGACGATATTTTTCGTCGGACTGCATTTCCTGGGCGTCGACGTTGTCCTTAAGTTCGCTCGGCAGGATCTCGTTGAGGATGCGGTCGCGCAGGCGCTGGTCGTAGACCGGGTAGAGCGCCTCGACGCGGCGGAAGAAATTGCGCGTCATCCAGTCCGAGCTGCCGCAGTAGAGCAGGGGCGACGTGTCGTTTTCGAAATAGTAGATGCGGGCGTGCTCGAGGAAGCGGCCGACGATGTTTCGCACGCGGATGTTCTCGCTGAGGCCCTTCACGCCGGGCACGAGGCAGCACGTGGCACGGACGATCAGGTCGATCTTCACGCCGGCTTGGGAGGCGGCGTAGAGATTGTCGATAGTCACCTTGTCCACGAGTTTGTTCATCTTGGCGATGATCCGGGCCGGCTTGCCGGCCGCGGCGTTGGCCGCCTCGTTGGCGATGAGCTCCTGGATGCGGGAGTGGAGGTTGAAGGGCGCCACGAGCAGGTGCCTGAATTCCGGCGAGCGTCCGAAGCCGGTGAGGGAATTGAAGAGCTGCGCCACCTCGGCGGTGATCTCAGGGTTGCAGGTGAAGAGGCTGAGGTCGGTGTAGAGGCGCGCGGTTTTCGGGTTGTAGTTACCCGTGCCGAGATGCGCGTAGCGGCGTATGCCCTCGGGTTCCTGACGGACGACCATGCTGCATTTGCAGTGGGTCTTGTGGCCGACGAGACCGAACACGACGTGCACGCCGGCTTCCTCGAGCTCGCGCGCCCATTTGATGTTGTTGGCTTCGTCGAAGCGCGCCTTCAGCTCGACGAGGGCGGTAACCTGCTTGCCGTTGCGCGAGGCCTCGATGAGGGCGCCAATGATCGGCGAATCGCCGCTGGTGCGGTAAAGCGTCTGCTTGATCGCGAGCACGTTGGCGTCGCGCGCGGCCTGCTGCACGAAATCCACCACGGGCGTGAACGACTCGTACGGATGCTGGAGCAGCACGTCGCCCTCCTGAATGCGCATGAAGATGTTGGCGGCGAGTTTCAGGCTGGGCAGCTCGACCGGGGTAAAGACCGGGTATTTCAGATCCGGGCGGTCGACGAGGTCGGACAGGCTCATCATGCGGGCGAGATTGAGCGGGCCGTTCAGCTTGAAAATGCGCGCGGCGTCGAGTTGCAGCTGTTCGCAGAGCAGCGAGGAGAGTTGTTCGGGTGCGTCGTGCTCGATCTCGAGGCGCACGGCGGCGCCGCGGCGGAGATTGCGCAGCTCTTCCTCGATTTTCTTGAGCAGATTTTCGGCTTCTTCGTCGTCGATGTAGAGATCGCTGTTACGCGTGACGCGGAAGGCATGCGCGCTGCGGACCTTGTAGCCGGTGAACAGGGCGCCGGCGCCGAGCTTGATGATGTCGCTCAGGAACATGAACGTTTGCGGCCCCGTTTTTTCCGGCGTGATCTGGACGAGGCGCGGCAGGATGCGCGGCACGGGCAGGATGGCGGTGAGGCTGTCCTGGTCGGCGGTGTCGGGATTCTCGAGCGAGACGATGATGTTGAGCGTCTTGTTGCCGATTTCCGGAAACGGATGGGCCTGGTCGATACCGAGCGGAGTGAGCACCGGGAAGACCTGCTTGGTGAAATATTCCTGCACCCAAGCCTTCTCGTTGGCGGTGAGCTGCGCGGCGTTTTTGAAGGTGATCTTTTCCTTCGCGAGCGCCGGGACGATCTGGTCGTGCCAGCACGCATACTGCTCATCGACGAGTTTCTTGATCTCGCTGAACGCGCCCTTCAGCTGCTCGCTCGGGGAGAGGCCGTCCATGCTGGCTTCACCGCCGGTTGAATCCTTCTGCTGCAGCAAACCGGCGATGCGGATCTCGAAAAATTCGTCGAGGTTGGAGCTGACGATGGCGAGAAACTTGGTGCGCTCGAGCAGCGGATTGGCCGTGTTCTGCGCCTGCTCCAGCACGCGCCGGTTGAAAGCCAGCCAGCTCAGCTCGCGATTGGCGTAGACGATCTTGCTGCCACCGGCCTTGGGCGTGATCGATTTGCCGGTCTTGGCGGTGATTTTGGCGGGACGTTTGCGCGGAGCGGGAGGCATGTGGATGGGACCGTGGCTGTCGGAACCTGTGCCCGACTCACGTGGCCGTCAGCTGAAGGAATGCCCGTAGGTATGCCAACGCTTAACATGCCGCAAGCGGAGGACTGTGGTTGATGATGCAAGATATTGATAAAGAATTAAATGTGCGTTTGACTGCGACCTGGATGAATCATCGCCACGCAATCGTAACATTCGGAGCGTTGCCGTCGTTTTTTGGGAAAGCATCGATACGCGGCGCCGCTCCTTAATCCGTTCCCGTTGCTTTTCATGACCACCAAACCCACCGCTTCCTTCCTCGTCGCCGCCAAGAAAAAGCTTCTCTCCCGGATCGCCGCGGAACAGCGGCACGCCGATGCCGCCAAGAAAACGGCCAAGGCCGCCAAGCAGGAATTCCGGAAGGCAAAGCAGAAGGCCAAGGAGGCCAAACGCGCCGCGAAGAAATTTCGCAAGAGCGTCAAGGCCCTGAAAGCGGAGCTGGCCGCCTTGTCGGTGAAAAAGCCCGCGCGCAAAGCTGCGCCCAGGAAGCCAGCGGTGAAACGCGAGCGTTCCGCGGCTGCGGCGGTGATACCCGAGCCGGTTGCGCCTGCTGACGTCGTTCCGGCCGTGACGGATCTGCCGCCGGCAGCCGAGATCGGGACACCGGCTCAGTAAATTTCCGGCACCATCATCTCCGGGCGCACCGGTTCGCGGTGATAATCCGGATGGTGAATGCGTGGGGGCAGGGTGATGGGATCGTGCCCCACTTCGCTGTACTTCACTTGGGAAAGCAGGTGGTGGATGCAGTTGAGGCGGCCCTTTTTCTTGTCCGCGCCCTGGACCACCCACCACGGCGCTTCCGGAATGTGGGTGCGTTGGAACATGATTTCCTTCGCCTTGGTGTAGAGCTCCCAGCGCTTGCGTGACTCGAGATCCATCGGACTGAGTTTCCACTGCTTCAGTGGATCGTTGATCCGGCAGCGGAAGCGGAATTCCTGTTCCTCGTCGGGAATTGAAAACCAGTATTTGACGAGCTGGATGCCGGAGCGCACGAGCATCTTCTCGAACTCCGGCACCGAGCGGAAAAATTCCTCGTACTCGGCGTCGGAGCAGAAGCCCATCACGCGCTCGACGCCGGCGCGGTTGTACCAGCTGCGATCGAACAGCACCATCTCGCCGGCCGCCGGCAGGTGCGCGATGTAGCGCTGGAAGTACCACTGGGTCTTCTCGCGGCTCGAGGGTGCCGGCAGCGCCGCCACGCGGGCCACGCGCGGATTCAGGCGCTGCGTGATGCGCTTGATCGCGCCGCCCTTGCCGGCGGCGTCGCGGCCTTCGAAGACGATCACCAGCCGGTGGCCGGAATCGACCACCCAGTCGTGCATCTTCACCAACTCACCCTGCAGCCGGAACAGTTCCTTGAAGTAGCGGTTGCGGGCTTCGCGGCTGTTGTCGTCGTCGACCGGCCGGGCCGGACCGCCCGCTTCGACGTGCTCCCAGTCCTCGCGCTCCATCTCGACTTCCTCGTCGTAGTCATCGATGAGCTCGCGGTGCACGCGCTTCATCAGCTGGTTGTCGTGGTTGGTGGGGGTGGACTGGGACATGGCCGCGGAGCGAAGCGCGGCGCTCTTTCGCCTGCAATGGCGGTGGCTCGCGGCGAACCGGATTTAACCTTGCCGTAACATACCGCGGCACAGGCGCGGGCTGGACATCGCCGGCGCGAACGGCACCTTCGGGGCTCATGGCAAAAGCGCGGCAGCGGATGTCGAAGAAAGCGTATCAGGCGCAAGCAGGCGTGTTGCGTGAGCAGTTGGTGCAGCTGCAGGTGGAATTGAAAAAGGTGCCTTTCAAGGTGCTGCTCATCGTGGCTGGTCCCGAGGGCGCCGGTCGCGGCAGCTTGCTGCAGACTTTGGCAGAGTGGCTCGATCCGCGCGGCGTGGAAACATTTTCCTATCACGCACCCACGGACAACGAGCGCGCGCATCCCCACCAATGGCGCTACTGGCGCAGCCTGCCGGGCTTGGGGCGCATCGGGTTGTACGCGGGCTCGTGGTACACGGAGGCGTTGCGCGAGGAGGCGCAGGGCCAGCGTTCCGACGAACAAATTGTGCACGAAGCGGAGCGGATCTGCGATTTCGAGCGCCTGCTGGCCGATGGTGGCACACTGATCGTCAAGGTGTGGCTGGGTCTGTCCAAGGAAGCACAGGGCCGACGCCTGAAGGCGCTGCGCGCCGATTCGGCCACGGCTTGGCGCGTGACGGACGAGGACTGGCATCATCACCGCATCTATGACCGGCTCGCCCGCACGGCGCGCCTGATGATGGCGAAGACCAACCGGCCTGGCGCGCGCTGGACGACGATTGATGCCGAGGACGAGCGAACACGCGATCTCGCGGTCGGACGCCTGTTGCTGCGTCAATTTCAACAGCACAAGAAGCGCATCGACGGCCTGAACCGCGGCGCGCGGCTTAAGGCGGTGCGTCCGTTGCGTCCGTCCGGCCTGAAGCGCCTGCAGGCACTGCCGCTCGACCAGGAGATGTCGGAAAAAGAATACGATGCGTTGCGCGAGAAATGGCTCGGCCGCCTCAGTCGCACGGTGCGCGCTGCGCTCGCGGCCGGGCGTTCCATCGTTTTTGTTTTCGAAGGCTGGGATGCGGCGGGGAAGGGCGGTGCCATCCGCCGCCTGACCAGCGCGATCGATCCGCGCGATTACAGCGTGATCTCCGTGGCGAAGCCGACGGACGAGGAGAAGCAGGCGCATTACCTCTGGCGCTTCTGGAAACAGGTTCCGCGCAAGGGCCGGATGACGGTGTTTGATCGCTCCTGGTACGGGCGCGTGCTGGTCGAGCGCATCGAGGGCTTCTGCCGGCCGGACGAATGGAAGCGCGCCTACGACGAGATCAACGCTTTCGAGCGGGAACTGACGAATCACGGCGTGATCGTACTGAAGTACTGGCTGCACATTTCCCACGAGGAGCAGCTGCGGCGCTTCCGGGACCGCGAGGCCACGCCGTACAAGCAGCACAAGATGAACGCCGAGGATTGGCGCAACCGGCGCAAGCGCGGGGCTTACGAGGTCGCTGTCGGCGACATGCTGGCTTTGACCGAGCGCGAGAACGCGCCGTGGCATCTGGTGCCGGCCGACAACAAACGGTATGCGCGGCTGGAAGTATTGCGCTCGGCCAGCCGGTATATCGACGAGGCGCTGGATAGGTAAAGGGGAGGGCGCGGACTCCGTTTCGCACCACGGCGGGGAGCGGAGTCCCCGCCCTACCAAATAAAAAAGCCCGTCTCGCGACGGGCTTTGAAACTCAGGATTCGACCAGCGTCAGGTCGGGCTCGAACTGCACCGCGAGGCGGTACACCTGGCCGGGGCGCATGATCAGCGGGTGATCGCGCTCGAAGGTCTGCACGTAGTGCAGCTTGCCGAAGTTGGTCTTGTAAGCCGGATCGGCCGTCACGACCTCGGTCTCGGCCCAGTTGGCCTGGAAGTCATCCTTGAGGACCGAGCAGCGGTGGCCTTGCGCGCCGAGGGCGGGCGAGGTGCCGAGGCGGTACTTGGAGTGCGGCGCGCCGATGACGAGCGACATCCGGAAGCGGTCGAGCTGCACCTGGTTCTTCACCGTGTAGGCGAATTCGGCGCCGATCTTGCCGCCGGTGAAAGTCCACTGGACCTTCACGCTGCCGAGGCCCTTCACGATCTCTTCCTTGGTGTTGATCAGCTCGGGCTGTTCGTAACGGAAGTAGAAGGCGTTCTTGAGGCCGAGGCCGGTGACGCACTTCTGGCCGTAGAAGGCCGGGAGCGTGACGTTCTCACCGAACGTAAGCTCGGGGAGCATAATCGGGAGATAGAGATTGTTCGGCCAGTCGAACACGCCGGGGCAGTGCGGGAACGGCAGGTTGTCCGCGGTGCAATCCGTGCCGGAGCTGACGAGCGGCATCTGGATGTGCAGGCCGGACTCGGCGTCGCGGTAGATGAACAGGCCCTGCTCCTTGCGGTTGCTCTTGTCGAAGATGACGAAGCGGCCGGTCGTGCGCGCGGGCTCGGCCTTGACGTTGTCCGGCATCTGCACGGTCTTCGCGAGGCGCGACCACTGGCAGAGGTAGCGGGCGGCGTCGAAGTTCGCCATGCGCGTCGTGTGCGAGGCGTAGGCGGTGCGTTCCTCGTCGCGGACGTCGAGGAAGCCATGCTCCTGGTCGAGGTACGTCTGGAAGAAATAGTAGAACAGGCGGCGCAGGTGATCGAAGTACTTCGCCTTCTGGTCCTCGGGAATCCAGCCGTCGCGGAAGCCCTGCAGCACGAGCGTGATCAAGTGCATCTGGCCGTAAGCACCGGCGGCGCGACCGTAAGCCCAGCCGAGACCGTCGGCGCGGACGAGATCGGGCACCATCTTGATGTACTTCTCGGCGTAGGTGCGAAGGGTGGGGAGCTTGCGCTCGCGGAGGGCGGAGTTGGCGTGGAGCTGCAGCGCGGAGCGCGTGAACACCAGCGTCATGACGCCGTACAAATTAAAGTTACCGCCGATGCCCTTCTCGGCGTCGTCGAAGAAGCCGGTGGAGCTGGTCTGCTCGATGCGCTCGACCATGCGCTCGATGAGGCGCGAGGTTTCGTCCTTCTTGGAGAGGCCGAGGCTGTAGCGGCAGACGGCCTTCGCGATGTTGAAGGCCTGCCAGTAATTGTCGTAGTCGCTGCGCGTGAGCAGGAGCTTGTCGAGACGCTGGCGGGTTTCCTCGACGAGGCGCTCCCAGACGGGATTGCGCTCCTTGGAGGGGCCGAAGGAAAGGAGGCCGAGGGCGGCGTAAGCGAGGCCGTTCTCGTGGGCCGGCTCGGTGAAGGCCTGGGCGGTGATGCAGCGGGCTGCGAGGTCGATCAGGTCGTGGCCCTTGAGGGTCGTTTCGCCGGTCGCGCGGTAGTATTCGCCGAGGGCGAAGGCGACGTGGCCGGGTTCATCGGAGCGGGAGGTCTCGGTCGAGACAGGAGTGACGGTGCCGTCAGCGTTAATCGAATCAAGGTTATGGCCGAGCATCGAGCGGGCCATATCGAGACATTGCTCGGAGAAGCTATTCATTCAGTGAACGGTCAGGTTGGTTGGAGGAAGTGGAGACGGGCAAGGACGAAGTTGGTTACTTTACGATGAGTTTGATGAACTCCGCGTTGGTCTTCGTCTTGGCGAGGCGGGTGACCATGGTATCGGTGGCTTCCTCGATCTTCTGCTGCACGAGGGCGCGGCGGAAGAAGTGGATGCCCTCGAGGGTCTTCGGATCGTTGATCAGGAGTTCTTCCTTGCGGGTGCCGGAAGACTGGATGTTCACGGCCGGCCAGATGCGCATCTCGGCCGCCTTGCGATCGAGGACGAGCTCCATGTTGCCGGTGCCCTTGAATTCCTGGAAAATCACGTCGTCCATGCGGCTGCCGGTCTCGACAAGGATGGAGGCGATGATCGTGAGGCTGCCACCGTCCTCGGTGTTGCGGGCCGCCGCGAAGAGCTGGCGGGGCTTCTCAAGCGCGCGGACGTCCAAACCGCCGGTGCCGGTGCGGCCGGAGTTCTTGGCGGTGTTGTGCGCGCGGGCGAGGCGGGTGAGGGAGTCGATGAGCAGCACGACATCCTTGCCGGCTTCGACGAGGCGCTTGGCGCGTTCGATGCAAAGGTCGGCGATGCGGATGTGGTTCTCGACCGGGTCATCGTTGGACGACGCCCAGACTTCCGCCGGAACGCTGCGCTTGAAGTCGGTGACTTCCTCGGGGCGCTCGTCCACGAGGAGGATCATGACGTGGCACTCGGGATGGTTCTGCAACACGCCGAGGGCGATGTCGCGGAGGTAAGTGGTCTTGCCGGTGCGCGGCGGGGCGACGATGAGACCGCGAGTGCCTTTGCCGATCGGGGCGAAGAGGTCCATGACGCGGGTGGTCATGCGGCCGTCCTTCAGCTCGAGCTTGATCTGCTTGTCCGGCGTGATCGTGGTGAGATTGGCGAAATCCGTGCGACGGCGGCGCTCGTCGATTTCGAGGCCGTCGACCTTCTCGATGAAGCGCACCTTCGGATTCGGGAAGCGCGGGTCGGGCGTGGCTTGGGCGGTGATGGTGCTGCCCTGGTTCAGGTGAAAGCGGCGGATCAGCTCGCGCGGGACGAACGGATCGGTGGGCCGGCGCTTGCCGAACTTGGCAAGATCCAGCAACTGGCCGTTGCGGCTGTTATCCAGGTCGAGGATGCCTTCGACGCGGATGGTATTTTCCGGCGGGGCCGGGGTAGGTGACGGAGCCTGCGACTCTGCGGGAGCAGCCGGCGGATTATCTTTATCCATACAAAAACGAGTGAAGAAATGGCTAGGCTTGACCGTACAATCCGTCGGGGGCATTGCTCGAAAGCTTCAGTTCAACCCCCGAACAAATTCAGAGGAGAAACTAGTGACGGACCAAACGATTACCTCAGTGTCTCGCGAAAGCCGGATTTTTAAACCATCGGCCGAATTCAAGACCCAAGCAAACCTTGGCAGTTTCGCTGCGTACCGTACGATGTACGCGCAGTCTGTCAACGCCCCAGACAAATTTTGGGCGAAACAAGCGCGCGAGCATCTCGTTTGGGACAAGCCTTTCAAGCAGACCCTGAAGTGGAAGGCGCCGCATGCCAAGTGGTTCTTGGGCGGCAAGTTAAATGTGGCCGCCAATTGCCTCGATCGCTATCTCGGCACGCCGTACGCGAACAAGGCCGCAATTATTTTCGAAGGTGAGCCGGGCGACGTGCGCACGCTCACCTTCGCGCAACTTCATCGCGAGGTTTGCAAGTTCGCCAACGTCATCGAATCGCTCGGCGTGAAGAAGGGCGATCGCGTCGCGATCTACCTGCCGATGGTCCCCGAGGCCGCGGTCGCGATGCTCGCGTGCGCGCGCATCGGCGCGATTCACACCGTGATTTTCGGCGGTTTCAGCGCCGAGGCGATCAAGGATCGCGTCAACGATTGCCAGGCCAAGCTGATCATCACCGCCGACGGCGGCTGGCGTCGTGGCAAGATCATCGAACTCAAGACCAACGTCGACCGCGCCCTGCCGCACACGCCGACGGTGCAGAACGTCGTCGTCGTCAAGCGCACGGGCAACGCCGTGACGATGGACGCCGCGCGCGACAAGTGGTGGCACGACCTGATGGACGCCGCTCCCGCGAAGCACGCGGCGAAGGCTCACGACAGCGAGACGCCGCTTTTCATCCTCTACACGTCCGGCTCCACCGGCAAACCGAAGGGCGTGCTCCACACGAGCGCGGGCTACCTGCTCGGGACGAAGATGACGTCGCACTACGTTTTCGATCTCAAGCCCACCGACGTCTACTGGTGCACCGCCGACATCGGCTGGATCACCGGTCACAGCTACGTCGTGTACGGTCCGCTCAGCTGCGGTGCGACGGTGCTGATGTACGAGGGCGCGCCCAACCAACCCGAGCCCGATCGCTTCTGGCAGATCATCGACAAGCACAGCGTTTCTGTTTTCTACACGGCGCCGACCGCCATTCGCGCGTTCATGCGCTGGGGCGATGACTACGTGAAGAAGCACAGCCTCGCGTCACTGCGCCTGCTGGGTTCGGTCGGCGAGCCGATCAATCCCGAGGCGTGGATGTGGTACTACAATCTCATCGGCAAGAAGCGCTGCCCGATCGTCGACACGTGGTGGCAGACCGAGACCGGCGCCATCATGGTCACGCCGATCCCGGGCGTCACGCCGCAGAAGCCCGGTTCCTGCACGCTGCCGTTCTTCGGCGTCGTGCCGAAGGTGCTCGATGAAAAGGGCGTCGAAGTCCCGGCCAACGCCGGCGGCAAGCTCTTCCTCACGCAACCGTGGCCCTCGATGCTGCGCACGCTCTGGAACGACGACGAGCGCTTCAAGAAGCAGTACTGGAGCGAAATCCCCGGCCTGTATTTCTGCGGCGACGGCGCACGCAAGGACAAGGACGGCTATCTCTGGGTCGTTGGTCGCATCGACGATGTGCTCAACGTCTCCGGCCACCGCATCGGCACGGCCGAGGTCGAGAGCGCGATGGTTTCGCATCCGGCGGTCGCCGAGGCCGCCGTGGTCGGTCGTCCCGACGATCTCAAGGGTCAGGCCCTCGTGGTCTTCGTGACGCTGAAGTCCGGCGTCGCCTCGAGTCCCGAACTCAAGGAGCAGCTCCGGTCGCACGTCGGCAAGGAGATCGGCTCGCTCGCGAAGCCGGACGATGTGCGTTTCGCCGCCGGCCTGCCCAAGACCCGCTCCGGAAAAATCATGCGCCGCCTCCTCAAGGAGCTGGCCACGAACGGCAGCGTGAAGGGCGACACCACCACGCTCGAGGACTTCTCGGTCATCGCCGCGTTGCAAACGGAAGATTAACGTTTTTCCGCTCATCGACACGGGCGCCGCAGCGTTAGCTGGCTGGCGTCCGTGTTTTTATTTTCACGCAGTCGAGTGGGGACGATCAGGGGCTTTACGCTCCTGGAGCTGCTCGTCGTCATCGCGCTGATCGCGATCCTGGCCAGCCTGCTGCTCGGCGGCGGGCGCTATGCGTTTGAGAGCGGACGCCTGTCCCGGACGCGCGCGGAGCTGGCTGCGTGGTCCGCTGCGCTGGAGGCGTACCGGGCGGGGCATGGCGATTACCCGCGCACGCTTGATATGCTGGGGCGGGAGCCGGCCAGCCTGCGCGATGCGTGGGGCAACTCCTATCGCTACGCATACAAGTCACGCCAGCCCTGGGTGAATCCGGCGTACGTACTCTGCTCCGCCGGCCCCGACGGCATCGCCAGTGAGACACTGCGCGGTGGCGGGTTTGCAGATCTCACTGCGCCGGGCAACGCGGACAATCTCTGGGCGAACACGCCATGACGCTGATATCCCAAGGTGGGAGCGAGCTTGCTCGCGATTTGCGTGCGCTGTCGCGAGCATCCACCAGCGCCAGCAACGACTCCCACCGCTGCCGCTGCGCACCACCGGCCGGCGGGTCGGCCGAGCGTCTCGTCGAAGTAGGCGATTGTCTCCACGCGCTCACCCTTTCGCACCTGGGCCAGCGCTTCCTCGTCGTCCTCGGCGACATGCATGTTGACGACAATGCGCCATTTGCCTCGGTCCATCCGCTTGCCGTGCTGGGCGGCGCTGTCCTCGGCGATCTGCCACTGTTGGCCGAGCGCCTCCGGCCCGCCGGGCAGGCCGGCGCCGATCGACAGCACGCCGACCCCGTGCTTGCCCGCGGCCATCATGCCGAACGGCGTGATGGTGGAGGCGATGGCGATGGGGAAGTGCGGCCGCGTATAAGGCGCCAGATGAAGCCGCGCGTCGCGCAGCTCGAACCAGTCGGTCCTGATCGTGACCGTTTCGCCCGCCAGCAGGCGCATGATGACGGAGAGCGCCTCCTCCATGCGCCGGCGCTGCTCGGTCGGCGGGATATTCAGCATGTAAGCGTCGGAGGAGAGCGCGCCCGGGCCGCAACCCAGCATCGCCCGCCCGCGCGTCATGTGGTCGAGCTGCACGAAGCGGTTCGCGACCATCAGCGGGTTATGATAGGGCAGACTGGTCACGCCCGAACCCAACATGATGCGCCGGGTGATCGGGGCGGCCATGGCGATCATCAGTTCAGGCGAGGAGATCGTCTCCCAGCCCGCCGAATGGTGCTCGCCGATCCACACCTCGTCGTAGCCAAGCTGGTCGAGCCATTGGATCAGCTCGATATCGCGTTCGATGGCGAGCGTCGGATTCTCGCCGAGCGTGTGGAACGGCCCGAGGAAGATGCCGAACTTCATCCGCGCGTCCATCCGACCGCTCCCCTGCCCTGCCGGTTACTTGAGATACTTCGTGGCGCCGGACCAGGTGAGCTGCTCGCAGCTCTGCACCTGCTCCGGCTTGATCAGGCCGCTGTCGACCTGGAACTTGCCGACATTCGCGGTACCCGCGCAATTGAACTTCACGTCGAAGGCATCGTGCAGCCGTGTCAGCACGACCTTCAGCTCGGCGGCCGGCATTGCCTTGTTGTACTTCGACCAGATTTCGGCGGTCCGGTCGACGTTCTTGAGGTCTCGCACGAAGGCGATCGCCTCCTCCTGTGCCGCCTGGAAGCGCTTCATCATCTCGGCATTCTTGTCGGCGTGCTCCTTCGTCGAGTGGTAGGTGCTCGAAGTCCAGGAAGCGAACTCGGGCAGTGTCTTGTCCTTCAACAGGTCGAGGATGACGCGGCCGCCCAGCCCGACCAGCACCGACTGCACCGGCTCGATCGCCATGACGGCGTCGAGCTGGCCCGCCTTGAAGGCGGCGACAGCGTCGGGACCCAGGCCGACGGCAAGGAAGGTGACGTCCTTCTCCGGGTTCATCCCGGCGTCGCGCAGGAAGCGGCGGGCAAAGTTGTGGCCGTCGGAGCCGATCGCCGGCACACCGATCTGCTTGCCCTTGAGGTCCTGGAAGAGCGCCGGATAACCCTTGGACTGGTTGGGGGTCTAGAAGCACCTTTTTGCTGCCAAGTTCC
>JBEHWZ010000003.1:0-517527 GCA_048498955.1 Verrucomicrobiota bacterium | reverse complement strand
CGCCCGTCCCCTGACCGTCGCACGCGCCACGGAGCTGCTGGCCGCAGCGCCCGGCGTCGCCCTCGCCGACATCCCCACCCCGCTGCAGGCCGCCGGCACGCAAATCGCGAGCAAGCTCGCTCCCACCGGGCAAAGCGCGATCGGCGGGTTTTACCCTGCTGGAGCTGCTGGTCGTGGTCGGGCTGGTGGCGGTTACGTCCTTCCTGGTGGCTGGCGGATTGGGCGGCGGAAAGTCGGCGGCATTGCATTCGAGCCAGACGCTCATGTCGAACCTGGTCACCGCGGCGCGCACGAAAGCGTCCGCCACCGGACGGAAGGCGCGGATCCTAGTGAACGCCGATGCGACCGTGCCTGCGCGTTACCTGCGTATGGTGGTGTTGCAAGTCGGTCAACAAACCGGACCGAGTCCCGCAGACTGGCTGACCCTGCAAACGCTCATGCTCCCGGCCGGCGTCTATATCGTACCCAATTCCCTTAATGGTTTGGTGACCGATGCGACGCCATGGAAGCGCCCGTCGGACAGCGCGGACGACCTCGTCTCCGATCTTTTCGCGAACCAGAGCCTGGCTTGGACATTGGATGGCGACGACACCGCGCAGCTCTGGACCGGCATGGCGTTCACGCCCAATGGCACGCTCGCTTCGCTTGCGGGAGGACCGCCGCCCAAAGGCTCGGTAGTGATTGCGCTGGGACAGCTGCGCGCCGCCGGGACTTGCCTGTCAGGCGAACCACCGGTGCAGTTGGAGGATCCGGCGCGCGTGTGCGGGCTGCTGTTGAGTGCGTATGGCGTGCCGGCGCTGCTCGCGGATCGCAGTGCTTTTTGAAGTGAGTCCGCGCTCTGCAGTTCGTGCCTTTTCGCTGATCGAGGTGATCATCGCGGTCGCGTTGTTCGTCGGCACGGTGACCGTCATTCTCGCGCTGCTGCCGGGACTGGCCCGGCAAACCACCTACACCACCGATCGCCTCGCGGCGCAGCGTTTGCCAGATGCCGTGCGGGTGGAACTGACGCGCGCGGCCCGGGCCGGCGGACTGGATGCTTTGGCTGCACGTATGCCGGTCATGGGCGATTTCTCCTCCCGGGAATTTATGCTCGCGGCGTCGCGCACCGGTGCAGGCGTGCAGGCGGTCGACGATCCGTCTGTGGGGGCGGGGTTGATTCCAGTGAGCGAACGCTATTTCCAAGTCGACTGCCGGCGGTTTTCCGACGGCGCTTTGCGGTATGAGAGCGGCCAGTCGGTTCTCGCGCTTTATGTGAACGTGAGCTGGCCCTATCAGGCGAACGCTGCGCCAGCTGAAGCGTCCCGTCATTTCGGATTCGTCCTGTCGCTCAACCCATGAAGCGCAACCGTCCGGCCGGGGCCTTCACGCTCATCGAGTTTCTCGTTGCCGTCACGATCACGCTGCTGATTGCGGGGCTAATGTTGAGTGTCACCTTGAGCACCCTTGCGATCTGGCGCCGCCAGGTGGCCGGGCATGCCCAGACGGCGTCGGCGCGGCAGGTCTTTGATTTGCTGGAGCGCGACCTGCAGACCGCCGTGCACCGGCGCGATGCCGCCCATTGGCTGGCGGCGGATATTCTCGATACCAGCACGGCGTTGGCCAATCACGGCTGGCTGCGCAGCGCGGGTGTGATGAAACCGGCAAACGATGGCAGCCTGAGACCGTTGCCGTCGGGGGAAGCGGGCAGGGGAATCCGCATCGAAGACGCGCGGTTTGGTTTGTCTGGTGTTTGGCTCCGCTTCGTCGCGACCAATGTCGAGTCGGGCGGCAGCCTGCCCTCGGTGATCGCGTATCAAATCGCGCGCCGGCCGGTGACCGGCGATACGGTGGCGGGCAATCCTGCGCCCATTCGCTACAACCTTTATCGCTCGGCGGTCAGCAATGCGGAGACACTGGCCAACGGTTACGACGTTCTTGCGACCGCTTACGGCAGCATCAGCAACACGCCGACGAATGCGCTTTCCACGACTTATCGCCAGTCCCGCAAT
Source organism: Verrucomicrobiota bacterium (assembly GCA_048498955.1). Lineage (GTDB taxonomy): Bacteria > Verrucomicrobiota > Verrucomicrobiia > Opitutales > Opitutaceae > Lacunisphaera. The sequence goes on along the minus strand of JBEHWZ010000003.1, from coordinate 515,539 downwards.
GTCACCAATCCCAGCAATGCGAACCTGCTGGCGTCGAATGTAGTCGATTTCGGCTGCTGGTTCTACGTGCGAAACGCTGGCGGCGAACTGCAGTTGATCTATCCGGCGACTGCGGACGATCGGTCACATCAAGCGATCGGACAAAGCATGAGCGCGGATTCTCGCTTTCCTGAAGTGGTGGATGTGATGGCGCGGATCCTGAGCGAGGAGGGCGCGTCGCAGGTGGAAGCGATGGAACGAGGCCTCGTTGTTCGTCCGTCGGAATATGCGAACGATGCGGACTGGTGGTGGAGCGTGGTTGAGGCGCACTCGGCGGTCTTCACGCGGCGAATTGAAATCAAGGGCGTTGCGCCATGATGCTTCGCCGACAGTCCGGTTTCGCGCTCATCATCACCATCGTGCTGCTCGCGCTGCTGGTGCTGGTGGTCTATGCGCTGAGTGCGTTGAGCCGCGTGGGTGCCGATATTTCGGCGAGCGATGCTTATCAGGCGCAGGCGCGCCAGCATGCCTTGCTGGCTTTGGGCCAAGCGGTTGGTGCGCTGCAGCGGGACGCGGCTGCGGACGATGTCATTACCGGCATGGCTGGAATTACCGGCATTCCCGACGGAGCCGGGCAGGCTGCACGTCATTGGTGCGGGGTGTGGGATGCGAGCGGTCAATTCAAACGCTGGTTGGTGTCAGGCGAACCTGCGCAGGCCATGCCCGTCTTGAACGATGCCAATTCGATCACTGTCGTGGCGGCCGGTTCGCTCGGTGCGGAAAGCAGCGATCGCGAATATGTGCGCGTGCTGACCGTGCCCGTCATGGTGACGACGCCGGACAACGCGGTGACAAAAGAGGGTGACTTCGCCTGGTGGGCGGGGGACGAAGGCGTGAAGTTGAGTGCCGTGCTGCCGGACAAAAAGCACGCGATCGACGAATTGATTTCCCTGCCGCCCGATGCGGCCGGTTTGCCGGCAACGGTAAGTTACGAGCAAATCTGCCTCGTGCCGTCGACCGTCACCGCGACGGCGCTGGCCGGACAGTTAAGGGCGAACTTCCACGTGCTGGGGCATCGTCATCTCGGAGCGGGAGCGAATCCGTCCGGATTGCTGAACGTGAACTCCACGTCGCAGCGTTACTGGCGCGGCGTGGCGGCGACGCACAACCGGCTCAAGGCCACCTCGGCGCCGACAGTAGACGCCGCGGGTTTTGCCACTTGGATGCGGGATCATCTCGCGCTCGCTGATCCCGGTGCGACGAAGCCCGCCAATGGTCCGTATCGCTCCACGGACCTTTTCCTTAACTGTGCCGCTTTGTCCGGCGCCTTGGGGCAGAACACCACCGCGCTGCAAAGCTTTCGCGACGCGATGCGACCATGGCTGGCGGTGCGATCCGACACGTTCCGCGTGCGGGCTTACGGCGATGCCGTGAACCCCACCGACTCGGCCAAGGTCGAGTCCGTGGCCTGGTGCGAAGCCATCCTCCAGCGGGTCAAAGACGATCCGACCAGCCCGGGCGGCCGGTTTGTCGTCATCTATTTTCGCTGGCTGTCGGCCGACGACATTTAAGCTGCGCCGTTCCCAGCGGGCTGGATCCGGGTATCGAGCAGGCAGGTTTCGATTTCGCCCACGCCCTTGCAGGCGATCAAACCGCAGGGCGTGAAGGTGAATTTTCCGCGCAGCTGTTCGCAGACAGCGGCGGGCAGGTGGATGCGGTTGGGTACGCCGGTCGATTGCATCCGACTGGCGAGATTGACCGTCGCACCCCACAGGTCGTAGGCGAATTTGTTGCGTCCGATAACGCCGGCCACCACCGGCCCGGAGTTGATACCAATGCGCAGGCTGAGGTTGAGGCCGCGCTCGCGGTTGAGTTCGGCGACCTCCGCCAGCATGGCCACCGCCATGTCGGCGACGGCTTCAAGGTGATTGGGCGCGCTTTGCGGCAGGCCGCCGACCACGAGGTAGCAGTCGCCGATGGTCTTGATCTTCTCCACGCGGTAGCGGTTGGCCAGACGGTCGAAGCGGGAGAAAAGCTCGCTCAGCATGACGACGAGCTGGTCGGGATCGATGTGGCTTACCAGCGACGTGAACCCGACGAGATCCGCGAAGAGCACGGTCACGCTGTCGTAGCGATCGGCAATCGTGTGTTCGCCCTGCTTGAGCCGCTCCGCGATGACCGGTGGCAGGATATTGAGGAGCAGACGCTCGGATTTCTCTCGCTCCTCCTGGAGCAGCTGCTTTTCCCGGGCCAGTTCCACCATGCGCAGCCGGTCGCGATCGCGCAGTCGTGTGCGCTCGAGCGACGCACCGATGCGCGCGCGGAGCAGCACCTTGCTGACGGGTTTGGGCAAAAAGTCCTCCGCGCCGAGTTCGATGCAGCGCACCACGGCTTCCAGTTCCTGCAGGCCGGAGGCGACGATTACCGCCAGCCGGCTGAGCGCGGGATCCTGTTTCAATTCGGTCAGCACCGCGAAGCCGTTCATGACCGGCATTTCCATGTCCAGGATCATGAGGTCGAACGGACGGGCGCGCAGCAGCGCCAGCGCGTCCTGGCCATTGGCCGCCTCCGCGACGTTGCGGTAGCCCAGGCTGCGCAGGATCGCGAGCATCAGCAGGCGCGGGGCGGGGGCGTCCTCGACCACGAGGATGGCGGCATCTTTGCCCTCGATGTCGGACTCGAGCCGCTGCATTTCCCGCTGGTGATCCTCGGTCAAAGCCGCGCCCTTGACCTTGTTGAGCAGCTGGAAGGTTCGGAGAGCGTCAGGTGAAAGCGGGGCGGACATGGAAAAGAGTGGATTTACAGAAATGACTATGCCGATTCAGCTCAAGTTCCCATCGGCAGCCTGCGGCCGGACTGAGCAGAAAAATCTTGTGGATTTCGGCCCAAAACTGTGACTTCTTGCGCGTCCCTTTCGCCAGGGTAGCTCAGTGGTAGAGCAGAGGACTCATAAGCCTTTGGTCGCGAGTTCAATCCTCGCCCCTGGCACCAGCCTTCGCCAAGCCTACGGCTGGCAGGCCAGCAAGCCGCGGTTCATTCCGCGGCTTGCTCCGTTTACGGGAGTTTATGTCGGCCAACAGGGAATCTGGAGCTTGTCCTCCGGAGGCCGGGCGAAGGAAGATGAACCTCGTGTCCACCCCCTCCTACGATCTCGTCGTTCTTGCTGCCGGCATGGGCAGTCGCTTTGGCGGCGTCAAACAGGTGCAGCCGGTCGGGCCGGACGGCGAACTGATCATCGAGTATTCGGCGTTCGACGCGCTGCGCGCCGGGTTCGGCCGGCTCGTGCTGGTGATTCGCAAGGATATCGAGGCCGACTTCCGCGATACGATCGGCCGGCGCTTGGAGAAGCGCATGGATGTGCGCTACGTCTATCAGGAACGCGACGCGCTGCCGGCTGGCTTCAAGGCGCCGGCGGACCGCACGAAGCCGTGGGGCACCGCGCATGCGACGCTGTGCGCGCAGCCGGAAGTGCGCGGGCCGTTCGCGGTGATCAATGCGGACGATTTCTACGGTGCCTCGGCTTACCAGACGCTGGCGGATCATTTCAAAAAATCCTCCGACTATGCGATGGTCGGTTATCCGTTGAGCCAAACGCTCTCGGAGCACGGCACGGTCAGTCGCGGACTTTGCGCCATGGACGCGGCCGGTCGCCTGCAACGCATCACCGAGATCACCAAGATCGAGAAGACGGCAACGGGCGCGCGTTACACCGATGGCGCCGGGCAGGCGCAGCAGCTCACGGGCAACGAAATCGTTTCGATGAATTTCTGGGGCTTCACGCCGGCGCTGTTTCCGCAATTGGAAGCGCAGTTCCGAGCGTTCCTCACGAAGAACGCTGGCGATTCGAAGGCGGAGATCTACCTGCCGACCTGTTTGAGCGAACTGAACGAACGCGGCGAAGCGAAGATCGCGTTGCATCGCTCCGCGGATGCGTGGTTCGGCCTGACTTATCGCGAGGATCTCGCCGCGGCGCAGGCGGCGATCAAGGCGCTCGTGGCGGCGGGACGTTATCCGGCGCCGCTGTGGGGGTAAAGATCAGTCGACAGGGGACAGGAGACAGCCGATCCGGATTGAATCCGTGTGATCGGTGTAATCCGTGATCAAAGCTCGGCGAGGATTCCGCGCAGTTCGCGCTCGGGATCCTCGTGATTCTGGTCCACGGCCAGCGCGAGTGCGGCTTCGAGCCAAGGCTTGGCTTCGGCTTTGCGACCGAGGCCGATAAGCGCTTTGCCGAGGAGGATGCGGGGCATCATCCAGTCGGACTTCTTGTTCGCGCAGATCACGAAGTGGTCCACCGCCTCAGCGGGACGGTTCTCCGTCATCAACGCCTGGGCTAGGCTGAAGCGGAACAGCTCATTATCCGGCTGTTTGGCTACCAACGCGGCAAATTGTTCGGAACGGGGCATTCGGATTTACAGGAGGTAACCGAGAGAACGGAGGAATTGTCTCACTCCAATCTTTTCTCTGTTCCCTCTGTTTCCTCCTGTGAGGTCGTCAGGAATTATTCGAAGAACAGCGCGACGCCGGTCGAGTTGTCGAGGCCGCCGCGCTCGTTGGCGCGGTCGACGAGCGTGCGCACCAGTACCTCGGGGGTCGGGGCGTCCGTCATCGTCTTGGCGATTTCTTCGGGGGAAAGGAAGCGGGTGATGCCGTCGCTGCAGAGCAGGTAGCGGTCGTGCGGCAGGATGGTCTGCGCAAAGCAGTCAGGCTCGAGCGGCGGCGGCTGGCCGATGCAGCGCGTGAGGGCGTTGCGATTCTCCATCAGCAAACCGAGCGGCTCGCCGCGGGCGGCGCGCTGCTTGAGTTCGTTCTCGATGGTGTGGTCGGTGGTGATCTGCTGCATCGCCTTCGAGCGCAGGCGCAGGGCGGTCGAATCACCGACGTGGCCGAAATGCAGTTTCACGCCGACGACATGGGCGAAGGTGAGTGTGGAGCCGATGCCGAATTGCGGGCTGAGCGTGCGGCCGAGCTTGAAAACTTGTTCGTTGATCTCCGCCAGGATGCGCTCGTAGTTCAGCTTCTGGCCGGTGGCGTGCTCGCTGACGATCTTCTGCAGCGTGGTCACCGTCAGCAGGCTCGCTTGCGCGCCGGCGGGAAGGCCGCCGATTCCGTCCGCGACCGCATAAATGCCGAGCGTGTCGTTACACAGGTAGCTGTCCTCGTTTTCGGGGCGGACCCGGCCGATGTCGGAATGAGCGAAGGAACTGAACTTCATTGAGAGGCAAAGACTAGTGGCAGCTTTTCGCTCAAGGGAAAGGCCGAAAAACATGCTCCCGGTTCCCGCGGTCGAGGTGTTCGTAATCGCTTGTCGGCAAGCTGCCTAGGAACTCGCGGCCATAGGTTTTTGCCAGCACGCGGGCGTCGAGAATGGTGACGAGTCCGCGGTCGGTTTTGCTGCGGATCAACCGGCCCACGCCCTGGCGAAATTTGATCAGCGCGTCCGGCAGGGTGAGTTCGTTGAACGGGTTGCCGCCGGCGTCGCGGATGTGTTCGCAGCGCGCCTCGGTGATCGGATGGGTCGGCGGATCGAAGGGCAGGCGGGTGATGATCACCTGCGAGAGCGCCGTGCCGGGCACATCGACGCCAGTCCAGAAGCTGTCGGTGCCGAACAGCACCGCGTTGCCGAGCGTGCGCATCTGGTCAGCGAGTTCGGTGCGGGAAAGATCGGCGCCTTGGATCAGGAAGGGCCGGCCTTCCTGGCGCCACTCGGGTTCGAGCGTCGTCGCGACCGCGCGCATGTCGGTGTAGCTCGTGAAGAGAACCAGCGAACCGCCTTTGACGGACGCGGTGCAAAACCGGATGTAGTCGGTCAGCGCATCGAGCGCGAGGCGCGCCTCCTGCGGCGAGGGCAGCGGTACGTCGGATGCGACGTACACCCGCATGTTGCGCTCGAAGTCGAAGGGCGACTTCACCGCGACCGCTTCCGCCGTCTCGGCGCCGATGCGGGCGGCGAAAGGTTCGATGCTGCCGCCCATGGCGAGCGTGGCGCTCGTGCACACAACGCTCGTCGAACAGCCGAAGAGATGTTTGCGCAACTCCGGCGCGACATCGATCGGCGCGCTGCGCAGAGAGACAATCGTCTGTTTTCGTCCGCTGCGTTCGGCCCAGTAGACGTGGCCTTTCTCGCCGAGCGTCAGCCACTCGGTCAGCCCGGCCTGCAATCCTTTGACACGCTGCTTCTGTTCCTCGATCTCCTCGCTCTCGCGGGTATCGGGCGGCAGCTTGTCGCCGATGTTGCCGAGCACGCGATGCAACGCGCCGAGCGGGCCGTCGAGCGTCGACTCGGCTACGCCGATTTCCCGTACGCGTACGATCGGACGCTGGTTGAGCAGGCGGTTGGAAATGAAGTCGAAGAACTGGCGCGAGGCATCGAGCGCATCGGCGACGAGCTGCTGGCTCTCGGCGCCGTGCTTGCGCAGGATCCCGCGCTTCGTCTTCGGATTGTAGAGATGCTTCAGCGCGCGATCCACGCTGTAGCTGCTGAGCGACAAACCGAAATTGTCGGTGGCGACATCGGGCACCGTGTGCGCCTCGTCGAGCACGACGAAATCATCGGGGAAGAGTACGCCGCGCACTTCGCCACCGCCTTGGGCGCGCGCGCCGCCGGCATTGATCAGGGCGAAGAGCAGGGCGTGGTTGACGATGATGACCTGGGCCGTGCGGATGCGCGCGCGGGCGCGCTGATAGTGGCACTTCTCGTGGTCGCAGTGCTTGCGCGAGCAGGCGGAGGAGTCGGCGTTGACGCTGTCCCAGACTTCCGGCCGCGGCGGCGGTTTCAGTTCGTGGCGCAGGCCGGTCTCGGTTTTCTCCGCCCAGTCGGCGATGCGCTGCAACTCGGAGTAGTCGGCGTCGGCGAACAGGCTGGCGCGGTCGACGAGGGCGTGGCTCAGGCGGGTGGGACAGAGGTAATTCGACTTGCCGACAAGCACCGCGGATTTGAAGTCGGCGTACGGCGCACCACTGGGGTCAGCCTGGAAGATCCGGCGGCAGATCGGCAGGTCCTTTTGCTGGATCTGTTCTTGGAGCGAAATCGTGTGGGTCGAGACAATCAGCTGCCGTTTCTGATCCACGGCATGGATGATGCCCGGGACGAGGTAAGCGAGGCTTTTGCCGACGCCCGTGCCGGCTTCGAAGAGCAGCGGGGCATCGTCGGCCAGCGCGGCGGCCACGGCATGCGCCATTTGCTCCTGCTCGGGACGGTGTTCCAGTTTCAGGGCGTCGCACAGCGTCCCGCCCTCGCTGAAAATCTCATGGGCGAGTTCGAGGAGTCGGGTCGGCTTCGGGCCGCCACCGTCTTCGCTGAGGCCAATCATCCGCCGACTGAGCGCACGCCACCGGGGCGGCGCAAATCAAATTGCGCGGGCGGGGCAGCGGAATAGTTTTTCCGGGTGAATCCGCCCGCGAACAACTGGACCGACGACCTGGTGCGCTTCCTGTGTGAACAGCCGGAAATCGGCGCGGTGCGGCTCGATCCCGCGGCGCACCACGTGTCGATCGCCACCTTGGGTGATGTCAATTTGGCGGACCTCGAAACCAAGCTCGCGGCGACCATTGCGGCGGTGGAAGAGAAGTTCGCCGACCAGCCCGCGCGGCTGGCCGCGGCGGGATTTTCGCTTCGGCGCGAGGGCAACGCGGTCGTGATCGGTCGCAACATGGGCCAGGCCGCCGCGGATCTGCTGCGCTGGCGTGACGTGGAGTGGCCGGAGCACGATCACGACCATGACCATCATGATCACGACCACGAGCATGGCGGTCACGGACATGACCACGAGGACTGGCGATTGCTCGCCGGGTTGGCGGCGCTCTGCGGCGCTGCCGGGCTGGCCGGCTGGACGGCGGAGCATTTCGCGTCCCATCTGCCTTGGCTGGCGCGGGGGTGCTACCTGGTCGCGCTGATCGCAGGCGGCTGGGATGCGGCCGTGGACTCGTGGGAAAACCTGCGCGAGCGGAAGATCGACATCCATTTCCTGATGCTCGTGGTGGCGGGCGGCGCGCTGTTTATCGGCGCGTGGGGCGAGGCGGTGCTGCTGCTCTTTCTGTTCTCGGCTTCGGGTGCGATGGAGGGCTTCGCCATGGACCGGACTCAGCGCGAGGTGAGTTCGTTGCTGAAAAGCGCGCCCAAGCACGCGGTCGTGGTCGAGGCCGACGGCACCGAACGCGACGTGGCGGTCGAGGCGCTGCAAATCGGTCAGCGCGTGCGCGTCCGGCCGGGCGGGGCTTTTCCCGCCGACGGGCGCGTGGTGTCGGGCAAGAGCGCCAGCGATGAATCCAACCTGACGGGCGAAGCCACGCCCGTGGAGAAGACCGTGGGCGATCCGATCTTCAGCGGCACACTCAACTTGTGGGGCGCGGTCGATTTCGAGGTCTTGCGCCCGGCGGGCGAAAGCACGCTGCAGAAAATTATCCGGCTCATCCAGACGGCGCAGAAGCTCAAGGCGCCGAGCGAACGGTTCACCGACAAGTTCGGCACGGGCTACACCTATCTGGTTATCGGCGGCTCGTTCGCGATGTTCCTGGTGTGGTGGCTGGGTTTCCACCTGCCGGCATTCACCAATACGCCGGAAACGCGTTCGGCGTTTTACCGCGCGATGACGCTCATGGTGGTCGCGAGCCCGTGCGCGCTGGTGCTGTCGATTCCGTCGGCGATTCTCGCAGCGATCGCCTGGGGCGCGAAGCACGGCGTGCTCTTTCGCGGCGGCGCGGCGATCGAGAAGCTGGCCGATGTGAACGTCGTGGCACTCGACAAGACCGGCACGCTCACCACCGGCGAGCTGGCGGTCGTGGGCTATGAGAGTTTTCCCGCCGGACGAGAAACCGAAGTCATGGAGCTGGCCTATGCGCTCGAGAGCAAATCCGAGCACCCGCTGGCGCGCGCCATCGTGCGCGATGCGCAGGCGCGTGGCGTGCGGGCGATCGAGCTGGCTGATTTCAAGAACATCGTGGGGCAGGGCGTGGGCGGCAGCTACGGTGGCGCGCAGGCGCTGTTGGGACGGCGCGAACTGCTGGAGGCGGGTCCGCTTGCGGCCTGGGCTGAAAAATTACCGGCAGCTCCCGCGGAGCTTTCCGAGGTGTGGGTGATCGGGAAGGACATGCTCGGTCGTGTGCTGCTGAAGGACCAGATCCGTCTCGAGTCGAAAGGCGTGCTCGCGGAACTAAAGGCCATGGGCATCCGCACCGTGATGCTCACGGGCGATCGCCGGCAGGCCGCGGAGTCGGTCGCGCGCGAACTCGGGCTCGATGAAGTGCGCGCGCACCTCACCCCGGAGCAGAAGGTCGCCGCCATCCAGGAACTGCGCGCCGCCGCACCCGGCAACCGCGTGGCGATGGTAGGTGACGGCGTAAACGACGCGCCCTGCCTGGCTGCGTCCGACGTCAGCGTGGCCATGGGCGCGCGCGGCAGCGATGCGGCGCTGGAGCAGGCCGAGGTCATCCTGATGCACGACCGGATCGAGAACTTCCTTTCGGCCGAACGGCTCAGCCGGCGGGCCAAGGCGATCATCCGGCAAAACCTCACGATCTCGCTCGGCGTCGTGATCATCATGGTGGTCGCCACCGCGTTTGGCGCGGTGCCATTGTCGTTGGGTGTCGCCGCACACGAGGGCAGCACGCTGGTCGTGTGCCTCAATTCGCTGCGCCTGCTCTTCGGCCGAAATGCGTGACGGCCCGCCGGCCCCGGTTCACTCGCCGTGTTCCAGCTTGGCGAACCGGTCTTCAGGCCACGCGATCCAGTCAACCGGCGGCCCGCCGGCGGCGTTCAAGGAGGAGTTGAAACGGAATGCTTCCGGCTGAGGTGCCCAATAACCCGGCCAGGTCTGGTCGTACGGCAACAAGCTGGCGCGGTAGGCATGCAGGTAAATGTACAGGGCGTACTCTTCCGGATCCTCGCTGGCCCGCAGCCGGTGGCCTTTGAACTCGGGTTCGAAGGTCTCGGCATAACCGGCGGCCCGGCGCACGCCGGACTTCCAGCCGGAGATGACCTGCGCCGGCACCGCCGTTTCGTTCAATTCAAGCAGAAGGTGGACGTGGTCCGGCAAGACCGTGACGCAGAGGATGCGGCCATGCCGTTCGCCCTGCCAGGAACGCAGCACCGCGAGAAAAACATCGCGCGTTCGCGGCAACGCCAGCCACGGGGCGCGATCCTTGGTGGTGAGCGTCACGAAATAAATCGAACGCGCGGGCGATGATGGGGATTCAGACTCCAAAGGGGGGAGTGTCGCGGTGAATGGGGCGCGTGGTCAACAGCCGTCGCGGACGTTCTGCCGGGAAAAGATTCAGTCCTCGATCCACACCTGGTCGCGGGGACGGACCTGCTCGAAGAGTTCGATGATGCCGAGATTGGGCATCTCGATGCAGCCCCCGCTGAAAGGCGTGCCGAGACGTTCCTCGTGATTGGTGCCGTGGATGTAGACGTAGCGGGCGTGCGTATCGACGACCTTGCCGTCCGCCGTGGTGCCAAGATTCACGCCGGCTTCCAAGCCGCGCAGCCAGAGAATGCGGGTGGTGATCAGGTTTTTCTGCTGCTCCTCGGGACTGAACTCCGAGAAATGCTTTCCGGTGGCGACGCGCGCCTTGAAGACGATGCCCGGGGGCTGGCCGGCGCCGAACTTCTCGGCGATCTCGTGCAGGCCGCGCGGCGTGCCCAGCGAATCCTTGAGATTGGAGGGCGGGCGCAAGGACGTGGAAATGACGAAAGACTTCACCAGACAGTCGTCCTGCCAAAATCCAAGCAACTGTTGGGCAATGGATACTGTAATAAGTCGCGATGTCGGCTTGAGTCCGAGGGCAACGCACTTTTCTTTGGCCCGTTCAAACGAAGCATTCACGTGAGTAATCATTCCTACAACGTCGGTATCGTCGGTGCGACGGGAGCGGTCGGTCAAGAGCTGATCGGTCTTCTGCTGTCGCGTTCATTCCCGATCGGAGAGCTGCGGCTGCTGGCCTCGGCGCGCTCCGCGGGCAAGACCATGGATGTTGGCGGGAAAAAAATCACGATCCGCGAAGCCACGCCCGAGGCGTTCGACGGTCTCGACATCGCCCTGTTCGCCGCCGAGGGCGCGATCGCCAAGGCACTCGCCCCGGAAGCGGTCAAGCGCGGCTGTCTGGTCCTCGACAAGAGCTCGGCCTTTCGCATGTCGGCCGACGTGCCGCTGGTCATTCCCGAGATCAATCTCGCGGCGACCCGCAACCACAAGGGCATCATCGCCAGCCCGAACTGCTCGACCGCGGTCGCGCTCATGGGCTTGTACCCGCTGCACCAGCTCTTCGGCGTGAAGCGCGTGTTCTTCTCCACGTACCAGTCCGTGTCTGGCACCGGCGCCGACGCCATCGACGAACTCGAGGCGCAGAGCCAGGCCTACGCCAAGGGCCAGCCGCTCACGCACAAGGTTTACCCGTACCAGATCTTCCAGAACGTCATCCCGCAGGTCGATTCCTTCGGCGCCGACGGCTACACTGGCGAGGAAACCAAGATGCGTGAGGAGAGCCGCAAGATCATGGGCCTCGGCGCGCTCAAGGTGTCGGCCACTTGCGTCCGTGTGCCGGTCGTGCGCGCGCACTCGGTCGCGGTCAGCGCGGAATTCGAGAAGCCCGTCGATCTCGCCGCCGCGCGCAAGGCCATCGCGGCCTTCTCCGGTGCCACGCTGGTCGACGATCCGGCGAACAAAGTTTACCCGACGCCGCTCGATTTCAGCCGGCAGGTGAAGTGCGGCGTGGGTCGCCTGCGCCTCGACACCGCGCTGGACAACGGCCTCTCGTTCTGGGTCGCCGGCGACAACCTGTGGAAGGGCGCCGCGCTCAATTCGATCCAGATCGCCGAGGCGATGATCCGCGAGGGGATTGCCCTGCGCGCGAAAGAGCCGGTTGGGGTTTGATGGTATCGTGTAGGGCCGGCGCTCGCCGCCGGGCCTGTTTAAGCCGGTCTACCGTCAAGCCGCAGCCCTACATAACCCTTGCGACACCCCGCGGGTTGTTGCTTATTTTGCACTTTCCGGACGCTTAGCTCAGTTGGTTAGAGCACCTCGCTTACACCGAGGGTGTCGGGGGTTCGAGTCCCTCAGCGTCCACCATGCTTCGCCGAGCACAGCGAGTGCGAAGCATGCCCCGCGAAGCCTCAGGCGAAGAGGGGCTTTTAGTCGCGATGAGCGTCGAGTGGCTTCGCACGGCACGGCCCGCCTTTGAAAATTAGTGTTCCTAAGTGCCCATTAGTGGTTTCAGTTTTCCGTTCCGATGAAACTCCTCCTCGCCACGCGCAAAAGCCCGCTCGCCCTCGTCCAGACCGAGATGGTGGCGGCGCGCTTGCGCGAGAAGCTGCCGGGCTCGACCTGCGAGTTGCTGCCGCTGGTCACGACGGGCGATCGCCAGGCGGAATGGTCACTGAGCAAGCAGGGTGGAAAGGGGCTCTTCACGGCCGAACTCGAGCAGGCCCTGTTGCGCGGCGACGCCCAGGTGGCGGTCCATAGCTGTAAGGATCTGCCGGGCGAAAACACCCCCGGCTTGGTCGTGGCGGGTTACATGCCGCGCGAGGATGTGCGCGATGTGCTGGTGCTGCGGGAGGGCGTCACGACCCCGGCCACCATCGGCACGAGCAGCCCGCGCCGCCAGCAGCAGCTCGCGAAACTTTATCCTAAGGCCACCTTCACCGAAATCCGCGGCAACGTGGACACTCGCCTTAAGAAGATCGCCAGCGGTGTCGCCGACGCGACCGTGCTGGCGGCCGCGGGATTGAACCGCCTGAAGATCACCAGCTGGCCGGGCACGGTGTTCCGGCCGCTCGATTTCGCGGAAAGCGTTCCGGCGGTCGGGCAGGGCGCCATTGCGGTGCAATGCCGTGAGAGCGACGCCGCCCTGCTGGCCGCCACGCTGGATGCCAGCACAGCGCGCCACGTGAATATCGAGCGCGCTTTGCAAGCGGCGATCGGCGGCGGCTGCCAGATCGCCTTTGGCGCGCATGCGACGGCGGACAAGCTGTATTTCTACCATGAGAAGACCGGGAGCCACACGCTGCCGCTGCGGCCCGATGATTTCCTCCAGCCGGCCGCCACGGCTGCCCGTATCCTGAAGGAAGTGGGTTTCTGACCTCCGGCTTGCGAAAATCCGCCTGCTGTTCTCTGTCCTTCGTCCTCTGAATTCCATGTCTGACAAAAAATCCCTCTCCGGACGTCGCATCGTCATCACCCGGCCCGCCGGCCAGTCCGCCAACGACTGGCGCGGGCGTCTCGAGGCGCAGGGCGCCACCGTGATCGAGCTGCCGCTGATCAAGGTCAGCAAGGCCGTTGACCTGAACACGCTCGCCGAGGTGCTGCAGGAGTTCGGCTCCTACGAATGGATCGTCTTCACCAGCGTGAACGGCGTGAAGTATTTCTTCGAGGAATTCATCCGCGTGCACGAGGATATCCGCACGCTCGGTGTCGTGCGCATCGCTGCCGTCGGCGAGGCGACCGTTGCTGCCCTGAAGGACCTGCACCTGCGGGTCGATCTCCAACCCAAGAAGGCTTCGGGCGAGGAACTCGCGCTGGAAATGCTCAAACGCGAGTCCATGGACAGTGCCAAGGTGCTCGTCATCACCGGCAATAAAAACCGCGAAGTTCTGGTGGAAAAGCTGCACGAAGGCCGCGCCATCGTGGACACGCTGCCGGTGTACAAGACCGAGGAGAACAGCCTCGCCGATGACCCGGTCGCCGCCGATTTCCGCGCCAAGGGCGCCGATGCGATCCTTTTCGCCAGCCCGTCCGCCGCGCAGTCGTTCTTCGACCAGGCCGCGGCGCTGAAGCTCGCGGCGAAGGCGAAAAAGCCGCTGGCCGGCAGCATCGGGACCACCACGACGGCGGCGATGAAGCAGTTGGGCCTGCCCGTGGACTTCGAGGCGGGCGAGCCGAGCTTGGACGCGCTGGTCGCGGCGCTGACAAAGAAGCTCTAACCACGGACGGACACCAATCCCTCCCAAATGGAGAGAGGGATTGATTAGTGTCCGGTTAGTGTGGCTTAGTGGTGCCACTCCTCCCCATGAAGGTTCCTTTTCTCGACCTGAAACTCCAGCATGCGCCGCTGCGCGCCGAAGTGCTGGCGGCCCTCGCCGATACCTACGACAACACGCGCTTCTGCCTCGGCAAGGACGTCGAGGATTTCGAGAAGGCCTTCAGCGCCGCGTTCGGCTATACCCGCACGCTCGGCATGAACAGCGGCACGTCGCCGCTGCACGTGGCGTCGATCGCGGGCGGTTTCGGCCCGGGCGACGAGATCATCACGACACCGTTCACCTTCGCCTCGAGCTGCTGGGGCATCAGCTACGTCGGCGCCACGCCGGTGTTCGTCGACATCGACCCGGACACGTGGTGCATCAGCCCGGAGGCGATCGCCAAGGCGATCACGCCCAAGACCAAGGGCATCGTGGTCGTGCACATCTTCGGCCAGCCGGCGCGCATGGACGAGATCATGGCCGTGGCGAAGAAGCACAACCTATTCGTCGTCGAGGACTGCGCCCAGGCCGTCGGTGCCAAGTACAAGGGCGCCTCGGTCGGCGCGATCGGCGACTGCGGCACATTCAGCTTTTACCCGACCAAAAATCTCGGCGCCTGCGGCGAGGGTGGGGCGTTCGTTTCGAAGCACGCCGCCGTGATGGACAAGGCCCAGTTGCTGCGCGTGCACGGTTCGCCGAAACGTTATTCGCACACCGAGGTCGGCTTCAATTTCCGCATGGACGGTTTCCAGGGCGCGGTGCTCAGCATCAAGCTCAAGCACCTTGCCAAGTGGGCCGCCCGCCGCAGCGCCATCGCCGCCAAGTATCGCGCGGGTATCACGCGCCAGGATGTCCAATTGCCGGTCGTGCCGGCCTACGGCGAGAGCGTTTGGCACCAGTTCACGCTGTTGCACCCCAAGCGCGACGATCTGCGGGCGCACCTTGAGAAGAACGGCGTCGGCACCGAGATCATCTATCCCGGCCCGATGCACCGCCAGCCGTGCTATGCGTCGCTCGGTTACGCTGCCGGCAGCCTGCCGATCGCCGAGAAGACCAGCGCGACGTGCGTCAGCCTCCCGATCTTCCCCGAGCTGACCGACGAGCAGGTCGATTACGTGATCAAGACGATCAATGCGTTTTGAACCACTAATGATCACTGATAGCTCACTAATCCGAGCCGGTTTTAGATTAGTGTCTGATTAGTGCGACTTAGTGGTGCCACCTCCATGATCAACGGCGTCAGACTCAAGGTTTGCGGGCTCACCTCGCTGGTGGATGCCGAGGCCGCTGATGCCGTCGGGGCCGATTACCTCGGTTTCATCTTTTATCCGAAGTCCCCGCGCGGGATCACGCTGACGCAGTACGCCGCGATGAAGGAGCGCCTGCCGCCCCGCAAGCGCGTGGCCGTGCTGGTCGAGCCGACGCCGGCCGAGTTAGGCGCGCTGCTGCAGCATGACTTCGATCGCTTTCAAATCCACTTCAAGGCCGACCTGCCGGTGGCGACGATCGCAGCGTGGTCCGCGCTCATCAGCCCGGCGCGCCTCTGGCTCGCGCCGAAGTTGCCGCCCGGCCACGACGTAAAGCCCGAGTGGCTGCGGCTGGCGGAGACCTTTCTGCTCGACACCTTCCATGCCGACAAATTCGGCGGCACGGGGGAGACCGGCGACTGGGACAAGTTCAAGCGCCACCAGGCTACTTACGGCACCAAGACTTGGATCCTTTCCGGCGGCCTCAACCCGACCAACGTCGCCGCGGCCATCGCCGCGACCGGCGCCAAATTCCTCGACGTGAACAGCGGTGTGGAGCAGGCGCCCGGCGTGAAGAGTCCGGACAAGCTGAAGTCCCTCGTGCTCGCGCTGCACCAGGCGACAAAGCACGAGAACCCGTCCTATCGCTAGGCCGCATGTTTAAAGGGGAAAAATCCACGCGAACCGGGGCCGTCCCTTCGGGTTTCTTGCTCGATCGCTGGGAAGAAAGAATCAACCGCCAGGCCACCGCTCGGCCGCAGCGGTGGCTGCTGCTGGTCGTGTTCGTGGCGGTGATCATCAGCCTCTACACGAAGTTTCCAGTCTACGCCGACGCCACCAAGCCGCCTGCCACCACCTTCGTCACGTTTCCGCGCACGCCTTACGGCGCGGTCGTGGCGTGGTGGCTGGACCATCCGTTTCGGCCCGTGCCGGCGGAAAGTTTTTTCCCTCCCGAAAGCCGCCAGGACGCAGCGTTTGCCGGCACCATCTCGCATTACGACAAACTGACCTTTCGCGCGGTGCTGCCGTTATTGAACGGTGTGTTTCACGGCGGATTCTGGACGCTCGTCGGGGCGAATCACGCCGCCGTATTGGCGTCCTATGTCCTGCTCTACGTTGTCGCCCGGCGGCAGACCGGCGATCCGGTGATCGCGACTCTGTTCGTCTGGGCCTATGCCGCGGCTTGGGCGGGCGGTTGGGGTTTTCACGACATGGTCTATGGCGACGCCGTGGCCATCGCGTTCATGTTGGGCGCGCTGGCGGTCCGCCGCTCGTGGGCGGTGGCTTGCCTGATAATCGTGGCTGGATTCACGGACGAGCGCGCCGTCCTGGCGGCGCCGTTGCTGGGATTGTTTCGCTGGTGGGCGGTGCGCCAGCCGCTGGCGCCGGGCGATTCCGCGTCGGGCGTTGGCCATGGACGGATTTGGGGGCCGGTCGCGTGGGGCATGGGTGGTTATGCGGTGCTGCGGCTTTTTATTTCGCTGGCTTGGGGTGTGAGCAGCGGTACCAGCATGCTCGGGGGCAAAGAGATTTTTCTCTATCACTGCTTCGTGTCATTCCCGGTGAAAATTTTCGGCGTCTTTGAATTTCTCTGGATCTTCCCGCTGGGCTTGCTGGCCGTGCTGCTCGGCACTCCGGCGGCGCGGCGGCAGGGTCTGTTGCTGGCCGCGGCCCTGGGTGGGGCGTTCGTTCCGGCGCTGATGGTCTGGGACATCGAACGCAGCCTCTGCTACCTGGTGCCCGGAGTCTTGCTGTCCGTCTGCTTTTTCCCCGCAAACCCGGTGACCCTGCGCCGCTTGCTGTGGGCGGCAACGGCCGCAGGTGTCGTGTGGTTTCAGGTTTCGGGATCCATCCTGAGGTATCTGCTGTTTTAAGCCATAATGAGATCACCGCTCCATAGAGCTGTGCTTTGGTGCCTGCCCATCTCGCTTTTGCTTCTGGCGTTGGTTGTTTGGAATCCTTCAGGAAATTTCTGGAAGTCTGTTGAACCGCCCAAGGCTCAGTGTGAAGCGTATGACTTGGAGCGACTGCGCACGGACACCTCGTTGACGCCGGCGATCTACGATCAGCGCAAACTCGACCGCTTGATTCGCGAACCCCAGAACACGCTGTCGAACCTGGCTTACTCCCTCGCCGGTGTGGCAATCCTGCTCGCGGCGCGAAAGCCGGCTTTCATCAACCTCGGGTTTGCGGCGATCTTTCTCGGTTTTGGCAGCGGCATGTACCACGCGTCGCTTCTGCCGGAGTGGCGGATGGTCGATATTCTGGGAGTTTACGCCGTGCTCTACCTGCTTGTGCTCGGCGGGGCCTTGGAAAACCTCGGCCGTGGGCGCACGGGTTTGCCGGCGTGGATCGCCAGCCTCGCGGTCTGGGCGGCGGCGATTTTCACCGGCGTGCATCGCAATGACGTTCGCTGGCTGGGCGTGAAGGTCTTCGATTCCACCTATGTGTTCGTGGTCGCAGTGGCCGCGGGCTGCGTGCTCGCGGCGCTGGCTTTGCGGCGGGCGGCGAATCGGTCGAAATATCTTCGCGCACTCGGGGTAATGGGCGTTGCGCTCGGCATTTCCTTCGCCGGCGGCATCGGGGATCGTTTTCACGGTTTCTGGGCGGCGCCGGATGGGTTGCTCCAAGGACACGCGATCTGGCACACGTTCGGGGCCGTCGCGTTGCTGGCCGCCTACGAGGCGTTCGCCATTGCGGGCTTTGACCGCTCTCTTTTCAGTCCATACTCCGAGGCGCCGGCAAAACTGGCGCAGAATTAGCTTAGCAAAACCTCATGAAGTCACCGTTCCGTTCCGGCCTCCTGATTATTCTCACCTCGGCGGCACTGGCGCTCGCCGCCCGTGCCGAGCCGATCCGGCCCAAGGTCATCATCCTGACGACCTTTGAGGCGGGCGCCGATACTGGCGACGAGCCGGGCGAGTTGCAGTATTGGGTCGAGCGCGAGCACCTGACGAAATCGATCGAAATCCCGGGTGTCGCGCATCCGCTGCTCTACAACGACGACGGCGTTTATGCGATGGTCACGGGTACCTGCAATCGCAGCGGCCTGGCCATGATGGCGCTCGGGCTCGATGCGCGCTTTGACCTGACCAAGACCTACTGGCTGACGGCCGGCATCGCCGGCGTCGATGCCGACAAGGCCAGCGTGGGCAGCGCGACGTGGATCGAGCGGGTGGTCGACGGTGACAATGTGCACGAGATCGACGGCCACGATGCGCCGAAGGACTGGCCTTTCGGGATTTTCGCTTACGGCAGCAACGGCCCGCTGGATCCTCCCGGCAAACACGACTGGAGCCAGAAGCCGATGGTGTTCGAGTTGAACCCGAAACTGGTGGCGTGGGCGTATGCGCTGACCAAGGACGTTAAGTTGCTCGAGACACCCGAAGTCGTGAAATTCCGCAACACGTACACCGGCCAGCCCAACGCGCAGAAGCCGCCGTTCGTGCTCCTCGGCGATACGCTCGGCACCGCGCGCTACTGGCACGGCCCGGCGCTGACTGCGTGGGCAAACAACTGGGTGAAGATGTACACACAGGGGAAGGGCAACTTCGTCATGACGCAGTGCGAGGACCAGAGCATCGCCTACGCGATGTACATGCTCGGCAAGGCCGGACGCCTCGACCCGCAGCGCAGCCTCGTGCTGCGCACGGCGAGCAATTACTCGACTCCGCCGCGCGGTGCGTCGGTCGTGGAGAGCGTCCTTTCCGGCGAATCCGTCGGCACGGCGGTCGCCGCCGATTCCTGCTGGCGCATCGGGGCGCCGGTGGTGCATGCGCTGGTTAAGGATTGGGGCAAGTATCGCGACGCGTTGCCGGGACAGTGAGTAGCGTCTTGGTACTGTAGCAGCCATCGTCAGATGGCTGGCCAGCGATCTCACGATCGCTGCTACGGACAACTACCGCCGGCGACGCGCGCCCTTGGCCGGCTTGTGCCCGTGCAGCAGCCACCAGAGGCTGCCGAGGATGAGCGCCGCGCCGATTCCGTAGTACATGTGCTCGGTGAGCACGCGGGTTTTTCCATCGAGGCCGGTCTTCAAATACGTGAGGCCGGTTTCCGTTTTTCCGGCGAGCGAAACGCCCCGTTCGTAACCGGCGTAGAAGCACCACAACCCGCCGACAAAGAAGGCGAGGGCGAGCAGGAGATGAAGAAACCGCTTCATGAAGGGCGCGAGAAGAACGCAGGGCGAATGCCAAGGCAAGTATCGGGAATTTCCTCCGAGCTTTTGGGTCGCTTCCCGCCTGATCGGATGCAGGCTGGGCGCGTGCGGCTTGCATCCCCCAGACCCCTGGCATGCCTGCGTTATTCACCCGGCGGCAGTTTGTCTGCGTCGGTGCCGCCCGTGGATTGTTTCATCCGGCCGGTGAAGCATCGGAGCAGGAGGGGCGGACCGGCGCCACATCGCCGCTGAGCGCTTTCTTAGTCAGTGCATCCACCCCCAACCCCAGATTCATGAAACCTTATCTCGCTGAATTGATCGGAACCGCGTTGCTCATTCTTTTTGGCAACGGCGTCGTGGCCAATGTCGTGCTCGCAAAAACCAAAGGCAATAACGGCGGCTGGATCGTGATCACGGCGGGGTGGGCGTTCGCCGTGGCTTGTGCGGTCTATGTCGTCGGACGGGTTTCGGGCGCACACCTGAATCCGGCGGTGACGCTCGCGCTCGCGAGCATCGGCGGTTTCAGCTGGCAGCTGGTGCCGGGCTACCTTCTCGCGCAATTCGCGGGCGCGATCCTTGGCGCGGTGCTGGTCTATTTCGTTTACCTGGCGCATTGGCAGCCGACGTCCGATCAGGGCGCGAAGCTCGCGTGCTTCTGCACCGGGCCCGCCATCCGCAACACGCGCGCGGCGGTCATCACCGAGTTCATCGGCACGGCAGCGCTCGTGTTTGTGGTGCTGTCGTTTGGCCGCGTGAGCACCGGTGCGGCGACAGGACAGGAAGCCTGGGCGGGCGCCGTTGGCACGTGGTTTGGTCCGGCGCTGGTCGGCCTGCTGGTTTTTGCCATCGGGCTGTCGCTGGGCGGGCCCACGGGTTATGCGATCAATCCCGCGCGCGATCTCGGACCGCGACTGGCGCACGCCATTCTCCCGATCGCGGGCAAGGGCGATTCCGACTGGTCGTATGCCTGGGTGCCCGTCGTGGCGCCGATTCTCGGCGGGCTCGCGGGGGCGCAGCTCTTTCAGTTCACCGGTCTGTAATCCTTCCGCTTTCACTCCATGAGCAAGCAACAATACATTCTCGCCCTCGACCAGGGCACCACGAGTTCCCGCGCCATCGTGCTCAACCGCGCCGGCGAAACCATCGCGTCCGCCCAGGCGGAGTTCAAACAGATCTACCCGAAGCCGGGCTGGGTCGAGCACGACCCGCTCGAAATCTGGTCGAGCCAGAATGCCACCGCGATCGAAGCGATTTCCCGCGCCAATCTGACCAGCGATGCGATCGCCGCCGTTGGTCTGACCAACCAGCGCGAGACCACCGTCGTCTGGGATGCCCAGACCGGCAAACCGGTCTACAACGCGATCGTGTGGCAGGATCGCCGCACCGCGGATTTCTGCGCGCAACTGAAGCAGACTGGGGTGGAGGCGGACGTCACGGCCCGCACCGGCCTGCGGCTCGATCCGTATTTTTCCGGCACCAAGATCCGTTGGATCCTCGACCACGTCGCCGGTGCGCGAGCGGCGGCGGACGCCGGCCGGTTGCGCTTTGGCACCGTGGACAGCTGGCTGCTCTGGCAGCTGACCGGAGGCAAGGTTCACGCCACGGATGTCACCAACGCTTCGCGCACGTTGCTCTACAACATCCGCGAGGGGACTTGGGACGAAACCATGTTGAAGCTCCTCGGCGTGCCGCGCTCGCTGTTGCCCGAGGTCCGTTCCTGCTCCGAGGTCTACGGCGAAGTCAGCCGCGGACTTTATCCCGCCGGTGCGCCGATTGCCGGCATGGCTGGCGATCAGCACGCCGCGCTTTTCGGCCAGGCGTGTTTCGCGCCCGGCATGGCGAAGAATACTTATGGAACGGGTTGCTTCCTGCTGATGAACACCGGCACCGAAGCGGTGCCGTCGCGCAACAACCTCCTGACCACGGTGGCCTGGCGCATTGGCGGGAAAACCGAGTATGCGCTCGAAGGCTCGGTCTTCATCGGCGGCGCGGCGGTGCAATGGCTGCGCGACGAACTGCAGCTCGTGCGCACGGCGCAGGAGCTTGACCAGCTTGCCAGCTCGGTGCCCGACGCCGGCGGTCTTTTCATTGTGCCCGCGTTTGCCGGGCTGGGCGCCCCGCATTGGGATCCTTACGCGCGCGGCACCGCGGTCGGCATCACCCGTGGCACGAATCGCGCGCATTTCTGCCGGGCGGTGCTCGAGTCCATTGCCCTGCAGTCGGCGGACCTGATCAGCTGCATGGAGAAGGACAGCGGCATTGCGCTGAAGGAGCTGCGCGTGGACGGCGGCGCTTCGCGCAGCCAGCCGCTGATGCAGTTCCAGGCCGATTTGCTGGGCACGCCCGTGGTGCGGCCGAAAAACACCGAGACCACCGCGATGGGTGCCGCGTATCTGGCCGGTCTCGCCGTCGGCTATTGGGAAAATCGGGATGACATCACGCGCAATTGGTCGCGCGACGTGGTCTTCACGCCGGCGCGCCCGGCGGCGGAGATGAAACACCTGCGCGAGCAATGGGAACGCGCGCTGCAGCGTTCCATGGCGTGGGAAAAGCAGGGCTGAGCAGTCATGCAACGCTCCGCCGCCCTCGACCGTTTGCGTTCCGGCTCCGAGCCGTTCGACATCATTGTCATCGGCGGCGGCGCCAGCGGCCTGGGCGCGGCCGTGGACGCGGCGGCGCGCGGCCATCGCGTTGCGCTGCTGGAACAGGCGGATTTCGCCAAGGGAACTTCCAGCCGCTCCACCAAACTCGTGCACGGCGGCGTGCGCTACCTGCGGCAGGGAAACATCTCGCTCGTGCTGGAAGCGCTGTGCGAGCGCGGCCGGCTGGCCAAAAACGCGCCGCACATCGTCCACGATCTGGCGTTCGTCATTCCCAACTACAAATGGTGGGAGGGGCCGTTCTACGGCATTGGCATGAAGGTGTACGACCAGCTCGCCGGCAAGCTGGGCCTGAGTCCCTCGCGCGTGCTCAATCGCGAGGAAACCATCGCGCTCATCCCGACGGTCGAGCCGCGGCAGCTGACCGGCGGAGTAATCTATTACGACGGCCAGTTCGACGATGCCCGTCTCGCGATCAACCTCGCGCAGACGGCGGAAGATCTTGGTGCCGTGGTCGTCAATTACTGCGCCTGCGTCGGTTTGATCAAGGAGCGGGGGCACATTGCCGGGGTCCAGGCGCGTGACCAGGAAACGGGGGAGGAATTCGAAATTCGCGGCCGGGCTGTGATCAACGCCACGGGAGTTTTCGTCGACCAGGTGCGTCGATTCGACGAATCGGCGGCCGGCAAACTCGTCACGGTCAGCCAAGGCATTCATCTCGTGCTGCCCAAACATTTCCTGCCCGGAGATGCGGCCATCATGATTCCCAAGACCGCGGACGGGCGGGTGCTCTTCGCCGTGCCGTGGCACGACTGCGTGGTGGTTGGCACCACCGACACGCCCGTGGCGAATACTTCGCTGGAGCCCCGGGCGCTCGCAGCGGAGCGGGAGTTTGTGATGGAGCATGCGCGACGCTACCTGGCCAAGGATCCCTCGGACTCGGATGTGTTGAGCATCTACGCGGGGCTGCGTCCGCTGGTGAAGACGGGAGGCAGCGGCAACACGGCCGCGCTTTCGCGTGACCATACCATCGTCGTGAGCGAGAGCGGACTGCTGACGCTCACCGGCGGCAAGTGGACGACTTATCGCAAGATGGCGGAGGACGTCATTGACCACGCCGAAATGATCGCCGGCGTCGAAAACCGCCGCTGCCAAACGGAAACCCTGCAGATCCACGGCTGGACGCAGGCGGCGATTCGCGAGAAAAACCTCCAGCCTTACGGACGCGATGCCGCCAAGATTCGGGCGCTGTGCCGGGAAACTCCCGCGCATCGGGCCTTGCTGCATCCCGCGCTGCCTTTCCAGCAGGGGGAAGTCGTCTGGCACGCGCGCAAGGAGATGGCCCGCACCGTCGAGGATGTTCTGGCGCGGCGCACGCGGGCGCTGTTGCTCAACGCGCGAGCCTCCATCGAGGCCGCGCCGACCGTCGCCCGCTTGCTGGCGCAGGAGCTGGGTTACGATGAAGCTTGGCGCAAGAAACAGGTCGCGGCGTACACCGCGTTGGCGAGAGGCTACGTTTTTTCCGACCGGGCCAGCCAGGGTTAGTCCAGACTCAGAAGCCCGGGAATCCGCCGCGGCCCTTCATGGATTGCATCTGCTGCATGAGCTTCCGCTGGTTGCCGCCTTTCATCATCTTCATGAGCTTCTGCATCTGCTCGAACTGCTTGATGAGGCGGTTGACCTCGATGATCTGCACGCCGGCGCCCTTGGCGATGCGCATGCGGCGGTTGCCGTTGAGCAGGCCGGGCTTGCGGCGCTCCTGAATCGTCATCGACTGGATGATGGCTTCGGTGCGGCGCATCTGCTTGTCAGCGTCGCCGGGCAGTTCGACGCCGCTCATGCCGGGCATCATGCCCATGAGCGACTGCATCGAGCCCATCTTCTTCACCTGCTGCATCTGCGCGAGGAAGTCCTCGAGGTTGAAGTCCGCCTTGCGCATCTTTTCCGCCATGCGCTCGGCTTCCTTCTCGTCGATGTGCTCCTGCGCCTTCTCGACGAGCGAGACGACGTCGCCCATGCCGAGGATGCGGGAGGCGAGACGGTCCGGATGGAAAGGTTCGAAGTCCGCGGTCTTTTCGCCGGTACCGATGAATTTGATCGGCACGCCGGTGACGGCCTTGATCGAGAGCGCCGCGCCGCCGCGGGCGTCACCGTCGAGCTTGGTCAGGATGAGGCCGGTGAGTTGGAGCGCGTCGTGGAAAGCCTTCGCGACATTCACGGCCTCCTGGCCGAGGGCGCCGTCCGCCACGAGCAGGATCTCGTCGGGCTGCACGGTCTCCTTAAGCCGCTTCACTTCCGCGATCAGGTCGGTGTCGATCTGCAGGCGGCCGGCGGTGTCGAAAAGAATGACGTCGGCGTTAGCGGCGAGCGCGGTCTCGAGCGCCTTCTTGCCGATGGCGGGCACGTCCTTCGAGTCGCGGTCCGCGTAGAAGCCCAGCTCTTCCTGTTTTGCGAGGATCTCGAGCTGGTCGATGGCGGCCGGACGATAGACGTCGCAAGCCACGACGAACGGACGCGCACCCTTTTTCTTGAGCAGCTTGCCGAGCTTGGCGGTCGAGGTGGTTTTACCCGAGCCATGCAGACCGACCATGAGCACCTTCAGCGGACGCTTCGGCGCGAGTTCGGTGGCGCCTTCACCGAGCAGCTTCACGAGCTCGTCGTGAATGATCTTAACGACCTGCTGGCCGGGTGTGACGGATTTCAGGACCGACTGGCCGACGCACTCCGCCTGGACACGGGCGATGAAGTCGCGCGCGACCGTGAAATGCACGTCGGCGGAGAGCAGGGCGGCACGGACCTCCTTGAGGGCCTCCGCCATGTTGTTCTCGGACAGGGAGCCGACGCCGCGCAAATTGCGCAGCGCACCGGTCAGTTTTTCGGTCAGGGATTCGAACATGCGAATCCGGAACAGAAACCACTAATCGCCGCCGTTAAACACTAATTTTCGACCTGCGCCCGGGAGCCGAAGCGCCCGAATCAGTCCGTCTGGCGCGAGGAACCCTGGGCCGGGGCGGGGACGGCGCGCACGGACCGGCCGGCGGTGGCCTTGGCGTCCTCGATCTGCTTCAGCTTGGCCGCAACGATTTCCGGGGTGCACGGCTTCACGATGTAGTGACGGGCGCCATGGGCGATTGCGTCGGTGATCGTGGTGCGGTCGTTACTGGTGGTGCACATGACGACTTCCGTGGACCGGAGCAGCGGGGACTCATGCATGCGCTTGAGCACATCCAAGCCGCTCCATTCGGGCATCGATACGTCGAGGAACACGACGTCAAACCAACGCTTCGGGTCATCCAGCAAAGCCCAGGCGTCCTTACCGCTTTCGGCGAGGGTGACGTGATGGGGCGCGGCTTTCTTGCAATGTCCGGCGAGGATCTCCCGCGAGATGGAATCGTCGTCTACAATGAGGATATGCATCGATTACCCTTCGGCATCGGCACAAGCGGCCGAAAATTGAGCAAACCTTCCGTTCGCAGCTCGCGGAAGTATCGCTTGCAAGCGGCCTTCTGGCAGGGATACCTGAGGGGATGCAGAACGCACCGCGCACCGTAGTCATTGTCGGCCGTCCCAACGTGGGCAAGAGCCGCCTGTTTAACCGACTGGCGCGCAAGCGTATATCCATTGTTCACGATATGCCGGGCGTGACCCGTGATGTCGTGACGGCGGAGATCGAGGACGGCGCTTACACCCTTTTGGACACCGGCGGCTTGGGTCTGACCGGCAGCGATACCCCGGCCCTGATCACGAAAGCGTCGGAGCAGCAGGTGCATTTCGCCATCGCGACGGCCACGGTGATCCTGTTCGTCATCGACGCGCGCGAAGGCCTGACCGGCCTCGACGAGCGCATCGCGCAATCGCTGCGCAAGAGCAAGAAGCCGGTGATGCTGATCGCGAACAAGGCGGACAGCGGCAAGGAGAAGGTCGCGGACATGGCGGACTTCTACCGGCTGGGCTTTGGCGAGCCGTTCTTCATTTCCGCCGAGCACGGCAACGGCGAAGCCGAGGTGCGCAATGCGATTCTCGATAAGCTCGGGCCGATTCCCGAACTTAGCGCGCGCGATCAGGAACGTCTCAACATCTGCTTCGTCGGCCGCCCCAACGTCGGCAAGTCCTCGCTCAGCAACCGCGTGCTGAAGAGCGAGCGGCTGATCGTCAGCGACGTTGCTGGCACCACGCGCGATTCGGTCGAACTGAGCTTCGAATTCAAAACCAAGGACGGCAAACTGTGGCCGTTCAAGCTGATCGA
Organism: Verrucomicrobiota bacterium; assembly: GCA_048498955.1. Taxonomy (GTDB): domain Bacteria; phylum Verrucomicrobiota; class Verrucomicrobiia; order Opitutales; family Opitutaceae; genus Lacunisphaera. The sequence continues at coordinate 489,354 of JBEHWZ010000003.1, read as the reverse complement.
CACCGCCGGCATTCGCACGGCGACGAAGCTGTCGTCGTCGGTCGAGTATTTCTCCCGCTTGCGCTCGCTCGAGGCAATCTACCAGTCCGACGTCGCCTTCATGGTGCTCGACGCGATGGATGGCGTCACGGGCCAGGACAAGGCCATCGCCGGCGAGATCATCAAGGCACAGAAGCCGATCGTGATCGTGGTGAACAAATGGGACCTCGTGCACGAAGCCTTCCGCAGCAATGCCGTTGGCGTCAGGAAGTACGAGAACGCGCGCGACTTCCGCGAGAAGTTCGAGAAGGCGATGTTCGACCAGCTCTTCTTCACGCCTGGCGCGCCGGTGATGTTCGTGTCGGCGCTGACCGGCCACGAAATCGAGCGCATGCTGCGCAACGCCCGCGCGCTCGACCGCCGCCTCGACACGAAAATTCCCACCGCGAAGCTCAACGCCTGCATCATCAAGCTCGCCGACCGCACGCCGCCTCCGGCCATCGGCGGCCAGCGCTTCAAGATCTACTACGCGACGCAGACCTCGAACCGTCCGTTTCGCATCAAGATTTTCTGCAACCAGGAGCGCAGCCTGACGGAATCCTACCGCCGCTACCTCGAGGCCGGCCTCGTCAAGGAGTTCGAACTCGACGGCTGCCCGATCCACTTCGATCTCGTCGGCAAGAAGAAGCTGCCGGTCGAGCAGCGCCTCGCGTACCGCAAGGCCCACGGCGGCTCCGTCGAGGGCGTGACCGAGGAGAAGAAGGACGAGTTCGACGATTTTGATCCGTCGATGCTGGACGATTGATTTCTGGAGGGCCCGCGTCCCTGCGGGCCATAGCTCGCGGCGACACGAGCTCTCCACCCAAACGCCATGCTGAAAATCGTCTTCATGGGTTCCGATGCGATCGCGCTGCCCGCGCTCACCTGGCTTGCGAGCAGCGGACACGCGCACGTCGCGGCGGTCTTCACTCAGCCAGATCGGGCGACCGGACGCGGGCAAAAAATTCAAGCCAACGCGATCAAGCAGTGGGCCGAGGCGAAAGGCCTGCCGGTGCACCAGCCGGTGAAGTTTGGTGCCGCCGACCAACAGACGCTCGCCGCGCTGCAGCCGGACCTCACGCTGGTGATGGCTTACGGACACATTCTCCGTCAGGATGTCATCGACACGCCGCGTCTTGGCACGATCAACCTGCACACGTCGGTCCTGCCGAAGTATCGCGGTGCCTCGCCGATCCAGACCGCGACCGCTTGTGGCGAGACAACCACCGGCGTGACGCTCATGAAAATGGAGCTGGCCCTCGATGCCGGTCCGGTCGGCGACCTCGAGTGGGTCATGATCGATCCGCTCGACACTGCCGCCGAGGTGGAAGCGAAATTGTCCGGCGCCTGCGTGCCGCTGCTGCAACGTGCGATTCCCGCGCTGGCGAAGGGTGAGTTGAAATTCACGGTGCAGGATGCGTCGGTCGCCACGTTCTGCCGCCGCCTTGAGAAAACCGACGGTGTGCTCGATTTCACCGCGCCGGCGGCAGCACTCGCCGCCCGCATCAACGGACTCAATCCCTGGCCGAGCTGCTCGGTCGAGATCAACGGCCAGCCGGTGAAACTCGGCCTCGCCGACACATGTCATCCAATAGATGACATTCCGAGGGAGGCCGGAACGGTTTTGGGACACGATGCCCATGGCTTGCTGGTCGCGACGGGGCAGGGCGTGCTGCGCCTGCGCAAGCTGCAACGTCCGGGTGGAAAGCTGCTGGCCGCGGGCGAGTTCCTGCGGGGTTTCCCCGTGGCGACCGGTACGATGCTGGCTTCGCGTCCCATGCCTCCGCTGGTGGCGACGGAACCCTTTCCGCGTCCGAAGGCCTAAGTCTGTAGGTTCTCTCAGCTCTGGACTCTCCACTCTCCGCTTTCCTTCTGCCCAAAGCTTGTTTTTGCCCGCGATTTTCCCAACCTCCCCGTCATGCGAGTCTCCCTTTCGCGTATTGCTTTCCTCACGGTCCTGATTGCCGGACCGATGTTGGCCCAGAATGATCCCCGTGCCGAACTGGCCGCGCTGCGCCAGGATGTGCTCGAACTCCGCCAGCGCGTCGGCGCGCTCGAGATGAACAACGAGCAGCTCACGCGCGACAACAACGCGCTCCAGGACAAGGCCAACCGCAGCTACGCCACGGTCGAGCAGCTCAACAAGGCGATCGCCGACGTGAACCGCATGGTGCAGGGCGAACTCGGCGACCAGAAGCGCGAGATCCTTACGCAGGTTTCCGGCCAGCTCGAGAAACTCGGACGCCAGACCAACGCCGCGCTCGATGCGATGGCCAAGAGCCAGGTGACGCGTCCGGCGGTGCAGACGACCTTCAGCGACGATTTCCCGAAGGAGGGTGTGAACTACACCGTCGTCGCGGGCGATACGCTCTCCGGCATCTCGAAGAAAACGGGCGGCAAACTCTCGGACATCCGCAACGCGAACAAGATTGGCGACGACACGAAGATCCGCGTCGGCCAGACCCTTTTCATCCCGCAGGGCAAATAACATGGCAAAACCCGCTTCACGTCTCGGCCGCGGCCTCGGCGCCCTCATCACCAGCGCATCCGCCGCTCCCAAGCCGGCCACGCCGCCCCCGGCTCCCGCCGCCGCCGCTCCGGCACCGGCGCCCGCCAATGACGGCCTGCCCGGTTATCGCGAAGTGACCGTCGCGCTCGTCGAGCCCAATCCTTACCAGCCGCGCAAGGAGTTCTCCGATGAAGCGCTCGCCGATCTCGTGGAGAGCATTCGCGCCGAAGGCCTGTTGCAGCCGATCGTAGTGCGCCCGGTGGGCGACAAGTTCCAGCTCATCGCCGGCGAACGCCGCTGGCGCGCGTTCCAGAAGCTTTCGATCAAGACGATCCCGGCGCGCGTGATGACGTCGAGCGATGCCTCGTCGGCTTCGCTGGCGCTCATCGAGAATCTCCAGCGCGCCGACCTCAACCCGCTCGAAGAAGCGCACGGCTATGCGAGCCTCATCCGCGATTTCGACCTGACGCAGGACGCCGCCGCTCAGCGCGTCGGCAAGGGCCGCGCGACGGTGGCCAATTCGCTCCGTCTGCTCGGCCTCGAAGCCGAGCTGCAGGGCTACGTGGGCAAGGGGATGCTCAGCGTCGGCCACGCCAAGGTTCTGCTCGGCGTCGAGAATTCCCCCGAGCGCCTCGTGCTCGCGCGTCGCGCCCTCGAACAGGGCCTGAGCGTGCGTGCTTTGGAAGAGTTGCTCCGCAGCAACCACTCGAGCGGTGGCGGCGCCGGCAAGAAGCGCCGCATGCCCAGCGCCACGGCCACCGCGCTGGCCGACATCGAGAAGAAGCTCACGTCCCATCTCGGCGCGCGCACGACCCTGAAGCATTCCGACAAGCACGGCCGCATCATCATCGAATACGCCGGCAACGAGGACCTGCAGCGGGTGATCGAGAAGATGGGCCTGCCGCCGACCTGAACGGCGTTCGCCCCTCAGGTTATCGGGTGGGCGTTATTGGTTATTTGGGCTGAAACGCCCCTGATAACCAATAACTACCAACAAATAACCGCGCGCGAAGCGCGCCACGGAACTTTAGTTGACAACCCCCGTCGAAGTTAGCTCCATTTCGCCCCTTATGAGTCTCTTCATCGGCGTCTTAACTTTCGTTCTGGTCCTCACCTCGCTGTTCCTGGTGCTGGTCGTGCTCATGCAGCGCGCCAAATCCGACGGCGGCATGGGTGCCGCCATGGGTGGCGGTGCGACCGAGTCGGCCTTCGGTGCCGAGACCAACAACGTGCTGAGCACGGCGACCATCCGCGGCGCGATCGTTTTCTTCGTCCTGGGTTTCATCCTCTACATGGCCAACATCTACCAGGCCAAGCACCACGCGGCGGCTGACAACAAGCTGCCGACAGTCAACGCCCCGGCCCTGGCGCCCAAGCCCGCCGCCGCGCCGCTGACGACGCCTTCCACCACGCCGCCGCCGGCTGATGCCAAGAAGCCGTAATCTCCCAAGCCCGGTTCTCCACCGGGCTTTGTTATTTGTGCTGGTCGCGGCGTGCGCCGGACCGGCGCTGGCGCAGGCGGACAAATTCAACCTGCCCGTGGACCGGCCTGCCATCGGCAAGGTCGACCAAGCGGACGGCGCCAAGGTCTTGGCCGATTTCCGCCGAGCCGGCATCGCGGGCGACTACTGGCTGTCTTTCGAGCTGCGCGTCATGCCGCGCCAGGGCGCGGAGCGTACGGTTACCGGCACCATGCTCGGCACGCGCGGTGTTTCGGGTGCGCTGTCGCGCGTGACGCTTGGTGGCCAACGCTGGCTGATTGAGTCCGGTCCGAATCCGTCCGCCTGGCTGTCGACCGATGGCGGTGCGGCGCGTCAACTCGCGGCAAGCGAAAGCGGCCTCGCACTGGCCGACACCGGGATCACGGTTTTCGAGCTGCAGATGCCTTTCATTCATTGGGCGGATTTCACCTACGAAGGGCAGGCGAGGGTGCGGGGTCGTCCCACGCACAGTTTCGTCCTGCGTCCGCCGGCGGGGCAGCCCGCGCCCGTGACCGGGTTGACCGGGGTGCGCGTGCTCATCGACGCGGAGTTCCAGGCGCTGGTACAGGCGGACGAACTGGGCGCCAACGGGGCCGTGGAAAAAACGATCAGCCTGATCGACCTCAAGAAAGTCGGCGAGCAGTGGATGGTGAAGGCGATCGACGTGCGCGATGCGCGCACGCGCAACAAGACCCGTTTCTCGGTGACGGCGGCGGCGCTCGGACTCGAGTGGCCGATCTCCCTTTTTGGCCCGGATGGACTGAACGCCGAGCCACCGGCCGTGCCGCCGGAGAAGATCGTGCGCTTCTGAAATGCAACCGAGCCGCCACACCCCCCGCCCTTTGGGCACCCCTCTTCATAGAGGGGACTTCGGCTGCGTGAGTGTGATTCCCCTCTATCAAGAGGGGTGGCGCGCAGCGACGGGGTGTGTTGATTGATTTCCGGCCATGCCGCACAAGCCCCGTCCCTTTCCGATCCAGGTGGAAGTCGAGTTTCTCGACCGGCTGAGCGAGCCCGTGCGCGAAGGGCGCGCGAAGTCGGTCAGCGAAATCATCCGCACCGCGCTCGAGCGCTATGACTTTTCGAACATCGTGGTCATGCATCCGGCCCAAGTGGCGATTTCCGTGCGGCTGGCGCCCGAGATCCGGCGCAGCCTGAAGCAGATCTCCCGTGCCAAGCACACCAGCGTCGGCCAGCTGGTGCGGGCGGCGGTCGAGGCGTACCTGCCCCAGCTCGAGAGCGGCGCCGTGGACCAGTTGGAAATTCCCGCCGTGCCGGTTCCGCCCGTTGTCGAGCCGGTGCTCGTGCCGCAGGCGAAGACCGTGAAAACGCGCAAGCCGGCGAAGAAAAAGAAAGCGGCGCCGCGCAAGAAGGTCGCGAAGCCGGCGAAGACCAAAAAACGGAAACGCTGAGCCGGAAATGTTCCGGTCCCGCAAGCGCCGGGCTGTGTTTCTATGACAGCCCGTGCCCCAATGGTCGGCTTGCCATCGCCGCGCGCGGCCCTTTAGTCCTGTCCCTCGCAACCAATGAGCACTCCGCATCCGCTATCCATCTGGGCCCGCAACGTTTCGCCTTCACCGACCCTGGCCATCGACGCCAAGGCGAAGGCGCTCATGGCCGCGGGGGAGGACGTTTGCAGCTTCGCCGCGGGCGAGCCGGATTTCGACACGCCGGAACACATCAAGGAGGCGGCCATCGCCGCGCTCAAGGGCGGCAAGACCAAGTACGCGCCGACGCCGGGCATCGAGCCGCTGCGCGCCGCAATCGCTGAGCGCTACCAGGCCGAGTACGGCTACACCATCACGCCGGCGCAGGTCGTCGTGAGCCCTGGCGGCAAGTATTCCTGCTTCATCGGCCTGCTGGCGGTCTGCAATCCGGGCGACGAAGTCCTAATTCCCACGCCATACTGGGTCAGCTACCCGGAGATGGTGAAGCTCACTGGCGCCACGCCCAAGTTTCTCGAGACGTCCGACAAGACCGGCTTCAAGATCCTGCCTGCGCAGCTCGAGGCGGCGATCACGCCCAAGACCAAGGTCCTCGTTTTCAACAGCCCGTCGAATCCGACCGGCGCGGTTTATTCGCGCGCTGAGATCGCGGCCATCGTGGCCGTCGCGGTGAAGCACAACCTCTACATCCTCTCCGACGAGATGTACGAGCACCTGATGTACGACGGCGCGCAGGCGACCTGCCTCGCGACGCTCAGCCCCGAGGCCGCGGCCCGCACGATCACGGTCGCCGGTTTCTCCAAGACCTACTCGATGACCGGTTGGCGTCTCGGCACGCTCGTCGCGCCGGCTCCGGTCGCCAAGGCCGTTGCCGAACTGCAGAGCCAGATGTCTTCCAACGCCACGACCTTCGCGCAATACGGCGCGCTCGCGGCGCTGAAGGAAAAGGAAAAGACCGCGGCCGCGCTCAAGGTCATGCTCGCCGCGTTCGACCGCCGCCGGAAGAACCTGCACGCCGGCCTCAACGCCATCCCTGGCGTGTCGTGCCTGCTCGCCCAGGGTGCGTTTTATCTCTTTCCGAACATCTCGAGCTTCGGCCTCAAGGACACCGAGTTCTGCGCCAAGCTGCTCGAGCAGGAGAAGGTCGCCGCCGTCCCGGGCTCGTCCTTCGGCGCCGAGGGCTACCTGCGGCTCAGCTACGCGACGTCCGACGAGATCATCGCCAAGGGCCTTGAGCGCCTGACGCGGTTTTGCGCCGGGTTGAAGAAATAACCGGGGGCGGCGCGGATGCGTTTTCTCATCCGCGCGCTGGGTTTCGTTTTGCTGGCCGCCACGAGCGGCGCGGTTGAATCGCGTCCAGCCTTTCACGTTCTCGCGTTCTACACCGGCCGCGACGACCTCGCGCACGTGAGTTTCGTCCGCGAGGCCAACCGCTGGTTTCCCGCGCAAGCCGCGGAGCATGGGTTCACGTACGAGGCGACGAATGATTGGAGCAAACTCAACGCGGCCAACCTCGCGCACTATCAGGTCGTGCTTTTCCTCGATACGCGCCCCGAGGCACCGGAACAGCGCGCAGCCTTCCAGGCTTACATGGAGCACGGTGGCGCGTGGCTGGGTTTCACTTTGCCGCCTTCGCCCTGACGCCGTCGAAATATCCGCAGGACTGGGATTGGTATCACGAAAAGTTCCTCGGCTCCGGCTCCTACGCGAGCAACACCTGGCGGCCCACTTCGGCCGTGCTGCGGGCCGAGGCGTCGGGTCATCCCGCAGTGGCGGGTTTGCCTGAGACCTGGCACGCCGCTCCGAACGAATGGTATCGCTGGGAAAACGACCTGCGGCTCAATCCCGACATCCGGATCCTCCTCGCCATCGATCCCGCGAGTTTCCCGCTCGGTACCGGGCCGAAGCCCTCCGAGATCTGGCACGAAGGCTATTACCCGGTCGCGTGGACCAACCGGAACTACCGGATGATCTACGTGAACATGGGGCACAACGATCTCGACTACGAGGGCAAGACCAACGCGGAGTTGTCATCGACCTTCTCCAGTCCTGAGCAGAACCGCTTCATCCTGCAGGCGCTGGAGTGGCTGGGGCGGCCGGAAACAAAGTCGCGCTAAGCGGCGCCTTCTACACGCCCGAGCATCCGGCTGAGATAAAGCTGTTCCGGTCCGACCTGCGCCAGTTGCAATGCGCGGCGGAAACTTTCCGCGGCGGCGGCGTGGTGCTTCAGACGCCAGTGCAGTTCGCCGGTGACGGAATGCAGCAGGTAACTCGATTCGATGCGGTCCCGGTTTTCTATGGCCGCGATGGCGTCGAGCCCGGCTTGCGGTCCGTGCACCTCGGCGACGGCGACCGCGCGGTTGAGGGCGATGACCGGCGAGGACTTCAGGCGGCAGAGTTCGTCGTAATACCGCAGGATGCGCGTCCAGTCGGTGGACGCGTAGTCGGCGGCCGTGGCGTGCACGGCCGCAATGCCGGCCTGCAGGTGATACTCACCGAGCTCGCCGCCCGAGGCCGCCTGGGCGAGGTGGTGCAGGCCGCGGGCGATGAATTCCTGGTTCCACCGGGTGCGGTCCTGGTCTTCGAGCCGCAGCAGCGTGCCGTCCGCGTCCACGCGGGCAGGGAAGCGGGACGCCGTCAGCAGCATCAGCGAGAGCAGGGCGTGGCTGCGCGGCGTGTTGCCGACGGGGTGGGTGACAAGGATCGAGGCCAGGCGGATGGCTTCGCGGCTGAGTTCCTCGCGGACGAGATGGTCGCCCGACGATGCCTTGTAACCCTCGTTGAACAGCAGGTAGAGCGCGGCGAGCACGCCATCGAGGCGCGGCGCGAGATCGGCGCCTTCGGGGAGTTCGAAACCGAGACCGGCGTCGTGGATGCGCTGCTTGGTGCGTGTGAGCTGCTTTTCGATCGCCGCCTCGCTGCTGAGGAAGGCCCGGGCGATTTCCGCGGTGGTGAAACCGCAGAGCACTTTTAGCGCGAGCACGACTTGCGCATCCGGTGCGACGGACGGATGGGCGCAGACGAACATCAGGCGCAGCGCGTCGTCACGAATTTCCTGCGCGGCGCCCCAAGCGACGGCGGGCGTGCCCAGCGCGACTTCATGATGCGTGACGATCGCGGTCTCCTTGCCGGTGGCCATGCGCTGGTGGCGCAGCGCGTCGCGGCCGAGGTTCATCGCCACCTGCGTGATCCACGCGGAAGGATTCGCCGGCACGCCGGCCATCGACCAGCTGCGCAGCGCGCGCAACATGGCTTCCTGGGCCACATCCTCGGCCAGCGCCATGTTGTGGACTCCGAGCAGGCGGATCAGCGCGCCGTGGAGGCGGCCGGTTTCATGACGGAAGAAGTGTTCGACGAGCCCGGTAGGATTCGTCGGCTTCGGCGTCGTGGCTGGAGCCGGCTCGGACATGGCCGAAATCAGGCGTGTGCGGCCGCGACCTGCTCGCGCTTGGCACGGGCGGTGGTGGTGACGCCGAGATGGCAGCCGGCACCGAGCTGGCGGACTTCGATGATCATGCCGTGGGCGAGGGCAGGGTGCCGTTGCGCGATAGCGGTGGCCTCGTCGCGATCGGTCGTGGTCAGCAGCACGTAGCCGCCGACCGCTTCCTTGGCCTCGGGAAACGGGCCGTCCGTGATGCGCGAGCCACCGGGACCTGACACGATGCGCGTGTCGAGCTCGAGCGGCTGACCTTCCACGGCCTTGCCGTCGGCGAGGAGGCCCTCGAACCAGGCGTTCCAGTCATTGATCAACGTTTGCTGCTGGGCGGAGGAGAGCGGCCGGAAAACCTCGGGGCCGGTATTGCGGAAAAACAGCAGAAACGGACCGGAGGCGGCAGTGGAGTCGATGGCCATGGCGGGAACGGGTTGGGGGTTAAACGGGTCTGATATGGGATACGACGAAGCAGGAGACCCGGGAAGGACATTTCTCCGAAAATAACCGGGGTGTCCGGAACGCGCCGGCTGGATCGTCGTATGGGTGAAGCGCCTGCTTCACTTCAACCCAACCCGAAGGACCATCGCCATGAGTCTCTACACCGACGGATTCGTCATCCCCATGCCGAAGCGCAAGCTCGCGGCCTATCTCAAACTGGCCCGCAAATCCGCCAAGATCTGGCGTGAGTACGGTGCGGTCGATTACAAGGAATGCGTGGGCGACGACCTCGCGGCGAAGTTCGCGCTGCCTTTCCCCAAGGGCATCCGGGCGAAGGCCGGCGAGGTCATCGTATTTTCCTGGATCGTCTACAAATCCAAGGCGCACCGCGACAAGGTGAACGCGAAAGTCATGTCGGATCCGCGCATCGCTGCGATGTGCGATCCGAACGACATGCCCTTCGACTGCAAGCGCATGCTTTACGGCGGCTTCAAGGTGATGGTCTCCGGTTGATCCGCCATGATCGTCATCACTTCCGATCGCCGGTTGCTGGCGAAGTTCAACGCGCTGCGCACGGAGCTGGCCGACCTGGCTTATGAGCTGGAATGCCAAGGGCGGTGCGATGCGGCCGATATCACCAACCACCTAAGCGCGCGCCTCGCTGAATTCGCGAGCGAATTGGACGACCGTGTGCCGCTTCATTCCGAAATCAACGTCTCATGAACACCGATACCCTCAACTATCCCCCGGTCGTGTCTCGCGACGTCTGGTTGCAAGCCCGCCTCAAGCTGCTGGCCGAAGAGAAGGAGCTCACGCACGCCCGCGACCGCCTCAACCGCCACCGGCGCGAACTGCCGATGGTACGGGTCGAGGAACCTTATGTTTTTGAAAACGAGTCGGGCCGGAAGCGCTTCCTCGAGCTCTTCGAGGGGCGGCAGCAGCTGATCGTTTATCACTTCATGTGGCTCTGGGAAAACGGCCAGCCGCTCGATGAGCCGTGCCGGGGTTGCTCCGGCTGGGCGGACCAGATTGCGCGCGGGCATCTGTCGACGCTGCATTCCCGAAACACGGCGCTGGCGCTCGTCTCCCGCGCGCCGTGGGCGAAGATCGCGCCCTTTAAGCGGCGCATGGGCTGGACGCTGCCGTGGTACTCGTCGTTCGGGACAAACTTCAACTATGACTTCCACGCTTCGTTCGACGCGTCGGTCGCCCCGATCGTTTACAACTACCGCACGCCGGAGGAGCACGCGCAGGCGGGATCGGATTACTACCTCAAGAATGAGCAGCCGTTCGATCTGCACGCCCTCAGCTGCTTCCTGCGCAAGGGCGATGAAATCTTCCACACCTACTCGACGTACGGTCGCGGTGCCGAGGCAGCGGGCGGTTCCTATTACCTCATGGATCTGACCGCCTGCGGCCGGCAGGAGGATTGGGAGGAACCGAAGGGACGCGCCGCGGGAGGGGGTCTGCCGCCGCGGCCGGACTTGGCGCCGTATCCCGACGAGTATGAGCCATGAGCTTCGTCTCTATGGAGAGAAATCTTTTCCGCCGTGTCCGGATGCAGCCGGCTGGTTCGTTGATTCCTTGAAACCCCTTTCGCATGAACACCGAAACCGCCGCCACTGCCGCTGATCGCGAACTCGTCCTGACCCGCATCATCGACGCGCCGTGCGCCGCGGTGTTCGCGGCTTGGACGACCCGCTTGCCGGAATGGTGGGGGCCGCATGGCATGACGACGCCGGTGTGCGAGCTGGATCTGCGTCCGGGCGGCGTCTTTCGCACCGTGATGCGCGCGCCGGACGGCGCCGAGTACCCGACGCGCGGGGTCTTCCTCGAGATTGTGCCCAATGAGCGCATCGTTTTCACCGACGCCTTTGATCCGGGGTGGTTGCCGCATCCCGCGGCGTTTTTCACCGGCATCATCACTTTCGAACCGGTGTCTGGCGGCCGCACGCGTTACACGGCTCGGGCGCTGCACTGGACCGTCACGAATCGCGAAAAGCACGAGAAGCTGGGCTTTCAGCAGGGGTGGGGCGAAAGCCTCGACCGGCTGGTCGCCTGCGTCATGCGGCACGCGGCCTGAAACCAAAAAACAAAATCCCAAATCCCTCCCGCCATGGCATCCACCGCCGTTCGTCGCATCACCACCGTCGCCCGCATCCTGATGGGTCTGCCGCTGTTTGTCTTCGGCCTGAACTTTTTCTTTAATTTCATCCCGCAGCCCAAGATGGAACTGCCCGCGGGTGCGGTCGCATTCTCCACCGCACTCATGAACAGCGGTTACATGCTGCCGCTCATCGGCATCACCTTCCTGCTCGTCGGCACCATGCTCCTGACGAACCGCTTCGTCCCGCTGGCCCTGGCATTGTTCGCGCCGTTCATGGTGAACAGCCTCTGCTTCCACTTCTTCCTCGAACGCTCGGGTCTGCCGATGTCGGTCGTCTTCGCCGTCTTCGAGTTCTACCTCGCATGGGCCTATCGGGTGGCGTTCCGTCCGATGCTGGCGGCGCGCGTGACACCATGATCGCCGCGGCGTGCGTGCTGGCCGGGCTGGTGCTGGTCACCCTCGGCGAAGAATTTCCGTCCTAACTCATTCCGAAAATCCACCCCATGCTCGTCAAAATCCTCCTCGGTCTCGGCGCGGTCATCGCCATCATTCTTATCGTTGCGGCCTTCCAGCCCTCCACCTTCGTCGTTTCGCGGACCACGCTGATCGGCGCGCCGGCGGCGGCGATTTTTCCGGAAGTGAACGATCTGCACCGGTGGTTGCCGTGGTCGCCGTATGAAAAGATGGACCCCGCGATGCAGCGCACCTTCGCAGGTGCGCCGGTGGGCGTCGGCGCGGCGTACAGCTGGGTCGGCAACAACGCGGTCGGCTCTGGTAAAATGACGATCGTCGAGTCGCGGCCCTCAGATCTGATCCGCATCAAGCTCGAATTCTACAAGCCCATGGAAGGCGTGTGCGAGGCGACCTTCACCTTCGTGCCGGAGAACGGCCAGACGCGCGTGACTTGGGCCATGACCGGAAAGAACAACTACCTCGCGAAGATTTTCTGCCTCTTCATGAACATGGACCGGATGGTGGGCGACCAGTTTGCCGCAGGGCTGGCGTCGTTGAAGACGCAGGTGGAAAAGGCTGCGCACTAAGTTTTCTGTAGCGGCGGTCTATGACCGCCGTTTCGCACGGACGGCGGTTATAGACCGCCGCTACAGTCCGGGGAGTATCCGGGGTTGTATTCCCGGCACGATTGCTGCAGGGTCGCGCCCGGCTCGGCTCACTCACCTCTCTCTCATGGAACGTCTTCAAGGTCTGGTCGGCATTGCGCTCATTCTCGGTATTGCGTTTTTGTTTTCGAATAACCGACGGAAGATCAACTACCGCCTCGTCGTCACCGGTATCGCGCTGCAGATCGTCATCGCCCTGCTGATCTTTCACGTCCAGCCGGTCGCCAACTTCTTCAAATGGCTCGGGCACGGCATGGAGAAGCTCGAAGGCTTCGCGAAGGAGGGCGCCAGCTTCGTATACGGCGGCATCATCGTCGACCAGTACGGCAAGCAGGGGAATTACGTGTCGGGTGGCTTCGTGTTCGCCTTCAACGTGACCGCCACGATCATCCTCGTCTGCGCGCTGGTCGCCATCCTCTACCACTTTGGCATCATGCAGCGCGTCGTGGCCATCATTGCCCGCGCGATGAACTTCGTGATGCGCGTCAGCGGCGCCGAGGCGCTGAGCAACGTCGCCAGCGCCTTCGTCGGCCAGGTCGAGGCGCAGGTCATGATCCGGCCCTACCTCAAGGGCATGACGAACAGCGAACTGCTCGCCTCCATGAGCGGCAGCCTCGCCTGTATCGCGGGCGGCATTCTCGTGGTGTATGCCAGCATGGGCGCCGCCGCCGGCATGGACCTCACGCCGAAGCTGCTCACGGCTTCGCTGATGGCCGCGCCGGGCGCGCTGGTCATCGCCAAGATTGTTTTCCCGGAAACCGAGCAAAGCCAGACGATGGGCAAGGTGACGCTCGAGGTGAAAAGCGAGTACAGCAACGTCATCGACGCGATCTCCCACGGGGCGGCGGACGGCTTCAAGATCGCGATGAACGTCATCGCCATGATCATCGGTTTCATCGCGGTGATCGCCTGCCTTGACTGGATCCTCCTCGGCATCGGCCACCTGTTCAGTCCCGACCTGAATCTTTCGCTCAACTGGTTTTTCGGAAAGGTGTTCTATCCCATGGCTTGGGCCATGGGGGTTCCGAGCCAGGATGTCGGCAATGTGGCGACGCTGCTCGGCCAGAAACTGACGATCAACGAATTCATCGCCTTCCAGAACCTGACCAACAAGAGCATCCCGATCGTGACCGAAAAGGGCCTGCTGATCCTCAGCATCGCGATCTGCGGTTTCGCCAACTTCAGCAGTGTCGGCATGCAGATCGGTGGCATCGGCGCCATCGCGCCGGAGCGCCGCACGGATCTGGCGAAGCTCGGGCTCAAGGCGCTCCTTTGCGGCACCTTGGCGTCGTATCTGTCCGCGACTTTGGCGGGTATCGTAGTCTGATTAGGAATGGGTTGGGACGAATCGGGGGTTTCCCGGGACGAAACCGTGTGCCGGGGCTTTTTTAATGTCCGGGGCGCCGGCTATCAAAAACTCTGATGAAACCTTGGCGGAAAAGAGGCGTCTTCATGCTCACACGCAATGAATGCCTTTTTTCACCTGATGATGGAGCTGGGAGGTCTGGCCGCGGCCGCCGCCGTGGGTGCGATGTGCTTGGTTTGCCTGGTCGTCTGGTTTGGGGGTGGCACGGAAAAGCATCCAAGCGAGGCTTGGCGGGCGCACGTGGACGAGTCATAGTCCGCGGCATGGATCTTAAGGAGCGGTTGGCCCGACACCTGGGCAAGAAACCCGATATTGCCCACGCGGCCTTTGTGGCCCCGAACGCCACGGTGGTGGGCGACGTGAAACTCGGCCGGTTGAGCAGCGTGTGGTACGGCGCCGTGTTGCGCGGCGACATCCACTCGATCGAGATCGGCGAGGGCAGCAACGTGCAGGATCTCGCTGTCGTGCATCTCGCCGACGATTACGGCGTGAAAGTCGGCAAATACACGACGATCGGCCACAGCGCCATCATCCACGCGTGCACGATCGGCGACGAATGTCTCATCGGCATGGGCGCGACGATCCTCGATGGCGCGGTTATTGGTGATCACTGCATCGTCGGTGCGAACGCGCTCGTGACGCAGCGCTTCGTGGCGCCGCCGGGATCCATGATTTTGGGTTCGCCTGCGAAAGTGGTCCGCCCGCTGAAGGAGTCCGAACTCCTCGGCCTTCGTGGCTGGGCGGAGAAGTACGTCGAGGTCTCCAAAGCGCACGCGGCGCGGAAAAAATAAAACGACCTTACAGGAGGAAACGGAGCGAACGGAGTACTCCTCCTCTGGTTTCCCTGTTAACTCCTGTGAAAGGGTTGGCTTATTTGATCCGATCCAGGATCGAAAACGTATACCGGTAGTTCACATCGGCGCCTTCCTTGCGCCAGGTTTCCTTCCACGCGAGGTGCCGCCAGTCGGGAAAGTACGTGTCGCCCTCGACGGGCACATGCACGTACGTCAACAAGAGCCGATCGGCGAGGGGCAGGGTTTCCTCGTAGATGCGCTGGCCGCCGCAGACCATGATGTCGCCGGGCAGTTCCTGCGCGATGGCGAGGGCTTCGGTGACGTTCGCCGCCACGCGCACGCGGTCGCTGGCGAGGGCGCGATTGCTCGTGATCACCACCGGCTTGCGTCCGTCGAGCAAGACGCGCGGCCAGGTTTCGAAACAAATGCGGCCGAGCACGACGACCTGGTTGGCGGTGCGGTCGTGAAACCATTCCTTGTCCTCCGGGATGTCGAAGGGCAGGGCCTTGGCGCGGCCGATGACACGGTTCTCGGCGCAGGCGACAATGAGCTGGATCGGCTTTGGCATGAATATTCCAAGCTTGGGGACCTTACAGGAGGTAACGGAGAAAACGGAGGAAATGAATAAGCAGTTCTGTTCTCAGTTTCCTCTGTTCCCTCCCGTGAAAAAATGGTTTTCGATTCGATGAAGGGAGATCCGCCGCTTCGGGATTGCGCTTATGACAGCGAACAAAAGCATCCCGCGATGCAGAGCAAACTCCGTTTCTTCGCGACGGCCCTGGTGTTCAGCGCCGTTTTTCTCTCCGCCCGTGCCGACAAATTTGACGACCAGTACCAGGTTGTCCTCGATTCCAAGGGCAAGGCCTCGGAAACGGAACGCCTCCATGCGCTGTTCGCCGCGGATTGGGCCTATGCGATGCACGACTCGCCCGAGTCGGCGACCTACAACGGCGTGCCCGGTGGCGAGGATCGCTGGACCGACCTGTCGCGCGAAGCGATCGCCAAGCGCAAGAAACTGGCCGGTCGCGCGCTGCCGATCCTGGCGACGATCGACCGCGCCCAGCTCGGGCCGGTCGACAAGGTGAGCTACGATATTTTCAAACGGCTGGGAGAGGAAGAGGTCGAAGGCGAACAGTTCCCCCGCGAGCTGCTCCAATTGAACCAAATGGCCGGCATCCAGCAGGACGCCGCGCAGACCCTGAGCGCGATGAGCGTCACGAACGATGCCCAGCTCGGCGACGAGCTTGCGCGCCTGAAGGCGCTGCCGAAGACGATCGATCAGGTGCTCTCGCTCCTTGAGGAAGGTCTCGCGAAAGGCATCACCCCGCCGCAGATCACGCTGCGCGACGTACCCGGTCAGGTGCTCAACCAGATTCCCGCGGACCCGAAGGACAGCCCGCTGCTCGGCGGCTTTTTCAATCCGCCCGCCGGGGTGAGCGGCGAGAAGGGCAAGGAGCTCAAGGACGAGGCCGTGAAGGTCTACAACGCCGAGGTGCGCCCGGCGTTCGAGAAGCTGCATGACTTCCTCGTGAAGAAATACATTCCCGGCGCGCGCCAGGACATCGCCGCCACCAACCTGCCGAACGGCAAGGCATGGTACGCGTGGCGGATCAAGACCGAGACGTCCACCGATCTCACGGCCGAGGAGATTCATGCGCTCGGTCTTTCCGAGGTGAAGCGCATCCGGGCCGAGATGGAGCGCGTCAAGGCCGAGACGGGTTTCAAGGGAACGTTGCAGGAATTCTTCGTCTACATGCGCACGGACCCGAAGTTCTTCTTCACGGACAAGGAGGACCTGCTGCGCGCCTACCGCGACATCGCCAAGCGCGTCGATCCGCAGCTGATCAAGATGTTCAAGACCCTGCCGCGCACCCCGTATGGCGTGACGCCAATCCCGAGCTACGCGGAGAAGTCGCAGACGACCGCCTATTATTTCCAAGGCGCCGCCGAGATGGGCCGGCCGGGTTATTTCTATGCCAACACCTATGCGCTCAACACGCGTCCGAAGTGGGAAATGCAACCGCTGACCCTGCACGAGGCCGTCCCCGGCCACCACCTGCAGATCTCGCTCGCGCAGGAAATGACCGATCTCCCGGAGTTCCGCCGCAACACGGGCTACACCTCGTTTGTCGAGGGCTGGGCGCTGTATTCGGAGAGCCTCGGTGAGGAAATGGGTTTCTACACGGATCCCTACGACAAGTTCGGCCAGCTTACTTACGAGATGTGGCGCGCGGTCCGTCTCGTCGTCGACACCGGCATGCACGCCAAAGGCTGGTCGCGCCAGCAGGCGATCGACTTCTTCATGGATAACACGCCGAAGACCGAGCACGACATCACGGTCGAGATCGACCGCTACATCGTGTGGCCCGGCCAGGCGCTCGCCTACAAGCTCGGCGAATTGAAGATCAAGGAACTCCGCGCCTACGCGACGAAGGAGCTCGGACCGAAGTTCGACATCCGCCTTTTCCACGACGAAGTCCTGCGCAACGGCGCGATCCCACTGAGCCTGCTCGATTCCCACATCAAGGAATGGGTGGCGGCGCAGAAGGGCGCGAAATAAGAACGTCCGACAACCGCCACTCCCCATGAAACTGAGAACCTTCGCCGGTCTTTTCATTCTGCTGCTTGCCGCCGGGAGCGGACTGCCGTCCTACGC
Source organism: Verrucomicrobiota bacterium (assembly GCA_048498955.1). Lineage (GTDB taxonomy): Bacteria > Verrucomicrobiota > Verrucomicrobiia > Opitutales > Opitutaceae > Lacunisphaera. The sequence goes on along the minus strand of JBEHWZ010000003.1, from coordinate 471,989 downwards.
GGCGGACAAGAAACCGGCGGCGCCGGCCGCCAAGCAGGAGACTTACACCAAGGAAGAGGTGGAGTCCGCCTTCAAGGTCGCGCAGGCCTTTCTCGTCGAAGTGGTCAAGGATGAGGGACGGACTTGGGAGTTTCTTTCGCCCCTGGCCCAGAAGCAGACGACGGAAAGCCAGTGGAAGACGGCGATCTACACGCTGAATGCGATTTGCGGGCCGGTGATCATCCGCAACAACCTGCGCGTATCCTGTTACAACCAGCTGCCGAACGCGCCGGCCGGGCGCTACTTTATCTTCCAGACGGATTCCAAGTTCGAGCGCCTGAACATGGCCGAGCGCACCGTCGTGGTGAAGAACGGCGACGGCTGGAAGGTCGCGGGTTACTTCCGCGCCCAGAATATTCCCTGAGCCGGGGAGGCGTCCGGATTTCCGGCGCTTCCGGCATTGCATGCGGGGCGAAACCGCTGTGTCATAAACGGCAAATGACTATCGGAGTACCCAAGGAAATTAAGATCGGAGAAACGCGCGTTTCCATGACGCCCAGCCTGTGCCGCCGAGTGACCTCGCTCGGGGGCAAGGTGCTTATCGAGAAGGGGGCCGGCCTCAGCGCCGGATTCTCCGACGACCAGTACAAGGCCGCGGGCGCGAGCTTCGCGACCAGCGCCGCCAAGGTGTGGAAGAGCGCCGACATGATCCTCAAGGTGAAGGAGCCGCTCGAGGCCGAGTACGGCTTGATGCGGCCGGGGCAGACGATCTTCACCTACCTGCACCTCGCCGCCGGCCCGAAGCTGGCGAAGGAACTTTGCCGGAAAAACATCCTGGGCATCGCCTACGAAACGGTTGAGGGCGTGGACGGCTCGTTCCCGCTGCTCAAGCCGATGTCGCAGATCGCCGGCCGGCTCTCGATTCAGATCGGCGCATATTTCCTCCAGTCGCAACTCGGCGGCTCCGGCACGCTGCTCGGCGGCATCCCCGGCACGATGCCGGGCCATGTCGTCGTGGTCGGCGCCGGCAACTCCGGGGCGCACGCCGTGCAGATGGCTGCCGGCATGGGCGCGCGAGTTACGGTGCTCGATCTCGACACGCGCCGCCTCGAGGCGCTCGACACGGAGTATCGCGGTCGCGTCGTCACGCTCATGTCCAATCCGGCCAACATCGAGCACGCGGTCGCCGATGCCGACCTGCTGATCGGCGCGGTGCTCATTCCCGCCGCCAAGGCCCCGATCGTCGTCACCCGGAAGATGGTCGCCAAGATGCAGCCCGGCAGCGTCATCGTGGACATCGCCATCGACCAAGGCGGTTGCATCGAGACGATCCGCCCGACGTCACACGAGAAACCGACTTACCAGGAGCACGGCGTGATCCATTACGCGGTGCCCAACATGCCGGCGCTGGTCGGCCGCACGTCGACGATGGGCCTGACCCAGGCGACGGAACCGTTCGTGGCGATGATGGTGCAGAAGGGCGTGGAACGCGCGCTGGCCGAGCACAAGGGGCTGGCCAAGGGCGTGAACACGCGAGGCGGCCGCATCACCTATGACGCGGTGGTGAAGGCATTGGGATTTGATTCGTGAGGCGCGGCCCGGGACAAAGGCGGGGCCGGCGCGCCGGCACTTTCGTCATGCCTTTTGCTCCCACGCAGCTTCCCCGGATATGCCGCCGCTGACCGAGAGTCCGCGGTGGTTTTCCCGGTTGCTGCCGGCGATCTTGGCCCTGCTGCTTTGTTATCAGGCGTACTATTGCCTGAAGCTGCAAAAGCCCCCGGTGCTGGACGCCGCGATGGGGCTTCTCGTGCTGCAGTCGTCGCTCGAGCACGGCCAGTTCAATCGCCTGCGGCATCCGGCGCCCGCTGACTTGGCGCGCGACCAGGATGATTTCGTGGTTTGGTGGACTCCCGGCCAGTATTTGATCCCGCACTGGTTCGCGCAGGCACTGGGCGACGGGACAAACCTGGACCGTACATTCCGCCTGCTCAACCTGCTGTGCAGCGTGGGTGGCATCGGCGGGTGTTACCTGCTTTACCGCCGGCTGGGTTTCAGTCCGCTGGTCGGCTGGCTCAGCCTGATCGTGCTGTGCAGCCAGCAGTATTTTCTCAAGGCCGTCCGGGTTTATCTTGCGGGCGAGCAGTTGCTGTTTTGCGCCGCGCCCTATCTCGCGCTCGTCGTGCTCGCCGCCCGGGCCTCCGTCATCCGGCGGGCGCTGCTCGCCGCGGTGGCCTGCTTCGTTGCGCTTTTTCTCAAGGCCACGTTCCTCGCGGTCTTTTGTGCGCTGCTGCTCTATCTCGCGTTCGAATTGCTCGGCTGGCCGGCCAATGGCCCGAAACGAAACCTGGACTGGCGCCCGTGGGTGGTGCTGGGCGTGGCTTTCTGCGGCTTCGTGGCGGCCTCGCAACTGGCGTTCTTCGCGAAGGGCATTTCGATCGGCGCGACCAGCCAGCTGTGGAGTGACCTCAATGCGGAACGACTGGGCGGTATTCCCATGGCGCTCGCCGGTCCGCTGTACGGGGCTTTCTCGCGGCTCGAGCCGTATTGTTCCTCATCCTATTTCATTCCTCTGGCGTTGCTCAGCCTGCTCGGGCTCTGGCGGATTGACGCCGGGCTCAGGTCGGCCGGCTTGGATTCCTATCGCCGGTTACTTCTCGCCAGCTCCCTCGGTTTCGCGGTGTTTTTCGGTTATGCCTTCGCGCGCGGCATATCCATTTCGCAGGAACCGCGGCATTTCCGGTTTGTGGGCCTGATCTTCATCCCCGGCCTGATGCACTGGCTGGTGAACCGTCGTTATTCGCTGCCGCTCGCAGCTGTGGTGGTCGCGCTGAGCCTGGTGTCGTTCGCCGGTTACCATCGCGATGCTTTTGCGACGCCGCTGGCGCCGGATTCCGCGAGCCGGTGGGGGATTCGTCAGCCGGTTTCCAACGCCAGCCTGGCCGCGTTGCACCACGTCGATGACACGTATGTCGGGCCCGATACCGTGGTCTTCAACGGCTTCGATGTCTGTCCGTCCTTGTTGCTCGAGTTCAACCACGGTCGCCGCATGCAGGACGGGAACTGGGCTTATTTCGGTTTCCGTTTCGCCGGCCGGGACTTCGAGCCGCTGCCGTGGTATCGGGGTAGCGTCGATTCCATCGTGGTCATCATCTCCAAGAACAATCCCTGGTATTTCGGGCCCTCGCTCGAGGAAATCGCCCGAACCTTCGAGCGCCCGTTGCACCTCGCCCCGATTTTCGAAAACGACGAGATGGTGATCTATCGCGGCAGCGTGCGCTGACGCGAGGTGTCGGCTCAGAGCGCGGCTAGTCGCTGCAGGAAACCGTCCGGGCCGCCCTGCATGTAGCCGAGGATGCCGATCTGCTCGCCGGCGCTGTTCAGCACGATGACCGTGGGATAGCCGTCGACGTTGTACTTCTTCGCCATTTGGAAATTCCGGTTCCGCACGGTGTCGCCAAGGTCGATGTTGCGCGGAAAATCCAGCTTCACGAGCACGAGGTTCTGCGCGGCGTAACGTTTGAATGTTGAGGTGGTGAGGATTTCAGCTTCGAGCCGCTTGCACCAACCGCACCAGTCGGAACCCGTGAAGAACAGGAACACCTTCTTGTTCTCCAGCTTGGCCTGCTGCAGCGCCGTCTTGGGGTTGATGGTCCATTCGCCACCGGGGACGAGCTCCAAGGGAGCGGCGACCTCCTTGACCTCCTTCATGGAGCCGCCGCTCATGGAGGTGTCGTCGGCGCCCTTGATTTCGACCACTTTGTCGTTCTTCAGCTTAATCCGCTGATCGGCGTAGGTCAGGATGACGGTCGGGCCGGCTTGCAGGCGATTGGCCGGCTTGCCCTTTTCGGCGAGGACTTGTTCCAGGGTGTTGCCGACTTGGACGGCGCCGAGCGGCAGGGCGAGCAGCGCCAGGATGGGGACAATAAGGATTCTTTTCATCGCCATAAGGATCACGCAGGTGAGGGGCCCGTGCGCACAGGCTTGTCAATCCGGGAGCGGCCGCACGCTCAAAATCTGCGAAGTATTGTAAAGTGCCGGTTCCGGCGGGCCGATAAGGAGGGTTGTGATCAAAATATTTCACCGCTTCGCCGCATGGGTTTCCGGCTCGGGACTTGCTCCCGCAGGACGGTCCGGGCATAGCTGTGGACCATGAAAGCGTCGCTGTTCCAGCGCCTGGCCGATGGTTTTGGCGGGGATGCGGTGACCGAGTTGCGAGTAAGGATCTTCCGCCTGATTTGCGCGCTGACCGGGGCGCTCTGCCTCGGCTTGGTCGCTCCGCTGAACGCGTTTCAGAACATGCCGGTGGTCGTGCATGTGTCCAACATCGTCCTGGGGCTGGCGGGCGCCTTCTGTTACTGGCAGTCCTGCCGCGGCCGGCATTTCATCGCCGCGTTTTTCGTCCTGCTGGTCGTGTTGCTGGATGTGGTCTGGTTCTACAACGCCGGCTCCGACGGCAGCGTGACGCATTACTATTATCCGGTGATGCTGTTCATCATCGCGCTGTTCCAAGGCCGGAAGCGCGGCGTCCTCGCCATCGGGCTTTGGCTGAACGTCTCGGCGCTCTTCATCCTCGAGCACTATTACCCGAACTGGGTCACGCCCTTTCAAAGTGCGGACGACCGGCTCACGGACATCGAGACCGGCGTCCTTTGCAGCTTTGTCGCGCTGGCCTCCGTCACGTGGTTTATCATCGTCAATTACAACCGCGAACAGCGGCGCGTCTCGGAGATGGCGGCGCAGCTGGTGGCGAGCGAGTCCAGCTACCGCGAGATCTTCAACGCCACGAGCGACGCTCTGTTCATTCACCGGGCGGACGGCCTCATCCTCGACGTGAACGAACAGACCTGCGCGCTGCTCGGTGCGCCCAAGGATAAGATCGTGGGCCGCCTGGTGGGCGACTTCAGCCTGGGGCAGAGCCCGTATTCCCAGAAGGAAGCCACGGCGCTGGCCGAGCTGGCGCAAGCCGGCCGTCCGCAAACCACCGAATGGCGCGGCCGCCGCGCCTCGGGCGAGTTGTTCTGGTCGGAAGTCGCCATGCGCGTGTGGGAAGCCGGCGGCGAGAAACGCGTGGTCGCGGCGGTGCGTGATATTTCCGAGCGCAAGAAAGCGCAGGAGAATCTCCGCCTCAACGAGGAGCGCTTGCGTCTCGCCATGGAGGCGAGCCGCCAGGGTTGGTTCGAGCTGAACGTCCAGACCGGCGAGAGCATTTCCAGTCCGGAGTACGTCCGCATGCTGGGTTACGACCCTGAGGGCTTTAAATCCGATTTCCAAACCTGGCTGGCGCGCATCCACCCCGCCGACCGCACCGAGGCCGCCGAGACCTATGCGCGCAGCGTTCGCGCCGGCGGACTGGCGGCGCTCGAGTACCGGCAGCAGACCAAATCGGGCGCCTACAAATGGATCCGCTCCGTGGCCAAGGTCGTGGAGTACGACGCCGCCGGCCGGCCGCTGCGCGTGATGGGCACGCACGGCGACATCACCGAGCGCAAGGAACTCGAGGGCCAGCTGCTGCACAGCCAGCGCCTGGAAGCCGTCGGCACGCTCGCGAGCGGCGTGGCGCACGACCTGAACAACATTCTCACGCCGATGCTCATGGCCAGCGGCATCCTGCGCGAAAAACTGGCCGACCCTAAGGATCGCGAGCTCATGGCCCGCCTCGACGACGGCGGCCGGCGCGGCGCGGCGATCGTGCGGCAGCTGCTGGATTTCAGCCGCAACCTCGCCCAGGACCGCCTGCCGCTCAACCCGCGCGCCATGCTGCAGGAGATGGCGCAGCTGATGCGGGCCACCTTTCCGAAGGAGATCACCATCGTCGAAAGCATCGCGCCCGGCACGGATATGGTGGAGGCCGAGTCCAACCAGCTGCACCAGGTGCTGATGAACCTCTGCGTGAACGCGCGCGATGCGATGGAAACCGGCGGCCGGATCACCCTCGGGCTCGAGCGCGTGGAAATCGCCGCGATCCCCGGCGCGCTGGCGACACCGCACCTCGCGCTGAGCGTGACCGACACGGGCGCCGGCATCCCGCCCGAGAATCTGGGCCGCATCTTCGATCCCTTCTTCACGACGAAGCCGCTGGGCAAAGGCACCGGGCTGGGCCTGGCCACGGTGCATGGCATCGTGAAGGCGCATCACGGATTCGTGCGCGTCGAAAGCAAAGTGGGGCAGGGCACGACCTTTCGCGTCTATCTGCCGGTGAAGTCCGGCGTGGCGCCGGCAGCCGCGCCTGCGCCTGCCGCGGCGGTCGCGCCCGCGCCGGAAAAAGGCGGCAGCATCCTGGTCGTGGACGACGATCCGGCCGTGCTGCTTGTGACCGGCCGCATGCTGGAGCGCATCGGCTACACGGTTTTCAAGGCCGCGAGCGCGGCGGAGGCACTGGCCGCGTTGCCGCGGCATCGCGAGGTGGTCCTCGTCGTCACCGACTTTTCCATGCCCGGCATGGATGGACCGACGCTGGCGCCATTGCTGCGCGAGATCTCGCCCGGCTTGCGCATCATCGGCGTGTCCGGCCTGAAGCAGGATCACCGCGCTGCGGAGCTGGCGCGGATCGGTTTCAGCGAAGTGCTGAGCAAGCCGTACGAGTGGGAAGACCTCGTGCGTGCCGTGCAGCGGCACATGCCCGTGCCCGCGGCCTAGGTCCGCAGCCAGCCGCTGGACAGGATCCGGCAGCGCAACCCGCCGCGTCCGCGCAGCCAGGCTTCGGCACCGGGACCGATCGCCTCGTCCATCCAGTAGCAGGGTTTGCATTCTTCCGTGCCCTCCAGCCTGACGCCCTGCAGCTCGAATGATTTTCCCACCAGATCGTTCAGGTCGAGGCCACTGACCAGGAGGTTGCGGCGCAGGGCGGCTGGACTGGCTTGCGGAAGGTCGAGCGCGTCGCAAAGCGCCGTGAAGACCTCGAGGGAGAAAAGGGTGACCTGTCCCTTGTAGTTATCCTTGTGGTCAAAGTAGCGGTCGCCACGCAGGCCGCGGCCGGCCACGGCTTCCACGGCGCCAACGGGATGAATTTTGCGGTCGGCAGAACCCAAACCGTGACGCCCGACGTAGCTGTGACCATCGGAGACAAAGATCCGGTGCACTGCGAGAGAGGTGAGGAGCTGCGTGGTCATGAACCGGTGAGGAGGGGCGCAACGGTTACTGCGCACGCCTTGTAGGCAGGCTGCCGCGAATGCGGATCGTAGGCGGGGAAAGTCAGCACGTTCACCTCGGCGAAGTGCATCGGCATGAACACCTGCCGGGGCTGCACGATGGGCGTCACGACCGCCAGCGCCGTGGTTTCCCCGCGACGGGAACGCACGGCGACGCGCTGCCCGGTAATGATGCCGAGTGCGCCGGCATCGGCGGGGTTGAGCTCTATCCACGGCAGGTTGGGTGCGAGTTTGCGCAGCACCGCGCTCTTCGCTGTGCGGGAGCCGGTATGCCATTGGGCCGAGGAACCGCGTCCGGTGTTGAGCAGAAACGGGTAGGCAGCGTCGGGCGGCTCGGGCAGTGGCGCCGGTTCGTCGAATAGAAATTTCGCGCGCCCGTCCGGAGTGAAAAACTTCCCGTCGCCGAATAGCCTCCTTTCCCTGTCCCCTGTCTCCTGTCCTCTGTCTCCTGCCGGATACGGCCACTGGATGCCTCCCTCCGCCTCGAGCTGCGCATGGTCGCGCACGCCGGAAAAGTCGCAGGGCTGGTGGCGCGAGAGCTCCTTGAGAATCTGGAAGGTCGCGGCGGGCGAACTCCAGCGGGCAAACATCGGGCCGCAGCCCCAGGCCTCGGCGACGAGCTTGAAGATGGCGAAGTCGCTCAGTGCCTGCCCGGGCGCGCGGGCGACCTTCCTCGCGTAGCCAAGCCGGCGCTCGCTGTTGATGAACACGCCTTCCTTCTCGCCCCAGCCGGCGGCGGGCAGGAGCAGGTCGGCCTGTTGTGCGGTTTCGGTCGTGCCGTACATGTCCTGGACGACGAGGAAGTCCAATTTGTCGCGCAGGCGGGAGAACTTGCCCGAGCCGATCCACGAATGCGCGGTGTTGGTGGCAATGATCCAGAGGGCGCGGATTTCTCCGGCTTCCACGGCGTCGAGAATGCGGTCGTAGGCGCGGCTGGCCTGCGTGGGAATGACCGCGGGATCGAGCCCGAGAATGCCCGAGACGTGCGCGCGATGCGCGGACGAGGCAAAGTCGTAGCCGCCCAGCAGCGAGCTGGCGTTGCCAAACAGGCGCGAGCCCATCGCATTGCACTGTCCCGTGATCGAATTGGCGCCGGTGCCGGGCTTGCCGATCTGGCCGGCCATCAGCGAGAGGTTGATCAGCGCCTGCGCGGTGCGTGTCGCTTGGTGGCTTTGGTTGACGCCCATGGTCCACCAGTACGAAACGCGGGCGCCGGGCCGGGCGATCAGGTCCACGGCGCGATTGAAGTCCGCGGTGTTCAGGCCCGTCTCCGCGAGGACTCTCTCCGGGGTGAAAGCGTCGACGAAGGCTGCGAACGCGGCGTAGTCCGTGGTGTGGCCTGCAATAAACGCCGGATCGGTCGCGCGGCGGTGGATCAGTTCGCGCGCGAGGCCGTAGAGCAGGGTGAGATCGCTCTTGGGTTTCGCGGGCAGGTGTAGCGAAGCAGCCATCGCGGTTTCGGTGCGGCGCGGGTCGACCACGATGATCGCGGGCTGGCGGCGATTGCGCATCACGCGCTGCCACATGATCGGATGGGCGATGCACGGATTGGCGCCGACGAAGACCAGCACGTCGCTCTCCTCGAAGTCCGCATAAGTGAACGGCGGCGCGTCAAAGCCGTACGCCTGCTTGTAGGCGACGTGCGACGTCGCCATGCACTGGCGGGTGTTGCTGTCGAGGTCGGCAATACCGAGGCCGAACTTCGTCAGCGCACCCAGCAGCGCCATTTCCTCCATCACGATCTGCCCGGTGCTGAGCACGGCGACGGATCCCTTGCCGTGCTTTTCCTGAATGGCTTTCAGTCGGTCCGTGAAAGTGGTGACCGCTTGGGTCCAATCAATCGGTTGCAATTGTCCGGCGGCATCGCGCAGCAACGGGGTGGTCGCGCGGTCGGTGGCGGCGAGTGGCGTGAGGGCCTCCCAGCCCTTGGGACAGGCCATGCCGAGATTCACGGGGTAGTCGGGATCGGGCGTAAGGTTGATCGCCTGGCCTTCGGCATTGAGATGAATTTTGAGTGAGCAGCCGGTGCTGCAGAAGCCGCAGATCGATTTCGCCGTGCCGGCGGGCGCGAGGCGGGCCGGCACCTTGCCCAGGCCGAAGTCACCGGGGCGTTGCACCAGTTCGGTGGTCATGGGCCCGGTGCGGGCGAGCAGGAGGTCGTCGAGCGCGCTCATGCGTGGTGCGCCGATCCGGGATCGGGTTGGCCGGGCATCTTGGGCGCATCCACGGCGCGGAAGAAGAGGTAGCGTTCCGCCAGTTCGCCCAGCAGCGCGAGGCCCAGTGCCGGCCAGGCGATTACTGGCGGTGCGGCGTGCGCGGCAATCATGAAGGGCAGCAGGATTCCGCCGAGCAGCGCGGCGATCACCCGCAGCGCATTGGCGTCACGCAACGGGCCGGCGAGGAGGCGGGCGGTCTGGCGCGCGGGGGAATTCAGGCCGTCATCCTCTTGCGTGAGTGGAGCGAGGGCGCGCGCCTCGAAGATGAGCTTGATGATCGTCGCGCCAGCCAGCGCATAGCCGAGCGTCAGCGGCGCACCGGACGCCGTGAGCGCGCCGGCCAGGCCGAGGACCATCGCACTGCCGAAAAAGCGCGGCGCGGTGTTGGCGAAACGCCAGAAGACACGGCGCGTGTCGACGTAGATCATCACGGAGCAAAACAAGGCGAGCAGGCCCAGCGCGACGGTTCCGGCGGCGAGGGTGGAGCGCAACGGGCCGGCGGCGAGCGGCAGCCAGCCGAGCCGCACGGCCACATAGGTCGTGGCGAGCGGAAACCATGCGCCGAAGAGCACGGCCTCGCGGCTGAACCAGGATTTGCGCAGGCCGAGAAAAATGCGCCACGCGCGCAACGGCTGACCCAAGTGCAGTCCCGCCAGCGCGAGTCCGGCGGCACCGGCGGCCCAGCCGCAGACGGCGAGCGCGGGCGTTTGCAGATTCAGTGCCTTGTCGGCTACGCCACAGCCGATCGCCATCGGCATGAGCATGAGCAGCGCGACCAGAGGCCAGTGCGGCGGCTGCGGGCGCAGGACCGCGGCGTCGACCGCCTGAGTGTCGATGGGCGTCGGGCGCTTTGTGAGGTAGCGCGTGGTCGGCTGGGTGTAGGAAGGATCGGGAGCGGCGGAGAGGAAGTGGGGATTTGAAATCTCAGATTTGAGATTTGAGATTCCTGCGACGGGCACTTTGGCGATCTTGATGGCGTGGGTCGGACAGGCCTGGGCGCATGCAGGTGCCTCGCCTTCACCGAGGCGCTGCTGGCACATGTCGCACTTCCGCACGATGCCGAGGCGTGCGTTGTACTTCGGCACGTCGTACGGACATTTCAGGATGCAGTACTGGCAGCCGATGCACTGGTCATCGAGGTGCCGCACGATGCCGGTGATCGGATCCTTCTCGTAGGCGAGCACCGGACAGCCGTTGAGGCAGCCCGGGTCGGCGCAATGGTGGCAGGCTGTCGTCACCGTCTGCTGATAAGGTGCGACGCGCGAACCGCCGGTGATGAAACCGACGTCGCGCCAGGCTTCATCGTCATCGAGCCCGTTCAGGGAGTGGCAAGCGACGACACACGCCTTGCAACCGGTGCAGGCATCGAGATCGACTTCGAAGGCGTACTGCTCGCCGCGGCCCGGGGCGGTGAGGGGAATGAGCTGAGAGCTAAGAGCTGAGCGCTGAGAGCCGGCAGAATATTGATCGTGCGCGACACTGGCGCGCGCGACCGGCGTTTGCAGACGGTTTTGCTCCGCGAGCAGTTCTTCCACGAGATCGAGGAGCGCGGGTTGTTTGCGCGGAGCAACCATGCTCAGTAAACGTCGCGCGCGTATCGCTTGCTGCTCTTGAGCGCCTGGACGTACGCGGCGGCGGCCTCCGGTGTTTTGCCGCCGGCCTGCTCGACGATCCGGTGCAGCGCCGCGTCGACGTCCTTGGCCATGCGGGAAGCGTCGCCGCAGACGTAGAAGTGGGCGCCGGTTTCCAGCCAGGCATAGAGCTCGATGGCGTGCTCCAGCATGCGCTGCTGGACGTAGATTTTCTCCGCTTGGTCGCGGGAGAAGGCGAGGTCCAGCCGCGTGAGCACGCCGGTCGTCTGCAACTGCGCGAGTTCGTCGCGGTAGAGGAAATCGCACGAAGCCTTCTGGTCGCCGAAGAAGAGCCAGTTCTTTCCGCGCGCACCGGTGGCCTGGCGCTCCTCGAGAAAGGCACGGAAGGGAGCGATACCGGTGCCGGGGCCGACCATGATCACGGGCACATCGCCGTTGGCCGGCGGACGGAACGCCTTGTTGGCATGGACGAATACGCCGACCTTGCCGGCGGCGAGCGCGCGTTCGGCGAGGAAGGTGGAGCACACGCCCTTGCGCGCGCGACCGTCCTTGTCGTAACGCACCGTGCCGACGGTGAGATGAACGTGTCCGGGATGCGCCTTGGGCGAGGAGGAGATCGAGTAGAGACGCGGCTGGATTTTCTTAAGGCGCGCCACGAAATCGGCGGGAGCTGGTTTGCTAGCGGCGGCAAGCAGCACGTCGATGACGTGATGGTGAACCGAAACCGTAGGAGGGGCTTTATGCCCCGACGTTGCGCTCGCGTCGGGGGATAAACCCCCTCCTACGAAAGACACCAGCTCCGCCGTTGGCTTGCCGAGATCGTAGATCTCCGTCAGCGCGCGGCGCAGCGGCAGTTCTCCGCCAGCGGCGGGCACGGCTTCCTCACCGTCGCAGCCGAGCGCCGCGAGCACATCGGCGACGAGTGCCGGGCAATTCTGCGGCATGACGCCCAGCGCGTCGCCGGCTTCATACACGAGCTCCGAGCCGGCCAGCGAAATCTCGACGTGATTTACCTCCTTGGCCGAGCCGGCGCCGTTGAGGTTGCGGACGGCAAGCAGGGTGGCAGGGAAGGGATTGGACCGGGAGTAGCCTTCCGCCGAGGCGGCGGGATTTGAGATCTCAGATTTGAGATTTGAGATTTCCGGGGAGGCAGCGCCGGCGAGACTCGACAAAGCGGTGTCCAGCCACGCCACGAACTTCGCTTCGAAATCCAAATCGCAATCCACGCGTTCGGAGACGCGCTTGGCGCCAAGCTTCTCGAGCCACGTGTCGAACTCCTTTCCGCACTGGCAGAATTGCACATAGTTGGTGTCGCCCAGCGCGCAGACCGAGTAGGCTACCGCGCCCAGCACGGTGCCGATCTCGGATTTGAGATTTGAAATTTCAGAGCGTAGCGCCGCGTGCAGCGCCTTGGCGTTGTCGGGCGGTTCGCCGTCGCCGTAGGTGCTGGTGATGACGAGGAGGTTTTGCTCGGCGGCGAGCCGCGTCAGATCGGTTTGTGCCATGTCGAGCACCGTGGCGGCGAAGCCACGCTTGCCGGCTTCCTTGGCGGCGCGCTTGGCCAAGCTTTCCGAACCGCCGGTTTGGGAACCGAAGAGAATTGTCAGCGGCTTGAGTGCGTTTGCGGCCGGCGCTTTGGCGGCTGCGGCCACGGGATCCACCTGGCCGCGGGCCATCAGGCCGGCGAGGTAGCCGTTGAGCCAGGCGCGCTGCTCGGCGGTGAAAGGCGCCGAGTCGGGAATGATGGGAACTTGGAAGCTCATGAGGAAAACATCTCCTGCAGTTCCTTGACGGAGTGGCGGCGGGTCCAGTCGACGAAGGCTTCGCCGCTGAGCTTTTTCGCCTGATAGGTGCGGAGGATCAGCTCGGCGAGCTTCGGCACCTCGGTCGCGTTGACGCCGCGGAAGATTTCGCGCGCGATGCCCTGCTCGTGCCCCATGCCACCGCCGAGCACGAGGTGGTAGCCCTCGGAGCCGTCGGAAAGCTTCGAGCCCACGAGGCCGATGTCGCCGCAGTAGTGCTGGGCGCAGGAGTTCGGGCAGCCGGTGAAGTGGATGTTGACCGGCGAATCGAGCGGCACGCGGTCGCCGAGGTGCTTCATCAAAGCGATGGCGTGGCCCTTGGTGTCGGCGGCGGAGTACTTGCAGCCCTTGTTGCCGGTGCAGGCGACGATGCCGCCGGTGGCCAGCGAAGCCTCGGTATAGAAGCCGGCGCGTTGCAGGCCGCGCTTGGTCGTCTCGGCGAAGGCATCCGGCACGTGCGGGATGAGGAAGCTTTGCCACACGGTGAGCCGCAGCTCGCCTTTGCCGTAGCTGGTGGCGAGCTCGGCGACGCGGCGCATCTGGCGCGAGGTCATGCGGCCGACCGGCGTGCCGGCACCGAGGGAATTGAAGCCGCGCTGGGTCTGGCGGTGGACGCCGAGCCAGCCGTGCTTGCGGTGCGGCCGGCGCGGTTCGCAGGCGGCGAGCGGCAGGCGCGCCAGCGGGAAGGCGAGCTTCTTCTGGGTCTCGGCCACAAATTTCTCCACGCCCCATTTTTCGAGCAGGTATTTCAGGCGGGCCTTCTTGCGATTGGTGCGGTCGCCGTGCTCGTTGAATACCCGGAGCATGGCGGCGGAGACGGCCACGCACTCGGAGGGTTTGAGCAGCAGGCCGGTGTCTTTCGCAAAATCGCCGTGGCCGGAGATGCCGCCGAGCTCCACCCGGAAGTAGATTCCGGGTGGAATCTCAGATTTGAGATTTGAGATTTCAGAACCGGACAGGGATGCGAGGGATTTTTCCGTGACGCGCACGGCAGTGAAGCCGATGTCGTTGGTGTCGGCGGCGGTCGAGAGGGAGCCGCCGTTGTCGAAGGCGACGTTGAACTTGCGCGGCAGGCCGAAGAGGTCGCGGTGGTTCAGAATGTAGTGATGCAAGCCGCGGGCGAACGGGCGCACATCGATCAGCTCGTCGGGATCGAAGCCGCTGTTCGGCGACGCCGTGATGTTGCGGACATTGTCCGCGCCGGCGCCGCGGGAGGTGAGGCCGAGTTCCTGCAGGCGGACGAGCACCTTGATGATGTCGCGCGGCTTCAGTTCGCGGATCTGGAGATTGGCGCGCGTGGTGATGTGGACGCAGCCGGCGCCCCAGTCGGCGATCTCGGCGAGGCCGTCGAGTTGCGCGGCGCTGATCTCGCCGGCCGGCAGACGCAGGCGGAGCATGAAGCTGTCTTGGGCGGGCGCGACGTAGAACAGGCCGTGAAACTTGAAGCGGAAGGTGTCGGCCTCGTCGGGAAACTTGTCGGCGTCGGCGTGCGCCACGAGTTTCTCCCAGATATCGAGTGGGTTCTCGTCGTATTTCCAGCGTTCGGGTTTGCAGAGATCGGCGAGCGGCGTGCCGAATACCCCCTCGACTTCGCTCAGAGCAGGGGTGGCCAGATTAGCGGAAGCTTGCTTCGAATCCGCTGTAAGCTGGCCGGCGGCGTTGTGTCCGACGAACGGCGCCTGCACGGCGAGCGCGCTGAGGAAGCCTTCGAGATATTGCTTCTGCTCGGCCGTGAAGCCGGCGGCGGAATCGGGTAAGGTGGCAGGCATGGCGTTCAGGCGAGTTCGGGAATGGCGGACGCCACGGGCGCGGGAGCTGCGACCTTGGCCGGATGGTACGTCCAGTAGAGGAAGAGGCCGGTGAAGAGGAAGCCGCCGACAAAGTTGCCGAGCGTGACCGGCAGCTGATTCCAGAGCCACCAGTCGGCCAACGTGACCTTGGCGCCGAGCAACATGCCGGTGGGGATCATGAACATGTTCACCACCGAGTGCTCGAAGCCCTGCGCGAAGAACGTCAGGATCGGCAGCCACATCGCGGCGATCTTACCGAGGGTCGATTGCGACGTGAACGCCATGACGACACCGAGGCAGACCATCCAGTTGCAAAGCACGGCCTTCACGAAAACGCTGATCAGGCCGGCGGTGCCGTGCGCGGCGTAGCCGGTGGTCTTGGCCTCGGCGATCGAAACGATCTTGAGCGCGATGCCAGCCGGGGCTTCCGAGCCTGCACTCGTCAGGACGATCCAGAGCAGCAGGCCGTAGACGATGCTCCCGGCCAGATTGGCGACGAAGACCCAGAGGAGATTCGTTCCGACCCGGCCCCACGAGCGCCGGCCGTCGATCGCGGCGAGGGTGGTTACGCCGAAACTGCTGGTGACCAGTTCCAAGCCCAGCAATACGATCATCACAAAGCCGACCGGGAAAACCAGCGCACCTACCAACGGCGTGTTGGTCTGCGCGGTGGCGGTCAGGGCGAGGCTGGTGGCGAAACCGAGAAGCGCGCCGGAGAGAAAGCCGCGGATGATCAAATCGCGGACTGGCAGGCCGGCCTTGGTGTCGGCGGCGGTGAGCAGATTCTTAACGAGTTCTACGGGTTTGATGTAGTCCATGGGAGGAGAGTTTTCTTCCCCGGATTGAGCGCGCGTTGTGCCAAGCAGTGGCACCCGGTCCATAAACGGGACCCAAAGATTTCATCACCTCCATGAATCGGGCTCATGCTTGATGGACGGCACGTCCATCGAGGCAGTCACCGGGAACGGAAGTTACTTCCGCAGGTAGAATTGCAGGAGGTTCAGCGCCGCCAACACCGCGGCCAGCAGCTGCCACACGAGCAGGGGATTGCGCTCGAGTAACGGCGTGTCCGGGGCGAAGAACGGTTCGACTTGGGCGGGGTGCTCAAGGTCGAAGACAAGCTGCGAGTAATTCTGGTAGCGCTGCCCGGGTTCGGCGGCGACGGCGCGCAGGAGGACGGCTTCCAGCCAGTCGGGCAGGGCGGGGTTAAGCCTGGCCGGGCGGCGCGACGTGGTAAAACGGGGATTTTGGAAACGTTCGATCTCGCCGTACGGATAAGTGCGGGTGGCGGCTTCGAAGAGCGTGACGCCGATGCCGAAAATTTCGGTCCGTTCCGAGTGGGGTGCGCCGGTGAAACGTTCCGGCGCGATGTAGCTGGCGGTGCCGGCGCGCGATGGCGGGGCGAACAGCGGGGCGACGCTGCCGAAATCGAGCAGGAGGAATTCGGCGGTGATGCCGCGCCGCAGCACCAGGATATTCTCGGGCTTCACATCGCCGTGCACGAGATCGCGGGCGAGCAGGAATTGCGCGGCGCTGGCGAGGAACCGGCCGAGGGCGATGACCTCCTCGGTGATCAGGGGACGCTCGGCCAGGCATTCGCGCAACGTGGGTGCCTCGACGTATTCGAGACTGTAGCACGCGAGCGGGTCGCCGGCGGGAATCTCCACCGCGGGGAAAAACGGCGATTGGAGCCGCCGCGCCTGGGCGAGCTCGCGGCCGAAGAGCGCGCGCAGTCGCTCGTCGTGCTGTGCCTCGAGGGGCGCGAACTTGAGCACCCGCCGGGCGCCATCGGCGGTGCGGCGGGCGAGCCAGACGCGTTCATTGGGATCGAGGGCGCGCAGCAGCACGTGGCCGGACCATTCTTGGTCTGCCCGCAAGCCATCGGGTACCAGCAGCGTCGGCAGCGCGACGGCCGCGGCGGAAGGCGTGGCGATCTCGATGAGCAGCGCGGTGGCGTCATCCTCGAGGGTTTCGATGCCCAGCACCAGGCTGGCGGCGTCGGGCTGCCGGGCCAGCAGCTCGGCCATGCGCGAAGGAGAAAGCGGACGCGTGACCCCGTCGGTGCAGATGAGCACGCGGTCGCCGGGGACGAGCTTCCAGGAAAACAGGTGCGGGGAAATGGCTGGCTCGAGTCCGAGTCCGCGCGTGATCACGTGGGCGTTTTCCGGACCGGACAGCGCATGGCGTTCCGACAACGGACGGAGTTCGCCGCCGCGCAGCAGGAACACCTCGGTGTCGCCGAGATTGAGGCCCCACATCATGTCGCCGGAAATCGCGACGGCGGCGATGGTGCAGGCGAGGGCGCCCTCGGCGCCGTAGCGATGCACGGCCTCTTCGCAGAGCTGATGATTGATCTGGGTGGTGAACTCGACCAGCGCGCGATCCACGCCCCAGCCCGCGGGACGGGTTTCGAAATTCTCCACCAACCGGCGCGTGGCGCGGACCGCCGCCTCGCCGCCGGCCCGGGCGCTGCCCATGCCGTCGGCCACGGCGGAGATGGACACGCCGCCGTATTCCGCGCGGGCATGGGCGTCGTCGGATCGGACGCGACCACGGCCCGGAACCGAGGCGGTGGTGACATGCACGCTCATCGAAACTCAGATGCGCGCCTGGGCGGTAGCGCCCCAGGTCGTGCGCCAGCGTCGCTTGACGGCGAAGAGTCCGCCCAAGGCAACGAGGGCCAGGGCGGCGAAGCAAATGATGCCGGTCGTGTAGCTGCCGGTGTATTCGCGCGAGAGACCGAAGAGTCGCCCGAGCAGGAAGCCGCCGATGCCGCCGCCGCAGCCGACCAGGCCGGTCATCAGGCTGATGTCGCGGGCGAAGCGCTGCGGCAGCAGCTGGAACACCGAGCCGTTGCACATGCCGAAGGCGCCGGAGGCCACGAAGAAGGCGCCGCCGCAGATCCACAGGTTGTCGAACAGCGCGGCCACGACCATGGCGGCGGCGGCGATGCTGTAGAAGACGCTGAGCGAACGGATGCCGCCGAGCTTGTCGGCGAGCGCACCGCCGAACGGACGGCCTACCGCGCCGACCAGCGTGCAGAACGCCGCCATTTCACCCGCCTGCACAGGCTTCAGGTGAAACTGGTCGGCAAAGTAGATCGCGAACGCCGTGGCCAGGCCGACGAAACCGCCGAAGCTGACGGTGTAGAAAAAGCAGAACCAGTGGGAATCCTTCTCGCCGAGCAGGCGGACATAGTCGGCGAGTTTTTTTCTTTTGAATTCCCCGGGAGGCTCCTTCGAGAAAATCGCATAAAGCACGAATGCGAGCGCCAGCGGGATGAGCGCGGCGCCGAAGACCGCCTGCCAGCCCCAGACGGCGGCGATGCGCGGGGCGGCGAGGTGGTCGATGACGACGCCGATGTTGCCTGCGCCCGCGAGACCGAGCACCACGCCCTGCAGTTGCGGCGGATACCAGCGGCCCGACTGCGGCAGCGCGACGGCGAAGCTGGCGCCAGCGAGGCCGAGCGCCACGCCGAGCCAGAGGGCATCGCCGAGCGTGGAAATGCCGAATTTCCAGGCGACCGCGAGGCTGGCCATCACGACCAGCTGCGCGATGAGGCCGGTGGTCTTGGTGCCGATGCGATCCACCAGCAGGCTCAAGGCGATGCGCAGGAACGCGCCGGCCAGGATCGGCGTGGAGACCATGAGGAACTTCTGGTCCGCGTTGAGATGCAGCGTCGGCGCGATCAGGGCGCCGAGTGCGCCGAGCAGCGTCCAGACCATGAAGCTGACGTCGAAATAGAGGAACGACGTTGCGAGCGTGGGCCAGTGGCCCTGTTTGCGAAGTTCGCGCCAGCTCATGCGTGCAGGGCCGGTGAGGCGTTGAGTTGAAGCCGGGTGGCGTCCACGGGCATGGGGACCGCACCGCGCTCAGGTGCGGAGAGTGGGTTCGACGGAATGGACGGAAGCGTGGGCATGGGTGTCGGGATGGGTGAGGGCTTGGCGGTATAGGTCTTCGCGAAAAAGACTTCGGGGCAGGTTCGTCGACAGTTGGGTGCGCGGCACCAGGCCGGCGGCGACGAGTTCGGCCTGCAGCGTCGTGGCGCGCGCGGTGGTGGGTGCGTTGGCGTCGCCGCGGCTGAAGACGAGGAAGTCGGGCACGGATTCGACCTGGTCGCGGCGCGGCGAGAACCGGCCGAGCAGCGCCGGGGCAATCGCCTTGGCCGGCAGGTGCAGATAGGCGGGGGCGGAGAGGATTTGCGCGAGCTCGGCGCGATTCTGCGGTTCGTCGCACCAACGGGCGCTCGCGATCAGCGCGCTGATCAGTTTGCGGTGATCCTCGGCATGGCGCTGGGCGAAACCGGTGCGCACCATCAGCACCTTTTCCACGTGGCCGGGCGACAGTGCCGCGCTCCACGTCGGACACCATCCGCCGCCCTGTTGGACGGCCAGGGTGTTCCAGGGTTCGCCGGCGCAGTAGCCGTCAAGCGTGCCCGCCGCGAGATTGCGGAACATCTGCGCCGGCGGGACGACGGCGATGCGGACGTCGCGTTCCGGATCCAGCCGTGCGTCGCGCAGCCATTGCCGCAGCAACACGTGGTGCATCGAGTGTTCGCAAACGATGCCGAAGGTCAGCTTGTTCTCGCCGCGACGCCGCAGCGCCGCATCGCGCAGGGCGGCGGTATCGCGGATGCCGTCGTTCCAGAGCCGCGTGGAAAGCGTGATGGCGTTGCCATGGAGATTGAAGATGAAGCCGGTGCACACGTCGGCCGGACCGCAGCCCAACCCGAGTTGCGCCGCCCATAGCATTGGCGCGGGTGCCTGCGCGGCGTCGAGTTCGCCGTAGAGCACCTTGTCGCGGATCGTGGCCCAGCCCACCTCGCGCCGCAGCTCGACCTGCAGCCCGTGCCGGGCAAACAGGCCTTGATGCTGGGCGATGATGAGGGGCGCCGCGTCGGTCAGGGCGAGGAATCCGATGCGCAACGGCCGGGCGGGAGTGGAAACAGGGAGACTCATGGATGTCATACCCTTGAGCGCGCCACGTGCCAGCTGGCGCGGTTGGCCTGATTACTGCTTTTAAAGAATTCATGGATTCAATGAGCGGCATTCATGCGAACCGGCGGGGGGCGGACGCATGAAGAACGACGTCTTCGATACCCGGCAGTTGCTGGCCTTCGCCGCGCTGGCGCGTCTGGGCAGTTTCACGCGCGTGGCGCAGGAGCTTTTTCTCACGCAGAGCGCGATCAGCCATGCGATCAAGGCATTGGAGGCGCAGGCCGGCTGCCGGCTGTTCGAGCGCTCGGGGCGGCGCGTGGCGCTGACCCAGTCGGGCGAACAGTTTCTCCGGCACGTCGACAAGATCCTCGGCGAGATGAAGACCGCGCGGCGCGGGCTCGACGAATTGTCGCGCTGGGGCCACGGCCGGCTGCGGCTCGGCGCCAGCACAACCGCGTGCCAGTACATTTTGCCGACGGTGCTGCGCGAATTTAAGCAGAGCTTCCCGAAGTGCGTGATCTCGATCGATCCCGGCGACCACGCGCGGCAGACGGACCTGCTGCTGAACAACCGCATCGACCTCGCGCTCATGCTCGAGCCCGAGGGCTTGAAGGAGCTGGGTTTCGTGCCGCTATTCGAGGACGAGATGCGTTTCCTCGTGGCGCCGTCGCACCCGTGGGCGCGCGCCGGCCGCGTACAGCGCGACACCTTCGAGGAGCAGACGATGATCCTCTACAACCACACGAGCTACACCTTCCGCCTGGTGAAGGACTATTTCCGCGACGAAGGCCTGCCGCTGAACGACGTGCTCGAACTCGGCAGCATGGAGGCGATCAAGGAGCTGGTGAAGATCGGGCTCGGCGTCGGCGTGCTTGCGCCGTGGGTGGCCACGGCGGAAATCGCGTCGGGCGCGCTCGTGTCGCTCCCGCTCGGCAAGAAGAAGCTCCGCCGCCAGTGGGGCGTCGGCCACCTGCGCGGCCGCCGGCTTTCGCTCGGGGAGGAGACTTTCGTCGGCTTGTGCCAGTCGGTGACGCGCGAATTCGCCGGCAGCGCCATCGCGGTGGCCTGACCGGCCCGCGCCGGTTTCGCGGGAGGTGCACGAAAACCGCGCGGAAGCGGATTTGATTTTGGGTTGCCGCTCACCGGCGCGCCCGCAGTTTCTCGTTCGGGCCAAATTCGCATTTCATGAAATCAGCTATGCTTTGGCTTCGTTTTGTCCGGGCGTTCATGCCCTGGTTTGTCGTCGCGCTCGCCGTGTTGCTGACGTCCCCGCTGGAGGCAGCCAAGTTCCGCCATGCGAGGCTGGGGCAGATCGAAATCTACACCAGCGATTCGCCGGCCGACACGAAGCGGCTGCTGGCGGAATTGTTGGAAATCCGCCGGCAGGTGCAGGAGCTCGTCGCCCCCGTGCCTTTGCCCGACTCGCGCTTGCAGATCCTGGTTTTCAGCCGGCAGGAGGATTACGAGCAATTCCAACCGGTGAAAAAAATCCTGCAGACTGACGGCACGACCGTCTCCGGGTTTTCCTATTCCAACTACGGCGCGGTGGCTTCGTTCGTGCGCGAAGCCAATGACGCCGACTTCGCCCGCGCGTCGATTCGTTATTTCTACGCCGGCTACCTGCTGCTCAATGCCGTGCCCGGCGAGCCGCTGTGGGTCCAGGCGGGATTGCCGGAGTTTTTCGCCACGACGGAGTACCGGGGTGGCAAATTTCATGTCGGCGCCGATTTCATGAACCACAGCGATAATATCCGCTGGTCCAAACTGCTGCCGCTGGCGCAGCTGACGGATGACGACGCCATGCGATCGATGTTTGGCGCGGCCCGGCATGACAACGTGCTGTATCACGAATCCTGGGCCCTCTGGCACCAGTGGATGACCTCGCCCGATCCGAAGCGCCGGGAGCAAATCAAGCGCCTGTTTGCCGCCATCCGCAACGGGGCGAAGGGCGATCTGGCCACCATCACGCAAGCCTTCGGCGAATCGGCGGAGGCGCTGGACGCGGCGCGCCGCCCGCCGGTGGCATCCCGCTGGTTCAAGCCCGTGGCCGCCCCGTCGCCGGTCGCGGCGGTGGTGGAGGCATTGGAATTCTCACCCGCGATCGAGCTGGACGAAAAATGCGCCCAGGCGATGGTCGCCGCCGGTACGGGGAAAGGGCCCGGTGCCCTTGGCTACAACCTGCTGCGCCTGGAGCAGGCCGAACCGCAATCCCCGCGCGTGGCGGAAGCCCGGGCCGTGCTGGCGGAGGGCGAAAAAGAAATGGACCGGGCGGCCGAGCACTGGGCGACCGCGCGCGAACGCGGCAGCGACAACCCGTACGCTTACCTGCAACCGGCCAAAGTCGCGCTCGAGGGGCGCTCGCTCAACCTCAACCTGCGGTCGCAATTTCCCGAAGCCTTGTGCGCGGACTGGCGCGCCCAGCTGGACCGCTGCGTGCAGCTGGATCCCGGTTGCGCGGATGCCCATTACCTTCGCCTCATGGTGGAGGCCTTCGCGCCCGAGCCGCAGGCGGCGGCGGTGGACCTGGCGGAACGCAGCCACACTTTGGAAGTGCGCCAGATCGGGTTTCTCTACCTGGCCATCGCTCGCTGGCGTCTGGGCCAGTACGAAGAGGCTCACCGCACCCTCGAACGCCTGAAACAATATGGGCGTTTGACGGATTCAGGCCGGGCGAGTTTCTCGGCGTTGGAGCAGTTGATGGAGAAAGGCGAGGCGGCGCAGAAACGCTGAGCGAGGGCCGGGGCCGGCGGGCGTTCTGCAGCGGACGCAAAAAAGCCCGCGCCAGTTGCGGCGCGGGCTGGAAAGAAAACGAATTCGCTCAGGCCTTCGCCTTGATCTTCACGCTCTCGAGGCCGACGCGGGAGATCGGGGTGCTCGTCTCGCCGCCGCCGTTGGACTTGGTCGGGACGTTGGCGATCTGCTCGAGGACCTCGAGGCCTTCGGTGACTTCACCGAACGCGGTGTACTGGCGGTCGAGGAACTTCGCGTCGCCGTGGCAGATGAAGAACTGGGAGCCGGCGGAGTCGGGATGCGCCGAGCGGGCCATCGAGATGACGCCCTTGACGTGGGACTTGGCGTTGAACTCGGCCTTGATCTTGTAGCCGGGACCGCCCGTGCCGGGCATGCCGGATTCGCCTTCCTTGGTGTTCGGGCAGCCTCCCTGGATCATGAAGCCCTTGATGATGCGGTGGAACGCGGTGCCGTCGTAGAAGCCGTCCCGGGCGAGCTTCTTGAAGTTCTCGACCGTCTTGGGCGCGACGTCGGGCCAGAAGGAAATGGTGATGTCACCGTAGCTGGTCTTCAGCACGGCGACTTCGGTGGAGGCGGTGGGATTGCTCATAGAATCAGCCAACAAGTCTGCGCAGCCATTGTGCTGCAAGTTATAAATAGAGACCGGTTATTTGCCGGGAACCGGGCTGGGCGCGGTCGGAGCGGATTTCGGCAGGTAGGTTTCCAGGAATTTCAACATCTCGCTGTACCGGCGGTTATCTTCCTCGATGTCCTGCTTCCGCGCCTCGGCGTATTCGGGGTCCGAATAGCGCGTCGGCGGAACCAAAACAACGACCGGCAAGCCCGCGTTGCGCAAAACCTTCGCGGCCTTTTCGCGGTCATCGTCGGAGGTGTTGGAAGAATAATAGTGAAAGGACGCCACTTTGATGTCTTTCAGGCGGTCGGTCGGATCCAGCTTACGGACATAAGCTTTCACTTTCATTTCCGTGCTCACGGGGAGTGCGTTCCCGCTTTCTTCGTGAAGCCCGAAGACAAAGTTTTGCAGGCTGAGGTAAGTGGTGGACATCGGTGTGTCGAAGTTGACCCAAGCGGTGAAAAGTTCCGGGTGCCGCTCGAGGGTGAAAACGCCCAACAATCCGCCCACGCCCCAAGTCATCATGCCGGCATGCTTGCCATCCACCCATCCTTGCTGAGTCGCGAAGGCGAGGCCGTCCGCCAGGTCATCGCACATTTTGCCATCGATTTCCCCGGTGCCGGCCAGGGCATTTTTCTGTCCGAATCCATCCACACCGCGGTGGTTTATTTGCAGGATCGCGTATCCATGGCTCGCGAACAATTGGAGGTAGGATTGGAAAATGGAGCGGATCCGGTTTGAAAAGGTGCCGGCCGCCAAAACAAGCACGGGCGGAGGCGCGCTGGTGGTGGGGGGCAGCAGGAGCGTCGCGCTCATCGGCAGACCATCTCGCGTGGTGAAGCGAAAGTACTGCTTGGTCCCCATCTGTTTCGGATTCAGGTCCGGGCGGGTTTGCCCGAGCAACGATATCCGTTTGGCGGTGCGGTCGAAGAGATAGTAGGTGTCCGGCTGGGAGACGGAGTAGGATTTGATGATGAGCTTGGTTTCGTCTGCCGAAGTGCTGGTGATATCGTTGGTCGTTTCCGGCAGGGTCTTGTCGATCTGACTGGCGATGGCGGCATCCTGCGGATCGATGTAGATGGTGTGCATCCGGTCCGTATCGAAGGTGACACCGCGCAGGTGGGTGTAGTCGTCGCCCCAATAAGCGTTGTAGCTTGGGTCAGCCTGCTCGGAGTAAAACAAGAGTTCATCCTCGCCGGTCGCCGGATCCCGCACCACCACCCGGGAAGTGTTTGCGCTGACGTTGTCCCAGCCGAGCAGGCGGCGTTGATCGGAATACACGGCAATGGGCCAGAAAGTGGGCCGGTTGTTGTTGCCCAAGTCTGTTCGCTTCCAGGAGCCGTCCGGGTTTTTCGTGACCATGAACCAATTCTCGTCCAACCGGCCCTGCGCCGCCACGGCATGTCCGTCCCGATCGGTCAACCAGCGGAAAGTTTGCTCCTGGTGCTTTTCATAGGTCTCCAGTTTTCCCGTGCGGAGGTCGATTTTTTTGAGGTGCCCCATCTCATCCTCGACCAGCATGTGGTTGTCGTCGTTGATGAGCGGGTTGACGACGGCGCGGAACTTACTGACGATGCCCCACGGTTGTTTCTTGGTTTTGACATCCACCAGGTGAAAGCTGGCGTTCCAGCCGTCGCTCACGAGGAACACCACGCGGTCGGAACCCTTCCACCAGAAATTGGCCACCTGCGCCTTGTTGATGGTGGCGAGCGGAGCGGGCGTCATGGTGGCGAGGTCGATCGTCGTCACTATTTCCACGAAATCCCGCACGCTGACCAGGGCGATGGTCTTTCCGTCGGGCGAAATCTTCAGCATGCGAAAGCGTGGATCCGCCGTGAAGGCGCTCACCGGCGGGGGCTCGGCATGCAAGGCGATCAGCGCCAGCGGCAGCAGGCAGACCAACCGAAGAAAACGACGCAGACTCAACCCGGTGGAGATATGATGCATGAATGTGGCCCGCAGGGAAAAAATTTTGCCGTCTCCGGTCAGGCAAGAACCAAATGGACACCGTCGGCACCGGCCGCCTCACTGGCGATGTGCGTTTCCTGAAAGTCACCCTGCAGCACTTTCGCAATCTCGGGCTCGTGGAGGTTGCCCTCACCGGGCGCCGGACGTTTTTGCACGGAGCCAACGCACAGGGGAAAACCAATTTTCTCGAGGCGTTGGGTTACGTGACGGCGCTCCGTTCTTTTCGCGCGGCGGAAACCCGCGCGCTGATCGGGCTCGGCCAGCCGCAGGCGGGACTCGGGTTCACGCTCGAGCACGAGACTTTTGGCGAGAGCCGCGTGACCATCACGCTGAAGCCGTCCGGGCGCGACGTGACCTGGGAGCAGGGGAAGGTGACGCGGCTGGCGGACTTCATCGGCAAATTTCCCACGGTGGTTTTCTCGTCGCAGGACAACCAGCTGTTGCGTGGTTCGCCGTCGCTGCGCCGGCGGTGGCTCGACCTGACGCTCGCTTCGATGGATGCCGGTTACCTGCTGTCGCTGCAGTCCTACACCCGCGCCGTGGCGGAGCGGAATATTTTGCTCAAGCATCCCGTTCGACAGGCTCAGGGCAGGGGAGACGACATCGCTGCGATCGAAGCCTTCGAGCACGAGCTGGCGATCCACGCGACGGCGGTGGTGGCCGCGCGCGCGGCCGGGCTGGCGGCGTTGAGCGAACTGTTTCGCGCGGCCCACGCGCGGCTCGTGCCGGAAGGGGAGACCGCCGGTTTGGTTTACGCGCCCGATACCGCGGCCGCGACGGTGGCGGATTTCGCCGCGCTGCAAGCGAAGAACCGGCCCCGCGACACGCTGCTCAAGTCCACCGAGCGCGGTCCGCATCGCGACGATTTGGAGCTGCTGCTCAACGGCCGGCCCGCGCGGCAGTTCGCGTCGGAAGGCCAGCAGCGCTGCCTGGTGATCGCACTGCGGCTGGCGCAGGCGGCTTATTTCAAGGCGCGCGGAGGCATCACGCCCGTGTTGTTGTGTGACGACGTGCTGGGCGAACTCGATCCGTCGCGGCGCGAACGCTTCTGGCAGTCGCTCGACGACGATCCGCAGGTGATCGCCACGGGAACTTCATTGCCGCAGCCGCAAGGCTGGCAGATCCTGTCGTGCGAGAATGGCAACGTGCGCGAGCAGGCGAGCTGAAGGCGAAACGCCAGATGCCAAACGCCAGTAGCCAAAAAAATCCACATGGGAATTGAATCTCCAAGATTTGAAATTTTGAAGCCTGTGGTCTGGTGTTTGTTTGGCATTTGGCCTCTGGCATTTGGCGTTTCTCCCCTCTGATGCACTTCGAACCTTGGCAGTGGGTGCTGCTTTATATCGCGGCGATGATCTCCGGCTTCTCGAAGACGGGCATCCCGGGCATCTCCATGCTTTCGGTGAGCATCTTCGCCGTGCTCATTCCCGCGAAGCAGGCGACCGGGGTGGTGCTGCCGATGCTGATCTTCGCGGACATGTTCGCGTACGGCGTCTACCGGAAGAATTTGGAATGGCGTCGGGTCTGGGGCCTGCTGCCGTGGGCGATCGGCGGGTTGGTATTGGGCTGGCTCGCGCTTGGGCGGATCAACAACGAGCAGACGGCGCATTTGGTCGGCGCGATTCTCGTCGTGATGCTCGTGTTGCACGTGCGGCGCCGCTGGAAAAATTCCGACATCGAGGAGCCCGCGCCCCGCTGGCTCGCGCCGGTGATGGGCTTGTTCGCCGGCATCACGACGATGGTGGCCAATGCCGCGGGACCGGTGATGACGCTCTATCTGCTCGCGATGCGCCTGCCGAAATTGGAATTCCTCGGCACCAGCGCGGCGTTTTTTCTTCTCATCAACTGGATCAAAGTTCCGTTCATCGCCCAGCTCGGGTTGATCAACCCGGCGAGTCTCACGCTGAATCTCTACCTGCTGCCGGCGGTCGCGCTCGGCGCCTTGTTGGGGCGGCCTATCGTTCTACGAGTGAACCAGAAGGTATTCGAGAATGTCGCTTTGATACTGGCGATGGTAGCCGCCATTAAATTGCTGCTGGCTTAGTGGATTAAAACGAAGCAACTGAATCGGGATGATTAGACTTTGGTTGATGTAAATATTTATTGTTAAAATAAATATAGAATTTTAATTAATTGAGTTGAGATTGGGTAATACACCCTAGATGCTGCCTTGCGTTCCCATGCGAATTTCGCCCTCTTTTTTTCTCGCCCTCATCCTTGCTCTTTTGGGTTTGGTTAGCGTGGGGCGCGCGGGTTCGGCGACCAATGTCTCGGGACTTTTTTATACGGGCGTTAACAACAGTGGCGGTTTGCTCGCAGGCGGAACGCAAGATTCGCATTGGAGCGTCTACTACGCCAACGCGCCAGGCACCGATTCCAATTACGAAGGTGCCGCTTATGTGGTGAGCGGCAGTTACATCGATGCGGGGTGGGTGCAAAACACGGCGTCTGCGCAATGGATCACAGCGCCCGGTGCGAAGACGAGCGCTACGGGCGGCACTACGAATGCCGGCGGCGATTATCTCCCTGGCAATGGCAACAGCGGCACCAACACTGCGACCTATGTCTACCGGCTGGCGTTCACTATCACCGGCTCCGGCGGCAACGGCAGTGCTGTCACCAATAACCTTTCCATTTCACTGACGATCGCCGCGGACGACCAATACAAGGTGTACGTCAACCCGACGATGTCGGGCGGTGAGATCGCCAGCTCGAATGTAGCGGCCGCCACTCGCACGGGGGCTTGGAATAACACCAGCGCGGAATACCTGCAGAATTATACCGGTGGTGGGCACACGGACAACGCGAACTTTGTCATCGGCACGAACTACATTTACGTGGTGGTGGATAACACCAACAGCAAGACCGGCTCTTCAGCTGACACGGATCTCAACCCCAGTGGCCTGTTTGTCTACCAAGTGGGTTCGGCGATCCTGATCGATGGCAAACCGATCCCGGAAGTAGGCTCGATCCTGCCGGTGATGGGCGCGCTGGGTTTGTTTGGGCTGCGTTATTGGCGTCGCCATCGTCGGGACGCGAAGGCTTGAGTCGCTGCCGCTGTCGGCTGCTGTGAACTCGCGCGGTTTGTGCGGGTCTCACCCGGAGAGGGCTTACCCTTTCCTAAAATCCGCGTGCGGTGGGGGCTTTAACCTTGGAAAATCATCTAGGTAAATCTGCCTCGGCCAAAGGGTTAAAAATTGCCGTTAAAGCGGCTGATGGTTGATACGATATATTAGTAACTCGCTATTTATCAACGGACAACCAAGGCCAATCACATTTCTATTGTAGTTGGGTAATTCACCCTAGATATTCCCGGGTAATCCAAATGCGCTCCACCGCCAAAATCTTCGCTCTTCTCCTGCTCGCTCTTTTCGGCGCGGCCACGGTTTCGCGCGCTGGATCTGCGACCGGCGTTTCCGGCCTGTATTATTCTGGCGTCAACAACAGCGGCGGTTTGCTCTCCGGCGGAACGCAGGATTCGCACTGGTCGGTCGTCTATGCGCTGGTGGGTGGCGACTATTACTACGGCAACAGCACCTACACCGGTTCTTCGTATGTCGTGAGCCCTTCTTACATCGACGGTGCGTGGACCCAGAATACATCGACCGCCCAGTGGATCGTGCCGCCGGGCGCGAAGACCACGGGCGGCACCGCCAACGTGGGCGGCGACATGCTTCCCGGTAACGGCAACACCGGCACCAACGAAGCCATCTATGTTTACCAGCTCGCGTTCACGATCACTGGCACGGGTGCGGTGGGCAGCGCGGTGACGAACAATGTTTCGATTTCGCTCACGATCGCGGCGGACGACCAATACACGATCTACGTCAATCCGCAGGTCAGCGGCACCACCATCACCACGGCTGCCTCGGCCTCGCGCACGAACGCCTGGAACAACACCTCGGCCGAGTACCTGCAGAACTACACCGGCAACGGCCACTCGGATAACGCGGATTTCGTCATCGGCACGAACTATATCTGGGTCGTGGTGGACAACACCAACAGCATCAATGGCAGCTCCTCTTCCACCGCGCTCAATCCCAGCGGTCTCCTCGTTTATCAGGTCGGTTCCGCGGTGCTCATCGATGGCAAGCCGATCCCGGAGGTCGGCAGCATTCTTCCCGTCATTGGCGCCCTCGGCCTGTTCGGCCTGCGCCGCTGGCGCAAACGGTCCGGCGATTCCGTCACCGTTTCTCCAGCGTCTGCTTGATCAGTTCGGACTCGGATTGCGTGAGCGATTCGGCGGGCAGCGCATCGAGCATGACGTGCGCTTCGTTTTTCTGGCCGCTTCCCGCCAGCGCCAGTCCGTAAACAAAGCCCAGAGCCGATTGAGTGGAGGCGAGGCTCGCCTTGGGGCGGAGTTGCGTCAGCGCCTCGGCGTAACGGCCCTGTTGCACGGCCACGAAGGCCAGCGTCGCCTGATACACGGTGTTGTCCGGATGCTGCTCGGCGTTGGTCCGCGCAATCTGGTCGGCGAGCCGCTGTTCGCGCCCGAGAAGCAGCGCATAGAAGGCAAAGTTGTTGGCGATGTCTGGATTCTGCGGCTGCAGCAGGTGGAGGCGGCGGAAGGTGCGATACAGGCCGTCGGCATCGCGTTTCACCTGATAGTAGCGGGCCAGCGAGCCCAGCGCTTCGATGGCGTTGGTTCCTTCCTGTTCGCCGGCGCGCCACCACAGGGCCTCGGCTTCGGTGGCGAGCCCCCAGCTGTAGAGCGTGGAAGCGGCGAAGAGCGCGTGGCCGGTGTTGAGCTGGCCGTGGTTGTAGAGTGTGCGCCACTGCTCGTCCGCGCGCGCGGAGTCGTTGAGCTTCCGGGCCGCGGTCAGCGCATAGGTCCAGCGCAGGAAATTGGTTTCCGGACCCCAGTCGTTTGATTCCGTCCAAGCCTGCAGGTCGGCCCACCGGCCGGTGGCGCGATAAGCCTCGGCAGCGAGTGTCGCCAAGGGCGGGCGGCGCATGGCGGGGGCGGGCAGGGTTTGGATCCAGGCGAGGGCGTCCTCGCTCCGGCCGATCTTGTTGAGCCAGCCGAGCAGCTGCGCGGCGGCATTGGGCGAGACGGCGTGATCCTTTTCCAGCTGGGCAAGGGCGCTGGCGTAGCGCGATTCGTCGGCCTTGGCGAAGGCCAGCAACCAGACGGGCATGTCGCCGACCGTCACCTTCGGGTGCGTGCGCAGAGCCTCGCCCCACTGAAGCATGGCCGCGCGATCGTTCCGGTCGACGGCGTCCTGGAGAAGCGTGCGCAGCGCGACCGGACCCCATTCGCGGTCGGAGGTCCAGTGGCCGAGCAGCTCCAGGCCGTGCTGGCGCTCCGGGGCGATCTTCGAGCGCAGGAGAATCAGGCCGAGGGGAACTTCGTTGATGGCCTTGCCCGGCTCCAATTTGAGAGCAGCGTCGAAAGCGTCGCGCGCCTCGGTCAGGTGCAGCTCGCGTCGCGCCAGTTCGCCGCGCAGGCGCAGCGCCTCGGGCGAGGCGTTGACCTGGTCGGCCGGCAGGCCGGCGAGGACGGTGGCGGCTTCCGTGGCCTTGCCGGCGTTAAGGGCGGCGGTGGCGAGAGTGAGTCCGAGCGTGAAATCATCCGGCGCGAGGTCGGCGGCGCGGCGCGCGTAGGTGAGCGCCTGTTCGTATTGGTGGCCGAGACGCGCGAGCTCGGAGGCGATCTGCCATGGCTCGGGACGCTCGGGTGCCAGCGTGGCCGCGCGCTGGGCCGCCTCGGCGGCGTTGCGGAGCTGGCCGGCGTCGAGCCATTGCTGCGCGACGCGGATGGCGTTGCGGCGCGCCCACCATGGATAGGCCCAGGTCCACGCGGCGAGGCCGGCGACGATGAGGAAAGCCGAGGCAAAAAGTGCGACGCGCCGGGCGCGGCTGGCTTCGAAGAAATCGAGCAGGCGCCACCAGTAGTCGCGCAAATGGAAGCCGGAGAGCCGGGTGTTCAACCGCTGGATTTTGCCGCCAAAGGGCGGGACCGTCCGGTCATCAGGGTCGGGGCGGCGCGGCGATTTCATGCGGGGCAAATCATGGAAGGCGTGCGCGTGGTTTAACAAGCCCGGATGCCGCGCGAAGCCAAACATTCCGCTTCTGCTTTGGCGGCATTCCTGTATGCGTCGTGCCGCACCATGGCCCGCATGTCCGTCAGGCAACTCTGGAAGTCCCATCTCGCCGGCCGCTTCGCGCCGCGCGAATGGCCGGACGGCGCCGGGCTGCAGCGCACCGCCTTTCACGGACGCGTCCTGGGCATCGACCCGAGCTTGCGCGGCACCGGCTTGGCGCTGATCGAATTCGCGCCCGGCCGCGGCCCGGTGATGCTGCGCTGCCGCACGGTGAAAGTGCCGGCGAAGCACTCGATGGCAAAGTGCCTGGCGGAGATTCACCAGGCGGTGGCGGAATATGTGGCGGATTTTTCGCCGCGGCATGTCGCGCTGGAACAGACCATCTACGTCCAGAATTTCCAGACCGCGCAGATCCTCGGTGCCGCGCGTGGCGCGGCGATCGCCGCGGCGGCCCTGAAAGGCCACGAGATTTTCGAGTACGCGCCGCTGCGCGTGAAGCAGGCGGTGGTCGGTGCCGGCCGCGCAAGCAAGGAACAGATGGCGCGCACGGTCATGTCGATGCTCGGCCACGGCCGGACCCTGGCCTTCGACGAAGCCGATGCCGCGGGCGTGGCACTGTGCCACGCGTTCACATGGCGGGAGTGATCAGAAGGGCGCCCGGGTTGGCCCGGTCAGCCGGCTTTGTTTAAAGCGATACAGGGTGTAGCCCAGCCCGGTGAGGCCGGTCAGCGCGGCGGGAAACAGCAGCGTGTGAAATCCGATGGCCACATAGCCGAGTCCGCCCAGCACGCTGCCCCCGACGAATCCGAGGGCGAGCAGAACGTAGAGTCCCGTGCGCCGGCGGTCGACCGGATCGCGGCGCAGCGCGGCGCCGGCCGCCAGCCCGAGGTCGGTGATGATGCCCGTGATATGCGTGGTGCGGATGACCGCACCGCTGTAGCTGGTCGCAAGCGCGTTCTGCAGGCCGCAGGCCATGGCCGCCAGCAGATCGCCCGCGGTCTGGCCGTTAAGCAGCAGATAGGTCGCGGCAAAGAGGAGCGCCGATTCGCAGAGCAGGGCAAAGCCGTAACGGCGTCCCAGCTGGAGCACGGTGTTGCGCACGAGGACGCCGCTGAACACGCAGCCGAGAAAGAAAAACGAAAGCACCCACAACGCGTGCCGCGCCGCCTCGAGTTCGCCGCGCGCCACCTCCGCGCCAAAGATCGCCGCCGTGCCGGACATGTGGCTGAGCGCCTGGTGATGAAGGCCGATCAGACCCGCGGCGTTGATGCAGCCGGCGCACGCCGCGAGCAGGGTTCCGCCGGCCAGGATCCAATGGGGAATGGGCTTGGACAGCATGGTGCCACGCTATGCCCGACATGATCGCGGGCGGAAGTGAAAACCGAGCCGATGACCAAACGATTGTTCATCGTTCAGGGTTCAAGGTTCATTTGAAATTTCGAACCGGTGATTGCCGGTGGTCCGAAATGACCAATGACAAATGAACGCTGAACAATGAACGATGCCGCGCCTCGGGCGCGGCTAGGTCCCCAGCACCTTCTTGATGATGCGGCCCAGGTCGCCGACGCGATACGGTTTCGTGAGGTAACCGCAGAAGCCGAGGTCGAGGAAGGCGCGGGCCATGTCGTCGTTGTCGTAGCCGCTGGCGATGATGGCGCGCACGTCGGGGTGCAGTTCGCGCAGCACCTTGAAGCACTGTTCGCCGCCCATGCCGCCGATGATGGTGAGATCCATGATGACCGCGTCGTAGGGCCGGCCGATGTTGAGGTAGCGCTTGTAGAAGGTCACCGCCTCCTCGCCGCTGCGGGCGATGTCGTACTTGTAGCCGAGGCCCTCGAGCATGCCGCCGGTCAGCGTGCAGATGTTCGGGTCGTCGTCCATGAACAGGATGCGGCCGGTGCGTTGGGCGTAATTGAACGACGGTGCGCGGCGTGCCTCGACTTCCTCGGGCTGGTCGGCGGTGGGCAGAAACACGGTGAAGGCCGTGCCGGTGCCGATCTCGGACACGACGCCGATCTGGCCGCCGTGGCGCTTGACGATCGAGAGCACGGTGGCGAGGCCGAGGCCGGTGCCGGTTTTCTTGGTCGTGAAGAACGGGTCGAAAATCCGCTCGAGGTTCTCAGGCTTGATGCCGCTGCCGTTGTCGCGCACCTCGATGGCGACGTAGGTGCCGGCGGCCAGCGGGGCGACCTCGCCGTCGGCGAGCTGCACGTTGTTGGCGTTGATCCAGATTTGTCCCCGGCCGGTGGTCATGGCCTGGATGGCGTTGATCACGAGGTTTTGGAAAACCTGCAGGATCTGGGCGCGGTCGACGCAGACCGTGCCGGTGTCGGCCGCGACCTGCGTCTCGACCTTCACGGTCGAGCCGGCGGCCGCGAGGCGCACGCTGTCGGAAAGGATGTCGGCCGTGCGCACCACGTGACGGATGGCGGTGCCGCCCTTGGAGAAACTGAGCAGCTGCTTGCTCAGTGCCTTCGCGGCCATGCACGCGCGCTCGCTGTTCTCCAAGCCGGAGAAGTCGCGGTTGTCCTTGGCCATCGAGACGCCGCCAAGGATGGTCGTAAGCAGGTTGTTGAAATCGTGCGCGATGCCGCCGGCGAGCTGGCCGAGCGACTCGAAGCGGTTGGAGCGCACCAGTTCCTCGGGCGTGAGGTTCATCTCGCCCGGGTGGCGGAACACCACGACCGCGCCGGCGGGGCGGCCGGAGGCGTCGATCACCGGTCGCGCGCTGAAAACCACGGGCTGTGCGACCTCGGCGCCGGTATCGAGCGCGAACTCCGCGTTGAGGCTGGTGGGCTCGGCGGTGCCCAGCGCCTTGGCAACGGGATTTTCGCCGGGGCGGCCGTTCTGCAAATGCACGAGCCGGAAAACCTCGCCGGCATCCTGGCCGAGGCTTTGCGCCAGCGTGCGCGCGAGCAGCTTCTCGGCCTTGGCGTTGAGATGGATGACCTTGCCGTCGGCGTCGCTGAGCAGCACGCCTTCCTGCAACTCCGCGAGCAGCACGGCGAGATGCGGCGTCGAGAAACCGCCGTCGACCTCGTCCGCGGCGAGCTCGGGTTGCGGCACGACGAAGCCGAGCACGCGCTGCAATTCCTTCTGGCGCGAAATCTGGCGGACGATGCAGGCGAAGACCGGCACGTCGCGGCCCTCGCGGTGCCGCAGCTGCAAGGTGCTGAAATACGAGACCTGGTTCGGCTGCTCGGCGAGGAAGTAGGCTTGGACGCCGCCGGTCGTCTCCTCCATCGGCAGGCTGCGCAGCACGGACTCGAGCGTGTTGGGCAGTTCGCCCTCGGTATAGCCGAGCAGCGACTTGAAGCCGGGCGAAAGCCAGTAGAGCCCGCCGGCGAAATCGAGGTCGATCATCCCCGCTCGACCGCGCTCGCCGAGCAGCTGCATGCGCTCGTCGGCCCGCAGCGCGGCCTCCTCGAACTCCTTGCGGTCGCTGATATCGAGCTGCGCGCCCATCACGCGCTGCAGCGCGCCGTTGGGCCCGTAGTGCTGGATGCCCGCGCACTGGACCCAGACGTAGTGGCCCTGCGCGTGTTTCATTCGGAATTCGTTCGAGAAGGTGCGCGCGCCGGTCGAACCGGAGCGGCCCTGGCGATCCGGCGCCGCGGCGGAATCCTCCGGATGAATCAGCTTGGTCCACGTCTCATACGTGTTCGGCAGGTCGGCGTCGCCGTAGCCGAGCAGGCGCTTCCACGTCGGCGAGTAATAGATCTCGTTCTTCAGGAAGTTCAGGTCGAAGAAACCCAACGGACTGCGTTCGTTCAGCTGCGCGAGAAAGCTGTCGGGCGCGGGCGCCGGTGCGACCGGCGGCGCCACGGCCGGGGCGGGCGGCGTTGCGGAGGTGACCGGGAGAAAAATGGTGGCGAGATACTGCGGAGCTTCGCCGCCGGTTTTTTCCAGGCGGACCTGCACCTCGTATTCCGCCGCCTCCTTTGGCTGGAGTTTCAGCGGGATGGCGCGTTCCTGCGCGGCGGCGACGAGGACATCCCATTGCGAGTGCACGAGTCCCGGGTCGCGCGAGATGATCTCGAAGCTGAACAGATTGGGGAAGAAATCGCCGACCAGTTCCGCGGCCTTGGCCTGCCAGAGGGTGCACGCGGCCGCGCTCGCGATCTGGACGCGACCATCCGGGCCAAGCACCAGGAGGGCGGTGCTGGTCGCGGGCGAGCGGGTGACGTGCTGCGAGGCGGGATTCACAACCGGGGCGAAGCCTCGCCGCCCCGCTTGCAATCTGCGAGCCCGGATCCGGGTCTAACGGTGGCCAAGCGGACTTTTTTAACCGATTTTGACGCGCCGCTGCGGCTACGCCGCATTCTGCCGCTTTTCCTGCCAGCGGCGGACGCGCTGCTCGAGGAAGTTGATCCAGACCGGCTGGTCGTTGAGGCAGGGGATCGCGGTGAAGGTGGTGCCGCCGGCCGCCATGAAGTCCTCGGCGCCGCGCACCCGGATTTCCTCGAGGGTTTCGAGGCAGTCGGTGACGAACGCCGGGGTGATCACGAGCAGGCGCTTCTTTCCTTCACCGGCCAGGCGCTTGTACTCGTAGTCGGTGTACGGCTCCAGCCACGGTTCGTTGGCGAGGCGGGATTGGAAGCCGATCGACCAGCGCGCCGGATCGAGTCCGGCGACCCGCGCGAAGGCGTGGGTGGTGTGCGTGACCTGCGCCTTGTAGCACGTGGCGTGGGCGGGACTGCAGGTGTTGCAGCAATCGGCGACGACCTGGCAGTGCGCGTGCGAGGAATCGGCCTTGGTCAGGTGGCGAACCGGAATGCTGTGGTAGCTGAACAGCAGGTGATCGTGCGGCTGGTTGAGGTAGGGGCGGGCGCTTTCCACCAGCGCGGCGATGTAATCCTCGTCGGCGAAATACGGCGCGACGCACTCGATCTTCATCGCCGGCGCGAGGCGCTTCGCCTCTTCGCGCACCTTCACGACGACGGTTTCCCAGCTCGACATGGCGTAGTGCGGGTATTGCGGGAACAGCAGCAGGCGGTCGATGCCGCGGGCGGCCAGGTCGGCCAGGACCGAAGGAATCGACGGGTTGCCGTAATTCATGGCCAGCGCGACGGGCAGCTCCACGCGCTGCTGGAGTTTGGTCTGCGTGGCCTTGCTCGTCACGATCAGCGGCGAACCCTCGGGCGTCCAGATGGTGGAGTAGGCGTGGGCGGAATTCTTGGCGCGCGAGGGAATGATGATCCCGTTGACGAGGCCGGAGCGGAGCAGCTTGTTCTCGGGTTTGTCGATGACGCGTTCATCGCCGAGGAATTCGCGCAGGTAGCGCTTAACGTCGGGCACGGACGGCGAATCGGGTGAACCAAGATTGAGGAGCAGGACCGCGGAGTTGGACATTTCGGCGCAGATAAGAATTGGGGCCTTAATTTTTGCAATCTTTGCTCGGCAGAACGCACCAGCCGGCTTAAGTTTTGTCTCTGATAAGTCGATGTGTAGCTGCCCCTGTCCGTGTGTCAGCCGATTTCCCCTCCGGCGGACGCCCCCGATGACCAATAGCACCCTCGTTCGCCATAAGCTTGCCTATGGCGCCCTGCTGGCGCCGGCGCTGGCGCATGCCCGGACGCCGGGCGCGGCGGTGCTGGCGGCGGGCCCCGGGCACGTGACCGGGGTTTTTGACGCGGTGCTGGTGTTGGTCGTGGGCCTGATCGCCGCCATCGTGGCGCTGGCCCTTAATCGCCGGGCCCGGCGGACCGTCGAACAACAGTCGACGTCGCGCATCCGCCAGATGACGGCGCTGATCGAGCACGCGGACTGCGTGCTGTGGGAAGCCCAGGTGGACATGACGCCCAAGGACTGGATGTGGCGCATGACGATCCATCCCTCGGTATTTTCCCGGAAACTTTTCCGCGGGATCCTGCCGGCGCCCGGGGTGGACCTTTGGCAGCACTTCCAGGTTGAGGGTCGGGTCGAGATGGACCAGCTCGCGCGGCAGGCCCTGGAGGCGCGGCGCAGCGGTTACGTGCAGGAATTCAAGGCTACGCGCGAGGGCCAGACTTATTGGCTGCGCGAAGATGTTTCCATCACCTCCACGGCGCCCAACCGCTTCTGGCTCGTCGGCCTGATCACCGACATCACGGCCCGGCATGCGGCCGAGGACGCGCAACGGCAGAGCGAGCTCACGGTCGATCGCATCCTCGAGCACGCGCAGTGCCTGATCTGGCGCGCCACCGTGATCCTGGAGGATGGCGTGTTGAAGTGGCCGCACTTCGACATCCCGCACTCGCAGTTTTCGGAACTGTTGTTCGGTGACCGCATTTATTCGCCCGACAAAGGTTTTTGGGAGAATCTCAATGTCCCGGAGCAGCCGGAAATGGACGCGCGCAGCACGAACGCGATCCTGGGCGGGGCGACAGGCTATACGCAGCAGTTCCGCGCGATTAACCGCGCCGGGCGCGTTTTCTGGCTGCATGAGCGCGTGTCCATCACGCAGGTGGCGGAGGGCAAGTGGAGCCTCGTGGGTGTCGCGACCGATGTAACCGCGCAGCACGAGGCGGAGGAGGCCAAGAGTCGCAGCGAAACCCGTTTATCGTACCTGCTCGAGCTGGCCGACTGCCTCGTCTGGGAAGCGACGGTGGAGTTGCGTCTGGATGACACGCTCTACTGGGATCTCTACACGCAGCGCTCGGTGCTCTACCGGCGCATTTTCGGCGATCGCGACGAGACGGTTCTGAACTGGCATACGCTGGTGGTGCCGGAGCTGGAAGAGATGAGCGCTCGCGCGCTGGCGGCGGTGAAGGCCAAGTCCAAGGGCTACAGCCAGGAATTCCACGTCGAGAATCCGGGTGAGACCCTCTGGTTGCGCGAAGTGGTGACGATGGTCGAGCTGTCGCCTCGCGTGTTCCGCCTGGTCGGTGTTATCACCGACATCACGGCACAGCGGCGCGCGGAGAAGGCGCAGAGCACCAGCGAAGTGCGCCTGCGGGCCCTGCTCGAGCAGGCCGATTGCATGATCTGGCAGGGTGAAGTGCAGCGGAAGGGTCCGGACGATTTTGTCTGGCGGATCTTCACGCCGAACTCGCAGCTCTACCGCCGGCTCTTCGGTCGCGAGGCCGAGGGCGATCATCATTTCCCGTGGGATCCCGCGGCGATTCCGGAATACCCGGACATGGTGGCCCGTCCGCGTCACGCCATGGTCTCGGGCTTGCCGGGTTACGAGCAGGTCTTTCACTGGGACCTGCCCGACGGCACAGTGTGGTTGAATGAGAAAGTGACGATCAAGCCGCTGGGGCCCGACCGCTGGGAGATGATCGGCATCATCACCGACATCTCGGCGCAGCGCGTGTCGGAGATCGCCCGGCAGGAGAGCGAGGACCGCCTGCATGAGCTGCTCGCGCGCGCGGACTGTTTGCTCTGGGAGGCCACGGTTGTCTCGCTGCCGAACGACCAGTGGGATTGGGATTTTCACGTGCAGCCGTCCGGTCTTTACCGGCGCCTGTACGACCGTCCGGTGCCGACGCGGGAAGCGGGGCTGTGGCAGAGCTCCAACATCCCCGAGCGTGGCGAGATGGACCGGCGCTGCTGGGCCGCGCTCAAGACCGGTCTGCCCGGCTACGAACAGATTTTCCACATCGTGCGGCCGGATGGTACCGCGGTGTGGGTCAGCGAGAGCGTCAAGATCCGCCAGCTCGACCGGGGGCTTTTCTCACTCGTGGGCGTGGCGGTCGACATCACGCCGCAGCGTGGCGCCGAGGAGGCGCTGGCGGCCGAAAAGGAACGCCTTGCGGTCACGCTGCGCGCGATGAACGAATCGGTCATCACGACCGACGTCGCCGGCATCGTCCAGTTCATGAACCCCGCGGCCGCGGCCCTGACCGGCTGGAGCGAGGTGGAAGCCTTCGGCCGGCCAGTGACGGACATCTGCCGCTTGGAAAGCAAGCGCACCTCGCGCCCCGTGCAGCTGCCGGTGGCGGAAGTCGCGCGCGGCGACCTGGTCGCCGACCTACCGGCAGACACGCGGCTCCACACTCGGCGTGACCAACTCAGGTTGGTCGAAGGCTGCTGCGCGCCGATCCACGCGGTGGACAGCAAGGTCATCGGCACGGTGCTCGTGTTGCGCGATGTCACCGAGCAGGAGCGGCTCGAGCAGGAACTCGTGCGCGCCACGCGCCTGGAGTCGGTCGGCGTGCTTGCCGGCGGCATCGCTCATGATTTCAACAACATCCTGACTGCGGTCATGGGCAACCTCACGCTCGCGCAGCTCGACGTCGATCCGGAGAGCCAGGTTGCGGCGAGCCTGCGCTCGGCGGAGAAGGCGGCGCTGCGCGCGCGCGACCTCACGCAACAGCTGCTGACCTTCGCCAAGGGCGGTGAGCCGGTGCGCGCCGCGGTTCAGCTGGAAGCGGTGGTGCGCGAGATGACCTCGTTTGCGTTGCACGGCTCGCAGGTGAAGGCGTTCTTCGACCTCGCGCCCGATCTCTGGCCGGCCGATGCCGACAAGGGTCAGATCGGCCGCGTGGTACAAAACCTGGTGATCAACGCCGTGCAGGCCATGCCCAACGGCGGCACGCTGCGCATCATGGCCCGTAACGACACGCTCGACGGGCTCAGCCTGCCGCGGCTCGCGCCGGGCAGCTACATCCAGATTGCGATCACCGACAGCGGCGAAGGCATCCAGATGGAGCACCTCGCGCGCATCTTCGACCCGTATTTCACCACGAAGCAGACCGGCACGGGCCTCGGCCTCGCGGCGGTTTATTCCATCGTGAAGAAGCACCACGGCCACATCGACGTGGAGTCGCAGGTGGGGCAGGGCACGACCTTCCGCATCTGGCTGCCGG
This sequence comes from Verrucomicrobiota bacterium, assembly GCA_048498955.1. GTDB lineage: Bacteria > Verrucomicrobiota > Verrucomicrobiia > Opitutales > Opitutaceae > Lacunisphaera. The sequence continues at coordinate 432,357 of JBEHWZ010000003.1, read as the reverse complement.
CCTTGCGCGGCGAAGTCGCGCGCAGCGAATCGCGCGCGCCGTGGGATCCGGGCCGCATGAACGGACGCGTGCTCTTCATGGATGACGAGCAGATCATCCGCGACATGGCGACCACGCTGCTGAAGCGCTTTGGCTTGAGCGTCGATTGCGCCGCCGACGGCGCCGAGGCCATCGCGAAATACCAGGCGGCACGTGATCGCGGCGAGCCTTACGACCTTGTGATCATGGATCTCACGATCCCGGGTGGTATGGGCGGTCTCGCGGCCGTCCGTCAGCTGCTGAAAATCGATCCGAAAGTGAAGGCGATCGTTTCAAGCGGTTACTCGAGCGATCCGGTGCTCGCCAATTATCGCGAACACGGCTTCGTCGGCATGGTGCCGAAGCCATACGAGGTGAATGATCTCTCGCGCGTACTGCGCGAAGTGCTGGGCTGAGCGTGCCGGCGGCGTTACCGCCCGTCGGCGGGCTTCCAGCCTTGGTTCGCGAGCGAGATGGCGTGGAAGTAGATGGCCGTAGCGAGTTCCGGATCGAGGCCGCGGTCGCCTGACGTGCGGAGATGCGCCGCCATGCTGTCGTCCGTGACGGACCCCAACGGCAGCTGGCTGGCCAGCTGCCGTGCGAGTGCCTGGCCGCTGGCGAGGTCGGCGGTGACGAGGCTCGTAGGGTGCGCGTTTGCCATGACGATCAGCCGCGAGCGGGGCCGCCGTGCGTCATGCCCGCCTTGGCCATGAATTCGCTGATATCCAGTTTGAGCGCGCGGGCGACACCGAGACCATAGGCCGGATCGGCGCGGAAGAAGTGGCAGATCGCGCGCAGCTGGATATCGCGCGGCACGCCGGTCATGTGGCGGCCGATGTTCTCGACGAGGCGCTGCTGGGCGTCGGGCTTCAGCAGGCGGAAGAGATTACCGGGCTGCGTGTAGTCGTCGTTGCCCGCGCGGTGATTGTAGCGATCGGCGTCGCCGCTGAGCTTGAGCGCGGGCTCGGCGAAGGCCGGGCACTCCTTCGGGCCGTTGAAGGAGTTGGGCTCGTAGTTGGGCGAGACGTCCTTGCTGTGATCGAAGCGCATCGCGCCGTCGCGCTGGTAGTTGAACACGGGACAACGCGGGGCGTTGACCGGGAGCTGCTGGAAGTTCGCGCCGATGCGGTAGCGGTGGGCGTCGGCGTAGGAAAAGATGCGCGACTGCAGGACCTTGTCCGGCGAGTGGCCGACGCCGGGCACGACGTTGGCCGGCGAGAACGCGGCCTGTTCCACTTCGGCGTGGTAGTTCTGTGGGTTGCGGTTGAGCTCGAGGATGCCGACGTCGATCAGCGGGAACTCGCCATGCGGCCAGACCTTCGTGAGGTCGAACGGATTGAAACGGAAGGTTTCCGCCTGCGCCTCGGTCATGATCTGCACGCAGAAGCGCCAGCGCGGGAAGTTGCCATCGGCGATCGCGTGGAAGAGGTCGGCCTGCGATGACTCGCGGTTCTGGCCGACGACGTTCGCGGCCTCGGCATCGGTGAAGGTTTCGATGCCCTGCAGCGACTTGAAATGAAACTTTACCCAGTGGCGTTCGCCGATGGCGTTGATGAAGGAGTAGGTGTGCGAACCGAAGCCGTGCATCTGGCGCAGGTTCTTCGGAATGCCGCGATCGCTCATCAGGATCGTGACCTGGTGCAGCGACTCGGGCGACAGCGACCAGAAATCCCAGGCGGCGGTGTTGCTGCGGAGATTGGTCTGCGGGTCGCGTTTTTGGGTGTGGATGAAGTCGGGGAACTTGAGCGGGTCGCGGATAAAGAACACCGGCGTGTTGTTGCCCACGATGTCCCAGTTGCCCTCTTCGGTGTAGAAACGCAGGGCGAAGCCGCGCACATCGCGCTCGGCGTCGGCGGCACCGCGTTCGCCGGCGACGGTGGAAAAGCGCAGGAAGGATTCGACCTCGGTGCCGACCTTGGCGAAGAGCTTCGCCTTGGAGTATTTCGTGATGTCGTGAGTGATGGTCAGCTTACCGTACGCCGCGGAGCCCTTGGCGTGAACGACGCGCTCCGGGATGCGTTCACGGTTGAAATGGGCGAGCTTCTCGAGGAGATGGAAATCCTGCAGCAGCACCGGGCCGCGCGGGCCGGCGGTGAGGGAGTTCTGGTTGTCGGCGACGGGAATGCCGGAGGCGGTGGTGAGGATGGGAGATTGGTCAGACATAAGAAGGAGGGAGTCGAGGGTGGCCGGAACACCGCGAGACTAGCCGTTTTCGCGATAGGCGGGAAATATTGCTTTGCGATTTCAGAAATAGGCACTGGCTATGACTGGAAATGGAATTCCACCAACTCCGCTACTTCCTCGCCGTGGCCCGTACCCGCAATTTCAGCCGCGCGGCCGAGCAGTGCCACGTGGCGCAGCCGTCGCTCAGCCAGCAGATCATGAAGCTCGAGGCCGAGCTGGAGGAAAAACTTTTCGAGCGCACCAAGCGCGATGTGGCGCTGACCCCGGCTGGTGAGCTCCTGCGGGCGCACGCCGAGCGGGTGATTGAGGAAATGGAGCTGGCGAAGGACGGCATCCGCGAGGTGCGCGGCCTGTTGCGCGGGCGTGTCGTGCTGGGCGCATTGCCGACGGTGGCGCCCTACTTTCTACCGGCGCGGTTGCGGCGGTTTGCGGAGAAGCACCCGGGGATTGAGGTGGTCGTGCACGAGGACACCACGGCGCAGCTCTCCCAGGCGGTGCTGGCGAAGGAGATCGACGTCGCGCTGGTCAGCCTGCCGGTCGAGCGCGCCGGGCTGGTGGCGGAGGAGTGGTTCGACGAGAAGCTCCTGGTGGCGATGCCGGCGAAACATCCTTTGACCAGGCGGCGGGGACTGACGCTGGATGACTTGGAGAGCGAGGCGTTCATCCTGATGAAGGAAGGACACTGCCTTGCCGGACAGGCGTTGCAGTTCTGCCGGCTCAAGGGGTTCGCCCCGCGCGTGAGTTTTCGCAGCGCGCAGATCGAAACCGTGCTGGCCTTTGTGGGCACGGGGTGGGGCGTGTCCATCGTGCCGGAGATGGCGCGGCAGGTGGCGGCGAAAGGCGTGTGCTACCGGGAACTGCCCGGTCTGAGCCGCAGCATCGGCGTGATTTACCGGGCGTCGCGTCCGCTGAGCGGTGCGGCGCGGGCGTTGGTGGAGTTCATGCGCACCAGCCGCGCATGATCAGGCGGCCAGGGTGCGGATCGAGGCGATCAGGCGGTGGACGTTTTCCGGGGCGATGCGGTCGGTGATGATCGTGCCGGGGAAATTCCGCGTGACGTCGAGGTGCACGCCGCGCTCGCTGCCTGGGCGGACGATGTCCGCGATGAAATCCATGCCCCCGCGTGGCTTGATCCAGCGGTAGTACGGATCGGGGGTTTCGGATTCGAGGACGATGTCGAGCTCGAGGAAGACGGCGCAGTATAACGTGAGATCCCGATAGGAGGCGAACCACGTGGGCGGACAGGTCAGCTGGTCACGGATCAGGAGAGTCATGACGGGATGGCTTCTGCAGGAATGATGCCGGCTATGGCGTGGTTTTCACTGGATTAACCCCCGGGGCGTGAGTTCACTGCGTCTTTAATCGTCACAATTTCCCATGAGTTCATCCCGTCCGCCCGTCCTCCTCGTCATCCGTGATGGCTGGGGCAAGAATCCCCACGCCGAGCAGCACGACTACAACGCCGTCGAACTGGCCAAGACGCCGACCGACGATGCGCTGCACGCCAAGTATCCGGTGACGCTCGTCAAGGCCTCGGGCCTCGACGTCGGTTTGCCCGACGGCCAGATGGGCAACTCCGAGGTCGGTCACGAGAACATCGGCGCCGGTCGCATCGTCGACCAGGAGCTGGTGCGGTTGAACAAACTCTTTTCGGAAAAGCAGCTCGCGGTGAATCCGGTCTGGCACGCGATCCTCGCGCGTCTGAAGGCCAGCCCGAAGGCGAAGCTCCATGTGATGGGCATCGTTTCCGATGGCGGCGTGCACGGCATGCTCGAGCACCTCTACGGCATCCTGCGCCAGGCGAAGGACGACGGTCTGACGAAGGCGCAGGTCTTCATCCACGGTTTCACCGACGGCCGCGACACCGCGCCGCAAAGCGGCCTGGGCTACATCGAGCAGGTCGAGGTGAAGTGCAAGGAGATCGGCGTGGGCACGATCGCCACCGTGTGCGGTCGCTTCTGGGCGATGGACCGCGACAATCGCTGGGAGCGCGTGCAGAAGGCGTACGACATGCTGACGGGCAAGAGCGCGGTCGCCACCGCGACCAACGCCGCCGCCGCGATCCAGAATTACTACGACAAGCCGCTTTCGCCGACCCAGAAGGGCGACGAGTTCGTGCCCGCGACGTGGATCGTCGGTGCCGACGGCAAGCCGCTCGCGACGTTCGCCAACGGCGACGCCGTGCTGTTCTACAATTACCGCGGCGATCGTCCGCGCGAGATCACCAAGGCTTTCGTGATCGACGATTTCAAGGGCTTCGACCGCGGCGCGAAGCTCGATCTCTACTACGCGACGATGACGGAGTACGAGGCCGGCCTGCCGGTGCACGTGGTCTCGGGCAAGCCCGAGCCGCTGAAGAACATCCTCGGCGAAGTCGTGAGCAAGGCCGGCATCGGCCAGTTCCGCTGCGCTGAGACGGAGAAGAACCCGCACGTGACGTTCTTCTTTAATAATTACCGCAACGAGCCGTTCCCCGGCCAGGTGAACGCCTGCCCGGCCAGCCCGAAGGTGGCGACGTACGACCTGCAGCCCGAGATGTCGGCGGCCGAAGTGACGAAGCTTTCGAAGGAAGCGATCCTCTCCGGCAAGTACGGTCTGATCGTCGTCAACTACGCCAATCCCGATATGGTCGGCCACACCGGCTCGCTCCCCGCTGCCATCAAGGCGTGCGAGGCGACCGACCAGGGCCTCGGCGAATTGCTCGCTGCGCTCGCGACGAAGAACGGCAAGGCCGTCGTCCTCGCCGACCACGGCAACGCCGAGCAGATGTGGGACCCGATCGCCAACGGCCCGCACACCGCGCATACGCTGAACCTCGTGGAAGTCTTCGCCGTGGGCGAGGGCCTCACGCTGCAGACCAAGATGCGCCAGGGCGGACGCCTCGCCGACATCGCCCCGACCGTCCTCGACCTGATGGGCCTGCCCAAGCCGGTCGAGATGACGGGCGAGAGCCTGATCGCGAAGTAAGGGTTGGTTTTTGAGGGCAGGGCGAATCCTCCGGATGCGCCGGTCCGATTTGCGCGGGCCTTAACCTGTCGGCGGAGCCACGGCTCATCCGGAGGATTCGCCCTGCCTTATTGCGGTCCGCGCGTTAGATATCGCTCCCCGCCGTGCTGCCGTCTCCCGGCGGCAGCTGTTCGCGCGGCAGCGTGCGCTGCAGCATCGCGATGGCCTCCTCGGAGATGCCGTGGCTGACGTTCAGGCCGAAGCGCTCGTCGAGAAATTGCTCCATCGAAACCCACTGGTCCTTCCAGCGGACGCGTCCGGTCCACGCGCAGAAGGTCACGAGTTCTTCGAGCCGGCGCACCTGGTCGGCCGACTTGCGCAGCTCTTCGATCAAGCGGGCCTGTTCGTCCTCGAACTTCTGGTGCTGCGCCATGGCCGAGGTGAGGAAGACGGCGGTCCCGATGCACACGCCCATGAAGATGTTGAGGTAGACGATGTGATCGCCACCGGCGTGCGCGCCGAACGGACCCATGCCGGCAAGCACGGCGTCGAAGGCGAACAGGCCGAACACGCAGCCCACGGTGACGCCGACCGACGGTTGAAAACGCACCGCGGCCCAGACGAGCAGCGGCAGCACGAAGATCAGCGTGACCGGTAGCGGGAGGTTGTGTTGCGCCCAACGGCCGGCCCCGAACGCGCCGACGAGCAGCGTGAGCGCCGAGAGCACGGCCAGCTCGAGGGCGTTGCGACGGCCAACAGCCGGACGCGGCCAGCGCAGCCAGACGAGCACGGTCGGGGCGAGAAGCAGCTTCGCGAAAATATTGGCGGCGTACCACGCGGCGGCGGAGGCGCCCAGCTTGTCGAGCGGCATGTGCCCGGCGGTGTAGAGGCCGAACATGCCCAAGGTCATGCTCAGCGGTTCGAGGACGAGGATTTCCGCGACGAGCAGAGCAACGACATCGTGCACGCGGTCGAACTCGAGCCGGCGGCCCAGGCGGTCGTGAAACCACCAGCCGGCGAGGGCGCATTCGAGTCCGTTGCCCAGCGCCATCAGGCAGCTTGCGAGCAACGGCTCATGGCTGGTCAGGCCGACCAGCAGTTCGCCAATGAAAACCGCCGGCGCCACGCGCCAACCCCAGAGCAGTGACGCGGTCAGCGAGAGCCCGGCGGGGATGTAGAGCATCCATGAAACATTCGCCACCATGGCCGATGCTTCGATGCACAGCCGGCCGGTCAGGGCATAGGCGACGGCAAAGAGTGTCCAGAAAAGCGGCCAGGATCCGGGTGCGCGCGCTTGTTGCATCTCATTAGATACATCGCTGGCCGGGAAAAGTTGCCAACTAGAAACTATCTGACTCGCGGCGCGGAGGGATCAGCGCTGCCGCCGCCAGCGGCGCAGGAGGCCCAAACCAATGCCACCCGCGAGAAGACCCCAGACGGGCGGTTCGGGAATCGACATGGCGGTGACCTGAAGAATGTCGCCGTTGACCGAAAGAAGGTAGCTGTAGCCGGCGATTCCCGTGCCGACGCTGAAATTAGCGGCATCGAGATTGTAGCTCAGCGCCCCGGCGGCGGAGGCGTCGATCAGGTCGTAGGTGCCGGCGGTGAAATCGCCGGCGTCGTGGAAATTCAAAATGACGTGCCCGCTGCCTGGCAGGGCGACCGCGGCGCCGGAAGCGACGATGATCTTGGAAGTCGCCACCAAGCCGAGGTCCAGATCGAGAACGGCATTGGCATCGAAGGTCAGCGTCGGCCCCGACGTCACCGTGGCGATGTCGTGAAGGGTCAGCTGGCTGCCACCTGAAAGGTGGTAATCCGTGGCGAAGGTGATGGCTTGATCGAATTCCAGCTGGTTGCCGCTGCCGAGTGCACCGCCGAGCTTGCCACCGAGGTTGATGGATCCGCCGGAGCCGGTGAAGTGAATGGTCCCGGAAGTAAGCGCCAGGTTTCCGACCAGATTGTTGTCGAGATGGTTGGGCGTGGACGTGACGAGGGTGCCGCCGGCGATCATCAGCGTACCGTTGCTGCCGGCGGTGCCGTTGTTGCTGCCGCTGGAGCTGCCGGCGGCGCCGCCCGCCAGGGTGATGCTGCCTTTGAGGAAGGTGAGCGTGCCGCCGGAGAGCGAGATGTTGCCGCCCGCGCCGCCGTTGCCGCCGGATTGGGCGACGAAATTATAGCCGCCTGCGCCACCCGCGAGGGAGAGCAAGGAAGTGGAAGCGTTCAGATTCACTTCACCGTCGCTAATCGTGAGGCTGCCACCCGCGCCGCCGTTGCCGGCGACGGTGGCGGCGTCGGCCGTGCCACCGCTGCCGCCGTTCGCCAGGAGCGAGGACTGGAGGTTGAGCTGCCCGCCATTTACGGCGAGCGTGCCGCCATTGCCGCCGACGGGAGTGGCAGCGGTGCCGTAATAGCCGACGTAACCGGCCGCGCCGCCGGAGAGGTCGGTCGTGCCGCTGAAAATGGAAATCGTACCGCTCTGCAAAGTCAGGCTGCCGCCACTGCCGCCGGCGCCGGAATGGCCGCGTTGGTTCGTGGAGGCACCGACTCCGCCCTGGCCGCCGGCGCCACCGCGCAGGGAGAGGTTGGCGTTTAGCGTCACCTGGCCCGAATTGACCAACAGGCTGCCGCCTGTGCCGCCATTGCCCGCCGCACCGCCCGTGAAAGCGGTGCTGACGCCACCATTGCCGCCGACGCCGCCCGATAAATCCAAGGCGGAGGAGCCGCTGGTCAGCGAACCGCCGCTGAGCGTGATCGCACCGCCCTGGCCACCGGTGCCACCCGGGCCGCCGTTGGTGGTGGCAGCAGTCGTGTTGCCGCCGGGGCTGCCATTGCCGCCGACGGCGGTCAGCGTGCTCGTCAAAGTAAGGTCCGTTGTGGTGACGGAGAAGCTGCCGGCGTTACCGCCCGCGCTGGCGGGAGTATCGGTGTAGGCATTGCTGCCCGCGCTACCGCCGTTCAGGTTCACGCTGCCGCCGAGCGTGAACGTGCTGTTGGTGATGGACACGTTGCCGCCATTGCCGCCGACTGCCGCCGGATAGGCGACCGACGAGTCGTTCATCTGGCCGGCGACGCCGCCGTAGCCGGTCAGGCTGGCGCCGAAGGTTCCGGCGACGTTGCTGAGAGACACGCTGCCGCCATTGCCGCCGGCACCGCCCCGACCGCTTCCTGGCGTCAGCGAACCGTTGGCGCCAGGGCTGCCATAGAATTGGATCTCGCTGCCTGTAACATCGAGCGCGCCGAAGGAGAAGATGAGCGAGCCGCCGGCGTTGCCATTTTGGGAAGGAGCGGAGGGATCGCTGCCGTAAAGAGCAAGCGTGGCGGACGACATCGTCAGGTCGCCGGTGTTGGTCGCGGAAGTGCCGAAGGTAAGCGTCCGGCCGTTCGCGAAAAGGCTGGCGTCGCCCAAGCTCAGGCTGCCGGCGCCCGTGGCGCCGACCACAAGGTTGCCGGTCGCGATGTACGGGTCGCCATAACCGCCCGGAGTAACGGTGGCGCCATTGTCCGTGACACTGCCAGAGAAGACGATCTGGGCGGAAGCGGGGAGGGTGGCTGCCAGGGCCAGCAGAATAAGGGAAAACGTCGGGAAAAATCGACTGCCGTGAGTGAAAGCCACGACCGATCTAGCTTCCGTCAATCGCCGGCGTCAAACGCAATGCCCGGCGCCTGACAGGGGTGATTTTCGGTCGGGACCGGCGTGTCATAGGTCCTCAAATTCTGTTTGCTCCTAGGGCAGGGGAGCCGCTTATCTGACCCTCCGTGTCTATCAAACGTACCCATCACTGCGCCCAGCTCACCAAGTCCAATCTCGGAGCGACCATCTCGCTCGTCGGTTGGGTTGATTCCGTCCGCGACCACGGCGGCATTATCTTCGTCGATTTGCGCGACCGCGAGGGCGTGACCCAGGTCAAGTTCGACTCCGTGCTGCGCGCCGAGGCCGCGCAGTTGAAGGCGGAGTCCGTCATCGGCATCACGGGCAAGGTCGAGTCCCGCCCGGACGCGATGGTGAACAAGAATCTCCCGACCGGCGAAATCGAGGTCGAGGCGACCGAGCTCGTGGTGCACAACGTTTCCGAGACGCCGCCGTTCCCGCTGACTGATGCCGGTGGCGACAAGGTCAACGAGGACATGCGCCTCACGTACCGCTACCTCGATCTGCGTCGTCCGAAGATGCGCAAGAACCTCGCCGTGCGCCACCGCGCGACGAAGTCGGTGCGCGACTATTTCGACTCCCAGGGTTTCTACGAGGTGGAGACGCCGGCCCTGTTCAAGAGCACGCCGGAAGGCGCGCGCGAGTATCTCGTGCCGTCGCGCATCCACCCGGGCGAGTTCTACGCGCTCTCGCAGTCGCCGCAGCAGTTCAAGCAGATCCTCATGGTCGCCGGCGTGGAGAAGTATTTCCAGGTTGCGCGCTGCTTCCGTGACGAGGACCTGCGCGCCGACCGCCAGATGGAGTTTACGCAGATCGACGTCGAGGTGTCGTTCATCGATCGCGAAGGCATCTACTCGCTCTTCGAAGGCATGCTCAAGAAGGTCTGGAAGGACGTGCTCAACCACGACCTGCCCACGCCGTTCCCGCGCCTCGCCTACAAGGACGCGATGAACCGCTACGGTGTCGACAAGCCCGACACGCGTTTCGCGATGGAGATCGTCGACTTCAGCGACACGTTCAAAACGTCCGGCTTCAAGGTCTTCCAGTCCACCATCGCCGCGCACGGTTCGGTCAAGGCCTTCAACGCGAAGGGCCTCGCCGACATCACGCAGGGCGAGATCGGCGGTCTCGAAGATATCGCCAAATCGCTCGGTGCGAAAGGCCTCGCCTTCATCAAGGTCGAGAACGGCGAATGGAAGTCGCCGATCGTGAAATTCTTCACCGACGCCGAGAAGGCCGAGCTGACGAAGCGCCTCAACATCGAGAACGGCGACATCATCTTCTTCGCCGCCGCCCCGTGGGAGCGCGCGTGCGCGATCCTCGGCCGCACCCGCCTCGAGGCGGCGCAGCTGCTCGTGAAGCGCGGCAAGCTCACGCTGCGCGCCGACCAGTGGAATTTCCTGTGGGTCGTCGACTTCCCGCTCATGTCCTACGACGAGGAGAAGGGGAGCTACGCCGCCACGCACCATCCGTTCACCGCGCCGGTGCCGGAAGACACCTCGCTGCTCGATTCCGATCCGAAGGCCGTCCGCGGCCAGCACTACGACGTCGTCCTGAACGGCATGGAGCTCGGCGGCGGTTCGATCCGTATTCACCAGCCGACGGTGCAGAAGAAGGTGTTCGAGGACGTGCTCAAGATCCCGGCCGACGTGGTCGAGAGCCGCTTCGGTTACATGCTCAAGGCCTTCACCTACGGCGCGCCCCCGCACGGCGGCATCGCCTTCGGTCTCGACCGCATGTGCGCGCTGCTCTGCGGCACGACGAGCATCCGTGACGTCATCGCTTTCCCGAAGACGCAGAAGGCTCAGGATCTCATGGCCCAGAGCCCGACGCCGGTGACGGCGAAGCAGCTCAAGGACCTGCACATCCAGACGGTCATTCCGCAGCAGTAACTGCTGCGGAAACACCAAACGCCAGAATTCCAAACGCCAAACAAGGACCAGGGTTTACTCCTTCGGGATTTTAAAGGTCGGGTTTGTTTGGCATCTGGCGTCTGGCATTTGGAATTTCGAAACAAGTATTGCCCTGTCCGAACAACCGAAGAAACTACCGCCATTCCCTTTACCCCTCATGAAACTCATCACCGCCATCATCAAGCCGTTCAAACTCGAAGCCGTTAAGGAAGCGCTGTCGCAGACCGGCGTCGAAGGCATGACGGTGTCCGAGGTGAAGGGCTTCGGCCGTCAGAAGGGCCACACCGAGGTTTACCGCGGTAGCGAGTACACCGTGGATTTTCTCCCGAAGATCAAACTCGAGGTCGTCGTCGGCGATGACCTGAAGGACAAGGTCGTCGCGGCGATCGTGAATGCCGCGAAGACCGGCAAGATCGGTGACGGCAAGGTTTTCATCTCGCCGGTGGATGACGTCATTCGCATCCGCACCGACGAGCACGGCGACGCCGCGATCTGATCCGGTCATTTGTTTTCTCCGAAACTTGGGCGTCCTGCGGGACGCCCATTTCGTTTATGACGCCCGCCTTTTGCGCGCTGGTTCAGGCGGGGCAGGGGCGTCGTTAACTACTAATCAGTAACCACAAACTGCGGTTTTCACCGGGCCTTTCGCCGCGAACGTCCGGGGCATGACCCGCATTCATGCCGGGTTTGGTGCTGATACGACGATTCATGGCATCGGACGTGCTAAAGTGGATTCCGCGCATGAACCATCATACTTACTCCAAACTATTCCGCACCTTGGCCGTGGCCGGTGTCGTCTTGGCGTCCCTCCTGGGCTCTCGAGTCCTTGCCGCGGACGCTCCCGCCCCGAAAGAGCCGACCGTTGAGCAACGTCTGGCCGATCTGGAAGCGTACGTAAACAATTCGGCGCGCACGCCGGATGTGGCTTCGAAGATCCCTGGTCCCGGGCCGGGTCACAATGCCTGGCAGATGACGTCGACGGCGCTGGTGCTGTTCATGACGCTGCCGGGTCTGGCGCTCTTCTACGGTGGTCTCGTCCGCAAGAAGAACATCCTTTCCGTGATGGCCCAGTGCATGGGCATCGCCGGCCTGGTCACCATTCTCTGGTGGGCGGTCGGTTACTCGCTCTCCTTCGGCACGGGCAACGCCTTTATCGGTGACCTCGCCTACAAGTTCTTCGAAGGCGTGAACCCCGGCGCCACCGGCGCCGGCTACTACTGGATCTCCGACTCGATGTGGGCGATGTTCCAATTGACCTTCGCCATCATCACCCCGGCCCTCATCCTCGGCGCCATCGCCGAGCGCATGAAGTTCTCCGCGGTGCTGCTCTACGTCGGCATCTGGATGTTCGTCGTCTACTTCCCGTTTGCCCACATGGTCTGGTCGACGACCGGCTTCATGTGCGGTCCGCTCAATCCTAACGCCACCATCAAGGCGATCGACTTCGCCGGCGGCACCGTGGTCCATATGACCTCCGGTTGGTCCGCTCTCGTCCTCTGCTTGATCCTCGGCAAGCGCCAGGGCTTCGGCAAGGAGCCGATGCCCCCGCATTCCATGGTGCTCTGTATGGTCGGTACCGGCATGCTCTGGGTGGGTTGGTACGGCTTCAACGCGGGTTCCGCGCTCGGCGCTGACCAGATCGCCTCCAATGCCTTCACCACGACGACCCTCGCGGCCGCCGTCGCTGGCTTCACCTGGGCGGGTCTGGAATGGATCCTCCGCGGCAAGCCCTCCATTCTCGGTTATTGCTCCGGTATCGTGGCCGGTCTCGTCGTCATCACCCCGGCTTGCGGTTTCGTGACCGCCACCTCCGCCGTGATCATGGGTGTTCTCGCCGGTGTCGTTCCGCTGCTCGCCTGCTTCTACCTGAAGAAGGCCCTCGGCTACGATGACGCCCTCGACACCTTCGGCGTCCATGGCGTGGGCGGCACCATGGGTGCCATCCTCACCGGTGTCTTCGCCGACGAGAAGGCCAACTCGGTGGTCGGCCCGCTCAAGGCCGGTCTCCTCGGCGCCCAGTTCAAGGCCGTCGCCCTGACGATCGTCTGGAGCGTCGTGGCCTCCGCGGTCATCGCCTACATCGTCAAGTTCACCATCGGCCTGCGTCCGACCGCTGAAGTGGAATCCGCCGGTCTCGACATCTCCGAGCACGGTGAGGAAGGCTACATCGGCTAACCCTCTACTCCTTACACCACATGAAACTCATCATCGCCATCATCAAGCCGTTCAAACTCGACGAAGTGAAGGAAGCCCTGAGCAAAGTCGGCGTCGACGGCATGACGGTTACCGAGGTCAAGGGGTTCGGCCGCCAGAAGGGCCACACCGAGATCTATCGCGGCTCCGAATACACCGTGGACTTCCTGCCCAAGGTGAAGATCGAGATCGCCGTCACCGACGACCTCGTGAAGCCCGCCATCACGGCCATCTCCGCCGGGGCCAAGACCGGCAAGATTGGTGACGGCAAGATCTTCGTGCTCCCGCTGGAGGATGTCCTGCGCATCCGCACCGACGAGCACGGCGACTCCGCGGTCTAAGCGTTTCCCCATAGCCATACCAGGCCGGTCGCCTTCACGGGCGGCCGGCTTTTTCTTTGGTGAATTGTGTAGGGTCGCCGCTCGCCGGCGGACCTGGCCCGGCGGCGAGCGCCGGCCCTACACAAGGCATTCCGGCCTTTTTCCTTTTCACGCGCCGTATGACGCGTGATGTTTCAGCAGCCAATTTTCCATGCCCACTTTCAAGACGATCAAGGTTATCGATTCGCACACTGGCGGTGAACCCACCCGGCTCATTCTCGAGGGCGGCCCGGCTCTCGGCGACGGACCGTTGGCCGATCGGGTGAAGGTGTTTCAAGCCCAGCATGACCAGTTCCGCACTGCGGTGGCGTGCGAGCCGCGCGGTTCCGATGTCATTGTGGGGGCGCTGCTCGTCGAGCCGCATGACAGGTCCTGCCAGTTCGGCGTCATTTTCTTCAACAATGTCGGCTACCTCGGCATGTGCGGCCATGGCGTCATCGGCGTCGTGGTTTCGCTGGCGCACCTCGGCAAGATCAAGCCCGGTCCGGTGAAACTCGACACGCCCGTCGGCCCGGTTTCCGCCGTGCTTTCCGCCGAAGGCGAGGTGAGCTTCGAGAACGTCCCCAGCTATCGCCGCGAAAAGGACCTGCCGCTCTACCTGCCCGGCGTGGGCGATGTGAACGTCGATCTCGCGTGGGGCGGAAACTGGTTCTGCCTGATTGAGCAGCACGACCAGCGGCTCGAACTGGATAATGTCGCGCAGTTGACCGACTATTGCGTCCGCATCCGCCAGGCGGTCGCCGACTCGGGCTTTCCCGAGATCGACCACGTTGAACTCTTCGGCCCCGGCACGAAGCCCGGTGCCAACAGCCGCAGCTTTGTGCTCTGCCCGGGCAAGGCGTACGACCGTTCGCCGTGCGGCACCGGCACCAGCGCGAAGCTCGCGTGTCTCGCCGCCGACGGCAAACTCGCGGTCGGCGCCGAGTGGGTGCAGGAGAGCATCGTGGGCAGCACGTTCAAGGCAAAGTACCGCAAGCAGGGCGACAAGATCGTGCCGACTATCACCGGCACGGCATCGGTCACCGGCGAAGCGAACTTGCTCCTCGCCGACAACGATCCCTTTGCGTGGGGGATCCGCTGACTTGAAAGGCAGCGCGAATCCGGCTTGTCCGCCATAGCCTCGGCGACGGCGGAAGGATTCGCCCTACCACCTGAAAATGAGAACCTCCAAATCGGTCATCGTGTGCGGCGGCGGCATCGTGGGCCTGTGCACCGCGTACTATCTCGCGCGCGAGGGCTTTGCCGTGACGGTGGTGGAGCGCCACGCGGAGAACGCGCACGACCACTGCGCGCTCGGCTCCGCCGGTTACGTTTCGCCGAGCCATGTCATCCCGCTCGCGGCGCCGGGCATGGTGTGGAAAGGGCTGAAGTGGATGATGAATTCGCGCAGCCCGTTCTACATTCAGCCGCGGCTCGACACCGACCTGGTGCGCTGGGGCTGGCACTTCTGGCGTGCAAGCAACCAGCGGCGCGTCGAGCGTGCGGCGCCCGTGCTGCGTGATCTCTGCTTGCTGGCGCGGCAGCTGTATGAAGAGCTCGACGACCTGACCGGCGATCGTTCCGAATTTCGCAAGGATGGCCTGCTCAATCTCTGCCAGACGCACGCCGGGCTCGAGCACGAGGCCGACGGTCTCGCCAAGCTGGCGAACGAACTGGGCGTCGAAGCGCGCGTGCTCGATGCGCATCAGACCGCGGCGTTCGGCCTCGGCGTGAAACTGAACATCGTCGGTTCCGTTTATTTTCCCATCGACGCGCATCTGACGCCGGCGCGGTTTTGTCCGGCGATGACGGCCTTGCTCAAGGAAATGGGCGTTCGTTTCCAGTGGAGCACGACGATCTTCGGGTGGCGCACAGCGGAACGGAAATTGCTGGCCGCGCAGACCACTGCGGGCGATTTGATGGCGGACGAGTTCGTCCTCGCCGGCGGTTCCTGGTCCGCGGGCATGTTGTCGGGCCTGCACGTGCGTTTGCCGATGCAGGCAGGCAAGGGCTACAGCCTCACGGTGCCGAATCCGCGTTTCCGCGTCACGAAGCCGATGATCCTGGTGGAGCGCCGCGTGGCGATCACGCCGATGGGCGACACGCTGCGTTTCGGTGGCACTATGGAAATCGCCGGTCACAACGACCGCATGCGGCCGGAGCGCCTCGAGCAGATCCGGGCCGGTGCGATGGCCTTCCTGCCGGAGCTGACTCCCGCGGATTTCGCGGAAGCCAAGCCTTGGTTCGGTTACCGCCCGGTCACGCCCGACGGCTTGCCGTACATCGGTCGCTTCCGGGGCATGAGCAATCTCACCGCGGCCTGCGGCCATGCCATGCTCGGCGTGACGCTGGCGCCGAGCACGGGTCGGTTGGTGGCCGAGGTCATCAGTGGACGGAAACCCTCGGTTGACCTCGCGCTGCTAAAGCCAGATCGTTACGCGTAACCCCCGTGAAGGACGCGCCCTTCGGCGCACAGCGGCCCCTTCATCCCAACTCCCATCTCCCATGAATTGGAAAGGTGTCCTTCCTGCCGTTACGACCAACCTGAAAGCCGACCTGACGGTGGATCATCCGGCGTTTGCGGCGCACTGCCGCTGGATGATCGACAGCGGTTGCACCGGCATCGTGTGCTGCGGGTCGCTCGGCGAGGCGCAAACGCTCAGTTTTGAAGAGAAGATCGCCGTGGTGCGGACCGCGGTGTCGGCCGTGGGGAGCCGCGCGCCGGTCGTGCTCGGCATTGCCTCGCTCAGCACCGCGGAAGCGGTCGCCATGGCCTGGGCCGCGGAAGAGGCGGGCGCGCAGGGCCTGATGGTGCTGCCGCCCTATGTGTACACGAGCGACTGGCGCGAGATGAAGGCCTACGTCAGCGCGGTCATCGCGGCGACAGATCTGTCCTGCATGCTCTACAACAACCCGCCGGCTTATAAGACGGATTTTCTCTCGCACCAGATCGCCGAGCTCGCGGCAGAGCATCCAAACCTGCACGCAGTGAAGGAATCGAGCGGAGATGTCCGGCGGGTGACCGCGATCCGTGCCGCGGTGGGCCCGCGACTGACGATCCTGGTGGGCATGGATGACGCCATTGTCGAAGGTGTCTACGCCGGTGCCGAGGGCTGGATCGCGGGTTTGGTGAACGCGTTCCCGGAGGAATCCGTGCTGCTCTTCGACCTCGCCCTGCGCGGCGAAAAGGAGCGTGCCGCGGCACTCTACGAATGGTTTCTCCCGCTGCTGCGGCTCGATACCGTCCCGAAGTTCGTCCAGCTCATCAAGTGGGTGCAGGCCGAAATGGGGCAGGGCACGCCTTACGTGCGACCGCCGCGACTCGAACTCGCCGGAACGGATCTCGAGGCGACCCACGCCTTGCTGTCGCACGCGCTGAAGACGCGGCCCGAGCTTTAAGGTAGGGCCGCGACTTGGGCCGTCGCCGAGCCTATGGCCCACAGGCCGCTCGCCGCCGCCGCGCTAATGAAAGGACGGAGCCGCCGGAGCCCAGCGTTGCCAATCGCGGAACCTTCGATTCCCTCGACGTACTTTATACCCTATGAAACCTGACGGTGGTTCCCTGGTTGGCTTTGGTTCCAGTGGCGCAGGCGGCGCCTCGTTCAAGGCCTTTGATCCCGCAAAGAACACGGCCCTCGAGCCCTCCTTTCTCTCGGCCACCGTCGAGGACGTGAACCGCGCGGCCGAACTGGCCGCCGCCGCCGCGCCGGTGCTGGCCCGGTTGTCGGGCGCCGGGCGCGCCAAGTTCATGCGCGCCATCGCTGCCAATCTTGAGGCCAAGGCCGACGATCTCGTCGCGCGCGCCATGCAGGAAACCGCGCTGCCCGAGGCCCGCCTCAAGGGCGAGGTCGCCCGCACTGTCGGCCAGCTGCGGCTTTATGGCGAAGCCGCCGAGCGCGGCAGTTGGGTCGATGCGCGCATCGAAACCGCATTGCCCGACCGCAAGCCGCTGCCGAAGCCGGATCATCGTTCGATGATGCGGCCGCTGGGTCCGGTGGTGGTTTTCGGCTCCAGCAATTTCCCCTTCGCTTACTCGGTGGCGGGTGGCGACACGGCGTCCGCTTTTGCCGCGGGCTGCCCGGTCATCGTGAAGGCGCATCCGGCGCATCCGGGCACCAGCGAAATGACCGGCCGGCTCATCCTGCATGCCGTGCGCGACTGTGGTTTGCCGGAAGGTACTTTCTCCCTGCTGTTCGACTCGGGTTTCGAAGTCGGCCAGGCGCTCGTCAATCACCCGCTGATCAAGGCCGCGGGCTTCACCGGTTCGGTGAAAGGCGGTCGCGCCCTGACGGACCTCGGCGCGGCGCGCCCGGAGCCGATTCCGGTTTACGCCGAAATGGGGAGCGTCAACCCCGTGTTCATTCTGCCCGGCGCGATTGCGGAACGCTCCGCCGCGCTCGTCGACGGTTTGCATGCCTCCAGCACGCTCGGCGTGGGCCAGTTCTGCACCAATCCCGGCCTGATCGTGCTGCAACGCTCGCCGGCGGCGGAGGAATTGATTCGCGCGCTCGCGGCAAAGCTCTCGGCGACCGCGGAGGGCGTGATGCTCACCGCCGGCATTGCCAAGGCTTACGCGAACAACACCGCGACGCGCACGAAACAGCCGGGCGTGAAAGTGATTGCCCAAGGCAGCGCGCCCTCGGCGTGTGGCGCGACACCAGTCTGGTTCGAGACCGACGCTCTTTCCTTCCTCGGCAACCATCAGCTCTCCGAGGAAATCTTCGGACCTAGCTCGCTCGTGATCTGGTGCAAGGATCGCGCCGAGATGCTGCAGGTGGCGGCGCATCTCGAAGGTTCGCTGACCGCGACGCTGCAGGCCGGCGCGGCCGAAGCGGCCGGGCAAACCGACTTGATCGACGTGCTCGTCACCAAGGCCGGCCGGTTGGTTTTCAACGGTTATCCGACCGGCGTCGAAGTCAGCCATGCGATGGTGCATAGTGGACCTTATCCTTCGACGAGCGATGGTGGTCGCACCACGTCCGTCGGCACGCGCGCCATTGGCCGCTGGGCGCGGCCGGTTTGCTACCAGGGTTTCGCAGACGCGCTGCTGCCGGCTGAACTGCAGAACGCCAACCCGCTGGGCTTGCACCGGCTGATCAATGGCGAGCTGACGAAGGACGCGGTCAAATAACGCGGGCCGCCGCAGGGTGGGTGGCGATTTCATCGTAACTTCATCCAGCTTTCGCACGCATTTCATGCGGGTAGGGCACAGTACGGGCCATGTCCCCGGCCTTTGTCCGCACCTCTCCGAAGCCTGAAGCAGGTCTTGCTTCCGTCCGTCTGCTGGCGGGCGGATTCCTGGCGGCGCTGGCGGCATGGAGCCTGGTGGCGCTGATTCCGGCGCTAAAGATCGAGTTGTTTGCCCGCGCCTCTGCCTGGCTGGCGGGAAGCCTTCAAGGCGGCGGCATCGAGCGGGTGAAGGCAGGCTGGCTGCTCGCGTCCGGTCCGCGTCCGGCGGTGGTGACCGCAGCCTGCAGCGCGTCCGACTACTTTGTCCTCGTGGCCGCTTTGCTCGGCGCGCAATGCGTCCGGCGCGGTGGCAACGTCTGGCTCGCCGGCACAGTCGGATGTATCGCGGCCGCTCCGCTCGCCATCGCGGTGAATGCGCTGCGCGTGCTCACGCTGGTCCAGGTTCATCGCTGGGTGATCCCGCGCTTTCCGGAAGCTTACGGCCCGTTCCTGCATCTGCTGACCGGCCTGCTGGTTTTTCTGCCCTCGCTCATCCTCCTGAACCTGTCGCTCGAATACTATGGACGCTTCCGTCACTCCCGCCCGTGTTGAAACGCCGCCGCTGCTGCCGCCGGTCCTGTTGAATCCTTTCAGCTTCCTCTGGCTATGGGTGCTGCCGGTCGCAGTGATGCTCCTGCTCAACCTGCAGGGTTACTGGGTCATCGAGGGAAACATGAATGCGGCGGAACACGGGCGTGCGCTCACGTTCGGGCTTTGCCTGCTGGGCAACCTGGCTGCCGGCGTGGCGCTTTTCATTTTCGCGCGCCGCGGCCGAATGTCCCATCCGGCGTGGGGCCTGCCGGCGGTGCTGGTTCAGGTGGGCTACCTCTGGCTGGCGACCGCCTGGAGCGAGCACGGCTTGCTGCCGGCCAGCGTGACGGCGTGGATCTATCCGCCGCAGCGATTCCTGTTCAACCAGTTCGCCTTCGCGATGGTGCCGCTGTTTCACGGCATCCTGCGTATTGCCTGCGCGCGAAGCCCGTCCTCTTCCGGACGCGCCATCGCGCTCAACCTGGGCCTGGCGATCGGCTGCCCGGTGCTGCTCTATGGAATTTTCTCATTCCTCTCCTATGCGCGCGGTGGCCACGAGTCGCCTTGGCTGTTCGTGGCGCTGAGCGTCGTGCTGCTGGGAGTCGTGATGTTCGTGGGGTTGGTCCGGGTCTTGATGCTGCTCTTTCGCCAGGCACTCCGGTGGCACACCATCGCGGAGCATTGGGCGGTCGTGCTGATCGCGCTGGTGATGCCCTTTCTCGGCCTGCAGCTGAACCGGACCATCCCGTTCCCGGTCGATTTCCAGGCGCTGGAGGTTTACGCGCTGATGACCGCCAACGGCTTCATCCTGCTTTTCGCCGTGTGGCGGGCGCAAGCCCGGCCGGCGCTCAGCTGGCACCTGCTGTGCGCCACGCTGCCGTACTCGCTCTATTTCTTCGTCGTCTTCCTGCCGTACACGCCGCTGTCGATCCTCGCGATCATCGTGCTGGGCGCGGGACTGCTGGTGCTGACCCCGACTTTTCTCTTCATCCTGCACCTGCATTTGCTGAACCGGGCCTGGTGCGGCGCGCGGGGCATCCGGAGCGCGCGCCAGCTCGTGCTGGGCGGTGTGCTCTGCGCACTGCTGTTGCCGGCGTTCTTCACGGTTCGCGGCCTGGCCGACAAGACGGCGCTTAATGCCGCGCTCGATTACGTCTACACGCCGGCCGTGAAGCCGGGTGACCTCACTTACGGCTCCAGCCTGGGGAATCTGCGCCGCGCGCTTGACAGCCACCGGGCGTACAAGGACGGGCTCTATTATCCGCTGCTCTCCGACTATTATGCGTGGCTGGTCTTCGACAGCCTGGTGTTGCCGGATGACAAGCTCGCGAACCTCGAACGCATTTTCTTCGACTCGCCCGCGCAGGACAAAATCGATCCCTACCGGCAGCGGGACAATTTCTGGGGCCGGGGTCGGGCGAGCGACCGGCGGCGCGTGCGCCGGGCAGCCCCGCCGCCTCGCACGGTGGAGGTGCAGGACATTGCGGCCTGCTTCACCCCGCAGGATGGAGCGAGCACGGTGATGACCGTCTCCTTGCGCTTGAAAAACACCGGTCACGCGCCGGCGGAATATGTCGCGCAGCTGCCGCTGTCCGCCGGTGTGAGCGTGACCGGCTTTCGTCTACAGGTCGGCAACCAGCTCGTGCCCGGAAAGATCTTCGAGAAGAAGACGGCGCTCTGGGTTTATGAGATGATCCGCGACACCGAACGCCGCGATCCGGGTCTGCTGTACTACCGTTCGCCCACGGAACTCGAGCTGCGCGTCTATCCGCTGGTCCCCGAAGCTCCGGTTGCAGTAGAGGTCGACTTCCTGGTGCCGGCGGCGCTGCCGGCCACCGCCGGGGCGGGGAAGGCGGCGGGCTGGCCGGAAATTTTCTTCGAACTCGCGGAGCAGTTGCATCCACGAGCCGTCGCCGATGCGCGCGGCAATCTCGCCGTGGCCGGGTTGGACGCGTTGCGGCTGCCGGTGGCGGAGCGCAAACCGTACCTGCACCTGATCATCGACCGCTCGAAGGAAAACGGCTTCGACGGTGATCTCGCGCGCACGCTGGCGACGCTGAAGGAAAAATTTCCGCGCGCCGATCTCGCCCGCATCACGCTGGCCAACTACGACGTCACCGACCTGCTGGTTTCGCTCACGCCGCTGGACCGGCTGCCGCCCTGCACGAAGGAAACCATGAACCGGGTCATGCCCCGCTCAGGCGGCTTGGCGCTCGACCTCGCTCTGGCGCATGCGATCCGCCTGCACCGCGACCAGGATCTCGATCATGGTGCGGCCAACGACGAGCCCGCGCCGCGACCGGTTTTCATCGTGTTGAGCCACCAGGCCCGGGTGCGCACGGACGAGCTGCGTCTCGCGAATGCCTGGGCCGACTTGGTGCCCGGGATCGATTGTCATGAGATCGACGGTCACGGTAATTTCGTCACGCAATCCCTCGGCGAGAAGCCGGTGAACGCGCCCCTGCTGCGCTTGGGACGTTCGCAACGCCCGGTTCTGCCCGGACGGCTCGTCCGGTTTGCCAACACCCAGGGGGACGCGGCGCTGGCGTACTGGTCGCCCGGACCGCAGCCCTGGTCGCCTGTGCCTGGCGTGACGCGACAGCCTGTGGGCACGCCGTGGGCGGATGCGGTGTCTTTGCAGCTGGCGGAACAGGACAATGCCCGGAGCCCCGGCGATGCCGGGGTCGATCTGCGCGCCTTGGTGCAGGCGAGCAAGCGCAGCGGCCTGTTGCTCCCGGTCACCAGTTACATCGTGGTCGAGAACTCCGCGCAGTGGCGCGTGCTGGAGAAAAGCGAGCAACAGAAGCTGGCGCAGAACCAGGCGCTCGAGTTTACGGAGACACCGGCGCCGCCCGCGCTCTGGGTGGGCATCGGCTTCGCTGCTTGGTGGCTCTGGCGGCGGCGGCAACAGCGCGCGTGCGCTACCTGATGAGCAGCGCGCAACCACGGACCCCTTCGCGTGGAAAGGTTCTCAAGCGCGGCGTCTGGACCTGGATGGCGCCGTGCCCTTAGCGTGGGGTGATGTTACCCCAACCCTCGCTCATCACGGCTTGTTTCGTCGCACGGCAGATCGGTTACCGGATGACCGGTGGCTGGATGCAAGGCGACCAGGCGGCCAATGCCTGGTTCTCGCCGCTGGCGACTTTCGCGGAACGCTTCGACGAGCTGCTCGCCGAGGTGAAGGCGCTGGGGTTCAACTCGCTCGACCTCTGGGGCGCGCACCTGAACTGGCAGTGGGCCACGCTGCAACACGTGGAGACGGCGAAGCAGCTGCTCGCGAAGCACGGACTCGTGGCGCGCAGCTACGCGTCGTGGGTCATGGGCGGACCGGAGAATCTCCACGCGGCGTGCCGCCTGTGCGCGGCGCTGGACATTCCTTACTTCGTCGGCAACTGCGAGCTGCTGACCAAGGACCGTGCCCTGGCCGTCGCGATCCTGCGCGAGCACGGCGTGGGCTGCGCATATGAGAATCACCCGGAAAAATCGGCAGCCGAGGTGCTGGCAATCATCGGGGCGGGGGATGAGGACGTGGTCGGCGTCGGCCTCGACACCGGCTGGTGCGCGACCGAGAAGTGGGACGCGCTCTCGGCGGTGAAGGATCTGCGTCATCGTCTGTTTGCGATCCACCTCAAGGACGTGAAGGCGCCGCGTCCCACGAAGACCGGGCTGGAGTTCATCGACCGCGGCCATGAGACCTGCCGCGCCGGCGACGGCATCGTGCCGATGCAGGCCATCGTGGAGTACCTTCGCACCACTGGTTTCAGCGGCTCGATCGGCATCGAGCACGAGCCCGAGACTTTCGATCCGCGGCCGGACATTCGCGATAGCCGCGAACGGGTCGAGCAGTGGTGGGACGGAATGAAGGTCAAGGAGACGGCGCCACCGCTAAAGGTGGTGGTCGTCGGCTGCGGCAACATTGCCGGGCAATACGGCGAGGCGCTGCGGCGCCATCCGGAAATCAGGATTCTCGGCGCGAGCGACATCGATCCGGCCCGCGCGGCCGACTGGGTCGCGAAGAACGGCGGCCGGGTTTATCCGACGCTCGACGACGTGCTGAAAGACCCGGAGGTCGAGGCTGTCGTCAACCTCACCATCCAGCAGGCGCACGTCGAAGTGGTCACGCGCTGCCTCGAAGCCGGCAAGCACGTGCATTCTGAAAAACCGCTGGCGCCGACTTACCCGGAGGCGAAGAAGCTCGTCGAGCTCGCCGCGGCGAAAAACCTGCGCCTGAGCTGCGCGCCGGTGACGTGGCTCGGCGAAGCGCAGCAGACGGCGTGGAAACTGATTCGCGACGGGAAAATCGGTACGCCGCGCGTGGCCTACGTTACCGTGGACTGGGGGCGCATCGAGCAATGGCATCCGAATCCCGCTCCGTTCTACGCGGCGGGTCCGGTGTTCGATGTCGCCGTGTATCCGATTTCGCTACTGACGGCGTGGTTTGGCCCGGTGCGGCAGGTGATCGCGGGCGGCGGTGTGTTGATGCCCGATCGCACCACGAAGGAGGGCAAACCGTTTCACATCACGACCGAGGACTGGCTGACCGCCGTACTCGATTTCAAGAGCGGGTTGCGGGTCAGGCTGGGGGCCAACTTCTACGTCATGAACGCCACGCAGAGTCAGGCCACGCTCGATTTCCACGGCGACACCGGCTCAATCAACACCCAGTGGTACGCGGCCACGGCGCCCGTGCGCTGGTGCGCCAACGGCACCCCTTACCGCCGGATTCCACCGGTCAAGCAGGCCGCCGGCACCGGCGCCTGGTTTGTCGATTGGGCGGCGGGCGTGGTCGGTTTGTGGCGCGGTCTGCGTACCGGCCAGCCGCATCCCACCACCGGGGCGCATGCGGCGCATGTCGTCGAGATTATGGAAGCCGTGCATCGTTCCGCTCGCGAGGGCCGGGCCTTGCAGCTGGTCGGTGACTTCCCGGCGCCCGGCCCCCAGCCGTGGGCGAAATAATGCGCTAAAGGCAGCGCAACTGCGCCTTTTGGCAGGTTTTCGGCACTGTCCTACTTTGCTACTCGCTGCTCGGCGGGGAGTTGGTCGCGAGAAGGTGGCGAATGGCTAAGCGCTGGGCGGTTCAGGGTATCGCCAAGCGTCGATCGCGCGCCGCAGCCTGGAAGCGTAGGTTGGGCTTTTATCCGCGTGCTGCGAAAGTATCGCATCAATATTGCGATCAATGCCCGCTTCGACCTTCCGCTGATAATAGTCGGGCGGCATTTGAGATGCTAGGGATAATGTTAAGACCTCCTGCATCGAAGCCACCCGAGCCTGCAAAACCACCATCTGCGCCTGAAGATTAAGGATAGGATCATTGCGGTCGTCAGATGGGGTGTCGCTCATAGGAAATGGGAGTTACTTTCTTCGATCTTCGATTACGACATCAGCGCGCGGTTCGAGCTTAACGTCCTTCGCGCGCGGATCGCTCTCGTCGACTAGAACGAAAGTGTAGGTGAAAGTCGGAAATCCAGGGTTCGGCCGATCCCAGTGCGTACTCTGAGCGACCGCCACCTTCCCTTTGGAGGCAGCGAACTCGTTGGCTTCTTTGATGACCTTGGCCTGCATGCCGGCTTGGGATGCGAAGGCGCCAGCAGCACTGGTCTTCGAGATCATGTAGGTGTTCTGAGACAACTGCATCACACCGCTGCTGGTAGCGCAGGCGGTGAGCAGGAGGATGGCAACGAGGGCGATGATATGGCGGTTCATGTGGGCTGGAGGTTAAGCCAGCCCAGAGAGGAAAGGCGCGACCCAGCGCGCCCCGCCGAGGCACTGCGAAGAGCCTTGTCTAGAGCAACGCCAAGCCGCGCCCAGGTGTGGGCGTTGCATGGGCATGATCTCTAGATAGACCCTGAAAATTCGCAGTTTTCGGCGGGTATCCTGACCGTGCTAGCTGAAAGTTGAGAGCCGCATGGTGCACGGAGCCCCATTGTGGGGCAAGTTCTTAGCTAACTATTCAGCCAATTGTAGAGAGGGTGGCGAACGTCCTACCTTTCGAGAAACAGCTTACGATAATTGGCTCACTAGCCGAAGGCTCCAGCATCCGCGCGATCGAACGGATGACAGGCATCCATCGCGACACGGTGATGAAGCTCGGGGTGAAGGTCGGAAACGCCTGCGCCAAGATACTGGACGATCACATGCGCCAACTGCCATGCCGGTACATCGAGGTCGACGAAATGTGGGGATTCATCGGCAAGAAGCAGCGCAACGTCACCGAAGACGACCGGAGCTTCGTGGGCGATGTGTGGACTTACATTGCCCTGGATGCCGAGACGAAGCTGGTGGCGTGCTACGCCGCGGGGAAGCGCGATTGGGCGACAACCCGCGGGTTTATGAACGACTTGGCGCGCCGAGTCCGGGATCATGTCCAGCTCACGACCGACGGAATGAACCAATACCTGACCGTCGTTGAGGAGGAATTCGGATCGGGCGTCGATTACGGGCAAATCATCAAGGTGATGTCATCGCCCGAGATCTCGCCAGACAGGCGCTACAGTCAGCCTTACGTCGTTTCCGTGAAGCGGAGATCAGTCATCGGAAATCCCAGCGAGGATTCAATCACGACAGCCCACGTCGAGAAAATGAACCACACGCTGCGGATGCACAACCGGCGCCTCACTCGCCTGACCAATGCGTTCTCCAAGAAGATCGAAAACTTCCGCGCCGCTCTCGGTCTCTCCTTCGCCTACTACAATTTTGTTAAGGTCCACGGGGCACTGCGGGTGACGCCGGCGATGGCGGCCGGCGTCACCAATACCCTGTGGACGATCACCGATCTCGTGAAAGCAGCAAACTAACCCCATGCCCCACTACATCACAGAACTCCAACGGGCCATTCGCCAGCTCCACGGCTGCGAATCGGTCCACACCAAGAGCGTCACCGTCACCGAAACATTCCAAGGCAAGGTGCTCTGGGAAGGATCGGTCGAAGTCTTCCGACTGCTCAACCATAAGAAGACCGACACCGCCTATGCGTGGGCCTGCTTGGACGAATCCAAGCGCGCTCAATTCATCACCGTCCTGAAGATCACGCCGGTGGACACCCCCGAGCGTGCTGTGAAGGCCCTGATCGCGTCGCGACTAAAGGCAGCTTTGCCGGCAGCTGCTGGGCAATTTTCGTCAGATACGACACCCGCTTCTTCCGGCTGACCTTCGGCGTCAGCGGCGACTCAGAGGGGCCTGGCAGCACGACCGCCTTCGTCGGCCCGCAAAGATCCCACCAATCCAAGACGCAGGTCTTGTGCGGCTTCAGCTTGCGCCCCATCTCCCGCAAGATCGATCGATGGATATAAGGTTTCTTGAATCGCTTCCTCACCCATTTTTCTTCCGGGTGAGCCGCGACGTGCATGCCTTTGGCTTGGTAGCTCATGGCCTTCTTAGCGCAGAAATCCCGTGCCAGCGAAAGCCGAGATTCAAACTAGGACACTACCAGGTTTTCTCCCCGCTTGCGTCATAATAGCCGGCTGGTATGCCTCGGCCTGCCATGGATTTTCCCAAGCCCACCGAAAAGCGCCCGCAGCTGGCTCTCTCCAGTAAATCTGGATTGATCACGCTGCTGGAGGAGCGCGAGGCGGCTTTGAAGCAGCAGGCCGAGGAACTGGCGGAAATGGGCCGGCGCTTGCAGGAGGAGCGCGAAAGGCTGGATGGCCAGCAGAACGAATTGGAAACCAAGACGCGCGCGCTGGCCGAGGGCGAGATGCTGCTGAAGAACCAGCGGGCCCTGCACCAGAAGCAGATCGCGAAGCTCATGGAGCAGGACGACCTGATTGCGCTCCGTGACGAATTGAACCAGCGGGAGGACTCGCTGCTGAAAAAGGAAGCGGTTTTCGGGCAGATGGAAAAGCGCTTCAACGACCAGCTCTCGGCACGCGAGGAAGACCTGCGGAAGCGCGAGGCCTGGGTCTCGGCCGAACATGAGAAGGCCACGCTGACGCAGGCACGCCGCCTGCAGGCGATTGTTTTCACTGACGTCGTCAGTTACTCGGCGCTTATGCAGGCCGACGAGGGGGCGACCATCCGGAAGGTGCGCGCCGACCTGCAGCGCATGCACGCCGCGGGCAAGGAACAGGGCGGCATGCTCATTAACACGATGGGCGATGGCATGCTCATGATTTTCCCGAGCGCCATCCAGGCGGTCCGGTTCTCGCTCGCCATGCAGCGGGCATTCAGCGCGGGCGATGGCGAGAGTCTGCGTCACCGTTTCGGCGTGCACATCGCCGACGTCGCGCTCCTGCAGGACGGCGGCATCGCGGGCGACGGCGTCAACATTGCGTCGCGCCTCGAGTCCAAGGCGCCCAACGGCGGCATCTGCATCAGCTCGCTGGTCCATTTTCTCGTGAAAGGAAAGCTGCAGCTGCCTCCGGGCGAAGTGGAGCAGGTCGCGCTCAAGAACATCGCCGAGCCCGTGGCGGTCTACAAATTTACGCCCGAGGCCATCGTCGCGATGGAGGACCCGAACCGCTCGACGCCGAGCCTGGGTTTGCCGGAAGAGGAACGCACGGCGCCGCCGTTCGCGTTCACCCAGAATCCCTCGGCCATCGGGACATGAGGGTGGAGGGTCGGTCTCCTGACCGACCGAGGCGCGACCGAAGACAGCCCCGGTGGCGAGCTCGCGTTTGGACGTTGGGCGTATGTTTCCGGCCGGTCGGGAGACCGGCCCTCCAACAAACCAAAGCAAAAAAAGGCGCCGGTATAAAACCGGCGCCCAACTGATTGGCTGAAAGCTAGGAGCTATCCGCTTATTGCTTCGGCGCCGGTGCCGGTGCCGGTGCCGCGACCTTCTTCTCCGGGAGCGCCTTGGTGGCGACCTCGGATTTGAAGCGGGCGATCACGTCGGCGACCTTGTGGACGCCTTCGTCGCCCTTGGCGCGGGAACGGACGGAAACGCTCTGGGCTTCCGCCTCCTTCTGGCCGAGCACGAGCACGTACGGCACCTTGTCGATTTCACCGCGGCGGATCTTGGCGCCGAGCTTGTCGGAATGGGTGTCGAGCGTGACGCGCAGGTCGGCGGCCAGCATCTGGTCGAGCACGGTCTTGGCGTAGTCCATGACCTTGTCGGAGATCGGCACGAGGCGGATCTGCTCGGGCGCGAGCCAGAGCGGGAAATCGCCGCCGAAGTGCTCGATGAGCACGCCGCAGAAACGTTCCATCGAGCCGAACGGCGCGCGGTGGATCATCACCGGGCGGTGCGCGGCGTTGTCGGCGCCGATGTAGCTCAGGTCGAAGCGCACGGGAAGGACGTAGTCCACCTGCACGGTGCCGAGCTGCCATTCGCGGCCAATGACGTCCTTGATCACGAAGTCGATCTTCGGGCCGTAGAACGCAGCCTCGCCGGGCTCCTCGGTGAAGGGAACGCCCAGCGTCTTGGCGGCCTCGCGGCACGCGGCTTCGGCGAGATCCCACTTCTCGGGATCGCCGGCGAACTTCTTGCCGTCCGGATCGCGCAGGCCGACGCGCACGCGGTAGTCGGACATGCCGAGCGTGGTGAGCACGGTCTTCACGAGCGAGAGACAGCCGAGCACTTCCTGCGCGACCTGTTCGGGCGTGCAGAAGAGGTGGGCGTCGTCCTGGGTGAAGCCGCGGACGCGCGTCATGCCGTTGAGCTCGCCGGACTGTTCCCAGCGGTAAACGGTGCCGAATTCCGCGAGGCGCACCGGCAGGTCGCGATACGAGTGCGGCTGCGAGGCGAAGATCTTGATGTGGTGCGGGCAGTTCATCGGCTTCATGAGGAAGCCGTCGATTAGCTGGTCATCGGGGAGGATGCGCTCCTTGGTGATCGTCTCCTTGCCGGTGCGCGCGTTCACGTCGTCGGCGAATTTCTGCGACACGGCCTCGATGCGGTTGGCCATCTCGGCGCAGGAGCAGCCGGACGAGATCAACTGCTCGAGGTAGTCCTTCTCGACGATCGGCGGGAACTGCGAGTCCTTGTAGTAGGGGAAGTGGCCCGAGGTCTTGTAGAGCGACAGGCGGCCGATGTGCGGCGTGAAGACCTGATGGTAACCCTGCTTGCGGAGCTCCGTGGCGATGAACGTCTGCAGTTCCTGGCGCAGGATCGAGCCGGCGGGCGTCCAGAGGATCAGGCCCTGGCCGACGTCCTCGTCGATGTGGAACAGCTTGAGATCCTTGCCCAGCTTGCGGTGGTCGCGGAGCTTGGCCTGTTCGAGCTGCGTCAGGTACGCGGCCAGTTCCTCCTTCGAGGCGAAGGCGGTGCCGTAGATGCGCTGGAGCTGCTTGTTGGTCTCGTCGCCGCGGTGATACGCGCCGGCGATGGAGAGCAGCTTGAACGCCTTGATCTGTTTCGAATAGCGGACGTGCGTGCCGGCGCAAAGGTCGGTGAACTCGCCGTTCGAGTAGAAGGAGATGGCCTCGCCCTCGGGAATGTCGGCGAGACGGCCCAGCTTGTAGCGTTCCTGGCCGCGGGACTTGATGATCTCGATGGCCTCGGCGCGCGGGACTTCCTTGCGCGTGAAGGACTGGTTCTCGTCGATGACCTTCTTCATCTCGGCCTCGATGCGGGCGAGATCTTCCGTGGTCAGCTTGTGGTCGAGATCGATGTCGTAGTAAAACCCGGTGTCAGTCGGCGGACCGATGTCGAGTTTGGCGTCTGGAAACAGACGGAGGATCGCGGTGGCCAGCACGTGCGAGGCACTGTGGCGCAGTTCTTCTAGCGGGGTCATCGACATGGTATATGTGGGTTTTAGTCCTCTTTACGAATGAGGGCTGTTTGGTCCTCCTTATCCCGCCAAGGCGGGAGAGGGCCGAACGCGCAGATTGCCGGGGAGATTTGGCGGGTGTCAATGCGGCTTTGGTTACGGTTCGCGCACTTTTCTCTGGCGAGCCGGGTCGGTCGCCGGACACCATCCACGCCCATGCGCACCGACGTTTCCCGTCTCGGCCGGTTCCTGTTGTTCGCTGGTTGCCTGGCCAGCGGCGTGGTGATGCGCGCGCCGGTCGACGGCTTCGGCCGCTACACGCCGAACCGCACGGTGCAGGACGACATCATCGGCCAGATCGAGGACAGCCGGAAACCGCACAAGACGGTTAATTTCGCGCCAACCTCGCCCTACAACGCCGATTGGTATCAGGCCGAGGTCGCGCGGATCAACCGCCAGCAGGCGTTGCGCGAGGCCGAGGCGCGCGAACAGCAGGCGCGCGACCTTCACGCCGCGGCCGAGCGGGTCGTGGAGGAGCATTGGCGGAAAGTGGAGGCGGGCGATCCGCAGGCGCTTTACGACCAAGCGGAGAAATCCTTGCGGGACGGTTCACGGCAGGGCGCCGTCGACTATTTTCTGCGAGTCGGCGGACCCAAGCGCGTCGACGCTTGGAAGCGGGTGATGGACCTCGTGCGCGATGACGGGGCTTACCTGCTGGTGAACAAGTCCGTCACGCTGCTGGATATCGAAACCTATCTCGCCGAGCAGGGCGAACCGCACGGGGCCCGGCTGGCGGGCGACGAGTACATCAAGAGCGAAGCCACGTTGCTCCGGGGTGTACGCTATTATGCGATCTGTGCGCGGGCGGGCGACAGTCCTTCGCGGCACGCGCTGGTTTACTACTGGGCCACGCGCGCGGTCGACAGCATCGATGTGCCGCCGGCGGAGTTCTTGCCGTGGTGTCAAAAATTTGCGGAGCAGGGCGAATGGGCGGCGCAGGTTGCGCTGGCCCAGCACTTATATTTCGGCATCGGCACGGCGGTCGACCTGCCCGGTGCGCTCGGCTGGTACGCAAAGGCGATCGCGACCGATCCCGCCACGCTCGACCGGCGTTGTCGCGTCCTGTGGGGCGAGTGCGCGCGGCGTTTCGCGCTGCGGCAGCTGCGCGGCGATGGCGTGGCGAAGGATGTCCCGGCGGCGATGAAATGGCTGGAGCAAGCCGCCGGCCAAGGCGACGCCACGGCGGAGTACAATCTCGGCGCCATTGCGAAGGAAGGACTCAACGGTCCGGCCGACCTCGTTGCGGCGCTCAAGTGGTGGGAAACGGCGGCGCGCCACGGCAGCGTCCTCGCCATGCACGCGCTGATCAGCGAGTACAATTCACCGGCTGGCCCGCGCTTCGACGAACTCAAGGCGATGGAATGGACGCGCTACGCCGCCGACTTCGATCCGGCGATCCTGCTGCAGTTGGGGCGCGCGCAGTTCCAAGGCGACGGGGCTTACGCGAAAAACGAGGCCGTCGGCCACGAATTGTTGGAGAAGGCCTGGAAGCTCTACAGCGACGACGCCTTCGTCCGCTGGCAGATCGGCGCGATGAAACTCACCGGCCTCTGCGGTTTCAAGGCCGACCCGGCCGAAGGGCTTGGGCTGGTGCGCTCCGCCTATGAAGCCGGGCAAATCCAGGCTTCGCGCACCTTGCAGAAAGCCTACCAGCGCGGGCTGGGCGTCGTGGCGAACGCCGCGGAAGCGGAAAAATGGCGCGGGATCGCGGATGCGTCCGACGCGCCGGTCTTCACTGACTGACCGCCGCGGCCGGCTTGGGCGCGGCTTTTTTCGCGGCGCCGCGCATGGCGGTCGTGACCGGCTCGATCATCGCCGTGCGTGCGGTGTAATCGAGCAGCCCTTGGACCCACTCCGGGTTGATCTCCTCGTCCATCGCCTCATTCATGAGCGTCACCGCGCTGGCGTCATTGGCGCCGGTCAGGGCCACCGCCAGTTTGATATACAAAGGTTCGCCGGCCACGACCGGGCCGGGGCCGAGGAGGTGACGGTAGACTTGCACCGCTTCGGGGTATTTTCCCCCGTCGCGCAGCCGGTCGGCGTAGAATTCCGCCATGGCGTTGTCGGACGGATTCAGTTCGTACGTGCGCTTGAAGTAGGTCAGCGCTTCCTCCGTGCGGCCAAACTCGCTGCGGGCAACCTGGCCGCGCTCGAACGTGAGCGGCACCGATCGCGGATACCGGGCGAGCAGAATGTCGAGCAAGGGCGCTTTCTCGTCGTAGGCCAGCGAGGTGGAGGTGGACTGGTGGCGGGTCTTCAGGTGTTTGAGATACCAGAGGCGCAACTCCGGGTTGTCGGGCGCGAGGGCGACGATTTTCGCTTCTTCCTCGGCGTCGGGCACGGGTGGAAACGCCAATGGCTCCGCGGGAGGCTTGGGTGGGTTTTCGTGCATCCCGGATTTCCACGCCTTGTGCACGAGTTCGGTCTGACGCTGGAGCAGCGAGTCGGGTGCGAGCAGGCAGATGGCTTGGTAATAGAATTCGTTCCTATAGTCGTTGGTGCTCTTGCTGTCAGACGTGAGGCGTTGGAAGGCGATGGCGTAACGTTGGGGGGCGTAGGGCCGCTGCCGCAGCCACTGTTGCGCCGCAGCCACGTCGCGATTGCTGGAGAGGGGGACGGCGGGATCGGGGTGAAACTGGCTGACGATGAAATCGAGTACGGGCTTGAGGTCGGTGTCTTCGCACAATTTGGCGCGGCCTGCCCACGCCGCGGCGTTGCTGGGATCGCGCTGGATCAGCTCGCGCAGCAACAGGTCGAGATCGGCGGCGTGGTAGGGGCTGTCCGTATTCCACGCGGAGACGAGCACGAGGGTTTGCTCGCCGACCTTCGTGCGCACCTGCGTCTGCAACCGGGCACGGTCGGCAGGAGCGAGCGCGGCGATCGCTTGGGCGAGTGCGACGTTGATGTTGGGGGGAACTGGCGCCTCGGAGTAGAGGCGGCGCGCCAGCGTGAGATCGATTGCGCCGGCGACCAGTTCGTCGAAGTCGTGCGTCGCGGGGTAGTGGAGCGTCCACAGCTGCCCGCGTCGCCAGATCACCTCCGGGTAATACTCAACGGCCGGATCGATCTTCGCCAGCAGCGCCGCGACTTGGCCGGCTTCCGGAGTGCCCGGCGCGACGGGGGTGCGCATCAGGAGTTTGGCGAAATCCATGGCGCGCTGGGCGTCGAAATCCGAGGCGAAGGAGCGTCGGTAGTCGGCGAAGGCCGCAGCGGTCTTGCCGGCGTCGCCCAGTTCGAAGGCACGCGAGGCGAGGAAAGAGGAGAACTTCAGCTCGGCGTCAAAACAGCGGGCGGCGAAGTAGGCGCGCACCAGTTCGTCTTCCGCCTTGGCCGCGTTTCCTGCCTCGATCGCCGCAACCGAAGGAGCCAG
Source organism: Verrucomicrobiota bacterium (assembly GCA_048498955.1). GTDB lineage: Bacteria > Verrucomicrobiota > Verrucomicrobiia > Opitutales > Opitutaceae > Lacunisphaera. The sequence goes on along the minus strand of JBEHWZ010000003.1, from coordinate 399,256 downwards.
CAGCGCCGAGTACGGCTTCTCGACGCTGGCATCGGACTTCAGCGCCTGCTGAATCCGGACGCGCAGGGGCACGAGCCGGGTGTCGTCCGGCGCGAGCTTCTCCGCATCATCGAGACTGGAGAATGCCACCCTGGGGAACCCGAGATTCAGGGTGATTTCCGCTTCCGCCAGGAGCACGTCCGCATTCGGACCGGCGGCTTCGGCTGATTGGAGCAGAGCGTAACCTTCGCCGAGCTGCCCGGCGCTGAAGGCGGCGCGAGCGCGGTTTGCCAGCTGCTTGGGCGTCAGTTCGGCGGCAGCGAGGATCGGCGCGATCAGCGCAAGAAGCGCGGCAAGGCTGATGCGAAAGAGGAGTCGGTTCATCAGCCGGGCGAACTCACTTCTTCACCGGCTCGAGCGAGTAACCGTCCTTGCGGTCGAGCATCGACCAGCCGGCGGCGGTCAGCTCCTTGCGGAGCGCGTCGGCGCCGGCGAAATCCTTGGCGGCCTTCGCGGCCCAGCGTTTTTCGGCCAGGGCCTTGATCTCCGCCGGGACATCGGCCTTGGGCAGGTCGACTGCCTTGAGGTCAAGTCCGAGCGCGAACAGCGCGCGATCGAACGAGGCGAGGTCGGCTTCGCCGCCCTTGCGGTTCACGACGGTGAACAGGGCACCGAACGCGCCGGGCGTGTTGAGGTCGTCGTGCAGCGCGGTGATGACGTGGCCGAAAGTGTCGTGCGCGCCGGTGGTCGCGGCGGGCAGGGAAGCGCGGTAGGCGCGCAGGGTGTGCAGCGCGCTCTCGGCGGCGTGCAGCGACTCCAGCGTGAAGTTGAGCTGCTTGCGCGGGTGGCCCATCAGCAGCGCGTAGCGGAGCGCGGCGGGGCTCACGCCCTTGGCCTTGAGGTCGTCGAGCGTGTAGAGGTTGCCGAGCGACTTGGACATCTTCTTGCCGTCCACGAGCAGGTGCTCGCTGTGGTACCAGTGATGCGCGAATTGCTCGCCGTTGCAGCATTCGCTCTGGGCAATTTCGTTTTCGTGGTGCGGGAAGAGGAGGTCGACGCCACCGGTGTGGAGGTCGATCGTGTCGCCGAGATGCTTTTTGCTCATCGCGCTGCACTCGATGTGCCAGCCGGGGCGGCCAGGGCCCCACGGGCTGTCCCAGGAGTTGGCGCCGTCATCGGTCTTGTGCGCCTTCCAGAGCGCGAAGTCGGTGGCGTCTTCCTTTTCGTCGGCGTCGACGGCCTGCGACTTGAGCGCGGAACCGGGTTGGACCTGCAGCTCGCGCTCCTTCACGCGGGAGAGTTTGCCGTAGTCGTCGAAGGACGAGACCTTGAAATAAACGGAACCGTCGGCGGCGCGGTAGGCGTTACCCTTCTTCATCAGCACGTCGATCATGTCGACCTGCTCCTTGATGTGGCCGGTGGCGGTGGGTTCGACGTGAGGACGCAGGCAGTTCAGGGCGTCGCAGTCGGCGTGGAATTTGTCGGTCCACTGTTTCGTAACTTCTGCCAGTGGACGCTTCTCGTCCTGAGCGCGCTTGATGGTCTTGTCGTCGACGTCGGTGAGGTTGCGGACGTGCTTCACCTTGGCGGCGCCGAATTCCAGTTCGAGCAGGCGGCGGATGACGTCGTTGACGACGAAGGTGCGAAAATTGCCGATGTGCGCCGGAGCGTAGACCGTCGGGCCGCAGTTGTAGAAACGATAGACGCCATCCTTCTGGGCAGGGGCGAGGGACTTCAGCTTACGCTCGAGCGAATCGTAGAGTTGGATGGGCATGAGGAGGACGGCTGAGAGCTGAGAGATGAGAGCGGAGAGCGGAAAGCCCAAAGTTATTCCCGTCCCGGGCTTGGCGGCATCCACAGAAAGTTAGGCGTGAAATCGCCCCAAACTATGCTTTATTCCGCGTTTCCATGGCCAAGAACGCGAAACTCGAGATCACCCATCGTCCCCGCCGCCTGCGTCGCCAGCCCAGCCGCCGGGCGCTGGTCGCCGAAACCGTGCTTCGCGTGGAGGACCTGATCGCGCCGCTGTTCGTCATCGATGGCAAGGGCCGGCCCGAGCCGATCGTGTCCATGCCGGGCGTGTTCCGCCTGAACATCGCCGATTTGGTCAAGGAATGCCGCGAATTGCACAAGCTGGGCGTTCCGGCCGTGGCCCTGTTTCCCAAGCTCAATGCCAAGCTGAAGGACGCCGAGGGTTCCGAGGCCCTGAATCCGGACACGCTGATCCTGCGCGCGGTGCGAGAGGTGAAGAAAGCGGTGCCGGAGCTCAGCATCATCACCGATGTCGCGCTCGATCCTTACACCAGCCACGGCCACGACGGCGTGCTGAACGAGGCGAAGGACGACGTGGAGAACGACGCCACGGTCGTGATCCTGGGCAAGATGGCCGTGCTGCAGGCCGAGGCCGGCGTGGATTTCGTGGCGCCGTCCGACATGATGGATGGGCGCGTTGGCTACATTCGCAAAGCACTCGATGCCGCCGGTTACACCGACACCGGCATCCTCGCTTACTCGGTGAAATACAATTCGGGTTACTACGGTCCGTTCCGTGAGGCCGTGGGCAGTGCGCAGGCGGCGGGCACGCGCTTGCTGAGCAAGGCCACGTACCAGATGGATCCGGCGAACCGGCGCGAAGCCATCCGCGAGATGCAGCACGATGTGGCGCAGGGGGCGGACATCGTCATGGTCAAGCCAGCCGGCCTCTACCTCGACATCATTCGCGACGTGCGCAACAACACGCGCGTGCCGGTCGCGGCCTACCAGATTTCCGGCGAATACGCACAGATCCACGCGGCGGCCCGACTCGGCTGGCTCGATCTCGTGCGCTGCCGCGACGAGTCGCTGCTGGCGATCAAGCGCGCGGGTGCGGACATGATCCTGACGTACTTCGCGAAGGAAGTGGCGAAGGCGCTCAGGGGATAGAGCAGCGAGTCCCTCTTGGCAGGCCGTAGGCTCGGCGAAGGTTGCTCGCCGCCGCGGCGCGGAGCGGAGTCCGCGACCTACCTTTTACTTCGCCTGCGCGCTGTTGCGCCGGCTGTAGCCGAAGTAGATCGCGAAGCCGACGAGCATCCAGATCGCGAGACGCAGCCAGGTGTCAGCCGGAAGCATGTACATCTGGAGAGCGCAAGTAATGACGCCTAGGATAGAGACGAGGGGAAGGAAGGGCGTGCGGAACGGGCGTGGTAGATTAGGGCTTTTGGCGCGCAGCACCCACACGCCAATGCACACCATCGCAAAAGCCATCAGAGTGCCGATGGCGATGAGTTCCCCCAATAGATCGAGCGGCAGCAGGCCAGCGACGATAGCGCAGACGATTCCCGTCAAGATGGTGGAAACGTGCGGAGTCTTAAAGCGCGGGTGCAGCTTGCTGAAAGAGGCAGGTAGGAGGCCGTCCTTGGCCATCGAAAAAAAGATACGCGGCTGCCCCAGGAGAGACACAAGGCAGACAGAAGTTAGGCCGGCAAGTGTTGCGACCTCAACGCTCACGCGTAGCCATCCGGGAGCCCCAGCTTGCTGAAGGGCAAAGATGAAGGGCGCTGGCACGTTAAGGTCGGTGTATTTGACCATACCAGTCAGCACAGCAGAGACGCCGATAAAGAGTAGCGAGCAGACGGCGAGACAGCCGAGCAGGCCAATAGGCATGTCGCGTTGTGGATTGCGTGATTCCTGAGCGGCAGCCGATACGTTGTCGAAACCGACGTAAGCGAAAAAGATTATAGCCGATCCTTTGAGTACGCCGGACCAGCCAAACTCACCAAATTCAGCAGAACGGCAGAAAGCCCACATATCTTTTAGGAAAGTGATAAACCCATCGTGAAGGCGAATCGATGGGCCCTTATTTTCCGGAATAAATGGCGTCCAGTTGGCGGCAACAATTTCGCGATGCCCGAACATCCACCAAGCGCCGTAAGCAACGAGCACCAATAGAACGCCGACCTTGATGAAGACCATTACGTTGTTGAAATTTGCGGACTCCTTGATGCCGACCACCAACACAACTGTTAGGATTAGCGAAATAACAACCGCAGGCAGATTGATGAACGTGCCAGTGGCCACGAGCGGATGGTGGTCAAAGGAAAATAGCAGCAGATTTGTTGTAACTGTGTGTGCGCGGTCGATTTCGAATGGCGCGGAAGCGAGCCACGAAGGAACGTGCCACCCGATCCAGGGTTCCGCTATGAATTCCTGAAATGCGCCCGACCAACTCACGGCGACGGCCGCCGCGGAGAAAAGATACTCGAGGACGAGATCCCAGCCGATGATCCAGGCGAGGAATTCACCGAGCGTGGCATACGTGTAGGTGTACGCGCTGCCGGCGACGGGGATCTGGGTGGCGAACTCCGCGTAGCACAGGCCGGCAAAGAGGCAGGAGATGCCGCACAGGATGTACGACAGCACGATGGCCGGGCCGGCGTAGTTGGCGGCGGAGGTGCCGGCCAGGACGAAGATGCCGGCGCCGACGACCGAGCCGATGCCGAGGCTGATGAGATTGAGCGGGCCGAGCTCGCGTTTCATCGCATGCTCGCCGGTGCCGATGGATTCGGCGATCAGCGTCGCGACCGGTTTCGTACGGAACAGGCTCATGCAGGGGTGGTGTGCGGCCCGAAAAGCAGGAGGCGGGCCGAGGGGTGGAAAAATCAGAACGCGGAGCGCGGCACCTGGATCGAGTCGCCCGGGAAGAGCAGGGGATCCTGCTCGGGGCGGCGCTGGGCCAGCTTCACGTCAAAGTCATGCGCTTGGCGGTCGCGGGTAAGGGTGACGCGCGACTCCTTGGCATAAAGGGTGAAGCCGCCGGCGGACTGCACGGCCTTCGAAAGGGTGAGGTCGGGCGACCAGACGATGCGGCCAGGACGCTGCACCTCGCCGCCGATGTAGATGTAGCGTTCGGTGACGTTCACCGAGACGTCGATGGCGGTGTAGTACTTCTTGGAAATGTAGGCGTCGCGGATGCTCTGCGAAAGCTCGCCGGTGGTCAGGCCGGCGGCGGTGATGGCTCCGATGTATTGCAGGCGGATAAAACCCTGCTCGTCGATCTGGACGTTGGCGTTGACCGGCTCGGGAATGCCGAGGAGGGAAACGACCATGGTGTCACCGGGACGCAATTGCGCGCTCATGACCGGCGCGGCGATGTGGGGATTGGCCGCGGTCGGCGTGGCGTCGTCGCTGCTGCACCCGGTCAGGATGAATCCGGCGAGCAGGGAAAGGATGACGGCGGTCAGGCGGTGAAAGGACATGCGTTGGCCTATCCAGTGACGGATTGGCATAACCGTGGCAATCGGCTTTTACACCGACCGCTCGGAGCAGGAAACGGTTCCCGCTTCTGCGGAAAACCTGGCGAAATTAACGACCCTTGCGGGAACGTTTCGGCTTCTCGTCCTCTTCCTCGGCGTCGTCGGAGTCCTCATCATCGTCCCCGTCTTCGTCCTCATCATCGTCGTCGTCGCCTTCGCCCTTCTTCTTGCCTTCGCCGTCGTCGTCAGAGTCTTCGTCATCATCCCATTTCAAGGAGGAGTCGTTCTTCAGCTTTTCGTCTTCCTCTTCCTCGACGTCGGGCACGTCGGCGGTCTCGTCATCCTCGTCTCCGCGCTTGTCGGACTCCTCGTCATCATCGCCATGGCCTTCGGGGGTGAAGTCCAGGATGGAGGTGATCTCGGAGAAGAGATGGACGGCCTTGCCTTCGATAAAGTCGTTGTTTTGCGCCTCGCGGATCTGGTCCTCGACTTCGTCGATCGTGAGCTTCTCCTCGAGATCGAGGACCTCGTTGAGCATCTTGACGCGCAGTCGGGTGATGTGGTCGAGGAAGTCGGCGTACGGCCCGTTCTCCTCGTCGATCACATCCGGCAGGGCGAAGAGTTTTTCCTCGGACTCGAGCAGCGGCTGCTTGATGCGGGCGAGGCGGACCTTGCCCTTGCCGAGATCCTTCGTGATGCGGAAAGGAATGAAGGCGCGCTCAAACACATCCTGGTCGAAGCCGTATTCGCGCAGCGGTTCGATCAACTCGATGATGTGGTCCACCTGGCGCGGATCGATGATGCTGAGGCCGTCGACATCCCAGTGCACGGGATCGCTTACTTCGTCGACCCACCAGTTGTGGTCTTCGCCGAGACGGACAATGCACCATTCGAGTTGTGGAGAGCCTTTAGCCATGGGTGTTTGCTGGGATTTCTGCTGGACGAAAAAGGTCCGTGCAGACCCTTGTCAAATACCGAACGCAGAAAGTTTGAAAAATCTTTGCGAGCCCGGGAAGCCCGGGAAAATTGCGGCGGGAGGGTGGGCCGGGTCATCCAAATAACAAGGCCAAAACCGACCCCGCGATGCTTGAAAGTTGGCGCGCGGTTGCCACAGTCCGCGCCACATGTCCTGGCTCTATCGAAACGCGATCAAACCCGCCCTTTTCCGCCTCGATGCGGAGCACGCCCACGAGCTGGCGGTCGACGCGCTGGCGCTGCTCGGGCGCGTGCGTCCGCTTTGCGCCGTGCTGGAAAATATCCATCGCTTGCCGCCGGACTTGTATCGTCCGGTCGAGTGCTTCGGCCTGAAATTTCCGAATGCGGTTGGTCTCGCCGCGGGCTTCGACAAGAACGGACGCGCCTGGCCCGCGGCCGCGGCGCTGGGTTTCGGCCACGTCGAGATCGGCACCGTCACTTATCATGCGCAGCCGGGCAATCCGCGGCCGCGTGCTTTCCGCTATCCGGCGGAGCAGGCGGTGATCAACCGCATGGGTTTCAACAACGCTGGCGCGCAGGCGCTGGCCAACCGGCTGGCGAAATTGCCGGGACCGGGAAAGCGTGCGATCCCGCTCGGCGTGAATCTCGGCAAGAGCAAGGTCACCGCACTCGACAAGGCCGCGGAGGATTATCTCGGCAGCTTCCGCCTGCTCGCGGACCACGCGGATTACATCGTCGTGAACGTGAGCAGCCCGAACACGCCCGGCCTGCGCGAACTGCAGGATGCGTCTTGGCTCAAGCCGCTGCTCGCCGCGCTGGTCGATGAAAACAAAGTGCGCGTCGCCGCGGGCAAACCGCGCCGGCCGATCCTGCTGAAGATCGCGCCCGATCTTTCCTTCCCGCAAGTCGACGCCGTGATCGCGGTCATCGCCGAGCTCGGGCTCGACGGCATCATCGCCACCAACACCACACTCGCGCGCCCCGGCGCGCTGGCGACGGTAAACGAAGCCGGCGGCCTGAGCGGTGCGCCAGTGCGCCGGCGCTCGACCGAGATCGTGAACTACATTTCGCGTGCCACAAATGGCCGCCTCCCGATCATTGGCGTGGGTGGCATCATGGACGAGGCTGCGGCTGCCGAAAAACTCGATGCGGGTGCGACACTCGTGCAGCTTTACACCGGCTTGATCTACCGCGGTCCGTTTTTCGCGGGCGAGGTCGCGCGCGCGCTGGCGGAGCGGCAGAAGGTCTGATGGAGGGTCGGTCTCCTGACCGACCGGGCATGCTCGCAGCGATTGTCGTTGGCCGGTCAGGAGACCGGCCCTCCACAAAAAAGCTCAAATCGCCCAATCCGCGCCGTCCACGAGGATCTCGTGCGACTTGCGCTTGCGGACGACGAGGCTGGTTTCCTTGTAATACGCGATGCTGTGCGGCGGGATGGATTCGCGCACCCAGACGTTGGCGCCGATGACCGAATGCGCGCCGATGCGCGTGTCGCCACCAAGGATCGTGGCGTGCGCGTAGATCGTCACACGGTCCTCGATGTCGGGATGGCGCTTCACGCCCTTGACCGGGGTGAGCTTGCCGTCGGTCTCGAAGGACTTCGCCCCGAGCGTCACGCCCTGGTAGATCTTAACATGCGTGCCGATTGTCGCCGTTTCGCCGATCACGACGCCGGTGCCGTGGTCGATGAAAAAGTGGGATCCGATGTGCGCGCCCGGATGAATGTCGATGCCCGTGCGCTCGTGGCCGTATTCGGTGAGCATGCGCGGGAGCAGCGGCACCTGCAGGGCGAAAAGCATGTGGGCGAGGCGTTGCAGCGAGATCGCGAGCACGCACGGGTAGGCGAGGATGATCTCATCCATGCTGCGGGCGGCGGGATCGCCCTCGTAGGCGGCGGCGACGTCGGTCTGCACCATGCGGCGCACCTCGGGCAGGGTGCCGAGAAATTGGGCGGTGAGTTGCTCGGCGCCGGCCTTCGGGTCGGCGTGCTTCGCGAAGCGCAGGCACTTCTCGATCTCGGTCACGAGGCGCGACTCGATTTTACCCAGCAACTTGTCGAGCCATTCGGAAGCATCGGCGCGATTGAGGCTGCTGTCCTCGAAGAACCCCGGAAACAGCAGGTGCATCAGGTCGCGGGCCAGCTCGTTAACCCGGTCCTGGGAAGGCAGATTGGCGCCGTCGAGGTGATTGATGCCGCCGCCCTGGCTGTACGATTCGAGAAGGGCCTGCTTGATGGCTTTGGGGATCATGGGGCGCGATTGGCCGCAGAGCTTCGCCAAAAAGTAACTTTGGTCAAATGCGATGGCGGGGAGGGGGCGTCATAGGGGATCGAGCCGGCCGAGAGCTTAGAGCCGAGAGCTGAGAGTCCGGGCGTAAGAAGTGACGCTTGAGAAAAGTCTTACCGGAACCGCTTTTGAGGTATTGCTCGAAGGCGTGACCGGTCGATTCGTCTGCGAAGCCGGAATACATGACGAGATTCCAAGGGCGAAATTTGGCCGTGTGAGGCGACTTGCCTTCGTTGTGCTCCACCATCCGGCGCTTCAAGTCACGGGTGACGCCTACGTAGTGTAGCTTAGGGTGACGGGCGCTCTCGATGAGGTAGACGTAAATCATGCTGGCAGGACGGCCATTTGAGCCATCCTTCGCCAAACCTACGGACGGCAGCCTTCGCCCGTCCAAGTCGCCATCGTAATCTTTCAGTATTCGCCGCCTGCAGTCTGGCTAGCCAGCCGTAGGCTCAGCGAAGGCTGGTGCTCGGGACAGGACTCGAACCTGCACGCCTTACGGCACACGCACCTCAAACGTGTGTGTCTACCAATTCCACCACCCGAGCGTTCCAACGATGAGAACGGCGAATTAGGTAAATCGCGGAAGGCTTGTAAAGCCCCGAAATGCGCTTGCATCGCAGTTTTTCAACAGGACACTCCCTAAACGCATGGACCTGACCGGTCGTGCGGAACACCAAGCACAAATAAGACTCTGAATACCGGGTACCCACGCCCGTTTTTCCGCCCTTTCATGGACGATTCCAAGCCTGCCAATGAACCCAGCGAACAGGGGTTGAACAAACTCGACCTCAGCCAGCTGCAGTCTTTCAACTTCGGTACCCAGTGGACCGAGGTGAAACCCGTCTCCCCCGGTGGTCGTCGCGAACGCGATGATGATCGTGGCGGTGATCGCCGCGACCGCCGTGAGCGGCCCGGCCCGGGTGGTGGCGCAGGCGCCCCGCCGCGCGATCGCCGCGGCTTCCGCAAGCCGCTCGGCGCCCCGGGTGGCGCGCCCGCGGGTGCTCCGCCGGCTGGCGGTGGTGGTGAATTTCGCGAGCGTCCGCCGCAGGGCGACGGCCGTCGTTTCGAGCGGCGCGAGCAGGGTCCGGGCGGCCCGCGTCGCGAGTATCGCGGCCCCGAGCGCCGTGAGGGTGGCGATCGTCGCGAAGGCGGCGGCGGCCAGCCGTTCGATCGCGCGCCGTATGTCAGTCCGTATTTCGTCGCGACGTGCTATCCGGAAGACACTGGCTTCGCCGCGATCGTGAAAGCCGTGCGCGCTTCGTGCCGTACGTTCCAGCTTTTCGAAATCACCAAGGCCGTGCTTGAAAAGAACGACCGCTTCGTGGTCGTCATCCAGCGCGCGCGTCCGCAGGGCGGCGAAGGCCAGTCGGCCAAGCCGGAGCCGATGTACATGTCGCTGCCGGACCATCTCCCGTTCGACACGGAAGACGCCGCGATCCAGCACGCGCTGAGCACCAACCTCGGGGCGTTCTTCGACACGCAGGAAGTCGAGATCGAGGCGCCGAAGGGCAGCTATCCGATCATCAACAAGTGCGGCGTTACCGGTGAACTGCTCGGGCCGCCGAATTATCACCGCTACCAGCAGATTCTCCAGCAACACTACGCGTCGAAGATCAAGGGCATGTCCTTTGACCGTTTCCGCGACAGCATCGTGTCCGTGCGCGAGCCCGAAGTGGCCGCCGCCTGGCTCGAGAAAATGAAGAAGGCCACGCGCTACACGTGGAAGCCGCCGGTCGCCAAGGCCGCCGCCGCCACGCCTCCGATCACCGCTGAAGTAGCTGCGTCCGACAAGCCGGTTGAAACGACTGCGCCTGCTGCTGAGGCTGCGCCGGCGGAAGCCCCGGCTCCGACCGCGGAAGCGCCGGCTGCCCCGGCTCCCATCAGCTTCGACAACATCGAGGATGCCCGCCTGCACCTGCTCACGCATGCCCGCGACAAGGTTGTCCGCGCGGTCGAGAGCGTGCGTTTCCACGGCAAGAACATCGAGAAGCTCCCGCCGGGTGAAATCCGTCGCGCGCTCGAAGGTCATGTCGAACGCCAGCGCCGCTTCCCGCTCGATACCGCCAACGCGCTCCGCGGCCGCCTGCGTCGCGAGGGTTTCACGATCTTCAAGAAGGGTGCCCGCGGCGTCTCCTACGTGTGCGCCGTCAAGCGCCGCTTCCGCGTCCCGGGCCAGGTCTTCTCCGAGACGATCAGCGCGCTGATCGATTTCATCGAGAAGAACCCGATGGTCAGCGTGAAGGATCTTCCGAAGGCCTACCTTGGCTTCGAAGTGGCTGCTCCGGCTCCGGCCGCTGCCCCCGCTCCCGAAGGCGCTACGCCGTCGCAAGCTCCCTTCGCCGCCCTCCCGCCCGAACAGGCGGAGAAGCTGCGCAAGATGAGCAACGACCTGCGCTGGCTCGTCATGGAGGGCTACGTCACCGAGTTCTCCGACGGCAAGCTCTTCGCCCCGCCGGTCATGGCTCCGCAGGCCGCGAAGAAGGCCGAGTCCGAGGAAGAACACGATCCCGTGGATTTCCCGGATGCCCCCGCCGCCGCAACCCCGGTTGCGGAAGCCGCTTCAGCCTCCGCCGAGCCTACGGCTGACAAGCCGGCTGAGTCGGCTCCCGAGGCTCCACAGGCCTGATCAAGTTTCAAAGCCCGCTCGCGAGAGCGGGCTTTTTTGCGGGCGAGCACCCACACACCCCGCCCGTTGGGCACCCCTCTTCATAGAGGGGACTTCGGCTGCGTTGATTGAGATCCCCTCTATGAAGAGGGGTGGCGCGCAGCGCCGGGGTGTGTTGGGAAACGCGCGCCCGTTACCCCAGGACCACCCGATGCCTGTCTCCTTCAACAATCGACAGCGTCACGTGCCATGCTTTCTTGGGCAGCCACGCGCCGGTTTTCTCCGGCCACTCGACGGCGAGGCACCACGGGCTGGTGAGAAATTCCTCCAGCAGCAGCGCTTCGAGTTGGTTGCCGGTTTCGAGCCGGTAGGCGTCGAGGTGGACGAGCTTGGTTTTCGCGCCCTGATAAACCGAATAGATCGCAAAGGTCGGGCTGGTGACCTGCTCCTTCACACCGAGGCCGCGGGCGAGGCCCTGCACAAATGTGGTTTTGCCGACACCGAGATCACCGTGCAGCGCGAGCACGGTGTCAGCGGGCAGGGCGGCGGCCAATTCGGCGGCCAGGGCGCGCGTTTCCTCGGCCGAGGCGGTCGTGACGCCTTCGCGGAGTTTAGCGCAGATGCTCGTAGCCATGGAGGAGGCTCCAGTTGACGTGATACGGCGCGAGCTTCCGGACGAATTTTCCGATGGGCTGCACGGGCGTCTTGAAACGCTTGGCCCAACGGCGCTGGAACGCAGCCTGGTCGGCTTTCGCGCTCAGCACGAAAAGCAGCTCATAGTCCTCGCCGTCGGTCAGCGCGTGGCTCCAGGCCGGACGTTTGCTGCGGCGCGCAGCGACCCGGGCGGCGGCACTGACCGGCAGGGTGTAGGAGGAAATTCCCGCGAAGAGTCCGTCCGGCGTCAGTGCCTGCACGTCTTTCGCGATACCATCGCTCACATCCATCATGGCGACCACTTCAGGTTGCTGCGCCAGCCAGGCGCCTTCGGCGAGGCGCGGCGTGAATTTGAAGTGATGTCCGGCCAGCGAGCCGCCGAGTTTTCCGGTGACGAAGATGGCGTCGCCGCGCCTAGCGCCGCGGCGGGTGATAAGCCGTCCGCCCGATTCGCCGTGCAGGGTGAGGAACGCGCCGAAGAATTGGGCCGGGCCCTGCGTGATATCGCCGCCGACAATCTTGACCCGGTATTCCCGCGCGCAATCGGCGAGTCCGAGGTAGAACTGGCGCAGCCACGCCATGCTGGTCTCGGGTGCGAGCGCCAGCGAGATGACGGCGGCCACCGGGCGACCGCCCATCGCGGCGATGTCGCTGAGGTTGCGCTTGAGCAGTTTGGCGCCGACGGCGCGGGCGGAGACGGCGCCGTCGAAATGCTGGCCGTAGATCACCGGGTCGGTGGTGACGAGCTGGTGGTTGCGCGTCGGCGGGATGACCGCGCAGTCGTCGCCGATGCCAAACGGCGCGGCGGGCGAGGCGTCACCGAGCCAGCGGCGCACCGCGGTGATCACGCGCACCTCACCATGGGCGCCGACGGACTGGGCGCGCTGCCGGGTGAACGGGTTCATGAGTTGGGCCCCATGAGGCCGGAGAGCAGCAGGACGAGCGTGTTCAGGTTGAACAGCGCGTGCGCGATCATGGTGACGCGGATCGAGCCGGTCGCCTCGTACACGATGGCGAACAGCATGCCCAGCACGGCCAGCGGCAGGAAGCTGGCGTAGTTGCCGTGCAGCGCGCCGAAGCAGATGCCGCTGATGAGCAGGGCGGGTGTGCGGCCGAGTTTTTGCCGGGTGAAACGGTAGAGCCCGGCGCGAAAGATCAGTTCCTCGGCGAGCGGCGCGAGCACGCAGGCGACCAGCAGCATGCCGGCGATGACAGGCGCGGATTTGGTTTCGTTGAAGATCGCAACAATGCCCTGCGGTTCATCGGAGATGTTCACCAGCCGCAGCAGCTGGTTCCAGGCGAGGCTCAGCAGACTGATCAACGGCAGCGCGGTCATCAGGGTGCCGGCGCCATAGCGCACGGTGTCGAGCGGCGAGAGTTGCGGGGCCGAACGGATCGGCGCCGGGCCGCGGCCGTAATCGGAGTACAGGGAGCGGCGCACGAGCGGAAAAAGGAGCCAGCCGAGCAGGAAGCCGCCGTGCATGCCGGTGCCGTAGGCGAAGACCTCGAGACCGGCCTTGTTCGGCGAGGCCGCGATGGCTTTGCCGAACGCGAGGCTGACCACCTGGGACAGGACGAAGGCGCCCAGGCAGATCATCAGCACGAAGAGTGCGAACTCGGCCAGGGAGAGATTCCAGTGCGGCAGGACGTGCGTGTGCAGCCAGCGCTGGCGCTTCCGGGCGTTGAAGACGATGGTCAGCAGCAAGCCGCCACCCGCGAACCACAGGATGAGTTCGAAGGCCGCAAGGAGGAGCTGGACGGGATCCGTGGGCATGAGACGCGCCTATGCTTGGCAGGCCTGCCCCGGAAAAACCATCCCGAAACGGCAGGGCACACCGCGGCGACACAGCGACTACTTGCCCTTCAGTTCCAGCAGATCCCAACGGTTGCCGTACAAATCCTCGAACACCGCCACCGTGCCGTAGCTTTCCTCGCGCGGTTGCTCCAGGAACTTCACGCCGCGGTCCAGCATGCTCCGGTGGTCACGACGGAAATCGTCCGTCCGCAGGAAAAGAAACACGCGCCCGCCTGCTTGGTGGCCGATGCAGGCGCGCTCCTTGTCGTTCTTGGCTTTGGCGAGGAGCAACCGTGTTTCGGTGCTTCCCGGCGGAGCGATCACGACCCAGCGCTTGTCGGCGTCGAGCGCGGTGTCTTCGATCAGCTCGAACCCGAGGAATTTCGTATAGTATGCGATGGCCTCGTCGTAATCGCGGACGAGCAGGGAGACGGCGCCGAGGTATTGTTTCATGGCTGCTTGGCTTTGCTTAGAGGCTTAGTTTCGTCGCTTTCTTTCAAGCCTCCAATCTTCCAGAGATCTCAATGTGAACCGGCCGCTGTCGTAGTCGAAGTCCTCGACCCAAATATCCCCATGGGTTGCGTTCACGCGAAAAAAAGCCCAGCGATTTGCGTGCGCGGTTTCTGCGTCGTCGTGAACGATGGTATATACATCAATTTGCCAAGCCTCGGTCCCTAGACTCACCTGATACAGAGGTGGCGGCGTCATCGACAATGGGCCGTCGACATTCACATTTTCTTTGAGGCGATTTTTTAGGGCCACAAACTCAGGAAGCGATTGAACGAGTGCCAAGGCTTTTTTCTCTGATATGAGCGGCGACCTGACTTTGCGTGAGGCTGCAACACTGGGGGCCGACTTCCACTCGCCAATTTCATTGGCGATCGACTGATGGGCTCGGGCAATGTTGAGGCGGCCGTCTGAGTAAATGAAGTATTCGGTTTCTCCGGCTTTGAATTCGTAGCCAATGAAGTGGGATGGAGTGACGCCATCCTTTCCCAGGGCATGAACAGTGCGGCCCACCAGTTTGATGATTTCGCGGGTCCGCTTATCGACGATTACGGAATGCACGTCGGTTGAGCTCACGTCCCCCTCAGGGCTACGGTCATCTACGGAGATCCAATAGCTCGCAGTTTCCAAAGTCTCCGCCCGTCCGACAAGCGCGCTTACAAGGAAAAGAAATAGGCCAAGCGTGGGTTTCACTTCTTGCCTCGCTGAAGGAAGATGACGGTCGGCTTAGCCGAACTTGATCAGCTCCGCCGTCGCCGGGACGTCCTTGATGATCTGCGACGGCTGCGGGCCGACGCCGAGGTAGCGGAGGTTGGGGAGGGTGGCGGGGAGCTTTTCCGGGTAGGCGACCTCGAGGAGCGTGCGCATCATTGCGGCGGTGTAGCTCTGCGCGTTCTTGGGCAGGTCGGCGAATTTGCGGACGCCGGAGATGTCCTCGGCCCAGCCGGCGTGCTTCGAGTACACGGGGCGGAGCGTCTTGCGCAGGGCCTCGTTGCGCGGCACGTGGCCGTAGCGTTTGCCGGAGGCGTCCTGGTAAGCGGTGCAGATCAGCAGCTCGTCGGCGCCGCTGAGGGCGTCGATCTTGTTGATCATGACGTCCTGGAAACCGCCGTAGCGGAGGACGTCGCCCTTCTCGACGGCGTCGTACCAGCCGACCATGCGCTGGCGGCCGGTGCTGGTGCCGAACTCGAGTTGCTTGAGCTTGATCGTGAGCGGCGCGGCGTCGTCCATCTGGGTCAGGAACGTGTGCGTGCCGACCTTGGTGTCGTAGGCCTTGGCCACGCCGAAGGTGTGGATCGGTTGCACCGGGATGCCGGCGCTCTCGAAAAACTCGGGCGTGAAGGTGTGCGAGGCCGTGACGTTGGGCGAGTAGCCGTGGCGCTTGTCGAGCCAGTAGGCCTGGCCGAATTCACCGATCACCGTCTTGCCCGCGCCGAGCTCGCGCAGGATCAGCTCGCGCACCTCGCCGATGTTCTTTGCGAGGCTGGTGCCGGCCTTCCAGTAAACTTCCGTCAGGCGGGCGACATCCAGGGTGAAGGGCGCCGGGCCCTTGAACTGGTGGAAGTCGAAATCCGATTTCTTGAAGACGCCCAATTGGATGGCTTCTTCGTTGGCGCGGAGCTCGGCCGCGGTCAGCTTCTCGAAGAAGCCGTCCCAGGTGTCCGCGCTGACCTGGCAGACATGCTGGATCGTGCGGCAGGCGCGGTCGGCGCGCTGGGCAATCTTGCGGGCGAAGTAATTCGGACCGCCGAGGAAGTCGGCGTAGGTGATCTGCCACTGGCCGGTTTCGTCGCCGTAGGCCGGCGTGATGCCGCGGCCGGTGGAGCCGCGGGGTTCCTCGAGGAGCACCTTGCTGCGATAATCCTCGTAGGCGAGGTCGAGCAGGCGGTGGGTGAGGTCGGAGACCATCGTGCGCTCGTCGATCAGCAGGCGGGAGAAAATGGCATGGCCCTTCTGCTCGAGCGGCGCGCCTTCCCACCAGAACTTGCGCGGATCGGCGACGACGCCGCTGCCGACGCACAGGTGGGCGGCGTCGCGGACGACGACACCGGCGGGCAGGAGATTGAGCTTCACGCCGCCGGCGGTGTGGCCGGAGTTGGCGCCGCCGTTGACCTTGAGGACGACGGAGACGGCGGCGGATGTGCCGCGCAGTTCGTCGGCGACCTCGGGAATGAGGCGGCCTTTGCCCTCGTCACCAAGGGAGATACCGACATCGGCGATGAGCTGGCTGCGGAAAGGGGAGAGAGGCATGAAGAAGCAGGAGACAGAGGACCCTGCTTCGCTCTGTAGGACAGAGCTGCGCAGGGCACCGCAGAGGACAGGGGACAGGGGACGGACCGGCAACGTCAAATTGAGTCATCATCTGGCGGCCTGTTGCCTGACTGTAGCGGCGCTCTGTGAGCGCCGGGTTTTGGGGACGGCGGTCATAGAGCGCCGCTATAGGGAAGGAAGTATTTCCGTTCATGCGGTTGAGTGGCGGATCGGACGTTCCGGTCAAGTTGAGGAATGACTTGCCGGGGGATTTCCAGTTTGGTGCCCGCTCATGAGCACCGTCTGGGAACAGCGCTGGCACCCCCTGCGCGAAGAATGGATCCTCTTTACCTCGCACCGCGATGGCCGGCCGTGGATCGGCCACACGCATGCGCCGGAAGAGAAGCGCCCGCCCAGCCACGATCCGTCCTGCGCGCTCTGCGCCGGCGTGAAGCGGCTCAGCGGTGCGGTCAACCCGCACTACACCCAGGCTTGGTGTTTCACCAACGACCTGCCGTGCTTTGGCGGCAGCCCCGACGTGAAGGGCGATGATTTCTACCAGGCGCGCCCGGCGCTCGGTACGGCCGAGGTCGCTTGCTATCATCCGGATCATGCGAAGACGTTCGTCGACCTCACCGACGCCGAGGCGGTTGCCGTCGTCGACCTTTGGACGGAACGCTACCGCGAGCTGGGCGCCCGTCCGGAAATCGATCACGTCCTGATCTTCGAAAACAAAGGCGCGCTCGTGGGCACATCCAACCCGCATCCGCACTGCCAGATCTATGCCGGCAACATGATTTACGGCACGATCGCGCGCGAGGCGGACGCCGCGCGCCGGCACTTTGCCAAGACGGGACGTTACCTTGGTCAGGACATCCTGGCGCGCGAGGCCGCCGGCCCGCGCGTGATCACGCAGAACGAGTCCTTTCTCGCCTGCATCCCGTGGTTCTCCCGCTACGCGTACGAGGTCTACATCCTGCCGAAACGACAGGTCGCCTCGCTGGCCGATCTCACCGTTGCCGAGCGCCGCGCGCTGGCGCTGATGATCCGTGAAGTCACTACGCGTTACGACAACCTCTGGCAGATGCCGATGCCGTACGTCATGGCGATCCACCAGGCGCCCACGAACAGCGAGGATCAGTCGGCGTACCCGTTCCATTTGGAATTTCATCCGCCGCTGCGGAAACCCGATACGCTCAAGTACCTCGCCGGCCCGGAAGTCGGCGGCGGCTCGATGACCAACGAATCCAACCCCGACGTGAAAGCCGCGCAGCTGCGCGACGTTTCGCCGGTGCATTACCGGAAATCCTCCTCATGACCCCACGCGATCTCGAACGCGCCCGCCAGCTGCTCTGCTCCCTGCAGGATCATATCCTCGCGGTGCTCATTGCGGCGCGCGCCAAGCAGGCCAGCAGCTTTGCCAAGGTTGCCGCTGTCACGGCGGCCGACACGATCTACCACATCGACCGCCTGAGTGAGCACGCCATCCTCGACTGGTTCGCGGCGCACTGGCCCAAGGCCTGGCCGGTGGAGGTTGTGATGGAAGGGTTGGAAGGCGAGGACGCGGTGACGTTCCCGCGCGGTACTCCCGTCAAGGCGACGCTCTTCAAGTGCATCCTCGATCCGATCGATGGCACGCGAAACATCATGTACGACAAGCGCAGCGCCTGGATCCTCGGCGCGCTGGCACCGCAGCGCGGGGCGAAGAACACGCTCGCCGACATGACGGTTGCGGCGATGACCGAGATTCCGACCAGCAAACAGTGGCGCTCCGACCAATTGAGCGCGGTGCGCGGTCGCGGCGTGAAGGCCGAGTCAGTCGACGTGTTTTCCGGCAAGCGGGAGAAGCTGCCGGTGAATCCGAGCAACGCCAAGAATTGCCGCGGCGGTTTTGCGGCGATCAGTCGTTTCTTCCCCGAGGGCAAGACGCTGCTTGCGAGCATTGAGGAAAAGCTTTGGGACGAACTTTACGGCCTGGGCAAACAGGCCGGTCCGCTGGTGTTCGACGACCAGTACATCTGCACCGGTGGCCAGCTCTACGAATTGATCATCGGCCACGACCGCTTCCTCGCGGATTTGCGCCCGCTGGTTTTCAAGAAGTTGAAGCTTAACTCGGCACTGGTCTGCCATCCGTACGACATCTGCACGGCGCTGATCGCGCGCGAGGCCGGCTGCGTCATCGAGGCGCCGCTGGGCGGCAAGCTCGACCAGCCGCTCGACACGACGGCCGCGGTAGCCTGGGCCGGCTACGCCAACCCGGCGCTGGCGCGACATATCCGCCCGGTGCTGCACAAGTTGATCCGGAAGACGCTGTGAAATGAGCGCCGTCGGAATCGCGCCAGGGCGACTTGATTTCCTGGGGGGAGTGGCGGACTACAGCGGTTCGCTCGTGCTCGAGATGCCGTTGTCGTTGACGACGCGCGTGACGATCACGAGCCGCGACGAGCCCGGCTACGAATTTCGCAGTGCGCAGCTTGGCCGTCATGTGGCCGGCTCCGGCCTGACGGCAGAGCAACTGCCCGGCTGGGTCCGTTATCCCTACGGCTGCCTCGTGCATTTTTGCGCGGCACAGAAATGGCGGCCGAAGACCGGGCTCGTTTTCTCGATCGATTCCACCGTGCCGCTGAGCATGGGTGTGAGCAGCAGCGCGGCGATCGAGGTCGCGACGTTGCGCGCGCTGGTGAGATTTTCCGGCTGCAAGCTGGGCGCCGTGAAGCTGGCGCATCTGGCGCAGCAGGTGGAGAACCGGTTTGTCGGCGCACCGTGCGGCCTGATGGACCAGCTGGCGTCGGCCTGCGGCACGCGCGGCACATTCCTCCCGATTCTTTGCCGTCCGGATAAATTGCAACAGCCGGTGCGCCTGCCAGCGGGCGTGATTGCTGTCGGCTGGCCGAGCGGCGTGAAGCACGCGGTGTCGGCTTCGCCTTATGCGACGGCGCGGGCGGGCGCCTTCATGGGGCAGCGCATTCTCGCACAAGTGACGGGACGCAAGCTCGCGCATGTCAGCGAGGTCACCCCTGCTGAACTCGCTGCGCTGCCCGAGGCGTTGCCGCGCACGATCACGGGCCGCGACTTCGTCCGCCGCTGGCGGAAAGTGAACGATCCGCTGTCGGCGATCGTCCCCGGTCGGAAATACCCGGTGCGCGCGGCGACGACGTTTCCGATCGAGGAAAATGCGCGCGCGGCGCGCGCCGTGGCGTTGTTGCGCGGAGGCAAAGGACTCACGCGGGCCGAGCGCTGCGTGCAGCTGGGCGAGCTGCTTTACGCCTCGCATGCCGGCTACAGTGCGATGGGGCTGGGCTGTCCGGAAACGGACGAGATGGTCGACGCCATCCGCGCACTCGGCCCGAAACGCGGTTTCTACGGCGCCCGCGTCAGTGGTGGCGGATCGGGCGGCACGGTCGTCGTGCTGCTGGAGAAAAAGTCGCTGCCGAAGCTGCAGGCGTTGATGAAGCGGTTGCGGTTTCGGAAGGATTTCGAGCCGCAGCTGCTGTTTTAAGGTAACCTTCTGCGGTCATCCTGAGCCGTGCGAAGAACCCAAGCGTTTGGCGTCGCTACGTCCTTTCCCCTTGGGTCCTTCGCACGGCTCAGGATGACGGAGAGGAAAGTGGAGAGGCCTTCGAGCGCTGGATGACTCGCGCCCACACCAGCGCAATCACCGCATACACCGCGCTGGCCACGTGCGCGCTGGTGGCGACGCGCACCGATGCGTCGTCGAAGCGGATGGCGCCGCCGCCGTGGCCGCCGCGCAGATATTCAAAGATGAGTTCGCCGACATACGCGGCGATGACGGCGGGCCAGAACCAATCCGTCCAATCGCGGCGCCAGCCTTGAGCGGCGACGTAGAGCAGCAGGCCGAGGTTGAGCGCGCTCAATCCGCCGTAGCGCTGCATCTCGGGATCAAACCAGTAGATGCAGCCCGAAATGAAGGCGGGCATGAGCACCATGGCCCAGCGTGTGAAGGCCGGGTGGCGCCGCTCCGAGAACCAGCCGACGACGAGCAGCAGGCCGGTGTCGACAGCCAGATGTGGCCAGCCGAAATGAACAACGTGGCCGGTCCAGATGCGCCAGAATTGTCCCTGGCTGATTGCGGTCCGATCGTAGATCAGGAGCGGGCGCAGGTCAGGGAGCAGCTGGATGACAATTGCCGCCAGCGCGATGCCGGTGACAAGCCACGGAATGAAGCGGGGGTGGGGCGAAACCGGGTCGGCCATTTCAGGACCGACGCTGACTGAGCCGGCGGCCCATGCCGAGCGCCATCAGCAGACCGACAAACCAGACGCTGGGTGCGCCGCCGCCGCCACCGCCGCCACCACCGGAGGGAGTGGTCGGAGTGGTAGGCGTCGTCGGGGCAACGACCGCGTTTACGGTCAGGGTCGCCTCGCTGCTCGTGACGGAGCCGACGGGATTGGTGATCTTGACCGAGTACTTTCCCGCGTTCGCCGACTGAGCGCTGCTGATGCTGTAGGTGGAGTCGGTCGCGCCGCTGATGGCGCTGCCATTGAACATCCACTGGTAGCTGAAGGGAGCACTGCCCGTGAGCGCGACACTGAAGCTGGCGCTCTGGCCGGCGTTGACCGTGACGGAGGCGGGCTGGGTCGTGATGGCCGGAGCGACAACCGTAACCGTGCCGAGGGCCAGGTTGAGTTTGAAGCCCGCGTTATCGGCGCCGGAGCGGTCGGTGGTGTCATGGACGACATTATTGAAGCCATCGACCGCGATGTAATACGTTACGCCGGCGGTCTCGGTGAAAGTTACCGTGCTGGCTTGGACCACGCCGGGGTTGATGTCGTCGCTGGATGCCACCTCGGTCAGGGCGTTGACGGCCGTTCCCGTGTAGACGCCCAGCGTGGTGTCGAAGTAGCTGCCCTTGGTGTCGATGGTGACATTGGCCGTGTTGTTCGGTTTCCAGCGGAACCAGACGGAGCGACCGCCGGTGTTGCCGGCGTGGTTGGGTTCGCCGGTTTCCTTCGTGGCCCGCGTGTTGTAGCGGATGCCGATCGTCACTGAGCCGTTGTCGAGCAAGATGGGTTCGGCGTTGGCGAAACTGTCGTTGGTCGGAAGGGTCGTCGGGCCGTACATCAGCTGCGCGCCCGTGATGTCGTCGTTGGTCAGATTATCGAGATCACTGACGGTGCTGTTCATGATGGCGGAAACGCTCTGCGCCGGCGAGGCCTTGTCCGGGTGGTCCAGCCCGAGCGCGTGGCCCAATTCGTGCAGGGCGACGCGGCGGATATCGTACTTGGTCCGCAAGTTGCCGCGGTACGAATCCCATTGGATGGCGTTATTGAACAGGGTGTCGCTTTCGATGCGTTCGTTACTGCTCGCACCGGCTCGATAACCGGTGGTGACGGCCAGGGTGCGATCGCCGTAAGCCGTGCCGTAAACATCGGCCGTGAAGGCGAGCTCGTTCACCCCGTTGTCATCTTTCGGGGTGCCGGCCGCGGACTGAGTGACCGTAAACTGGATCGATCCCAGGTTGGCGTTCCAGATGGTTGCGGCCGCAGCCGCAGCGGTATTGAAGTTCGTGTCCTCGGTCGTCGCTCCTGTGCCCAGCATGATGGTGAGCGGGACGGATCCGGGGGCCGAGGGAGTCGTGGTCGATTGGGAAGGGGACCACTTGACCGGCAGGCCTGTGTTGCTGTTGAGGATGAAAACGTAACCGAAGGTGTTCGCAACCAGGGCGGTCAAACCCGCCACCAGCACGACCGCCCGACGAAGGAGGTTAGTTCTGTTGTTTTGCACGGGTGGAGATCTCGTTCTGTTGTTGCCGGATGCGGGCGATGAAAGTGGCCGGTGACAGGGCCGGGCCGGAAGCGCGAAGCGCGGAAGCGGACACCGGGGCCTTCGGCTCGAGGTCCGTTTCGCTGTAGAGTTTCTCGCCGTTGGAGCGGAGCACCTCGTCCTGGCCGGTGACGGCGTTGTGCGAGACGGTGAAGAAGCCGTGCATCAGCCCGTTCAGCGGCGTGTAGTTCACGCCGTTGCCCTGGATGAACAAAATGTGTTCCTGGCCGGCGACAAATTGGGGCGCATCACTGACGACGAGTTCATCGTCGCCCACGCGCCCGCCGAGCATGTCGAGGACGAGCGGGCTCGGCGGATTGCCGGCGATGACCTCGCGCACCTCCAGCGTGACTTTGGTGCCGATGTAGCGTTGGCCGGGCTTGGCGGCGTTCTCGCGCCAGGCCGAGTCAACGGATTTGACGACCGCGCGGACGATATAATCGGACGAGCCGACCAGCTCGGAAAAGGTGGGCTGAATCACCGTGGTGGCCGGGGCGGAGCCGCAATGAGCAGACTCAGGATCGCCAGGCCAGTGGACAAGCGAGATGCGTGCATAGAGTGTGAGAGCGCTGGCCCGGCGCTTTGTTTCGGTAAAAGAATCAACCGCCGCCACTGCGCGTGGCAACTTCGATTACATCATGTGGCGCAGCCTCTTTTTGGCCGGCCGGGGTAACCCGGACGTAGCGTGCCCGCTGACGAAGTTTGCCGAGATCCTTGGCGCCGAGATAGCCCATGCCGCTTTGGACGCCGCCGATGAGGGAGTTGAGCACGTCGTCGACGGAACCGGAAACTTCCTTGAGGGCCTCGATGCCCTCGGCCGCGACCTTGCGGACGGTGTCGTTCTTGTCGTGACCGTAACGCGCGGCAGAACCGGCCTTCATCGCGGCGTGGGAACCCATGCCGCGGTACTGTTTGTAGAGCTTGCCGGAGATTTCCATGATCTCGCCCGGCGCCTCGCGGCAACCAGCGAGCAGGCCGCCGAGAATGACAGCGTCGGAAAGGGTGAGGGCCTTGACGATGTCGCCCGACTTCGTGATGCCACCGTCGGCGAGAAGACGCACGCCCTTCTTGGCCGCGCCGCGACCGGCGACGTGGAGCGCGGTGAGTTGCGGGATGCCGACACCGGCGACGATGCGCGTGGTGCAGATGGAGCCCGGACCCTGGCCGATCTTGATCGCGCTGGCGCCACAGTCGGCGAGGAACTCGACGCCTTCGCCGCTGGTGACGTTGCCGGCGATGATGGTGAGGTCCTTGAAGGCCTTGCGGATGAGTTTAACCATGTCGCCTACGCCGGAGGTGTGGCCGTGCGCGGTGGAGACAGCGACGACGTCGACCGACTCCTGCACGAGTGCGCCGACGTGATCGATGATCTTGTCGCGATCGAGCGTGCCGTCGGGCTTGCGCACCGGGGAGATGGCGGCGCCGACCACGAGGCGGAACTTGTCATCGCGCGCCGGCTTGCGGCGGGACTTGGCCTCGCTCGTGATGCGCTCGACGTCGGAGCTGGTGATCAGGCCGCAGAGGCGGTCCTGCTTGTCGACGACGAGGACCTTGTGCAGGCCGATGTTCTCGGTGAAGAAGCGGTCGGCTTCCTTGATCGGATCGGCGGACATGCGCTTCTCGTCGGCGGTGATGAGCTGCTTGCGCAGCGTCATGACCTCGGAAACCTTCTTCGAACGGTAGCGATCCTTGACGACGTTGCCGGACAACAGGCCGGCCAGTTTGCCGTTGGCGTCGACGACCGGGAAGCTGCGGAAATCGAAGCGCTTCTGTTCGATCATCAGGAGCACGTCGCCGATGGTGGCGTCGGGCAGCACCGTCATCGGGTCCTGGATCAGGCCGTGGATGTGGTGCTTAACGCGGGCGATCTCCTTGATCTGGTCCTTGGCGGGAAGGTTGTAGTGGATGAGACCGAGGCCGCCGTTGAGCGCCATGGCGATGGCCATGCGGGATTCGGTGACCGTGTCCATGTCCGACGAGATGATCGGGATCTGCAGGCGGACGCTGTCCGAGATCGAAGTCGCCAGATCGGTATCCCGCGGGAGGATCTCCGAATGGAGCGTGGCGAGGGAGACGTCGTCGTACGTCAGGGCGCTCGGCAGGTTGGCGGCGAAGAAGCGATCGGCGGGCAGGTAGTAGTCCGAATCGCTGGTCGGTTGGGCAACAGGCTTAGTCATCGTTGCCGTGAACGAAATACTCCTCGTTCAACGAACCACAAGTGAATCTTTGTTCAGTCGCGAAAAAGTGCGCAGGCGTCCCTGTAGCGGCGGTCTATGACCGCCGTGGGATGGGTCGGCGGTCATAGACCGCCGCTACAGAACAGGCTGCAGGCTCAGAGGCACGCCGCCACCGCCACCGTCTCCCGGTCGATGTGCTTCCATTCGAGGTCGGCGCGGCGGAAGTTGAGGAGCAGGCCCTCGCTCAGCTGGGTGATGGCCAGTGCGCCGCAGACCTGGGCCACGAGGGTGGGGCTGAAATCCTCGACGACGCGGCAGTAGACGACGGTAAGGCCGTCCACGACCAGGCTGACGACCAGCATGTCGACCAGTTCCTTTTCGTAGTGCACTTCGAACACCTTCTCGTGCTCGACGCGGAAGCCGCGTTTGCGGAGTTCGATGACCAGGGCCTTTTCGTAGGCGACTTCGTTGAGGCCGGGTTTGAGAGTGGACAGGACTTTGCGCGCGGCGGCGACAATCGAGTTGTCGAGCTCCTCGAGGAGCGAGTGATCGGAGTTCATCGGGTGAATGGAATAATTATGCCTGCAGACGGCAGACACGTAGCCCGTGACTCTGGGCGGTATCTAGGTGACCGCGGGCATGCGCTTCAACGCCAAATCGTGACCCAGAAAAAATTCGTGTGTCACCGGTTTCCCTGTATTTCCGGGATATCTTCCATGACGTACCGTTTCAGTCATCGCACCTACCGGCTGCCGCTGCGCACCCCGCTGCGGACGGCGCACGGGCCGTGGGGCGAGCGGGAGGGTATGATCGTCCGTTTGGAAGACGCGCACGGACGCGTTGGTTTTGGCGAGATTGCGCCGATTCCCTGGTTCGGGACGGAAACGCTCCCGGAAGTAGAAGAGATTTTCCGGAAGTTCGGCGACCGCGTCACGGACGAGACACTGGACCAGGTGCCGCTGCCGATGGGCGCGGTGCGCTTCGCGCTCGCGGCCGCGCGGAGCCGCGCGAGCGAACAGGTCGGGGCGCCGCGTGTGCCGCTGACGGCGCTGCTGCCGGCGGGGAAGGGCGCGCTGGCGGAACTGCCGGCGCGGCTCGAGGCGGGCTGGTTGTCCTTCAAATGGAAAGTCGGCGTGGAAGCCGCCGACCAGGAATTGGGCCTGCTCGACGACTTGCTCGCGGCGCTGCCTGGTTATGCGAAACTGCGGCTCGACGCCAACGGCGCGTGGGATCGCAAGACGGCGGAGCGCTGGCTCACGCGTTGCGCGGACCGGCCGGTGGAATTTGTCGAGCAACCGGTGGCGCCGGAGGATGAAGACGCGCTGCACGGTCTCGCCGAGGATTTTCCCGTGACGCTCGCGCTCGACGAATCGATCGTCCAACTCGCCGAGGCGAAACGCTGGCAGGCGGAAGGCTGGCCCGGCGTGTTCGTGATCAAGCCGGCGTTGGCGGGGCCGCTCGAGGACACCGCCGCCTGGATCGTGGCGACGGGAGCGGATGTGGTGCTCTCCAGCGCGATCGAGACGGCGCTGGGTCGCGCGGCGATCCTGCGGTTTGCGCTGCGGCACCACACCGCGCTGTTGCGGCGTTCGCCGGGTTTCGGAATCGGGGAGATTTTCGGCGATCGTCGCTGGGACGGGCCTTTCCTCGGCGCGGTGCTCGACGATGGCTGGTTCAAGGACATCAACCCGGAGGAACTATGGAACGCGCTGAGCTGAGCCAGCTGCTGGCCAAGTGGCGGCCGGCGGGGCCGGGCCCGACGGGCCGGGAACCCATCCAGATTTCCGCGACGCGGCCGGAGGAGTTCATGAAGGCGTTTGCCGCCGCGGTGGCGGGCGAGGCCGAGGTTTTTCTGTGCGACCCGAGCTGGGGCGAACACGAGCAGTCACAGTTGGAGCTGCTGTTGCAGCTTGCCCACACCGCGACGCGCACGGCTCGTTCGGCGCACGGCTGGTTGATGATCCCGACGGGCGGGACCAGCGGTCCGATGAAGTTCACGCGGCACGACCAGGATACGCTGGAGGCGGCGGTGCGCGGGTTCACGCAGCATTTCTCGCTCCGGCAGGTGAACGCATTCGGCGTGCTGCCGCTGCATCATGTCAGCGGCCTGATGGCCTGGCTGCGCTGTGTGTTGTCGGGCGGTGAGTATGCGCCGCTCGATTGGAAGCGCGTCGAGTCCGGCGATCTGCCCGCTTTGCCGGCCAAGCCCGACGGCTGGGTCATCTCGCTCGTCCCCACGCAGCTCGAACGCCTGCTGCGCAATCCGTCGGCGGTGGCGTGGCTGCAGGGTTTCCGCATCATCTTCCTCGGCGGCGCGCCGGCCTGGCCGGAGTTGCTCGAGCACGCGGCGGCCGCGGGGTTGTCGCTGTCAGTGGGGTATGGCATGACGGAGACGGCGGCGATGGCGACGGCGCTGCGCCCGGCGGAATTCCTCGGCGGTGTCCGCGACAACGGCGCGGCCCTGCCGCATGCGCGCGTGCTGGTGAATCCGGAAGGCGTGGTGATGCTGGCGAGCCGCTCGCTCTTCCGCGGCTATTATCCGTACTGGGAAAATGAAACCATCTTCACGACCGGCGACCTGGGCCGCGTGGACGAGCGCGGGCATCTCACGATCCTCGGCCGGCGCGATGGCGTGATCATCAGTGGTGGCGAAAAAATCCAGCCCACCGAGGTGGAGGGCGTGCTGCGCGCGACGGGTGAGTTCGACGACGTGACGGTCCTCGGCATTCCCGACCTCGAATGGGGCGAGATCGTGGTGGCGGCCTATCCGGCTTCGCGGCAACCCGATCTCGCCAAGGTCGAGGCGCTACTGCGCGACCAACTCGCCGCGCCCAAGCGCCCCAAGCGCTACGAGGCCATCGCGGCCTGGCCCTTGAACGCCGCCGGCAAGGTGAATCGCGCGGAGCTGAAGGACCGGATCGTCGAGAGCAGCGGCAAGCGGCCCGTCCGGAAATAGGTGGCCCGAACAGAGACTTTGCTTCTTCGCTCCTTCGTGTTCTCTGTTGTGTTGTGAACAAGACCGAGATCGCCGCCGTACTGACCGACATTGGCACGTTGCTGGAGCTGAAGGGTGAGAATCCCTTCAAGATCCGCGCTTATCAGTCCGGCGCCCGGCTGCTCGAAGGCCTGGAGGAAGCCGACATCGCCGCGCGCGTCGCGGCCGGCACGCTCGAGGAGGTGAAGGGCATCGGCGAGGCGCTGGCGCAAAAGATTTCCGAACTGCATCGCACCGGCCGCCTGGAGTTTTATGAAAACCTGAAAGCGAGCGTGCCCGAAGGCCTCGTCGAGATCCTGTCGATTCCCGGACTCGGCGCGAAGAAGGTGCGCGCGCTGCAGGAGAAGCTCGGCGTCGACTCCATCGACAAGCTGCGGGCGGCCTGCGCCGAAGGGAAGGTCGCCGCACTCGAGGGCTTCGGCGAGAAGACCCAGGAGAAGATTCTTACCGGCATCCGCAATCGCGAGGCGTACGGCAAACGCCACCTCTGGTTCAAGGCCCACGCGGCGTCGGCACCCATTCTGGCCGGCTTGCGCCAGTTGCCCGACGTCCAGCAGGCCGAATCCTGCGGCAGCCTGCGCCGCCGTATGGAGACCGTCGGCGATCTCGATTTCCTCGTGGCCACGACGAATCCGGCGCCGATTGTCGACTGGTTCGCGGGCATGGAAGGCGTGCAGGAAGTCACCGCGCGCGGCGAGAGCAAGGCGAGCGTGCGCTTGCAATCCGGCCTGCAAGCCGACCTGCGGCTCGTGCCGCCGGAGCAGTTCGTCTTTACGCTGCACCACCTCACCGGTTCGAAGGACCACAACGTCCAGATGCGCCAGCGCGCGCTCGCCCGCGGCCTGAGCATGAGCGAGTGGGGGCTGTTTCCGTCTGACGAAAAGCACGGCTCGACCATCGAAGCGAAAAAGCAGGGGACGACCGGCCCGAAGAGTGTGGCCGCGA
The DNA here is from genome assembly GCA_048498955.1 of Verrucomicrobiota bacterium. GTDB lineage: Bacteria > Verrucomicrobiota > Verrucomicrobiia > Opitutales > Opitutaceae > Lacunisphaera. The sequence continues at coordinate 371,110 of JBEHWZ010000003.1, read as the reverse complement.
AAACCGAGGCTGATCTCTTCAAGGCGCTGGGCTTGGATTTCATCCCGCCCGAACTGCGCGAGGGTCGGGGAGAGGTCGAGGCGGCGGAGTCCGGCAAGCTGCCGAAGCTGGTCGAGGAGTCCGACATTCGCGGCGTCTTCCACAATCACACGACCTCGTCCGACGGCCACAACACGCTGGAGGAAATGACGGCGGCCGCGGAGAAGCTCGGGCTCGAGTACCTCGGCATCGCCGACCACTCGAAGTCGAGTTTCCAAGCGCGTGGATTGGACGAGAAGCGGCTGGCGGCGCAGATCGAGGAGATCGCCAAGCTCAATGCGGCGAAGAAATTCAAGACCTGGGTTTTCACCGGCACCGAGTGCGACATCCTGCCGGACGGGAAGCTGGATTTCTCCAAGGATACGCTCGCGCAGCTCGATTACGTCGTCATCTCGGTGCACTCGTCCTTCCGGCAGAGCCGCGAGGACATGACCAAGCGCATCGTGCGGGCGATGGAGAAGGAGCATGTCACCATGCTCGGCCATCTCACCGGCCGGCTGTTGCTGGAGCGCGAGGCCTATGACGTGGACATCGACCAAGTCATCGACGCCGCGATCGCGAACCAGGTGGTGATCGAACTTAACGCCAGCCCGATGCGTCTGGACATGGACTGGCGGCATTGGCGCAAGGCGGTGGAGAAGGGGCTGCTCACGAGCATCAATCCCGACGCCCACCGCATCGCCCAGCTCGAGTACTATAAGCTCGGTGTGGGCATGGCGCGCAAGGGCTGGCTGACCAAGGAGTCGGTCGTGACGACCAAGCCGCTGAAAGAGATGAAGGCGTGGCTGGCGGCGCGGCGCTGAACGCACCGCAGTTATTTGTTGAGGGTTGTGGGTTATTAGGCAGAAAAGGCCCGCCTATCCCTGTTTTTCCGACCTGCCGTTTCATGCCCAAGAACCCCCAACGGATAACCAATAACCGCAACGCGGGCACCGCGCTGATTCTTGGCATCACGGGCCAGGATGGTTCCTACCTTGCGGAATACCTGCTGGGCCGCGGCTATGAGGTGCACGGCTTGGTGCGCCGTTCGAGCATGTTCAACCGCGCGCGCATCGAACACCTGCGCGCGCTGACCGGCAAGCAGCGCCTCTCGCTTCATTACAGCGATCTTTCCGATCTCACTTCGCTGCGTCGCATCATCCAGAAAGTGCAGCCGCGCGAGATCTACCACCTGGCCGGTCAGAGCCATGTCGGCCTGAGCTTCGAGATCCCGGAAGTGACCTGCCAGGAAAACGCCGTGGCGACGCTCGGCTTGCTGGAGATCCTGCGCGACCAGACCTTCCCGGTGAAACTGTATCATGCCGCGAGCTCCGAGATCTTCGGCGCCCCGGCCAAGTCGCCGCAAAACGAGGGCACGCCCTTCAATCCGGTGAATCCCTATGGCTGCGCCAAGGCTTTCGCCGCCCAGATGTGCCGCGTTTATCGCGACGCGTACGGCGTCTTCGCCGTGAACGGCATCGCCTACAACCACGAGTCGCCGCGCCGCGGCGAGAATTTCGTCACGCGCAAGATTTCGCTCGGCGCCGCGCGCATTCGTGCGGGGCAGCAGAAGGAAATCTTCCTCGGCAACCTCGAGGCCCGCCGCGATTGGGGCTGGGCGCCGGATTTCGTCGAGGCCATGTGGCTGGCGTTGCAGGCGAAGGCGTCGCGCGACTATGTGCTCGCGACCGGCAAGGCGTGCTCGGTGCGGGAATTCGCCACGGCGGCGTTCGCGGCGCTCGGGATCGCGCTGGTTTTCTCGGGTCGGGGCAAGGCCGAGGTGGCGCGCCGGAAGGACACCGGGGCCGTCGTGCTGCGCATCGATCCGCGGTTCTATCGCGTGGTGGAGCCCACCACGCTCGTGGGCGACGCCCGGCTCGCGCGCAACGCGCTCGGCTGGAAGGCCCGGATCGCCGGCAAGGACGTGGCCCGCCAGATGGCCCGCGCGGATTACGCCGCGCTGACCGCGGCCAACTGATCATGGCGACTTACCTCGTCACCGGCGCGGCGGGCTTCATCGCCTCCAAGGTCTGCGAGTTCCTGCTCGTGGACGGCAGCGTCGTGATCGGCGTGGATAACCTGAACAACTATTACGACGTCCACCTGAAGCAGTGGCGGTTGAACCACCTGCAGGACAAGCGCGGCTTCAGTTTCTATCCCCTCGACATCGAGGACAAGCGGTCGCTCGACAAGCTGTTCAAGCTGCACAAATTCGACGCCGTCTTCAACCTCGCGGCCCGCGCCGGTGTGCGCGCCAGCCTCGAGCAGCCGGAGCTTTATCAGAAGACCAACGTGGAAGGGGAGCGCAACGTCCTCGAGATGCAGGTAAAGCACGGCGTGACGAAGCACGTGCTCGCGTCGAGCTCGTCGCTCTATGCCGGCTGCAAGATGCCCTTCACCGAGGACCTCGCGATCGGCCAGACGCAGTCGCCCTATGCCGAGACGAAGAAAGTCGCCGAGCGACTCGCGCATGAGGCGCACGTGAAGCACGGCATCGACGTGTCGGTGTTACGTTATTTCACGGTGTTCGGTCCCGCCGGGCGCCCGGACATGGCGCCGTTCCGCTTCATCAAGTGGATCGACGAGGGCCGGCCCATCACGCTTTACGGCGACGGCAAGCAGGCGCGCGATTTCACGTATGTCGACGACATCGCCATGGGCACCGTGCTCGCGATGATGCCGGTCGGTTACGAAGTCATCAACCTCGGCGGCGGCCGCAACCCGATCAACCTGCTCGAGGTGATCCGGATCATCGAAAAGGCGCTGAAGAAGAAGGCGCGCATTTCCTTTCAGCCGGCGAGCGCCGCCGACATGAAGGAAACTCACGCCGACGTGAAGAAGGCGAAGAAGCTGCTCGGCTGGTCGCCGGCCGTGTCGGCCGAGGAAGGTTTCAAGCGCACCGTTGCCTGGCACGTGGAGCACCGCGAGCTGGTGCACGGGATCAAGGTCTGAGCGGCGGCGCGTCATAAAAGGGCTCGACTCCGTCGGGACAACCCCGTCCGCTTTGGCCGATGAGCATTCGGGCCATGCTGCTTTTTCTGGGGACCGCCGTGCTGGGCGCAATTTCCGCGTCAGCGCAGTACGTCATGGTCACGCCCGATGCGTCGATCAACCCCGATGGCTGGGCCATGTCCAGCACGTACATGACGCCGTACGTGAATGCGATTACCAACCCGGCGAATTTCGGTCCCTCGGGCACGGTGCCGGTTAGCATTACGCTGAACCAAGTGCCGGCGGTTGACGCCAGCACCCTGACCGGCGCGAGCGGTTTCGTCGAAGCGTGGTGGAATAATTCCTACAGCGCCGGCTCGCAGGCCGCGATCATGGGCGCGTTCCAGAACGGCATGGATCTGTGGCTGTTTGAAGATGACACGTCGCACAACGGCCTCGGCGCGGCGCTGGGCATCACCCAGATGCCGGCAAGCAATCTGCCGTCGAATGGGGATGCGCCGTTCTTCACGGGCCCCTTCGGCACGGCCTCGAACATCGCGGTGAACGGCCTCTATTCCTATTTCGACGACACTAACATCGCTTCACTGCACGGCACGATTTTCATGCGTAACGGCGCGGGCCAAGCGACCGGCGTGTATTGGGCCAAGGGCGCCTATGCTCCCGGCTCGGGCGCGATCATCCTGATCGGCGACATCGACATGCTGTCGAGCCAGACGGCGAATTATTCGTTGCTGAACGACAACGCCATTTTCTCCCTCAACCTGACGGCGGCCATGGTTCAGGCCGTGCCCGAACCGTCCGTGTTTGTACTGACCGGCGTGGGCGGGCTGCTCTTGCTGGCGATACGCCGGCGGAAGGCGGTCTGAGTTCGGATTTCGCCTGCGCGGCATCTCCTGAGTTGGGTGAAGGCCGATCGAGTTCGGGCCGTTCTTCTGTAGGGCCGTCGTTTGACGACGTGCCTCAGCCCGGCGACGAGCGCCGGCCCTACATAAAGCCAAGGCAGCTCACTTCACCGACAGCACCGCGTAGCTCTTCTTGCCCTTGCGGAGCAGGAGATGCTTTCCGAAGAGCAGGTCGGCGGACGTGACCGCCTTGGTGTGGTCGGGGACGCGGACGTTGTTCAAGTAAACGCCGCCGGCTTCGAGCGCCTTGCGCGCGGCGCCCTTGGAAGTTTCCAAGCCGGCGAGCACGATGAGATCGACGATGCCAGCACCGGCGCCGGCGAGATTGGCGGACGGCAGATCCTTCGTCGGCACTTCGCCGACGACATCGTTGAAGATCGTTTCGCTGACACCCTCGAGCGAACCACCGAAGAGAATCTCGCTGGCTTTGAGCGCACCGGCGTAGGCATCGGCGCCGTGGACGAGGGTGGTGACTTCGCGGGCGAGCGCCTTGTGCGCCTCGCGGGCGCCGGGGTTGGCGGCGTGGGCGGCCTCGAGCGGCTCGATCTGTTCGCGAGAGAGGAAAGTGAACTTGCGGAGGTATTCGCAGACCTTGGCGTCCTCGGTGTTCACGAAGAACTGGTAGAGGCGGTACGGGCTGGTCTGCTTCGGGTCGAGCCACACGGCGCCGCTGGCGGTTTTGCCGAACTTCGTGCCGTCGCTCTTGGTGATGAGCGGGAAGGTCCAGCCCCAGGCGGGCGTCTCGTGGCCGAGTTTCTTGCGGATGAGATCCGTGCCGGCGGTGAGGTTGCCCCACTGGTCCGAGCCGCCGATCTGCAGCTGGCAGTTGAAGGTCTTCGCGAGGTGGTAGAAATCGTAGGCCTGCAGGAGCTGGTAGCTGAACTCCGTATAGCTGATGCCGCCGTCGCCCTCCATGCGGGACTTCACGGAGTCCTTCGCGAGCATGACGTTCAGCGAAAAGTGTTTTCCGACATCGCGGAGAAACTCAAGGAAGCTGAACGGCGCGATCCAGTCCGCGTTGTCGACGAGACGGGCGGGATTGGCGGTCGCGGTAAAGTCGACGAGGCGCGAGAGCTGCGCCTTGATGCAGGCGATGTTGTGCGCGAGCTGCTCGCGCGTGAGCAGGTTGCGCTCGGCGGAACGGCCGGACGGGTCGCCGACCATGCCCGTGGCGCCGCCGGCGAGGGCGATGACGTGGTGCCCGGCACGCTGGAAACGAGCGAGGGTGAGCTGGCCCATGAGGTGGCCGACGTGCAGCGAGTCGCCGGTGGGATCGAAGCCGCAATAGACCGTGATCGGCTGGCCAGTCGCGAGCCGCTTGCGCAGCCCGTCGAGATCGGTGCAGTCGGCGAGGAGGCCGCGCCATTGCAGGTCATCGAGGAAGTCGGTCATGGGAGCCGCCGTTATCGGGGGCGGGGAAACAGGTGACAAGTGGCAAGTGAGGCGTCCAAACGCCAAATGCCGGCCGCGCGAAACGCCAAACGCCAGTAGCCAGATGCCAAACAATCCAAGGCAAAGGTCAGTTTCGAAACAGCAAATGGGCAGAACTCATTCCAGCTTCCTGATGATACTGGTGAAAATTAACTTCAGTTCATGAGCTTCCTGACGGAGACGCTCTCGCTCTTTTTCGAAATTGGCGTCAGTCCCGAGGTGAAGAAGGCGCAGCCAAAGCTGGCTTTCCTTGGCTTCTTTCCGGCTGATGCGCAGCTTCATCACGCGATCCTTATTTCCCAACGCTTCGTTGGCTTCGATGTAGTTGGCCGGGACCGAGCCCGAGGCGCGGATAAGCTGTTTGCTGTCTTCGTGGTTGGCGACCGACACCGGCAATCGCCGGACGAAAGCCCTTACTTCCAAGGCAAATTTCGTGGTGCGTTCCTCCAAATCCCAAACGTGTCCGGACATGTCGTTTTTCTCCTTTTGCCCGTGACGACTTCACTCCCGCTCGGCCTTCGTTTATTGGCAAGGCTTGGATTTGGCCTGATTTGTTTGGCATCTGGCTACTGGCATTTGGCGTTTTGTTCGGTGGGACGTTGAGTGCTGCTAATGGGGCAGGTGAGCGATTTAGTAACCTCCATGATACCCACCTAAAAGGGGTTGCCGCCCGAGCGACGGCGGCTCTACTTTTTCCCTCCGCACTTCCGCGCTGTTAACACTTAAAACCACCGCACCCCCATGCCCCTCGCCGTCGGCTCCAAAGCCCCTGATTTCTCCCTCAAGTCCAAGGCCGCTGACGGCCTGAAGGACGTCAAGCTGAGCGACTACGCCGGCAAGCAGCTGGTGCTTCTTTTCTTCCCGCTGGCCTACACTGGCGTGTGCACGCAGGAGATGTGCGATCAGACGGCCGGTCTCGCGGAATACGAGAAGCTCGGCGCCAGCGTCGTCGCCATCAGCGTCGACAGCCCGTTCGCGCAGGAAGCGTGGGCCAAGGCCAACGCCATCAAGGTCACGCTCGCTTCCGACCTGAACAAGACCGTCATCAAGGCCTACGATGTGGTGTTCCCGATGCTCGCCGGCGTGGGCGACACGGCCGCCCGCTCCGCCTTCGTCATCGGCAAGGATGGCGTCATCAAGTACGCCGAGCAGACGCCGTCGCCGAAGGAGCTCCCGAATTTCGCGGCGATCAAAGCCGCCTTGGCCAAGTAATGTATCGCTGTAGCGGCGCTCTATGAGCGCCGTCCGGCGGTCACAGATCGCCGCTACAAATTTCCAAATCCCATGAGCAATCTCCCGAATCCTTTCAACACCCTCCAGACCTTCGAAGGCGGCAAGAAGTTCTACTCGCTGCCCGCGCTCGAGAAGGCCGGCTTCCCGGTCTCGCGCCTGCCCGTGAGCATCCGCCTCGTGCTCGAGTCGGTGCTGCGCAACTGCGACGGCAAGCGCGTCCTCGAAAATAACATCAAGGAGCTGGCCAATTGGAAGCCGACGGAGGCCCGCACGGCCGAGATCCCGTTCGTCGTCGCGCGCATCGTGCTGCAGGATTTCACGGGCGTGCCGCTCCTCGTCGATCTCGCGGCCATGCGCTCTGCGGTGGCGAAGATGGGCAAGAATCCGAAGATCATCGAGCCGCTCGTGCCGGTGGATCTCGTGGTGGACCATTCCGTGCAGGTGGACTTCGCCGGCTCGGCCGAGGCGATGGAGAAGAACCTGAACCTCGAGTTCTCGCGCAATCGCGAGCGCTACCAGTTCCTGAAGTGGGGCATGCAGGCGTTCGACACCTTCAAGGTCGTGCCCCCGGGCATCGGCATCGTGCACCAGGTGAATCTCGAGTACCTTGCGAAGGGCGTGCTCAGCGCGGGTGACGTTTATTATCCGGACACGCTCGTGGGCACCGACTCGCACACGACGATGATCAACGGCATCGGCATCGTGGGCTGGGGCGTCGGCGGCATCGAGGCCGAGGCCGGCATGCTCGGCCAGCCGGTTTATTTCCTCACGCCCGACGTCGTTGGCGTTTATCTCACCGGCGCGCTCAAGGAAGGCGTCACCGCCACCGATCTCGCGCTCACCGTCACGCAGCTCATGCGCAAGACGAAGGTCGTCGGCAAATTCGTCGAGTTCTTCGGCCCCGGCGCCGCCGCGCTGCCGGTCGTCGACCGCGCCACGATCGCCAACATGGCGCCGGAATACGGCGCGACGATGGGTTTCTTCCCGATCGACGCCGAGTGCTCCAATTATCTCCGCGCCACCGGCCGCGACGAGAAGCAGGTCGCGACCTACGAGGCTTACTACAAGGCGCAGGGCCTGTGGGGCATTCCGCAGAAGGGCGCGATCGACTACTCGCAGGTCGTCGAGCTCGACCTCGGCACCGTCGTCCCGAGCGTCGCCGGCCCGAAGCGTCCGCAGGACCGTATCGAGCTGAAGAACCTGAAGAAGGAATTCACCACCGCTTTCGCGAAGCCGGTTACGGAAAATGGCTTCGGCAAGAAGGTCGAGGACTACAACCTCCGCGTGCCGGTCGCCGCGGGCAACCACGCCGTCAGCGGCGGTGGCAGCCAGGAACCGACCAACACCGCCAAGGCCAAGGCTTGCGACACCAGCGTCACGACCGAGACCGAGATGGCGAACAACCGCCCGACGCCGGATGTGCTGGCGAAAGGCTCTGACGTGAAGGGCGCCGAGGTCGGCCACGGCTCCGTGCTCATCGCGGCCATCACGAGCTGCACCAACACCTCCAACCCGAGCGTCATGCTCGCCGCCGGCTTGCTCGCCAAGAAGGCGGTGGAGAAGGGCCTGACCGTGAATCCGGTCGTGAAGTCCTCGCTGGCTCCCGGCTCGCGCGTCGTCACCGACTATCTCAACAAGACCGGTCTCACGCCGTACCTCGACAAGCTGGGCTTCCAGACCGTCGGCTACGGTTGCACGACCTGCATCGGCAACTCCGGCCCGCTGGCCGCGCCGATCGAGGATGCCGTGGTGAAGAACGATCTCGTCGCCGCGTCCGTGCTCTCGGGCAACCGCAACTTTGAGGCGCGCGTGCACCAGAACATCAAGTCGAACTTCCTGATGTCCCCGCCGCTCGTCGTCGCCTTCGCGCTCGCGGGCCGCGTCGACATCGACCTGTCCACCGAGGCCATCGGCAACGGCAAGGACGGCAAGCCGGTGTTCCTGAAGGAAATCTGGCCGACGCTGCAGGAGGTTCGTGACCAGCTGCAGGCCGCGCTCAAGCCCGAGGTCTTCCGCAAGCTCTACACCGACTTCGCGGCGCAGAACCCGAAGTGGAACGAGATCCCGTCCACGACCGGCAACGTCTACGCGTTCGACGCCAAGTCGACGTACATCCAGGAGCCGCCGTTCTTCACGAACTTCGGCATGCAGCCCGGCACGATCAAGGCGATCTCCGGCGCGCGCGCCCTCGGCATCTTCGGCGATTCCGTCACGACCGACCACATCTCACCCGCCGGTGCCATCAAGAAGAGCGCTCCGGCCGGCAAGTACCTGCTCGATAACGGTGTCACCTTCGAGGATTTCAACTCCTACGGTTCGCGCCGCGGCAACGACCGTGTCATGACCCGCGGCACCTTCGCCAACGTCCGCATCAAGAACCTGATGCTCGGCGGCAAGGAAGGCGGCAACACGCTCGGGCCGGACGGCGTCGAGACTTCGATCTACGACGCGTCGATGGCCTACCAGGCCAAGGGCGTGCCGCTGATCATTCTCGCCGGCCAGGAATACGGCACCGGCTCGTCGCGCGATTGGGCCGCCAAGGGCACCAATCTCCTCGGCGTGAAGGTCGTCGTGGCGCAAAGCTTCGAACGCATCCATCGCTCCAACCTCGTCGGCATGGGCGTGCTGCCCCTGCAGTTCAAGGAAGGCACGACGGCGCAGACGCTGAAGCTCGATGGCTCCGAGACCTACGACATCGTCGGCCTGTCCCCGGCCGTGAAGCCGCAGCAGGATCTCACGCTGCGCATCACCCGCAAGGACGGCACGAAGAGTGACGTTCCGGTGACATGCCGCATCGATACGCCCATCGAGATTGATTACTACCAGCACGGCGGCATCCTGCCGTACGTTCTGCGCCAGATCGTAGCCGCCAACTAAATTGGCGGCGAAACGCCAAATGCCAGTAGCCAAACGCCAAAAAAGCTTCAGCTGCCAATTTTCGAACCTCGGATTTCTCTTTTCGAGGTTTGTTTGGCCTCTGGCTTCTGGCGTTTGAAATTTTCCCTCGATGCCTGATTCCTCCAAACCCGTCTTCCTTGTCGATGCCTACGCCGATCCGGTGGTCGTGCGCATTGACGGGCGCGCTTCGTTCATGAACAGCGGCGGCCTGAAGGATTTCTTCACGGAGATGATCCGCCAGGGAAAGCGCCGTTTCGTGATCGATTTCCGCCTCTGTGCGAGCATGGACAGCACGTTCCTCGGCGTGGTGGCGGGCGCGGCGATCGAGCTGCGCCGCTTGTCGCCTCCGGGACACCTGACGCTCGCGCGGGTGGGGGAACGCAACCTCGAGCTGATCCGCAACCTCGGCCTGCACCGTCTCGCGACGGTCGACCCGGGCACGCAGACGGCGAATCCCATGGGCATCGGCACCGCTTTGAACGAGCAGACGCGCAGCGAAATCGAAAGCGCGCGCCTGATGCTGGAGGCGCATGAGCATCTCATCGCCGCCGATCCTGAGAACGCGGCGAAGTTCCAGGATGTGCTAGCGTTCCTGAAGAGTCGGCTGGGGCAGGGGTAAGCGCGACTATTGGAGGGCCGGTCTCCCGACCGGCCGCTGATAACGACTGCGGGGGCGCCCGGCCGGGCAGCCTCTCGACTGGCTCGGGGTCCTGAGCTTGTCGAACGGAGAGACCGGCCCTCCACTTCTGTCATCCTGAGCCGTGCGAAGGATCCAACCGGATTCGTTGCCATGTCCGCGCGCGTTTGGATCCTTCGCACGGCTTCCACCGACGCCGAGCCTATGGCGGACACGCAGGATGACATGCATTGGATAGTCCGGAATCTTGTTACTTGGAACTTGTTACTTGGTTCGCCAACTTTCCCGCATGGGTTTGTTTCTCCTCGGTGCCTTTTTGAGCGCGGCGATCGTCTACGCCTTCTATTGGCGCGCCCAGAAGGAAGCCGCCCAGTTGGAAGAAGAGAAGCAGTCTTTGCTCGAGGAGCGCCAGATCGTCATCGACTACATGCACACCATGGTCGATGCGGTCGGCGAGCGGCTGCCGCGCGATGAGCTGTTCCAGCGCATCGTGCATGCGGCCATCCTCAGCACGGGCGCGCTCAGCGCGTGTATTTTCGAGAAGGGCGCGGACAACATGATGCGCGGCGTGGCGGTCGAGGGCCTGTTTCCGCCACACCGGCCGATTCCGGACATCCAAAAGATGAAGATGGGCACGCGCGCGAAGTTCATCGAGCAGGTGCTGAAGTCCGAAACTTTTCCAGTGGGCGAGGGGCTCGTCGGCCGCGTGGCCGCAACGGGCCGCGGCGAACTCATCGTCAACGCCAACTCCGATCCGCGCATCGTGCGCCACGAGGATCCGGCACTCGCCGTGAACTCCGTGATCGCGGCGCCCATCCTCGTGCACCGCCGTTTGGTGGGCGTACTGTGCGTCTGCAATCCGTCGGACGGCATGCCGTTCTCCGAGACCGATTATTCGCTCGCCGAGGCGCTGGCCGAGCAGGCGGGTCTCGCGGTGCACAACGCCGACTTCCTCAGCCTGCAGGTGGCGAAGCAGCGCCTCGACCTTGACCTGGCTCTGGCCAGCGACGTGCAGCAGATGCTGCTGCCGCGCACCATGCCACGGGTCGACGGCCTCGACATCGATGCGCGCTACCTGGCGGCGCAGAAGGTCAGCGGCGACCTCTACGACGTTTTCGAGCTGGGTTACGGCCGCGTCGGCCTCGCGGTGGCGGACGTCTCCGGCAAAGGCGTTTCGGCCTCGCTGCTGATGGCGATCTGCCGCACGACGCTGCGCCAGATCGCTCCCGCGCATTTCTCGCCAGCGAAGGTGCTCACGATGCTCAATCGCTCGCTCGCGGGCGATGTCCGCGAAGGCATGTACATCACGATGATTTACGCCGTGATCGACTCGACGCGGAACACGCTGATCTTCGCCCGCGCCGGCCACGAGCGTCCGCTGCTTTCGCATCGCGACCGCGTCACCGGCGCCTTCATCAGCGACTACGTCTCCAGCGAAGGCATGCCGCTGGGCTTGGTCGATCCGACGCTCTTCGAAAGCGTGATCGAGGACCGCACGGTGGAATTCGCGCCCGGTTCGACCCTCGCGCTGTACACCGACGGACTCACCGAGGCACCCAACGCCGAGGACAAGGAATTCGGCGGCGCGCGCCTGGCGGACACCCTGCGCACCATCCACGCGGGCTCGGCTGCCCAGATCAACGATGGTATCCTGCAGGCGGTGCAGAATTTCACCGGCACAGTGGGGCTGCGGGACGACTACACGCTGGTGACGGTGAAGCGCACCTGACACACCCCGTCGCTGCGCGCCACCCCTCTTCATAGAGGGGATTCAAGACAAGCGTGCAGACGCTTATTTCGCGAAGAGGGGCCTGTCGGCCGTAGCCTTGGCGAAGGCTGATGCCCGAAGGGCGGGGTGTGTAAATCCCGTTTGCCTTCGCTCCGGTTGGCCGCCTATTTCTTCACTCTCTTATGTGCGCTGCCGCCCCGATTGCTCCCACGAAGTTGCCCGATAACGCCGGTCATTTTGGCCAGTACGGCGGCGTCTACGTGCCCGAGACGCTGATGACCGCGCTCTCCGAGCTGACAGCGGCCTATGAGCAGGCGCGTCAGGATTCGATTTTCCTCACCGAGCTGCGGCATCACCTCAAGGAATTCGCCGGCCGCCCGACCGAACTCTATTTTGCCGAGCGCCTGACCGAACACTGCGGTGGCGCGAAGATTTATTTCAAGCGCGAGGATCTCCTCCACACCGGCGCGCACAAGATCAACAACGCGATCGGCCAGGCGCTGCTCGCGAAGCGCATGGGCAAGAAGCGCATCATCGCCGAGACCGGTGCCGGCCAGCATGGCGTCGCGACCGCGGCGGTGTGCGCGAAGTTCGGCCTCGATTGCACGGTGTACATGGGCTCCGTCGACATGGAGCGCCAGGCGCTGAACGTTTTCCGCATGCGCCTGATGGGCGCCAAGGTCGTCGGAGTTGAAGCCGGCCAGAAGACGCTCAAGGACGCCGTCAACGAGGCGATGCGCGACTGGGTGACGAATGTCCGCGGCACGCACTACATCCTCGGCTCCGCGCTCGGCGCGCATCCGTATCCGATGATGGTCCGTGATTTTCACCGCGTCATCGGCCAGGAAGTCCGCGAGCAGATCATGGCGCGCGAAAAGCGCCTGCCCGACGAGATCGTCGCGTGCGTCGGCGGCGGCAGCAACGCGATCGGCGTGTTCTTCGAATTTCTCGACGAGAAGCAGATCAAGCTCATCGGCGTCGAGGCCGGCGGCCGTGGCATCACGCGCGGCGAGCACGCGGCCCGCTTCGAGGGCGGCAAGCTCGGCGTGCTGCAGGGCAGCAAGACCTACATTCTCCAGAATCCCGACGGGCAGATCGAGCTGACGCACTCCGTTTCCGCCGGCCTCGACTACGCCGCCATCGGGCCGGAGCATGCGTATTACCGCGACCAAGGTCGCATCGAATACGCCTACGCCACCGACGACGAGGTGCTGACGGCTTTCCAACTGTGCTCGCGTCAGGAGGGCATCATCCCGGCGCTCGAGTCCACCCACGCGCTGGTTCACGGCCTCAAGCGCGCCAAGGCGCTCGGCAAGGACAAGATCGTCCTGATCAATCTCTCCGGCCGCGGCGACAAGGACGTGCAGCAGGTTCAGCGCTTGCTGACCGAGAAGGCGTAAGTCTTTCGACCACGGATTACACAGATATCACGGATTGGGGGCTTTTAATCAGTGTCATCCGTGAAATCCGTGGTTAACTCTGCTTTCGTATGAATTCCATGACAGGTTACGGCCGCGCGACGGCCGCACTGGGTGACCAAACGCTGACCGTTCAGGTCAACTCGGTTAACCGCAAGAGCCTCGATCTGACGATGAAACTGCCCGACGAGTGGCAGGGTTTCGAGGCGGCGGTCGGCGAGGCGGTGCGCAAGGTCGCGCTGCGGGGCAAGGTGCACGTCTCGGTGGAAGTCACGGGCGGCGCCGCCGGCACGGTCGAATGGGATGAAGCGGCCGTTGCCGCCAACCTGGCAAAGCTGAGCCAGCTGGCGAAGAAGCAGAACGCAAAATTTGAACCGACCGCCGACCTGCTCTGGCAGATCGCCAGCGCCCAGCGCACGACGCAGCAGCTGCCGGCCGACGAGGCCACGGGAAAGCTGTTCGGCCAGACGCTGGATACTGCCTTGCGCGCTTTCGTCGCGATGCGCGCCAAGGAAGGCGAGGCCTTGCTCGTGGATTTCCTCGGTCGCTGGGAAAAGCTGCACGCCGGCACCGAGACCATCGCCAAACGCGCGCCGCAGATCAGCGGCGTTTATCGCGAGCAGCTGATGCAGCGCCTGCGTCAGGCGGGCTTGGAACTCGACATCAACGACGAGCGCGTGCTGAAGGAAGTGGCGCTCTTTGCCGATCGCTCCGACATCGCCGAGGAAATCACGCGCCTGCGGCACCATCTTACGCAGCTCAAGGAGCTGCTCCGCTCCAAGGGCGAAATCGGCCGCAAGGCGGAGTTCATCCTGCAGGAAATCGGCCGCGAGATCCACACCATCGGCAGCAAGGCCAATGACCTCGCGATTTCGCAGCAGGTGATCGAGTTCAAGAATGAGCTCGAACGGGTGCGCGAACAAATTGCGAACGTGGAGTAACCGACGGAGGTCGGGATCTCAGATTTGAAATTTGAGATTTCAGAGGAACGACAGACTGCCAAAGGGCGCCGTGGCGAATGCGCGCCGCCCATTCCGGTAATCTGAGATCTCAAATCTGAAATCTCAGATCTTCTTTTCCGCCGGCTGCCTCAGCGACCACAGCACGTACCAGAACACGCCGACAAAAATCGCGCTGTCGGCGACGTTGAATGTCGGGTAGATGTAGCTGCCGAAGTGGAAGTCGAGAAAGTCAATGACGTGGCCGTGGCGGACGCGGTCGACGAGATTGCCGGCGATACCGCCGCAGAGCAGGCCGAAGGCGGGCTGCGCGGCCGGGTGATGCAGGCCGAGGGCGCGACGCCAGATGAAGATCGCGGCGAGCGTGCCGAGGGCCAGCACGGCGAGGCCCAGGCTCTGGCCGGAGAACATGCTCCAAGCGGCGCCGGTGTTGCCGACGTGCACGAGGTTAAACGTGCCGGGCAGGATCACGATCTGGCCACCGGGGCCGTAGCTGCCGAAGGGCAGGCGGCTCGCGATCATGGATTTCGTGATCTGATCGAGCGCGAACGCGGCGAACGCGAGGATCCACAGGCGACGGTACGCCAGGATGCGAAGGACTTTTGACTGCGCTGGGGCGGGTTTCGATTCCACGGGCGGGCCTTGGGGGAAGTCCGTCAGCTATCGAAAGCCGGCTTACTCGTCGTCGCCACCGCTGTCGTCCGAGATCTTGCCGCCTTCCTCGTCGGTGCCATCGCCGAACAGGCCGCCGCGCTGCTGGGCGCGGTGCGAGTGACGCTCGACCTGCTTCTTGGCCTCGGCGGAATAGCGGGTGAAGGGGACGGCCAGCAGGCGTTCCTTGGCGATCGGCTTCTGCGTGGATTCGCAGATGCCGTAGGTGCCGTCGTGGATGCGCTTGATGGCGGCTTCGATCTCCGCGAGGGCTTCCTGCTCGCCGGAAACGAGGCTCAGGGCGAAGTCGCGGTCAAAGGTGTCGGTGCCCGCGTCGGCCATGTGCTGGCCGTAGCCGGAAAGATCGCCGGAATCGTCCTTGGAGGACTTCATCAGCGTCTCCTCGGTGTGCTCGCCCAGCTGCGTCAGCACGTGGTTGCGCAGGTCGAGGAGCAGGCGGTAGTAGCGGCGGAATTTTTCGGGAACCTCGGATTCGTCGACCATCGCGGTGCGCGCCTTGCCCTTGTTCGGGTTGAAGCCCAGGATGTCGGCGAGCGAAGCGGTTTTGACGTGGTGCGGCTTGGCCGGCTTTTCGAGCTGGGTCAGGTCCTGCGCCTTGGCCTTGGTCGTGGCGGCGGTTTTGCCGGTCTTGGTCGAAGTTTCGATCTGCTTCTCGTTCTTCTTCGCGATTTCGCGAACTTCATCGAGGGAGAAGGCGATGGACTTGGCCGGACCGGTGGTCTTGCGCTCGAGGATTTTGCGTTTGAGGTCGGCAGCTGACATGGGAGCTTTGGAAGCGGGTTTGGCCGGCGCAGCGGGCGCCTTGGTCGGAGCGGGTTTGGCGGCAGGAGCCGGGGCCTTGGCTTTGACCTCCGGCTTTTTGGCCGGGACGGGCTTGGCGGCGGGCGCGGGCTTCTTCTTGGCGACGGTGGGTTTCTTGCTCTTGGCCATAATCGGTAAAGTGGGTTAGGAGTTAAGTGCTTCCGCGCAACGAGGGCAAACTTCTCCTTGCGGAGTTACGGACAGGGTCGGAACCCAGCGCCAGCAACGCGGGCAGCGGACATGGCCGGCTTCCTTGGCGTTGCGGGACGAAATACTGACGACGGAGCCGGGCTTCGGTTCCAAGGAGACGTCAGAAACAATGAAAAACTCCGGTAGAAATGCCCGGTGCTTTTCCAGCGTGGCGTAGGCGGCGTCGTCGGACGCGCCAGACAGGCTGAGCACGGCGTCGAGGGATTTGCCGATCGTGCCCGCCTGGCGCAGGGGCTCGAGGGCTTCGGTGACCTTGGCGCGCAGCTTGAAGAGGTGGTCGAAATCGGCGGCGAGCGCCGGATTTGTCCATTCGGCGGGCGCGACGGGCCAGTCCTGCAGGTGGATGGACTCGTTGCTGTATTCCTGGCCGGTCTTGGCGAAGCTCCAGGCCTCGTCGGCGGTGAAAGTGATCACCGGGGCGAGGATGCGCACGAGCGAGTCGAAGATGGCGGCGATCGCGGTCTGCGACGAACGGCGGAGCGGGTGGGCGGCGCCGAGCGTGTAGAGACGGTCCTTCAGGATGTCGTGATAGATCGCCGACATCGTGACCGAGCAGAACTGGTTGCAGAGCTGGTAGACGCGGTGGAACTCGTACGCGTCGTAGGCCTTCGTGCACTCGTCGACGAGGATGGCGGTCTGGTGTAACGCCCAGCGGTCGAGCGCATCCATCTTCGCCACCGGCACGGCGTGCTTGGTCGCGTCGAAGTCGAACAGGTTCGAAAGCTGGAAGCGCAGCGTGTTGCGGAAAAGGCGATAGGCCTCGCCGACGTGCTTGAGGATTTCCTCGTCCACCGGGATGTCGTCGCGGAAGTCCTGCGACGCGATCCAGAGGCGGATGACATCCGCGCCGTGCTGTGCGATGTAAGCTTCGGCGGTCTGCGGCTTCTGGTAGGTCGAGCTCTTGGAAATCTTCTGGCGGTTTTTGTCGACGATGAAGCCGTGGGTGAGGACGGCCTTGTACGGCGCCGCGCCGAAGGCGATGACGCTCGTCCAGAGCGAAGACTGGAACCAGCCGCGATGCTGGTCGCTGCCTTCGAGGTAGAGATCAGCCGGCCATTGCGTGCCACCCTGGCCGCGCTTGAGCACGGCGGCATGGGTCGAACCGGAGTCGAGCCAGACATCGAGCGTGTCGCGACCGCAGCTTAGCGTCGAAGCGGCCGGCCAGTCGGCAGGCAACTTCACGCCATCGAGGATTTCTGCCGGCGTGGCATCGTACCAGAAATTGGTGCCTTTGGTGGCGATCTTGTCGGCGACGGCGCAGATCACGCCGGCGTCGATGTACGGCTTCTTGTCCGGGCCGTAGAAAGCGATGATCGGCACGCCCCACGAGCGCTGGCGGCTGACGCACCAGTCCGGGCGCGATTCGACGGCGCCGCGGATGCGGGCTTCGCCCCAGGCCGGGATCCAACCCTGATTCTGCGCGATCTTGGTGATCTCGGAGAGCGCGATCTGGCGATGACCGGCCTTGTCGAGGGACACGAACCACTGGTCGACGGCGCGGAAGATGATCGGCGTCTTGGAGCGCCAGCAATGCGGGTAGCTGTGCTGATACTTGGCCTTGGCAAGGAGCGCGCCGGCTTCGGCGAGTTTCTTGAGGACGGCGAGATTGGCCGGGGAAGGTTTCTTGGCGGCGAGATCCTCGACGGTTTCGAGTGTGGTCAGGCCGACGAGATCGGCGGGGACGCGTCCGTCGTTGATGTATTTGCCGTCATCGCCGACCGGGCAGTAAACCTCGATGCCGTACTTGAGGCCGGTCTGGTAATCCTCCGCACCGTGGCCGGGAGCTGTGTGCACGGCGCCGGTGCCGCTGTCGGTGGTGACGTAATCGGCGAGCACGACCGGCGAGGCGCGGTCGATGAAAGGATGGCGGGCCTGCAGTTTCTCGAGCTTGGCGCCGGGGACCGTCATGACGACGGACGGCTGCGGCTCGAGCTTGGCGGCGGTGGCGACGGAACCGAGCAGCGCGGAAGCGACGATGATGCGATCGGCGCCGAGATCGGCGACGGCGTACTCGACCTCGGGATGCAGCGCGATCGCGAGGTTGGCGGGAATCGTCCAAGGCGTAGTCGTCCAGATGACGAGGTAGAGCGGCTTGTCGGTCGGCAGGCCGAACTTCTTCGCCTCCTCAACCGGCACGAGGAACTTCACCCAGATCGCGATCGAGGTGTGGTCCTTGTACTCGATCTCGGCCTCGGCAAGGGCGGTCTCGAACGGGATCGACCAGTAAACCGGCTTCTTGCTGCGGTAGACGAGGCCCTGTTCGACGAACGCGGCGAACGTGCGCAGGATGTCGCCTTCGAAAGCGGGAGCCTTGGTCTTGTACTCGTTCTTCCAGTCCGCGAGCACGCCGACGCGCTTGAACTGGCCGGTCTGCTTGGCGATCCAGCCTTCGGAAAACTCGTCGCACTTCGCACGGAACTGCGCGGTCGTGAGCGTCAGGTTCTGTTCCTTGATCTCCTTGCTGACCTTCTGCTCGATCGGCAGGCCGTGGCAGTCCCAACCCGGGACGTACGGCGTGCGGTAGCCGCGCATCGACTTGTAGCGGTTGACGAAATCCTTGAGCGACTTGTTCAGTGCGGTGCCGATATGGACGTCGCCGTTGGTGAACGGCGGGCCGTCATGAAGCACAAAGACCGGTTTGCCGGCGCGCGCGGCCTGGATTTTGCCGTAAAGATCGAGTTTTTCCCAATGAGCCACACGGCCGGGTTCGCGTTTGACCAGATCAGCCCGCATGGGGAAGTCGGTCTTGGGCAGCAGCAGGGAATTTTTCAGGTCTTGCGCCATGGAAATAAGGCGCCGGACGGTACTCCGGCAGGGCCATTGAGCAAGAGCCAATTGGGTTCCGCCGGAAAGTAACAAGTATCAGGTAGCAAGTGACAAGGGACAGAGCCGAACCCTTGGGACTTGGACTGGGTTACTTGGTGCTTTGTACGGCGTATTCGCGGGCCCGTTCGGCGAGTTTTAAGCCGCTGCGGACGCAATCTGGCAGGGAGATGCCATCGCGGGAATTTCCACCGATAAACAGGCCGTCATGGCG
The DNA here is from genome assembly GCA_048498955.1 of Verrucomicrobiota bacterium. Lineage (GTDB taxonomy): Bacteria > Verrucomicrobiota > Verrucomicrobiia > Opitutales > Opitutaceae > Lacunisphaera. The sequence goes on along the minus strand of JBEHWZ010000003.1, from coordinate 352,213 downwards.
GTTCTCGCACTGGGTCAGCGGCTCCAGGAAGCGCTCGTGGCCGACGTTGTACTGAGGAATCGCTTTGGCCCAAAACGCATGGTCAACGAACACCGGGTCGCCCGTGATGCCCAGCAATTCGCGCAGGTCCGGCAACACGCTGGCCAGCAATTCGGGCGTCGCGAGACGTCCGGCGTCCGGCTGGCGCATGCCGCCGACGAAAACCCGGAGCGCGACATGATCGGTGGGCGCACGGCCCGGAAAGAGGGTGGAAGCGAAGAGGACGCCGAGAAAGCTGCGCCGCTCGCGCGCCGGCACCAGGGCGCCGAAGCCGTTCAACGGATGCCCCACCTGGTCGCGGCGGAAACCGAGCGTCAGCGAACTCACCGGCGGATGCGGCAGGTGGTCAAGCGAGGCGAGGGGACGTTCGCCGAGCGTGCCGAAGACCATCTGGCCGAGCGCTGGCGCCGGCACGGCCAGCAGCACGGCGTCGAATTCGGCGGTCTGCACGACCTCGCCCTGGCTCGTGATGATCTTCCACGGCCGGCCCGGAATCAGGCTGGTGACGGTCGTGCCCAAGCGGATGGTGCCCGGCGGCAGCGCGGCCGCGAGGGCTTCGGGCAATGCCTGCAGGCCGCGTTCAAAGGAGATGATCGGCACCAAGCCGGAACTCTCGCCGCGCGCCTTGCGTTCGGCCGCCTGCGCACGGAAGCCGCGGAGGAGCGAACCGTACTTGCGTTCGATCTGCCAGAGATTGGGAAATGCGTAGCGCGCGGAGAGCTTTTCCGGATCACCCGCGTACACGCCGGCGACCATCGGGTTCAGGCCGTACTCCACGATTTCCTGGCCGAAGTGGGCGCCGATGAAATTGGCGAGGCTCGTGTCGGTGGTCCGCACGCGCGGCCGCGTCAGCATTTCGCGAAGAACCTTAAAGCGAGCGCGCAGCGAGAACAGCGACGAAGTCAGGAACGCCGGCGGCGACAGCGGCACGGGCATCAAGCGGCCGCGGCGGACGATGAAGCGGTTGCGGGCGTCGGGATTCGCCACCTGGCGCTCGCGGCCCAGGCCGAGCGCGTTGATCAACGCGGTGATTTCCGGGGTTTCCTGCAGGGAGTTGGGGCCGACCTCGGTGAGCCAGCCGTCCTTCTGGTTGGAAACGATCACACCGCCGACACGGTCCGCCTTTTCGAAGACAGTGACTTTGTAGCCCTCGCGATGCAGCTTCCACGCCGCGGTCAGGCCGGTGAGGCCGCCGCCGATGATTGCGATGCGTTGAGGCGAGGAAGACACGACGGGAACGAAATGGTGATGTTACTCAGACCGCACCGCGGCCTTGGAGTGTTCGTTATTCCATTTCGTCACCGTGTCCACCAGAGCCTGCATGCATTCGATTTTCGCGGTCGGCATGATGCCGTGGCCGAGGTTGAAGATGTGTCCGTTGCCGCCACGCATGCTCTCCAGCAGGCGGGATGCCTCGCGGCCCACGATTTCCGGCGTCGTGTCCATCAGGACCGGATCCAGGTTGCCCTGCAGCGCGACGTTGCCCGGCACGAGCTTGCGGGCGAGGCCGAGGTCGACGGTCCAGTCGAGGCCGAGCACGCGGGCGCCGCTGAAGGCGAGGTCGGTTAGCTGCGAGTTGACGCCCTTCGCATAGAGGATGACCGGAAAATCCTTCGGCAGCGCGGCGATGATCTGGCGGGTCCAGTGCAGCGACGCCGCCTCGTAATCCTGGCCGGCGACGATCCCGCCCCACGAATCGAAGAGTTGGATCGCGTCCGCACCCGAGCGAATCTGCATCTGGCAGTAGTCGATGACGGCGGCGGTGATCTTTTCCAGCAGCGCATTGAAGAACGGCCGGTTGGTGTAGAAGAGTGTCTTGATCTTCGTGTAATCGTCCGAGCTGCCGCCCTCGATCATGTAAGTGGCCAGCGTCCACGGGGCGCCGGCGAAACCCAGCAGCGCCTTCTCGCCCTTGAGTTCGGTTTTGACGCGGGCCAGGGCCTGGCCGACGTAGTCGAGGCGTGAGGCGACGCCGGTGGAGTTGAGCCGCTCGAGCTGATCCTGGCTCTCCAGCGTGAAGTCCATCGCGATGCCGCCTTCGTCGCGGAACTTGTAGCCCTGGCCGAGGGCCTCGGGGATGACGAGGATGTCGGAGAAGATGATCGCGGCATCGAGCGCGAAGCGGCGCAGCGGCTGCAGCGTGACCTCCGCGGCGAGCTCGGGTGTGCGCACCATTTCCAAGAAGGACGACTTCGCCTTGAGCGCGCGATATTCCGGCAGGTAGCGACCGGCCTGGCGCATCACCCAGATCGGCGGGCGGTCGAGCGGCGTGCAGGCCACGGCGGCAAGAAAACGTTCGCGACTATTCATCGGCCCAATTGCGGGGTTTGAGGAAGACATCGTAAAGACTCGCCTCCGGCGTGCCCGGATCGGGCCGCCAGTCGTAGCGCCAGGCCGCCAGCGGCGGCATCGACATGAGGATCGATTCGGTGCGGCCGCCGCTTTGCAGCCCGAAGAGCGTGCCGCGATCCCACACCAGGTTGAACTCCACGTAACGTCCGCGGCGGTAGAGCTGGAAGTCGCGCTCGCGCGTGCCGAATGCCGTGGCCTTGCGCTTCTGCACGATCGGCAGGTAGGCCGGCAGGAACGCGTCGCCCACGCTGCGCATCAGCGCGAAGCTCTTCTCGAAGCCAGGCGCATTGAAGTCGTCGAAGAAAATGCCGCCGACGCCGCGCGGCTCGTTGCGGTGCTTGAGAAAGAAATAGTCGTCGCACCATTTCTTGAAACGCGGGTAGTGCTCGCCGGTGGCGGTGCGCGCCGTGCGGTGCCAGTGCGCGGCGTCTTCTTCGAAACCGTAGTAGGGCGTCAGGTCGAACCCGCCGCCGAACCACCAGACCGCAGATTCGCCTTCGCCGGCGATGAAGCACCGGACGTTGGCGTGGCTGGTCGGCACGTAGGGATTGCGCGGGTGGATGACCAAAGAGACGCCCATCGCGTGAAAAGGTTTTCCCGCCAGTTCAGGACGCGCGGCCGTGGCCGAAGGGGGCAAGGTGGCGCCCGAAACATGGGAGAAGCCCACGCCGGCCTTCTCGAATACGGCCCCTTCGCTCAGCACCCGGGACCGGCCGCCGCCGCCTTCGGGACGAGTCCATTGGTCCTCCTGGAAGCGGGCGCCGCCGTCCTCTCGTTCCAGCGCCGCACAGATGGAATCCTGCAGGGACAGCAGGTAGGTGCGAACGGCTTGGAGGTCGGCAGACATCGGAAAGCCAAGAGGTAGCCATAAACCCCGGGGGAAATACATGCCAAATCGCACCATCGGGCTTGGCTGGGAACAGGGGTCCGGACAGCCTGTCGCATAAGGAAGCGACACCCCACACCCCATGAAAAATCGCGCACACCTGCTCTGGCTGATTCTCGCAGTCAGTTTCGCCGGCCTGACGACCGGCTGTGTTACTTCCGAACGCCGCACCGTCCAGCGGATCGAACCGGCCAATGAAATTGAAGTCGTGGAAACCTCCGCGGCGCGCCCGCTCACCGAGAGGGAAATGGGCGAATTGCGCGCGACGGTGGCCCGTTACCTGGACCAGCAGGGCGCGACCGGCACCGGCGATTACTACCTGAAAGTTTATCTCACGCCCGAAACCGAGGGCGCTACGCCGGAGTGGGTGGTGGTGCGGTTCACGCGGTACAGCGACGTGCGCGTCAATGTCGCGTCGACCTATCCGGCGTATGATGACCCATATTCGTCATCCTACTATTCGTACGACCTGTACCCGTACGGCTACGGCGGCTTCGGGCGGATCGCGTTCCAGTACTACGACGATCCCTTCTACGGCCGGCGCTATTACTATCCGCGGTATGATCACCGGTCGCACGATCACCCGAATCCGCCGCCAAATCGTCCGCCCAGTGGCAAGCCGCCCGGGGGCGTAGTAACGAATCCACCGCCGCGCCCGCCGGACCATCGCCGTCATCGTCCGGTCGATCGTATCGCGCCCGACGCGCCGCGTCCGGAAACGGCCGCGCGTCCGCCCGGCACCGGCACTCCTGGCGGACCGAATCGCCCGCTTAACGCCAACAATCCGTCGCCCCGGCCGCCGCCGCGTGCGGGCGAGCCCGATCGCCAGTGGCGCGGACGCAACGAAAACAACAGCGGAGGCAACGCACCGCGTCCGCAACAGCCGTTCCAGCCGCGGCCGGAAACGCGCAGTGAAGCCCCGCGCTCCAGCCCGCCGCCATCTCGCGCGCCGGATCGCGTGGCACCCGCGGCGTCGAGTTCCGGTGGCAACCGCGAGGTTCGGGACGACGGCAAGAAGAGCGCGAACTAGCTGCTATTTGGATTTCCGCCGGACGCGCCGCTTGGGCGCCTTGATTGCGCGAATCTTTTCTCCCTTCGCGCGCCGTTTGCGCGGGGGCGGAATGATCCCGAGACGCGGATCGCGCCGCCGGGCGAGGCCGACCAACGCGGCGGCCACGGCTTCGAAACGGTTCGTGGTTTCCGGCAGGTAAAGCCACTTGGGCAGGATGGCGTGCGGCGTGAGCTCGGGAAATTCCGATTGCAGCGCCGGCTGGCGGCTCTGGTCGGTGCACACGAGCACCCCGCGCCACGGTTCGTCGCTCGCGATGAAGCAGAGCATCAGTTTGCCATCGAGATACGCCGCCTTGGCGCCGAACATGGAGCGCAGCACGAACGTGGCCTCGCTCGCGAGCGGCTCCCACAGCCATTCGTACGGGTGCAGCTTGTGGATGGAGCCCACTTCACCGAGGCGACGCTTCATGACGGACTTACTTGAGCTGAGCTTCGATCAAAGCCGCCGTCACTTCGGGAATATACCACTGCGGAACGTGATTGGCTTCCAGCAGCAGTACCGGCCAGCCGCGCGCACGGGCGCGCTCGGAGGGCGCGTAGAATTCGTCATCCTGGGGCTGCTTGCCCTTGTCGACGGTAAGAATGTAGACGCCCGGAATCTTCTTGGCCGCGGGATTACCGAGGTGGATCGGGTCGGTGAAGGTTTTGAGCGGTTGGGGCACGTCCTTCGGCCAGGGCTTCTCGGGTTTGACCCAGGAAGGAACGATCATGCCGTCCTTGGTCATGGTCTCGATATTGAAGCCGGCCACGGGTTTGCGGAGCGAGGTGAGGCTCTCGCCATCCTCCGGCACAAATGCGTCGAGGTAGATCACCTTCTTGATGCGCTCGGGAATTCGGTCGACGACGCCAGTGACCACCATGCCGCCATAGCTGTGACCGAGCAGGATGACATCGTGCAGATCCTCAAACAGGATCAGGTTCACGATATCGTCGATGTGCGTATCGAGGCCGATGGCGGGCGAAGCGGTGTTGTGGTGTTCGCCCATGCCGCTCATCGATGGATGAAAGACCTTGATGCCGTGGGACTCAAAAATCGCGGTCACCTTGCGGTACTGCCAGCCACCGGCCCATGCGCCGTGCACCAACACGAGTACGGGAGCTTTCTCCGTGGACGGCGCCACGACTTCAGCCGCGCGCAGCGCCGTAAGCGAAAACAACAAACAAAGGCTGACGAGCAGGCGGCGCATGGCGGTGGGATTTATTCGAACTGCTTGACCGGGTCGCTGGTGAGTTCGTTGCGGTAGATTTCGCCGCCCTTCATGACGAAGGCCATTTTTTCGAGGACGCTGACGTCCGCGAGTGGATCGCCCTTCACGGCGACGAGATCGGCGAAAAAGCCGGGAGCGAGCTGTCCGACGCGGTCTTTCCAGCCGATCAGATCGGCCGCGCTCGTGGTCGCGCTTTGGATCGCCTGCATGGGTGTCATGCCCCAGGTGACTTCGGTGCGGAACTGCTTGGCGTTCCAGCCGTGCGGGTAAACGCCCGAGTCGGTGCCGAAGGCGAGTTTGCAGCCGGCCTTGAGGGCCTTGGTGAAGTTCTCGCGCTGGGTGCGGCCGACCAGCTTTTCCTTGGCGAGGATTTTGTCCGGGTAACCGAGGCGGCTGTATTCGGCCATGATGTAGTCGTCGTTGTAGATATCGAAGACGAGATAGGTGCCGTGCTCGAGCGCGAGCTTGATGCCCTCGTCATCGATGAAGCTCGAGTGCTCGACCGACGTCACCCCGGCGCGGATGGCCATCTTGATGCCCTCGGTGCCGTGGGCGTGGGCGGCGACGCGCTTGCCCCAGACGTGGGCCTCGGCGACAGCGGCGTTCATTTCCTCCTGGGTGTACTGCGGCAGGCCGACGGATTCCTCCTCGGAGAGCACACCGGCCGTGGCGAGAATCTTGATGCAGTCGGCGCCGTATTTGACGTTCTCGCGGACCTTTTTGCGGATCTCCTCGACGCCATTGGCGATGCCGTTGATTTCGCCCTCAAAGCGGATGTACGGCGACATGCCATTCAGGTCGCCGTGTCCGCCGGTGGCGCTGAGCGCGGGACCGCTTGCGAGGATGCGCGGCCCGGGCAGCTTGCCGTCGTTGATCGCGTTGCGCAGGGCGAAGTCCACGTAGTTGTCCGCACCGACATTGCGGATGGTCGTGAAGCCCGCGAGCAGGGTGCGGCGAGCGTAGATGTGCGACGTGGTGGCCTGGTCGATCGGACTCTTGCGGAAGATGTCCTCGTAGAAATTCTCCGGCTGGCTGGTGACGTGCGTATGGCAGTCGATCAATCCCGGCAGGACGGTGGCTGCGCCGAGATCGATGATCTTTGCGTAGGCGGGAAAAACCGCGCTGGCGGCGGGGCCGACCGACTTGATCCGGTCGCCTTCGATGACGATGGCCTGATTTTGGAGGACGGTGCCGGCGACCGGATCGACCACGCGGGCCGCCTTGATGACAACGACCGGAATCGGGGCGAGGGTTGTTGCAGCGAGTGAACCCAAGCCGAACATGCAGATGCCCAGCAGAAGGAGGCAGCGGGAGAGATTCATGGCGGCGACTTCAATCCCGAGGCGGGGCAAAGGCAAGACAGCTGCGCCCGTCTGCCACCGTCCGGTCGCGGCGCGAGTCATTTGCCGGCTGATTTGCGGGCGAAGCGCATGCTGCTGACAAAGGCGAGCATCTCGCCGGCCTCATCGGCGGCGGGATTGTCGAATTGCATCGTGGCCACGGCGACAAGCTGGGGATCGAGGGCGACAATCGCGCTGCGCATAACCTTGTAGTCGCCGGCCACCGGCGGCTTGCCGACCAGCGCGGCATCGGTGAGTTCGGCATACCAGCCTTTGCCCTGGCGCGAGCGAAGACGGATGGGCAGGAATTCCTTTTCGACGGATTGTTCGATGTAGGGCGCGAGACTGTCTTGCAGCCGGTCGGTCAGATTTCCAGTGAGCGTGGGCTTGGTGGGCGGGGTGTCGATCAGGGTGATCTGCAGCAGAGCCGCCACCTCCGAGCTTGGTCGCGCGACCAAGGTGAAGCTTTCGCCTGCCGACTGCTTTTCGATTTTCCAGCCGGTTGGAATCTCGAAGCTGATGAGACCATGTCCCGCCCAGGGGAAATCCGCGGCCCGGCCGGAAACGAGAAGGACAGCAAAACAGAGCAACGCCGGCAGATCGCGAGAGAACATGAGTGGGCGCCGGCCGCAGGAGCGCGGGCGGACAGTGGTGTGTGCTTATGACACAAGCAATCTGCCCGTCGGATTCAACCCCGCGTTTTGATTCGGAGTGGCGGTCAGACCGAACGCGCGAGGTCCGGAAGCGGCGAGTCCGCAGGCTTCCGGGAAGGAATCTCCACGATGAACGTGGAGCCCTGGCCGACCGCGGACACAACCGACAAGCGTCCGCCGTGCAGGCGGACGATCTCGTGGGCAATGGAAAGTCCGAGCCCATGGGAAGATTCTCCTCCGCCCGGACGATTGTGGAGGCGGGCGAACGGGATGAAAAGTCGGGTCTGGTCCTCGGTGCTGATGCCCGGGCCCTTGTCCGTCACGCTGAACCGCACCGCGTCCTCGGTGCGATCGAGCTGCAGGTGGATCGGCTTGCGCGGCGGCGAATATTTCAGGGCGTTGCCAACGAGATTGGCCACCACCTGCTGCAGGCGGTGAGCATCGCCCTCCAGCAGGCCGGCGTCGGGCGAGCCAACCGTGAATTCGATCGCCTGCTGTTTCAGCGCGGCCCGCCATTGGAGCCGGTTGACGACACTGCGGATGATTTCGGCAAAATCGGCCGGCGCGGGATCGATGGCGAGCCGGCCCTTTTCAAGCGAGGCGGTGTCGAGAATTTCCTGAACGAGGCTGAGAACATTCTCGGCTTCATGCTTGATGACTTCGAGCCGGTCGTCGGCCTGGCCACTGGGAAGTTCGCGCTGCAGTTCATCCGTGACGTGCAGCACATTCGTCAGCGGCCCGCGGATGTCGTGGGAGGTGATGTGCAGCAGGCGGGTTTTGAGCGCATGGGCGACCTCGGCCGCCTCGCGGCCAGCGAGGGTTTCGGCGAGAATGCGTTCCTCGGTGCGGCGCTTCAGCCGGTGCCGGCTGAGCAGGGCGGTACCCACGACGAGGATGCCGAGCAGTCCCGCGATCAGGCTGTAACGCTGCCAGCGAAAGGTGGCGAGTTCGGCCTGCTGGAGTTGCTGGTCACGGCGGAGGACATCGATTTCGTGCTGCCGGCGCTCGGCATCGTAGCGGGCCTGCAGCGAATCAAGGCGCTGGCGGGAGCGTTCGCCGATCGCGGCGTCGGTCGCGAGGGCATACTTCTTCTCGTCATCGAGGGCCGCGCGAAAATCGCCGCGGGCCTCGTGGTAGAGCGCGTAGGCGCGGTGAACGCGCGCCAGCATCGTCTGGCTTTTGAGTTCATCCGCATAGCCCCGGGCGATTTCCAAGTGCGGCGGAACCTCGTCAAGGCGGCCCAGGAGTCGCAGGGCGGTGGCATAGGCGATCTGGGCATTGGTGAGGTTACGCTTGAGTCCCAGGGAGGTATGGAGGGCGATGGCGCGATCGAGATAGGGCAGCGCGCCGGCGGGGTTCTTTTCCAGGATCGCGACCTCGGCCAGGTTTTGGTTCGAGTCGGCGATGCCGCGCGTGTCGCCTCCCGTCGCTTCGCGCAGCGCCAGGGCGCGTTCATGGAAGTCGCGCGCGCTGGGGGCATCCCCCGCGTTCATCGCGAAATTGCCGAGATTGTTCAGATACCCGGCCACCATCCGCTGGTCGCCAGCCTGCCGGGCGTAGGCCATGCCGGTTTCATAGGCCTGCCGCGAGCGGTCGGGTTGGTTGGAGTCGACATAAGTGACGCCGAGGGCGTTGTAGACGCGGCCGAGGAAGCGCGGATCGCCGATTTCCTCGGCCATCGGCACGAGGGTGCGGAACAGGTCGAGGGCGGCGGGAAATTCGGCAAGGCTGTCGTGGGTGTTGGCGACAATGAGCATGGCCTCGGCGCGCAGGCGCTTGTCGTCCATCAGCGTGGCGCGCGTAAGGGCTGACTGGGCGAGAGTCAGGGCGTCGGAGTAAGCGCCGCGTCGCCGCTGAATGGAGGCGATTCGAATGTCGGCGCGGATTTCGTCCGCCTGAATGACGGCCTCGCGCCGGGCTTGCTGCGCATAGTCCCAGGCGCGGTTCATGTCGTCGGTTTCGATTTCTTCCGAAAGCAGCACGAGCAATTCCGGGCGCTCGGCCGGCTTCGCCCGGGCAATTTCACCCTCGAGTTCGGTGACGCGCGGCGTCGCCGCGTTGCCCGAGAGTGCGAACACGAGGAACAGCAGGCCCAGCAGGGCCCGGCTGACTGAATTTTCACTCGTCGCGCCGCGTCGCATTCGCGGAAGCAAAGAATGCCTTCCCTCGATGGCAAGCGGCGGAAAAGGGGAAAATTCCCTAGGAAAATCGTGGTTTATAACGAATTTCCCGGGAAATATGCCTGCGGGGCGAGCGCCGGGTTTTAAAAGCAATTCGGACGAGCGTCTCAGCGCACCTGTTCCAGCGGGAGCTCGTGTAGTTTCAGCTCCGGATTCTTCTCGGTGAAATAGCGCATCGTCCACTCGTTCGGGAAGAGCACAACCGGGTTGTCGAACTTGTCGGTGCCGAAGCTGACGCCGCTGGCGACGATCAGTTTGGTGTAATCGAAATCGCCCTTGGACAAACTGACCGGCGCGCCGTCGGCCTTGGAGAGCCAGCGCAGCACGGTCCACGGCGTGGGCGTGAGGCGCGACTCGGCGTTGTACTCGCTCTGCAGGCGCCACTGCACGACTTCGAATTGCAGCGGACCGACCGCGGCGAGGAGTGTGGCGCCCGGAGGCGCGTTCTTGGCGGAGAACGATTGCACGACGCCTTCCTGGAGGAGCTGCTCGAGGCCCGCGCGGTACTTCTTCGCGTCGCCGGTGTTGGGGTTCGTGATGTAGCTGAAAACTTCCGACGGGAAGCGCGGGATCTCGTCGTAATAGATCGAACGGTCAGTGGTCAGCGTGTCGCCGATGCCGAATTCGCTGTGGCCGACGAGGCCGATGACGTCGCCCGGCCACGCTTCGTCGACAGTCTCGCGTTCGCGACCGAAGAGTTTGTGAGAAGACGAGAGGCGGACCTGTTTGCCGGTGCGCTGATGGACGACGACCATGTCGCGCTCGAATTTGCCGGAGCACACGCGCAAGAAGGCGATGCGGTCGCGGTGCTTCGCGTCCATGTTCGCCTGGATCTTGAAGATGAAGCCGGAAAACTTCGGGTCTTCGACGGGAACCTCGCGCGCGGCGGTCGGCTGCGGCAGGCCGGGCACGACGACGCTGACCGACTTGCGCGGCGCGGGCGGGACGGAGTCCTTCAGGAATCCGTTCAACAGAAGCTCGATGCCGAAATTGTTCACGGCCGAGCCGAAATAGACCGGCGTCTGCTGGCCGTGCTGCACGGCGTTCAGGTCGAACGGATGGCCGGCGCCGTCGAGCATCTCGAGCTGCTCCTTCACGTCGCGATAGGTGTCGTCGTCGAGCTTGGCGCGGACGGCGGGATCGTCGAGTGAGGTCACGTTGACCGGCGCCTGGAATTTGCCACCGGGCACGCGTTCGAAGAGATGGACTTCCTTGGTGCGGCGGTCGAAGACACCCTTGAAGGACGGGCCGTTGCCGAGCGGCCAGATCAGCGGCGAGGACTGGAGGCCGAGCACGCTTTCCAGTTCGTCGAGCAGGTCGAGCGGGTTGCGCGTCGGCCGGTCGCACTTGTTCATGAACGTGAAGATCGGCACGCCGCGACGGCGGCAGACTTCGAACAGCTTGCGCGTCTGCGTCTCCACGCCCTTGGCGGCGTCGATCACCATCAGCGCGGCGTCGACGGCGGTGAGCACGCGGTAGGTGTCCTCGGAGAAGTCCTTGTGGCCGGGGGTGTCGAGCAGGTTGACCGCGCAGCCGGCGAAATCGAACTGCAGGACGGTCGAGCTGATCGAGATACCGCGCTGTTTCTCGAGCTCCATCCAGTCCGAGGCCGTCGCGCGCTGATTCTTGCGGTCCTTGACCGCGCCGGCGAGGTGGATGGCGTTGCCGTAGAGCAGGAATTTTTCGGTCAAAGTCGTCTTGCCCGCATCCGGGTGCGAGATGATCGCGAAGGTGCGGCGACGGGCAATTTCCTGGGCAGGCGTGGGCATGAAGGGGACGACTGAACATGTTCCGCCGCGCAGGGGAAGCCCAGAGTTGGCGGCGGAGAAGGGGATTGAAAGCGGAGGGGGATTGCTCTGTCTTTCCGGGCTTTACCACGCACCCCATGAAGAAGTTCGCCAAGATCTTCGGCATCATTGCCGGCACCCTGCTGCTCATCGTCATCGCTCTCGGCCTGTTCTTCAAAAACAAGAGCCAGGCGGCCTTGCATAAGACCTACGCGGTGAACGTCCGCCCAGTGGTCATCCCGACGGATGCGGCTGCCATTGCGCATGGCCAGCACATCGCGCAGACGCGTGGTTGCATCGATTGCCATGGCAAGGATTTCTCCGGGGCCAAGGTGATCGAGGATGGCGCCATGGGCCGGCTCTATGGCTCCAATATCACCAAGGGCAAGGGGAGCAGCGTCGCCAATTTCAAGGATGAGGATTGGGTGCGCGCGATCCGGCACGGCGTCGGAGCCGATGGCCGCGGGTTGTTCGTCATGCCGTCCGAAGAATACTCCAAGCTGACGGACGAGGATCTGGGCGCGGTGATCGCCTACCTGAAGTCTGTGCCGGCGGTGGATCGTGAGCGCGTGCCGACCGCTTATGGCCCGATTTCGCAAATCCTGCTGACGACCGCGCCGCAAAAGATGATCGCCGCGGAAAAGCTCGATCACGCCCATCTCGCGCCGCCGGCAGCCTTGGTCAAGGCGCCCACGGCCGAATACGGCCGTTATCTTGCGGCGGGTTGCACGGGTTGCCACGGCGCGAACTATTCGGGCGGCAAGATCGAGATCGGGCCGCCGGACTGGCCGATGGCGGCGAATCTCACGCCGCATCCGGAAGGCCGCCTGGCGAAGTGGTCTGAGCAGGATTTCATCAATACCATCCGCACGATGAAGCGTCCGGACGGCACGGTGCTGAATCCGGTCATGCCGCGCGGTTTCTCCGGTATGGACGACGTGGAGTTGAAGGCGCTGTGGGCTTTCTTCAAGACGCTGCCCCCGGTCGCGCAGGGCGTGCGCTGAGCTAAAATCCGGTAAAGGCCGGTCGGGGAGGACGGAGCCGTGAAAAATACGTCAGGCCGCGGTCAAAAACCCGTCTGGAATGCCGCGATGTGCAAGAACGCCTTTAAGTAAATTCAGGTCGTGCCGATTATATCGCGCATGAATCTCTGGACTATCCTTCTGGGTGTCGTCGGCCTCGTTCAATTCGTCGCCTTGGCCGTCTTCGTGGCCAACATGCGCCGCTCGCCGGAGGGCTTCCAGGATGAAACCGGTTTCCATCCCGGCCGCGAAACGTTCATTCCCGAGACCCTGCCGTCCTCCGCGATGGTCGAGCTGGAGGAATCGAACGACGACGAGCACTTCGGCCACGCCGCCTGAGTCCCGCTGACTTTGATGCCCGCAATCCGGTAACCCCGGGTGCGGGCATTTTTTGCTTCTGTGCGGGCGTTGCGGTGCAATGATGACCGGCTGTGCAAGCCTCTCCCTCCCTTAAACTCAAAGCCAATGCCAACTCCCGTGTCCTGAAGGGACACCCCTGGGTCTTCGGCAACGAATGCGAAGCGCTCCTGCCGGTGGAGCACGATGGTGAAGTGGTGGAGTGCCGCGACCGCACCGGACGCTTTCTGGGCACGGGCATTTATAACTCGAAATCGCAGATCGTCTGGCGGCGCCTGAGCCGCGACCGCGTGGTGCTCGACGAGGCCTATTTGCGCGGGGCGCTGGAACGGGCAATCGCCCGGCGCGCCGGGCTGGGTGATTTCAAGCGCCTGGTCTGGAGCGAATCCGACGACCTGCCGGGTGTCGTGGTCGACCAGTTTGGCGACATGCTCGTGGCCCAGATCCAGACGATGGCGATGGAGAAACGCAGCGGTCTGCTCAGCGATTTGTTGGCGAAGCTCACCGGCGCGAAGGAGATTATTTTCCGCAACGATGCGAACATCCGGAAACTCGAGGGTTTGGTGGCCGAAGTGCACACGCGCTCCGGCCAGGCGGTGGCGCCGAGTTGGGTGACGATCGATGGCTTCGATTACTGGCTCGACTTGCAGAACGGCCAGAAGACCGGGTTCTACCTGGACCAGCGCCAGCAGCATGCGGTCGTGGCGAAATACGCCGCCGGCAAGCGCGTGCTCGACGCGTTCTGCAACCAGGGCTCGTTTGCGTTGCACGCGGCGCGGGCCGGAGCGGCGAGTGTGCTAGGGCTCGACAGTGCCTTCGATGCGATCTCGCAGGCGAAGAAGAACGCCGAGCGCAACAAAGTCACCGTGGATTTCCAAGGGGCGAATGTCTTCGATTGGTTCACGGCGAACCGCGACGCCGCGCCGGCGTGGGATCTGGTCATCCTCGATCCGCCGCCGTTTGCGAAGTCGAAGTCAGCGCTCGAAGGCGCGCTGCGCGGCTACAAGGAACTCAATCTCCGCGCGATGAAGGCGCTGGTCCCCGGCGGCATGCTGGCGACCTATACCTGCTCCCACCACATGCAGGACGAGCAACTGCGCGAAGTCCTGGCCGAGGCGGCGACGGACGCGAAGCGCCGCGTGCACGTGCTGGAATTTTGCCACCAGCCTTTCGATCACCCGGTGCTCGTTACTATGCCGGAGAGCGAGTACCTGCGCGGGTATATTCTGCGCGTGGAGTGAACGGCAAAAATGCCAAACGCCAACGATCCAAACGCCAAACAATTTTCAAAAACCAGTTTTGAAACAGCTGGCCGGGGTCGGATTTTATTTGGCGTTTGGCATCTGGAGTTTGGCGTTTCGCTTGGTCACCGCTGCTTCGCTGCGTCGTCCAGGTTGCGGCGGGTGGTGCGGATCTCCTCGATCTGCGCTTCCATCATCTTGAATTCGTCGACGGTGGCAGGGCGCTTCATGGCTTCGAAAACCTCGCGTTCCTGCTCGAGCAGCATGACGCGGCTGGCGGCGACGGCGGACATGTGATCGGCGGAGTTGCCGCCGAAAATGGCGGCGGCGTGGGCGACCTTCTCGTTGTTCAGCGCCTTGTCGAGTTCGGTCGATTTGACCTTGGCCTGCTCGCGGACGATGAGCTTGTCGAGGCGCTTGATCTCCTTGTCGATGGACTTCACCCGCTGTGCGGTGACCTGCATCTTGGGCAGTTCGATCGGGGCATCAGTCGCGGCCGGCTTGGCGGCGGGCGCGGGAGCCGGCGCCGGAGCGGGCGCGGTCTTTTCGTCGGCGGTGAGGAGGCCGGAGCCGAAAGTGAGGCCAATCAGGGCGGGAAGGAGGCGGAGCAATTTCACGGGACGGAGTGTGCGCATGAGCAGTGGTTGTGCAAGGAGACGCCGGGAGCGGCCCGATGTTTCCCAAAGAAAAGGCCGGGCGTCTTGCGACGTCCGGCCTTCCCTGGTGTGTGTTCTTACGGAGCCGTCGGGGTTAGGCGGCTTCGAATTTTCAGAGCTGTCCGCCGTAGATAGCGCTGGGGCCGAGCTCTTCCTCGATGCGGAGGAGCTGGTTGTACTTCGCGACACGGTCGGTGCGGGAAGCGGAGCCGGTCTTGATCTGGCCGGCGTTCGTCGCGACGGCGATGTCGGCGATCGTGACGTCCTCGGTTTCGCCGGAGCGGTGCGAGATGATCGTCGTGTAGCTGTTGCGCTGGGCGAGGGCGATGGAGTCGAACGTCTCGGTGAGCGAACCGATCTGGTTCACCTTGACGAGGATCGAGTTGGCGGTGCCGGTCTCGATGCCCTTCTTGAGGAACTCGACGTTGGTGACGAAGAGATCGTCGCCGACGAGCTGCACCTTGTCGCCGATGGCGTCGGTGAGCTTCTTCCAAGTCGTCCAATCGCCTTCGGCGCAACCGTCCTCGATCGAGACGATCGGGTACTTGGCGACGAGGTCCTTGTAGTAGGCGACGAACTGGTCGCCGGTGAAGGACTGGCCGGAGGACTTCTTGAAGACATAGGTCTTCTTTTCCTTCACGTAGAATTCGGAGGAGGCGACGTCGAGGGCGAGGAAGATGTCCTTGCCCAGCTTGTAGCCGGCACCCTTCACGGCCTCGGCGATGGCGTCGAGCGCGTCGGTGGTGGAGGCGAGGTTCGGGGCGAAGCCGCCTTCGTCACCGACGGCGGTCTGGAGACCCTTCGCCTTGAGAACCTTCTTGAGGGAGTGGAACACCTCGGCGCCGGCGCGGAGAGCCTCGGAGAACGAGTTGAAGTTCTTCGGGACGATCATGAACTCCTGGAAGTCGATCGGGGCGTCCGAGTGGGCGCCGCCGTTCATGATGTTCATCAGCGGCACCGGAAGGACCTTGGCGTTCGGGCCACCGAGGTACTTGTAGAGCGGGAGACCGGAAGCGGCGGCGGCGGCCTTGGCGGCGGCCATGGAGACGCCGAGGATGGCGTTGGCGCCGAGCTTCGCCTTGGTGGACGTGCCGTCGAGCTTGAGCATGGCGCGGTCGATGCCGATCTGGTCGAAAGCGTCGAAGCCGATGAGCGCCGGGGCGATCTTGGCCTTCACGTTGCCGACGGCCTTGAGGGTGCCCTTGCCGCCGTAGCGGGCCTTGTCACCGTCGCGGAGCTCGATGGCTTCGTGTTCGCCGGTGGAGGCGCCCGAGGGCACGGCGGCGCGGCCGAAGTGGCCGGAGGCGAGGCGGACATCGACCTCGACGGTTGGATTGCCGCGGGAGTCAATGATCTCGCGGGCGGTAATGGCGGTGATGCTGGTGTTCATTAAGGAAAGAAGAAGGGTGATGGCTGGCGGCAAAAGACCAGCCGCCGATGTGGCATAAGCCGCCGCCGCTGTCTAGGCGTAAGGCGGACGCGAGAAACCGGTACGATAAAGGATCTTCTGCAGCAGGGTCGGCGGCTTGGGCTGGAACTCGTACGGCAGTTGGTCGGCGTGGTTGTTGTGGATGGCCGCGCCGATGGGTGTGCCGCCGGTGTAATTCTTGATCGTGAGCGTTGCCTGGTTGAGGAATTCGCGCGGCACGTCCTTGAGATGGCCCTCGACTGCAGCGGCGTGCAGCGGCGTGTCGCCGAAATCGTTGCGCGTGATCAACAGGTCGAGCGTGAGCCGGTCGGTGGGAATCTGCTTCAGGTAGCCTGATTCCGCTGCCGCATGGATCGGCGTGTGGCCCGACTTGCTGGCGAGCACCAGGTTGTTGTGCGTGAGCAGTTCCACGGGAATCTGGTCGAGGTGGCCGGAGATCGCGGCGGCGTGCAGGCAGGTGTCGTGATTCGCGGTCTTGAGCAGCAGCGTCGCGGCGGTGAGGAACTCGCGCGGGACCTGATCGAGATGGCCGTTGAGCGCTGCAGTGTGCAGCGCGGTTTCGCCACTGATGTTGGTCGAGGTGAGCGTGCTGTGAGTGATGAACTGCGGCGGGAAACGATCGAGCGCGCCATTCTCCGCGGCCTCGTGGAGCAGCGTGTTGCCGGTATCGGTCTTCGTCAGCACGAGTTCGATCCCCAGCAACCCGGCGGGCAGCTGGTCGAGCGTGCCGGCGGCGGCGGCCTGATGGAGCGGGGTGAGTCCGCTGTTGGAGCGCGTCAGCAGGTGCTCGCGCGTGAGCAACTCGGCCGGAAACTGGCCCAGCGTGCCTTCGCGGGCGGCGAGATGGAGCGGGGTATAGCCGGCGTCGTTCTTGATCAGCAGGAGCGCGGATGTGAGCAGTCCCGCCGGCAGCTGGCCGAGTTTGCCGTATTTCGCCGCCAGGTGGAGGGGAGTGTTGCCGGAGGAATTTCCGCGCGTCAGATTTTCCGCCGTAAGCAGATTCGCGGGCAATTGCCCCAGAGAACCATCGCGCGCGGCCGCGTGAAAATCGGTTTTATCCATGCCGCTGACACTCAAAAAATCCCGAGGCGCGGTGGCAAGCAATCATCGTGCAACTTCCCTTGGTTAATATGGTTGTTTCACAAGGATTTGAGTTTGCCAACCTCCGGAGGCCAAGCACCCTGTTCGGGAAATGACCGCTCCGACCGAAGCCGCCGATGCCGCCAAAGCCAAGCTGGGAGCCGTCCTGTTGGTGGATGACGAAAAGCCTTTGCTCGACCTCTACGCCGAGTCGCTGGCGCCGTATTTCGACGTCGCGGTGGCGACGAGCGCCAAGGAAGCCGGCTTCATCCTGCACAAACGCACTTTCAAGGTCGTCGTTTCGGATCACCTGATGCCCGGCGGCAACGGACTCAGCTTCCTGGTTGATGCCCGCGAGGAATATCCCGACATGCAGCGCGTGCTGGTGACGGGCTACATGAAGCCGGAAATGCTGCTGCGCAGCGTGAACGAGGCCGCGCTTTATCGCTATTTGCTCAAGCCGGTTTCGCTGCCGGAACTGGTCAAGACCGTGATGGAAGCCGCCAAGCTGCACGACCAGGCGGTTGGCGCGCAGAAGTAATCGGGGAGCTTTCTCCTACCGGCCCCGTCAGTCGTAACGCCGGCGCAGGTTGCTCGGCAGCAAGCCGAGTTCCTCGCGATACTTCGCCACGGTGCGCCGCGCGATCTTCAGTCCCTTCTCCTGCAGCAGTCCGACGATTTCCTGGTCGCTGCGCGGCTGGCCGGGATCTTCGCCGGCGATGATGTCGGCGATCATTTCCTTCACGCTGGTGTTGGCCACGGAAGCGCCGGCCTCGGACTGATAGCCGGAGGTGAAGAAGAACTTCATTTCAAAGACACCGTGCGGCGTCTTGATGTACTTGTTGGCCAGCGCGCGGCTGACGGTGGTCTCGTGCACGCCGATGATGTCCGCGATCTGCGTCATCGTGAGTGGCTTCAGCTTGGACACACCTTCCGCGAAGAACTCGCTCTGATGCTTCAGGATTTCGCGGGTGATGCGTTCGATCGTGCGCTGGCGCTGCTCGATGGCGTTGATGATGAATTTGCCGGAGCGAAGCTTTTCACGCAGGTAGTCGCTCTCCTGCTTGGAGAGTTTGCCCTTGGCGATGAGATCCTTGTAGGTGCCACTGAGGCGGAGGCGCGGGATGTAATCCTGGTTGAGGATGATCTGCCACTCGCCGTTGTCCTTCTCGACGGTGACGTCAGGCACGACGACGCGGTTGGAATCATCAGCGAACCGGCGGCCGGGCGCGGGATCCAGCGTGCCGATGATCTCGATCGCTTCCTGGATGATCTCCGGCGCGAGGCCCATCTTGCGCGACAGGTCGGGAATGCGACGGCGCACCAGCAGCTCGAAGTGATCGCGGACGATGCGCGCGGCGACGGATTTGCCGCGACCTTGGTGATTGAGCTGGATCAGGAGACACTCGCCGAGGTTTTCCGCGCCGATACCCGCCGGTTCGAAGCTTTTCAGCACCTTGGCCGCTTCCTGCATCGTTTCCAGCGACAGGCTGGTGAGCAGCGCAAGATCCGAGAGGGTGGAGGTCAGATAACCACGGTCATCTAGGCTGCCGATGAGGTAGCGCAGCGCCTCGAGGATCGCGGGCGCGACGCCGGCCAGTTCGGCTTGTTGCATCAGGTGCTGTTGCAGCGAAGTCTCGGTCGTGAGCGAGTCGTAGAAATGCTGGCGACGTTCGTCCTCCTCGCTGGTGGTTTGACGGACTCCGCCCGTGTCGGACATGTGGTCGCGCCAGTCCTGGCCGATGCGATCGAGCATCTGCTGGTCCTTGGAGAAATCCATTTCCTCGCGCGGGTCGTCGTTGGCCCCGGCGTTCTCGTCGCCGCTCGTGGCGCTTTTCTCGAGGCTGACGTCGTCCATCGGCATTTCCTCAAGCGCGGGATTAGCCTGGAGTTCCTCCTGGATCGTCTGGCGCAGGTCGAGCGCGGCCACTTGCAGGATTTTGAGCGACTGCCGCATCTGCGGCGCCAGCATGAGCTGCTGCGTCTGCCGCTGCTGGAAACTCTGATTGAGTCCGGGGCCGCTCATAGGATGCGCGAACGACCGGGGCTAGGGGCTGGACTGGAAGGAGCCGGGAAGGGACGGGGATGAACCCGGTTTCTCCGGCGGGAAGATTTCGGCGAGGTAAACAGCGAGCTTTTCGTTAGTGGGGCCGTAGCGGTCGCTGTAAAGGTACATCTCGAGGTCCGTCAGCATCTCGTAGGCCGACTGGTAGCGCTTGTCGCGGTCGCGCTGTAGGGCCTTTTGGAGGATGACTTCGAGCTTGGGGTCGATGTCGGAGCGCAGCGTCGAGAACTTTGGCAACGGCATCGTGAGGATGTTGCGGCGGGACTCGAGGCGGCTGGAGCCGCGGAAAATATTCCGGCCGAGCAGGATTTCGGTCAGGACAATGCCGAGCGAAAAGAGATCGGAGCGGCCGTCGGTCACGGCGTAGCTGGCGCCTTCAGTGGAAAGATACTCATCCTTGCCTGGGATGACCTTGCCTTCCTCGTTGTACATCAGGTCGAGGGCCTTCGCGATGCCGAAGTCGGTGAGCTTCACGTCGCCTTCGATCGCGAGCATGACGTTCTTCGGATTCACGTCGCGGTGCACGATGCCGAGCAGGCGACCTTCAGAGTCGCGCTTCGTGTGGGCGTAACTGAGACCACGGCAGACGCGGGAAGCGATGAACACCGCCATATCGACCGGCATCTGGCGGCCCAGTTCGGTGTGGCGTTCGATGAATTGCTCAAGATTTACACCCCGCACGAATTCCATCGTCATGAAATACTGCCCGCCGATCTGGCCAAGGTGGTACGTCTGAACGATGTTCGTATGGATGAGGTCGGCCACCAGGCGGGCCTCGCCGATAAAGTTTTTCTGGAATTCGGGGATGCTGGAATACTCTTCCCGAATGAGCTTGATGGCCACGACCTTGCGGAAATTGCCCGAGCCCTTCTGAAGCGCCTCGTAAACGAGTCCCATGCCGCCCTCCGCCAGCTTGCGGGTGAGTTCGTACTGCAATTCGTTGAAGATGTGCTTGAGAGCGGTCGTTGGCACGGCACTGAGAAAAACCGTCGCTACGGCGCGTGGCAAGAACTCTGAGCAGAATATTGCACGCTTCCTGCTACACGCTTGCTTTGCGCACGAAGTGGGTGGGTTGACAGAAGCGAGGTCGGTCGTAGTTTGCGCCGCATGATCACCCTGACTTCACGCGCGGCTCGCCAAGTGCAGACGATGCATGCCGCCCAAGGCGACGGACAGAAACGACTGCGCGTGTTTGTTGAAGGCGGCGGCTGCTCGGGCTTCCAGTACGGCATGTCCTTCGACCTGCCCAAGGCAGATGACCAGACTTTCGAGAGCGAAGGCGTTCAGGTGCTGATCGATCCCGCCAGCCATGCGTATCTGGATGGCACGAGCATCGATTTCGACGACGGCTTACAGGGAAAGGGTTTTGAGATCCGCAATCCGAACGCGCAGAGCACCTGCGGCTGCGGCAAGTCCTTTAACTAAAACGCGCTTCAGTGCGTTTTATCCTGATCCCACTTGTGTGGGAGAAGGACCCAGTCCTCGCACTGCTCAGGCCGTCGCTTCGTGCAGCGCGACGATGCCGAAGGTGAAGGGCGTGGCGCGCACGGCGGTGAATCCGGCGCGCTGAATTTCCGTCGTCATGCCGGCACGATCCGGGAATTTTTCGATGGAGCCACAGAGATACTCGTAGGCCGAGCGATCGCCCGTGACTACGCCGGCGATCGTGGGCAGGACAAATTTCAGGTACGCGTAATAGAATGGCCGGAACCAGAAATGCGGTTGGGAGAATTCCAGGATAAACACGCGTCCGCCCGGTCGCAGCACCCGGCTCATCTCGCTTAGGGCGCGGTGACGATCCGCCATGTTGCGCAGGCCAAAACTGATGGTCAGGGCATCCACGCAATGATCGGGCAGGGGCAGGGCCAGGCCGTCGCCTTGCTTGAATTCTATGCCCGCCCAGCGCGGATTCGCGGCCCTTTTGAGCACGGCTTCGTCCAGCATCGGCTGGCAGAAATCCATACCGGTTATCTTCACGCCGGGCGGTAAACCATCGACTAGGCAAAACGCCACATCTCCGCTACCAGTAGCAAGATCCAGTACATCGCGTGGCTGCGAGTCGTAGACGGCCCGGACCAGTAGCTGGCGCCACCAAAAGTCCACACCACCGCTAAGTAGATGATTGGCTAGATCATAGCGCCCCGCAATGCGGGCAAACATGCTGTTTACGGCCTTTGGGTCGGGCATTGGAGAGTTAAATCTCTGTGCGGCTTTGCGGTTGACGCAAGCACTGGGTAGTGAATTATTTGTGCCCGAAAGCCTACGGCACCAAAATTTTAAACCCCCGCCAAGCCATGTCGACCAACCTGACCAAACGCGAGATCGTGCTGGAAATCTACGAGAAGACCGGGTTTCCGCAGAAGCAAATCCAAGACACGGTCCAGATGACCCTTGATATTGTGATGGATGCGCTGGCTGCCGGCCGCAACGTCGAGCTCCGCAACTTCGGCGTGCTCGAGGTTCAGGTCCGCAAGGCGCGCGTGGGGCGCAACCCGAACAAGCCGGAAACGGAAGTCGTTATCCCGGAGCGTGCCGTGGTGAAGTTCAAGTCGGGCAAGATTCTCAAGCAGAAGATCAAGCAGCTGAGCCTCGAGAAATTGCGCGCGAATCCGCCGCCGCCGGCTTCGGCTGACTAAGCCGGGCGTCAGGCATGGCCGGTTTTCAGTCTCTCCCAGGCTTCCGGGATTTTTATCCGGAGGATTTTTCCCGCCGTCAGCATATCTTTGGCAATTGGCGTAAGGCAGCCACGCGCTTTGGTTTCGAAGAGTACGATGCGCCGGTGCTCGAGCCGCTCGAGCTCTACACGACCAAATCGGGCGAGGAAATCGAAGGCCAGCTCTTCAGCTTCAAGGACAAGGGCGACCGTGCGGTTTCCTTGCGTCCGGAAATGACGCCTACGGTTTGTCGCATGGTCGGCGCGAAGGCCGGAGCGCTGAAGCGTCCGATCAAGTGGTTCAGTATCGCCGAATTTTATCGTTACGAACGCGCCCAAAAGGGCCGCCTCCGCGCCTTCAACCAGTTCAACGCCGATATTTTCGGGGAAGCCGGTCCGGAAGCCGAGATCGAGCTGATCGCGCTGCTGATTCAGTGCCTGGCGGGCTTTGGCCTGACCAAGGATGATTTCTACGTCCGCTTGAGCGATCGCGACCTGTGGTTCTTCTATCTCGAAGCCTTGGGCTTTAATGATGCGCAGGCGCGCAGCCTGCTCGGGGCGATCGATCGTTTTGAGAAAATGGGCGACGATGCCTTCAAGGGCTATGCCGACGCGCACGGCGCCTTGCCGGCCGATCAGAAGGACAAGGTCCTGGCGTTCCTGAAGATCAAGAGCCTGACCGAGCTCGAAGCGGCGCTGGCGGCGTTTCCTTCCGAGAAAATCGCCACGCGTTTGAATGACTGGCGTAAAGTCCTAGGCGGCGTCGGCGCCATGGGGCTCGCCGATTTCATCGCCGTCGACCTGAGCGTGGTGCGCGGCCTGGCTTACTATACGGGCTTCGTCTTCGAGGCTTTCGACCGCAAGGGCGACTTGCGGGCGCTGGCAGGCGGCGGGCGCTACAATGATCTCGTGAAGAAACTTGGCGGCCCGGATTTGCCGGCCGTGGGTTTTGCGATTGGCGATGTGACGACCGGCTTGTTGCTCGAGCAGCGCAACCTGGCTCCGGCTTACAGTCGCGCACCGGATGTTTACGTCGTCATCGGTGGCGAGGCCGAGCGGAAGGTGGCGTTTGCCGACATCCACGCGCTGCGTGCCGCCGGTTTCCAGACCGACTATCCGTTCAAGGACCTGGCCTTTGGCAAACAGTTCAAGGTCGCGGCCGAATCCGGCGCGCGCCTGGCTCTCATCTATGGCGGCGATGAAGTGGCCAAGGGCGTGGTGAAAATCCGCGACTTGTCCGATCGTTCCGAGCGCGAAGTGCCGCGTGCGGACGTCGTCAGTGCGGTCCGCGGCCAGCTGAACAAAGGCTGAAGGCCATGCGCTCATATTCCGGGCGCGATCCTGATCAATCCACGATGAGTGAGATGCTTGGAGTCTTCGGGAAGATCCTGCTCATCTTGGTCGTGATCTATGGCGCGCTGACGGTGGGCGCGCACTTCCTGTCGCTGAGCATGATTTTCCCTCGTCCACCGCTCAAATACGCGATGGGGCCGGATTACCTGACGCTTACGGCCGCTGACGGGACCAAGCTTGCCGCGCGGCATTGGGCGAATCCCCAGGCGAAGTACACGATCTTGTACCTGCACGGGAACTATCAGGATCTGGGCAGCCTGGCCGAATACATCCCGACGTTTCTGAATCACGGTTACGCGGTCTTTGCCTTCGATTACCGCCACTATGGCCTCAGCGAGGGCACGCCAAACGAGGCGAATCTCTACAGCGACACGCAACTGGCCTACGACTATCTTCGCGCCAAGCTGGGCGTGCCGGCGGACCGCATCGTGGTGTATGGCTACTCGCTGGGCGGTGGTCCGGCGATCGAACTCGCCCGGCATCAGCCCATCGCCGGGTTGGTCACCCAAGGCACGTTTGTCAGTTCATACCGCGTCATGACGCGAGTCCCGCTCTTCCTCGGCGACAAATTTGCCAACCTCGGCAAGATGGCGGAACTGCGCTGTCCGGTCATGGTGATCCATGGCACGGCCGACGCCACGGTGCCGTTCTGGCATGCGCCCAAGCTCTACGATGCGATCACCGCGCGAAAGACGAAGCTCTTCGTTGAAGGCGGCCATCATGGCGGGCTGGCGGAGTTCGCCGGCCTGGTTTACTGGGAAGAGCTCAAGAAGTTCACCGACTCGCTCTAAAGCGGTCGATGGGGTCACCAGATCGGCGGCCAGGTTTGCTCCGGCTGCGGGCAGCCAAATGCGGTGTAGAATTCCGGGAAGTTGGCGACAGGTCCGAGCACGCGCCACTTCACGGGACTGTGGACATCGCTCGTGATGTGCAGGCGCACGCCTTCCGGGCGCTCGTTGGTGCGCCAGCCTTGGGCAAAAGCGATGAAGAAGCGTTGGTCAGGCGTAAGCCCGTCCACCGGCATCAGGCGCTTGTTGGCGGTAACGAGCTTGAAGGCCTCGTAGGCCACGCGCAGGCCGCCCACGTCGGCGATGTTTTCGCCGAGCGTCTGGTGGCCGTCGATGTGCAGGCCGGGCAGGGGCTCGAAGGCGTCATATTGCTGTGCGACGAGTTCGGCGCGCTCCTTGAAGTTTTTCTCGTCCTCGGCGGTCCACCAGTTCTTGAGGTTGCCGTCGGCGTCGTATTGGCGGCCTTCGTCGTCGAAACCATGGGTCAGCTCGTGGCCGATGGTGGAGGCGAGCGCGCCGTAGTTGGTCGCGTCGTCGGCGTTCGCGTCGAAGAACGGCGGCTGCAGGATGCCGGCCGGGAAGCACATTTCGTTTAGCGTGGGATCGTAGTACGCGTTGTTGGTCTGCGGCGTCATGAACCACTCGGTCTTGTCGACCGGTTTTCCGAGCTTGGCCAGGCGACGATTGAACTCGAACGCGGAGGCGGCGATGACGTTGCCGACGTACGAGGTGCGGGTGATCGTGAGCGCACTGTAGTCGCGCCAGTGATCGGGATAACCGATCTTGCTGCGCATCGTCTCGAGCTTGCGATACGCCTGAGCCTTGGTCGGCGCGCTCATCCAGGCCGCCGCTGCGATGCGGTTGTGCATGGCCTGCAGGTGAAAATTGATCATCTCCTGTGCGCGCGCCTTGGCCTCGGGGCTGAAGGTCGTGCGCACGTAGAGCTGGCCCAGATCCTCGCCAATGGCTTCGTCAGCAGCGGCCATGACGCGCTTCCACCGCGGCTTGAGCTCGGTGGTGCCGGACAGCTTCCAGCCGTAGAAGGCGAAGCGTTCGTCCACGAACGCGCGCGACAGGTAGTTGGCGCACTGGTGGAGCACGTGCCAGCGCAGGTAAGCCCGCCAGCTGGCCAGCGGCTCGTTGGCGTAGAGTTCACCCAGCGCGGTGAAAAATTCCGGCTGGCCGACGAGCACGGTCTTTTCCGTGGTGGGCAATTTGATTGCGGTGAAGAAACCTTCCCACGCGAAGGCAGGAGCCTGCTTCGCCAGCGCGGCGCGTTCGAACTTGTTGTAGTTCTTCTCCGGGTCACGACGCTCGACCATCGTGCGCGACGCCTTGGCCAGCTTGGTTTCGAGCGCGACGATGGCGTCGGCGGCGGTCTTGGCGTCAGCCGGTTTGTCTCCGGCGAGCTCGAGCGTTTTGGCCACATGTGCCACGTAGGCCGTGCGGATCTCGACCGACTTCTCGTCGGTCCTGAAATAGTAATCCCGGTCCGGCAGTCCCAAGCCGCCTTGGTAAAAGCCCCCGATCATGGCGGTGGTGTCCTTGTCGTCCACTTGCACGCCGAAGCCGAAGCAGGTGTCGAGGCCGAGAGCATAGAGATGGGCGACAGTGGTCTGCACCTCGGCTGAAGTCTTGATGGCCGCGATCTCGTCGAGCCACGGTTGCAGCGGCGTGAGCCCGGCCTTTTCGATGGCGGCCTCATCCATGCCGGCGCCATAAAAATCGCCGACGCGCTGGACCACTGTGCCCGGCGCACCGCCGGTCTTGGCGGAGGATTCAAGGATCTCTTTCAAGATCGCGAAATTCCGCTCGTTGATTTCCTGGTTCACGCCGTAGCCGGAGTACTCGCCGGGAATCGGCACCTTGTTGAAGGCGCCGTTGGCGTAGTCGTAGAAATCCTTGGCCGGCGAAACGGTCGTATCCATGTAGCTGCGGTCGACGCCGGTGATGCGGTGCGCCGGCTCGGCGGCGAATCCAACGGCGGTAGCAGCGAACAAAACCACGAACAGGGTGGGGAGCTTCATAAGGAAAAGGACGCGGTGTGCGTCAGGACAGGTCTTCAGGACCGAAGGCCGCCGGCAGCAGGGCGGTGATCGTCGTGTCGAGGCGATCGCTGCTCGCGCAGAAAGAAAGCACGCGGGCCTTGGGCCCGAATTCGTAAATCACCTGGCGGCAGGCGCCGCACGGAGCGGTGGCCGTCGGCGTTGGCGTGTAGACCACCACGCACTCGAGCTTGCGCTCTTTCGCGGCGACGGCGGTGAAGATGGCGGTGCGCTCGGCGCAATTGCAGAGACCGTACGAGGCGTTCTCGACGTTGCAGCCGGCGAAGATCTTGCCGGAGGACGTCAGCACCGCGGCACCGACATGAAACTTGGAGTAGGGAGCGTAAGCCCGGCCGGCGGCGGTCTTCGCGGCAGCCTGGAGCTTCTTCAGTTGCGCGGGCGTGGGCATGATCAGAGGGAAAATTCCTGTTTCACTTCGGCGAACTTCTCAATGGCAAAGGCCAGGTCCTCGCGGCTGTGCACCGCGGAAACCTGCGTGCGGATGCGCGCCTGGCCGACCGGGACGACCGGGTGAAAGAAGCCGATGACGTAGACGCCCTTCTCCAGCATGCGGGCGGCAACCTTCTGCGAAAGCGCGGCATCGCCGAGCATGATCGGGACGATCGGGTGCGTGCCGGGACGAATGGTCAGGCCGGCTTTGACGAGGCCGTCGCGGTAGAAGCGCGTGTTGGCCTCCAGCTTGTCGCGCAGGGCTGTTGAAGCGGTCAGCATTTCCAGGCACTTCAGCGCCGCGCCCGCGATGGCGGGCGGGATGGTGTTGGAGAAAAGATACGGGCGCGACCGTTGGCGGAGCAGGTCGATGATTTCCTTGCGGCCCGAAGTGTATCCGCCGCTGGCGCCGCCGAGCGCCTTGCCGAGCGTGCCGGTAAATACATCGACGCGTCCCATGACGTCACAGTACTCGTGACTGCCGCGACCAGTCTTGCCGAGAAATCCAACCGCATGGCTGTCGTCGACCATCAGGATCGCCTGGTATTTGTCGGCGAGGTCGCAGATGCCTTTCAGGTTGGCGATGGTGCCGTCCATCGAGAACACGCCGTCGGTTGCGATCAGCTTGAAGCGGGCCTTCGCGGCGTCCGCTTCCTTGAGCTTCGCCTCGAGGTCGGCGAGGTCGTTGTTCTTATAGCGATAGCGCTGCGCCTTGCAAAGACGGACACCGTCGATGATCGAGGCGTGGTTCAGCTCGTCGGAAATGACCGCGTCTTCCGCACCGAGCAGCGTTTCGAAAAGCCCGCCGTTGGCGTCGAAGCACGAGGAATAGAGGATACTGTCGTCCGTGCCGAGAAAGCGGGCAAGGGCCGTCTCAAGGTCGCGATGGATCTGCTGCGTGCCGCAGATGAAACGCACCGAAGCCAAGCCGTAGCCCCAGCGATCCAGCGCGGCGTGCGAGGCGGCGATCAGCTCGGGATGGTCAGCGAGGCCAAGGTAGTTGTTGGCGCAGAGGTTCAGCACCTCGCGATCAGCCTGCCCTGAGCTAGTCGAAGCGGCCTGTCCTGAGCCAGTCGAAGGGGCGGCGACTTTGATATGCGCGGTTTGATGAGTGGTGATGACCCGCTCGCGTTTGTACAGGCCGGCTTGGTCGATCCCGGCGAGGGTTTCCTTGAGATGGACGGTGAAGGCGGAATTCATTTGTCATAAGGAGCTTGAAAACCCGGTGACCTGCAAGAGCTGGAGAGAGGCCTTTAACCGAAATGGTTAAAAATAATATAAGTTAACCATTATGGTTAAATAATTGACGAGTTAACCAAAACGGTTAACTCATAAGCCATGCAATATCTTGCCCTGATCGGCGATGTGGTGGGTTCGAAGGACGTATCCGAGCGCGCCCATTTCCAAAAGAAGCTCACGAACGCGCTGAAAAAGATCAACGACCGCAAGCCGCGGCCGGTGGTGTCGCCGTACACGGTTACGCTGGGGGATGAATTCCAAGCGGTCTATCGCTCGGCCGATACGCTGTTTTTCGATGTCTTTTCAATCCTGTCGGAAATGCATCCGGTGGAGATCCGCTTTGGCGTGGGGTTGGGTGAGCTCACGACGCCGATCAATGCCAAGCAGGCGCTGGGCATGGATGGGCCGGCTTTTCACCGGGCTCGGGCAATGATCACGACTTTGAAGGAGTCGGAATATTTGCTCGGCCTGCAGGGGGAGCCGCCGCCGCAGGGACCCGCTTTCGACCAGTGGAAATTGTTCAATCACCTGCTGAATTTCGTCAGCCACAAGGTGGGCAGCTGGGAGCGCAACCGCCTGCGCATCATCTGCGGCTTGCTGGCCGGGCAGCCGGTGACCGAACTCGAGCGGGAGTTGAAGGTCAGCAAGGTGGCGGTTTATAAGAACATTAACACCGCCGCGCTCGACGAGTTTGTCGGCCTGTGCAATGAGATCACCCGTTACCTGAACGCCGAACTGAAGAAATCATGACCCCTGAATTCCTCGCCTTCGCCAATGCTTGGTTGCTGACGCGGTTCGTGTGTTTGTTCCGCGACGACGCCACGAGCGCGAAAGTCTGGCGAATCAAGGCGGGCGTCGAGCTTATCGTCTTCGGCCTGCTCTATTCCTGTGGCCTGGCTTGGTACGGCGCGCTGGCCACGGTGGTGGCGCTGAATTTTGCCGGCTTCACGCTCGAGCGCCGGGCGCGGCGCAAGGACTTTGCCCGGTTGGTGCTGGGGCTCGCCGGCGTGGCGGCTTGGAGTATCTGGCTATCGCCCCGGCTGGGACTGGGCTTCCGGCCGGAGTGGGGCGAGTGGGGTGCGCGGCTCGGGCATTGGACCGCGCTTACGCCATTCCTGCAGACCTTGGTCAGCGGCAAATTCCAACTCGTGCTGTTCGGCCTGCTGGTGTCCGCCAACGAATCGAATCTCGTGATCCGCGCCGTGTTTGACTGGCTGGATTTGAAGCCGCGCGCATTGCCGACGGGCAGCGACAACACGATCGACGTGCGTGAGTTCAACCGCGGCCGCGTCATCGGCGTGCTTGAGCGCGTGCTGCTCTACAGCTTCGTGCTGCAGGCGCAGTATGGCGCGATCGGCTTCATTCTCGCAGCGAAAGCCTTCACGCGCTTCAAGGCGCTCGATGACCGGCCGTTCGCCGAATATGTGCTCATCGGCACGCTGTTGTCGGCGTGCCTCGCGCTGGCGACCGGCGGCATGGTGCACTGGATGCTCGCGCATTGAGTTGGAGGCGGGACCATCAGTCCCACGGATCAGCGTACGTTACTCGCGGGACTGATAGTCCCGCCTCCAGAAACTCACGTCCAATTCAGCACGATCTTGCCCGACTGGCCCGAGCCCATCAGCTCGAAACCCTTCTGGAATTCGTCGACGGAGAGGCGGTGCGTGATTACGGGGGAGATGTCCATGCCGCCCTGCACGAGCGCGGTCATCTTGTACCACGTCTCGAACATCTCGCGGCCGTAAATGCCCTTTAGGTGGAGCATTTTGAAAACGATCTTGTTCCAGTCGACCTTGGCCTCGCCGGGGTGGACACCGAGCAGCGCGATGCGGCCGCCGTTCACCATGTTGTCGATCATCTGGGTGAGTGCGGCGGAATTGCCGGACATTTCCAAACCGACGTCGAAGCCCTCGGTCATGCCAAGTTCCTTGTGCCAGACGTCGGTGAGGTTTTCCTTGGTGACGTTCACGGTGCGGGTCGGGCCGAGTTTCTTGGCCAGTTCGAGGCGGCCATCGTTGACGTCGGTGATCACGATCTTGCGGGCGCCGGCATGCTTCGCGACCGCGATGGCCATGCAGCCGATCGGGCCGGCGCCGGTGATGAGCACGTCCTCGCCAACCATGTCGAACGAGAGCGTGGTGTGCACCGCATTGCCGAGCGGGTCGAAGCACGAGACCGTGTCGAGGTCCATGCCCGGCGGAACCTTCCAGACGTTGGATGCGGGAATGGAGACGTAATCGGCAAACGCGCCGTCGCGGTTGACGCCGACGCCGACGGTATTCGGACAAAGATGGCGGCGGCCGGCGAGACAGTTGCGGCAATGGCCGCACACGATGTGGCCTTCACCAGTCACGATCTGACCCTTGGTGAAACCCGTGACGCCATTACCGACATCTTCGACGGTACCGACGTACTCATGGCCGATCACGAGCGGTGGCTTGATCGTGCGCTGGGCCCACGAGTCCCACTTGTTGATGTGGACGTCGGTGCCGCAAATGGAGGTCTTGCGGATTTTGATCAGGACATCGTTCACGCCCGGCAGGGGCACGGGCACTTCGGTCATCACGAGACCGGGGGCCGCGGTGGGCTTAACGATGGCACGCATTTTAGTCGGCATGCGAAGACCGTAGGCACGCTTGCTTATGGCACAACTGCGAACGCGATGAAAACGCTGACTCAGGTCGCGCCGTCGGGATTAAGCGACTTCCAGAGATACCACGTCGCGACGGACCGGTAGGGCTGCCACTTGCGCGTGTGCTTCAGGATTTGAGCCGGGGTGGGATCCTTGCGCTTGCGGTAGAGTTTTTTGAACGCGAGCCGGATGGCGAAATCTCCGGTGGGCATCACGTCAGGCCGGCCAAGTTGGAAGATCAGCAGCATGTGGACGGTCCAGGGGCCGATGCCGCGCACGGTCGTGAGGCGTTCCTCCAATTCCGCGTCACTGAGCTTGCGTGCTTCGGCGAGCGAAGGAACGGTGCCGGCGCGGCATTTCGCGGCGAGGTCGCGGATCGCGAACAGCTTGGCGGCGGAAAGGCCGGCGGCGCGCAGGTCGGCATCGGAAGCCAGTTCGATTGCCTCGAAGGTGGTGCCACCTTTGGTCTCCAACACGGCGCGAACGCGGCCATGGATCGCTGCGGCCGCTTTGCCATGCAGTTGCTGGTAGATGATCGAGCGCAGCATCGATTCGAAGAGGCTTTTCGCTTGGTGCAACTCGAGCGCAAAGGGACCGATACGCGCGATCAGTTCCTTGAGCGCTGGATCGGCGGCCTGCAGGTGGGCGAGGGCTGTTGCGGAATCGTAGCCGTAGGAATTTTTCTTCAAAGGAGGGAGACGGGGCTATCAGTCCCGCAGGTCGTGCCGGTGGTCGCGCGGGACTGATAGTCCCGCCTCCAGGACAGGCAAATCACTCGGATAGAAGCTCGGCGCCCTCGAGGGTTAACAGGCGGGTCTTCGTGCGCACGCCTCCTGGCGCCGAGAATCCCGTCATCTTGTCGCTGGCGGAAACCACGCGATGGCACGGCACGATCAGCGGCCAGGGATTGGTGGCGAGGGCGACGCCGACGGCGCGCGCGGCTTCGTTGCCGAGCGCCATGAGCTTGGCGATCTCGCCGTAGCTTTTCTTGTAGCCCGGCTTGATGTTGAGGGCGTGCAGGTAAACGGCCTGTTGGAAATCGGTAACGCGCGACCAATCGAGTTTCGCGTTGGCGAAATCGTGGACCTTGGTCCCGTCGAGATGCTGTTGCACGCGGGTGATCGTTTCCTGCACCCACTCGGGTACCGGTTCGGCGGCCGGTTGGCTGCGTCCCTTCGCGGCCACGCGTTGTTCGGTCAGGGTGTCGCTGCCCTCGGGGAACTGAAAGCCGGTCAGGCCGGTGTCGTTCCAAGCAATGCCACACGTGCCAAAGGCCGTGGGGAAGAGGGTATGCGGCATGACCGCGAAGCTAGCGAGGGCGTGCATGGATTCAAGCTTCCAGCCGCCGCCGCTCCCGCGAGGACGTAAATCGGGCATGATATTCCCGGGATTCGCCGATGCACTTAAGTCATCCATTAGATGACTTAGTCGCTTGGGGCGACGGACCGAACTAAGTAGTTTAATAGACTACTTGAAGGCGGGTGCGCGTTGGGGTGCCATAAGGCTGGCGTCGGGGAACGGCACCTGCTTGGGTCCGTCGCTCAAACCATGGCGAAAAATCGTTTCTACAATGCGTTCGACATGCAGGAGTGGGGCACCAGCCGGAAGACCGACTACCGGAGCCCGTTCCAGATCGATCGCGACCGCATCATCCACGCCCATGCGTTCCGCAAGCTGCAGTCGAAGACGCAGGTGTTTCTCAGCGGCGAATACGATTTCTACCGCACGCGTCTCACTCACTCCATGGAAGTGGCGCAGATCGGCCGCTCCATCTGTTCGTTCCTGTTGAGCCGCGGCGATCCGCTGACCGAGGATTTCTACATCGATGCGGATTTGGTCGAGGCGAGCTGTCTGTCCCACGACATGGGCCACCCGCCCTTCGGCCACAGCGGCGAGCGCACCTTGCAGGAGTTGATGAAGCGCCGCGGCGGTTTTGAGGGCAACGCCCAGACGCTGCACCTGCTGTGCGAGACGATCTACCAGAACGAGTCCGGCGTGAAGGGCATGCAGCCCACGCGCGCGCTGCTCGACGGCGTGCTGAAGTACAAGAAGCTCTACACCGAATTTCCTACGCCGCCGCTCAATCACTTCATCTACGATTCGCAGGCGCCGGTGCGCGAGTGGGTCTTCGGAGGCAACCGCATCCCGGGTGCGCTGATGCGCGGCGAGGCATTGAACAACTTCAAGAGCGTCGAGTGCCAGATCATGGATTGGGCCGACGACGCGGCGTATTCGCTCAACGACATCGTTGATGGCGTGCGCGCCGGCTTCCTGACCGTCGAACGCGTCGAGCGCTGGGCGGGCGGCGAGAAAATCGGGCATCTCGAGCAGCGGCACCTCGACGCGCTGTTCGACGCCATCCGCAAGGACCGGCTCGAGAATACCTTTTCGAAGAAGATCGGCACCTTCATCCAGGCCTGCCGGCTCAAGCCGACGGACAATTTCATGTCCGAGAAGACCAACCGCTACAAATACGACCTCGTCATCGAGGAGACGGCGCGCAGCGAGGCGGAGTTCTTCAAGAAGATGGCGAACGATATCATTTTCGAAAGCCCCCAACTCGAGCAGATCGAGCACAAGGCCCGCGTGATCATCAACGCACTCTACGGCGCCATCTGGGAAAATTACGCCGAGCGCAACGAGCGCGTCATCCGCATCCTGCCCGCCAACGTCAGCCGCCTGATCGAGAGCGAGAAGACGCAGGACGGTCGTGCGCGGCGCATCTGCGATTTCATCGCCGGCCAGACCGACGGCGCCGTGGTGCGGACGCACCGCCGCCTGTTCGATCCTGAGTTCGGTTCGTTCCGGGACCTCGGTTAAAGCTTGCGCTTAGCGGAGCCGTTCCTTGATTTCGACGTTGCGTGCGAGCGTTTTGAATCGATCGCCGTTTGCCTGTACCACGGTGATGGTGAAATGGCCGGTCTTGCTCAGGTTGATATCGCGCACGGTGCCGGATTTTCCGACATGCGTGCCACCGACGACCCTGCACTTGGCGCCATCGCGCAATCCCAACGGGGGGACGTCCTTTTTCACGGTGAAGGAATTGCCGGTTTATGGCTCCGGATCAGCACGCCGATCGCATACGCGATGTAGTAGCCGGCGCTGACGCCGAAGAGGAAGAAGGTGAGCGGGCTCTGGAAAGGCTGGGGCGCGGCGAGCGTGCCGTCGGCGACGCTGGGCAGGGTGATCATGCGGTAGACGATACGTCCGATGAACAAGACACTAACGGCCACACCGAGCGCGGTGTTGGGGGTATAAAATTTTCCTTGGGGCGTGTCCTCAAATTTCGTCAGGTGCAGGCCCCACAGGGCCAGTCCGACACTGACGGCGAGACCGCCGCCGAGCGCGGCCAGCATCATGGGATGGGGCAGACCGAAGTAGCCGAAGACCAGCACGACGGTGCTGAAAAGCGCGATACTCACCTGCAGCCGCGCCGGCCGAAACGGCTGGCGGCCGATGTTGCGGCGCACCCGCATGTAGACACGCCAGGCGATGAACGGAATGACGAGGGCCGGGACGAGCTGTTTGGAAGTCATGGTGGGATCAGGAGACAGGTGACAGAGAACAGGAGACAGACGGCGGAGATCGACCGGTGTTTCAGAGAATTAATTCCCAATAGCCGACGTCGATCCACTGGTTGAATTTCCAGCCGACTTCCTTGAAGTGGCCGATCTTCTGGAAACCGAGTTTTTCGCTGATGCCAACGCTGGCCTCGTTCGGCAGCGAGATACCGCCGATGACACTGTGGATGCCGCGCTCGCGCAGCGCGGCGATCAGGGCGTCGTAGAGCTTGCGCCCGAGGCCGCGGCCGGTGGCTGCCTTGTCGAGGTAGATGGATGACTCGACGCAGTAGCGGAAGGCGGTGCGCAGCTTCCATTTTCCGGCGTAGGAATAGCCGAGCACGCGGCCGTTTTCCTCCCAGACAAACCAGGGCAGGCCTGCGCCGGTGATATCGGTGATGCGCTGGGCCATCTCGGAATCGCTAACCGCGACTTCCTCGAACGTGATAATCGTGTGCAGCACGTAGTGATTGTAGATCGCGGCAATCGCGGCGGCGTCGGCGGTGGTGGCGGCGCGGAGCATGGTCGGTGAATCAGGGCTTGGGCAACAGGTGGCCTTTCGCCACCGCCTCGTCAATCATGCGGACGGCGTAGTCCCAGATAGCCGTCGAGCCCTTGGCGACATGGGCGTTGCGTGCGAGCACGCGGTCGTGGGTGATGCCGTGCTTTTGCCAGGCGTGGCCCTGGGTGTGGCAGTTGAGCAGCATCGGGTGAAAGCGGTCGCACGCGGCGGCGAAGCGCGCCTCGGGGGTTTCCTGCGCTTCGAACTCATCCCACAGGCCGCGAAATTCGGCAGCCTGGTCGGCGGGCAGCAGGCCAAAAATGCGGGTGGCGGCCACGGCTTCGCGCGCGTGTTGGTCCGCCATGTTCTTCGTATCGTAGGCGAAGGTATCGCCGGCATCGATTTCCACCAGGTCGTGGATGAGCACCATCTTGAGGATGCGGAGGACGTCGAGCGGCTGGTGATTGGAATGCTCGGCAAGCACGACGATCATCAATGCGAAGTGCCAGGAGTGCTCGGCGCTGTTCTCGGCGCGGCGGCTCTGGGTAACGATGGTCTGGCGGAAGATATCCTTCAGCTTGTCCACCTCGATGATGAAGGCGATTTGGCGGCGGAGACGTTCGGCGGGGGAATCACTCATGGTCAGGGATGGTTTTGTAAGCTGCGCAGGTTGGACTCGGCAAGTTCCGCGTACTCTCTCTGGCCGTGGGCCCGGGCGAGCGCAGCGACCTTCTGGTAGAACGCGACTGCTTGGTCGCGCTGATTTTGCTTGAGCGAAATTTCCGCCATTTTCAGGCCGGTCTTCAGGTAGTCGGGCAAAACGTCCGGTGCAGTCATGTCGTCCGCGTGCAGCTTGACGAAGAGTCCGTACTGGCCCAGGGCGGCGGACCAATCGCCGGCGGTTTCGTAGGCCTGGCCGAGGTAGAGGTGCAGCGTCGTGTCGTGCGGTGCGAGCTGGAGGGCGGCCTCGAAGCGCTCCAGCGATTTCGCCGTCTCGCCCTGGCGCGAGGCGAGTAGTCCGCTGTTCACAAGCACCACGTAGTCGGGTTGGAAGAGCTCGGCCATGCGATCGTAGTGGGCGAGCGCGGCACGCGTATCGCCGGACTTGAAGAGCAATTCGCCGAGCAGGTGCTGGGACTGCACGCTGCGCGGATTGATCGCGATTGCGCGCTGGAGTTCGGCGATCGCCGCCTGGCTGTTGCCGGCTGCCACGAGCTGCTTGGCGCGGTTGAAGTAAACGCGCGTGTCTTGCGGGTTGAGCTGCTGCGCGAGAGTGAGAGCCGGCTGGCCGGAAGTTTTGAGCGTCAGCCAGTACTGCGTCTGGTCGACGAGGGCCAAGCCAAGCAGGCCGGCGGCGAAGCCATAGCGCAGGGCGCGCGCCCCGATGCTGGGGCCGAGCCACCACTGCCAGCGCGAGGATTCGGCGGTCGTGGCTTGATCCATCGCGTCACCGGCCGGGGCGTTGCGGCCGAGGAGCAGGCGTGCGATTCGGCCGTCGCGCAGTTTCCAGATCGCGCCGTCGAGGATGAAGTGGTGCAGGTTCACCAGCGCGGCGAAGATGAAGAAGCTTTCGACGAGATCGTAGCCGAAGACGCGGCTCGCCAGCCACGGCCCGGGAATGAAAAGCGCGATGCCGCCGAGGATCAGGATCAGATAGTAGGGACCGAAGCGAAAGCCTCCCGACGCTTCCGCCGAGCTTTCCTTCTTCGCGTAGTAAGAGGTGATCCACAGGTACTGCGCGCAATGCATGAAGGCGAGGATGCCGGCGCTCGAGTAGGTGGCGGGCAGCACGTAGTCGCTCGTTATGCGCAGCAGCTCGGGCAGGAGGAACCAGAGGCATTGCGTGTTGTAGAGCGTCAGCGGACCGGCCATGGCTCGGACTCCGATTTGCCGGATCAGTTTGAAGTGCCCGATGCCGCCCGCCACGACATAGATGAGCAGGAAGAAAAGTTCGCCGAGGCGCGCGTATTCCTGCGGGATCGGCAGGATGTAGAGGTTGGCTTGGCCGGCGGTGCCGGTGTTGTGCAGGGCGAGAAACCAGACGGCGTAAGAGGCGAGGTAGGACCACCAGATGTAATTGCGGTCGTCGTCCGTGGGTTTTCCGCCGGCGCGCCGGATCAACATCATCGAGATGCCGTAGTTCTGGCCGGAGTAGTGCCACGGGCTCCACGTGAGATAGAAAGTCAGCAACCACGGAAAGAGCGCTGGCGCCAGGTGCACGATCACCGCGGTCAGGCCGATGAAGATCGTCACGTAGATCGTGAAGAAGCGATACCGGTTGAAATCATGCGGCGTGTGGTACGCGCGGTACACGGTCGCCATGTAGTGCGGCTGGTTGAAGAAGATGCCCAGCACGTAGAAGGCGAAGGAGAGCTGCACGGCGTCGCGCTGACCGAGGTAGAACGTGATCGCCAGCAACGGCAGCGACCATGCGCCGCAGCCGACAAGCAGGTCGATGGCCGGGCCGAAAATCCAGGGACTGGCCGGTGGCGCCGGCCTGGCCGCGGTTTTCGTCATGGTTGTAGGTACGGCGTCAGGACTTTGGTCCAAATCGCATAGCCGGCGGGCTTCAGATGCAGCTGGTCATCACGGAAAAGTTCCGGCCGGGGCAGGCCATTGGGGCCGGCCATCGGCGTGTTCATGTCGACGAAGGTGCAGTGCGGGTCCTTCGCGCACTCGGTGGCGATGAGGCGGTTGGCGGTGCGCATCGCGTCGTGCACGCGGGCGCGAGAAGGGGAGAGCGTGATCGAAAGGTAGATCAGCTTCGTTTCCGGCAATGCGGCGCGGAGTTTCGCGTGAAACGCCTGGAAGTCGGCGTATACGGTTTCCGCGGTCTTGCCGCTCCAAAGATCGTTGGTGCCGGCGAAGAGCACCACCGTCTTGGGGTGATAAGCCAGGACAATGCGGTCCTCATAGAAAACACTGTCCGCCAGCTCGGAGCCGCCGAAGCCGCGATTGATGACGGGCAGGCCCGGGAAATCAGCGGCCACCGTGGTCCACAACCGGATGGAGGAACTGCCGACGAACACGATGCCACCCGGTGCCGGCGGATGGGCGGCGTCCTGCGCGGTAAGCTGGTTGATTTCGTCGCGCCAATGGTCGGGCGCGGCCGAGGCGGTCAGACTGAGCAAGGCAAGGGCGGCCAACCAGACGGGGCGGAGAGGTGATTTCACGCTGGAAGGGAAAAGGGGAACGGACCCCGGTGCAACACCGGGAGCGCGGGCTTGCGGCCGGGGGCGTTCATTATTTCCGTAGCGTCATGCAAAACGTTACCCGCCTGCTTGTGTTGCTCGCCCTGCCAACCCTGGCCCTTGCGGCCGTGAATTATCCCGCCAGCAAGACCGTCGAGCATGTCGACGATTACTCCGGCCACAAAGTCTCCGATCCGTATCGCTGGCTGGAGGAGCTGGATTCCCCGGACACGAAGGCGTGGGTGGCGGCGCAGAACGCGCTGACCGATTCGATCGTCGACCAGTTTCCCGAGCGCGCGGTCATCAAGCAGCGCCTGACCGAGCTGTGGAATTATCCGCGTCAGGGCATTCCGTTCAAGGAAGCCAACTGGTATTTCTACACAAAGAACAACGGCCTGCAGAACCAGTCGCCGCTTTACGTGACGGATGGCCTGCATGGCGCCGAGCGCCTGCTGCTGGATCCCAATACGCTTTCACAGGACGGCACCGTCGCCCTGGCGATCACTGCACCGTCACCCGATGGCAAATGGTTCGGCTACGGCCTGGCGACGGGCGGATCCGACTGGCGCGAACTGCATCTCCGAGACGTCGCCACCGGTCAGGATGCGAGCGACGTGATCCGCTGGGCGAAGTTCACGGGCCTCAGTTGGACCGATGATGCGAAGGGATTCTTCTATTCGCGTTATCCTGCGCCGGCTGACGGCAACCCGAAGGTTTTCACCAAGCTCGAAAATCGGAAGCTCTACTACCACCGCGTTGGCACGACGCAGGACGAGGACCGCTTGGTTTACGAGATGCCGGAACAGCCGACTTGGTTTCCGAGCGGAGCGGTTTCTTCCGACGGACGTTACCTGGTCATCGCCGTTTCGCAGCCGGGCAAGCTCGGCAACAGCGTCTATTATCTCGATTTGCAGGATGCCAAGCAGCCCGCGTTCGGCGGGCCGGTCGTGAAGCTCGTCGACCAGTTTGTCCAGGACTACAACTTCATCGGCAACGAGGGGCGCACGTTTTATTTCTCCACGGACGATGGCGCGGCGCGCCTGCGCATCGTGGCGATCAATCTCGACCAGCCGGACAAGGTGGCGACGGTGGTGCCCGAGTCGGGTGACACGATGGAGTCGGCCCGGATTTCCGCCGGCAAGATCGTGGTGACGTACATGCATGATGCCGCGAATCGCATCGCCGTGTTCAACCTCGACGGCAGTGCGGCCGGCGAGATCAAGCTGCCGGGCATTGGCTCCGTGGGCGCGATCACCGGACGGCACAAGGATCCGGAGTTGTTCATCAGCTATTCCTCGTATCTCGCGCCTGGCACCACGCTGCGCCACGACCTGACCAGTGGGCAGACGGAGGTCTTCAAGGAAACGAAGACGTCCTTCGATGCGTCGCAGTACGAAGTGCAGCAGGTGTTCTTTCCTTCGAAGGATGGCACGCGCATCCCGATGTTCATCGTGCACAAGAAAGGCGTGAAGCTCGATGGCACAGCACCGACCTGGCTTTATGGCTACGGTGGTTTCAATATCACCCACAAGCCGGCGTTTGCTGTGCCGCCGCTCGTGTGGATCGAGCGCGGCGGGATTTATGCCGACGTCTGCCTGCGCGGCGGCGGCGAATATGGCGAGGAGTGGCACAAGGCCGGCACGAAGGAGCGGAAGCAAAACGTGTTCGATGACTACATCGGCGCCGCCGACTGGCTCGCGGCGAACAAGTTCACTTCGCATTCCAAGCTGGTGCTCGATGGACGTTCCAACGGCGGTCTGTTGCTCGGCGCCGTCGTGAACCAGCGTCCCGACCTCGCGGCCGCCGCGGTGCCGGCGGTTGGCGTGATGGACATGCTGCGTTATCACAAATTCACCGTCGGCGCCGCATGGGCGTCCGATTACGGCAACTCGGACACGGAGGAAGGATTCAAATACCTCGTGGCCTATTCACCGCTGCACACGGTGAAGGCGGGCGCGCATTATCCGGCCGTGCTGGTGACGACGGGCGATCACGACGATCGCGTATTCCCGGCGCACTCCTACAAGTACGCAGCGGCGATGCAGCAGGCCGTGGCACCGGATGCCGGTCCGATTCTCATCCACATCGAAGCGAATGCCGGTCACGGCGGCTCGAGCGGCACCTCACCCGTTTCCAAGACGATCGCCGACTGGGCGTATCGCATGGGCTTCGGCGCGCACTACGCGGGCTGGGGGAAGGATTGAGGCGTCAGGGCCCGCTGTCTGCGCCTCGACACACCCCGGCGCTTCGCGCCACCCCTCTTGATAGAGGGGATTTTAAACCTGCACTGCCGGAGTCTCCTCTATCAAGAGGGGTGCCCGCAGGGCGGGGTGTGTTGCTCGAAGCTTACTTCTTCGCCGCTTCCGGCTTCAGCGGTTCGACGACCTGGCCTTCGAAGAGCGCGTCGCTCGGGTTGGCGACGACCTGCGCGCCTTCCTCGAGTCCGCTGATGATTTCGATCTGGGTGCCATAGTCGCGGCCGAAGCGCACCTTCTTCAGGTGAATCGCATTCTGCGCGTCGACGACCGCGACGAGGTTGCCGTCGGCGCGGATCATCGGAGCGTTGGAAGGCAAGAGCAGCGGCGGCTGGACCGGTGTCAGCTTGAACCGCAGCTGGGCGAACATGCCGGACAGCAACGCGCCGCTCTCATTCGGGATCTGCACCTCGACCTGCAGCGTGCGCGACACGGGGTCGAGCGCGCCGGAAACGCGGGTGATCTGACCCTTGAAGTTCATCTCGGGGAATTCCTTCACCAGCACGTCGACGTCCTGGCCGGTCTTTACGTCGCGCATGTAGGCCTGCGGGATGTTGGCGTAGACGCGCAGCGTGCCCTGCTGCGTGATGCGGAAGAGCAGCGGGCGGTTGGTGTCGGTGGTGATAAGCGTGCCGATGTCGGCGCCCCGCGCGGAGATGACGCCGTCGAACGGCGCCACGACGGTGGCGAAACCCTTGAGCTGGGAAAGACGGGCGACTTCGGACTCGGCGGCCTTCGCGGCGGCGACGCTCGCGGCGGCGCTGGCCTGCTTTTCTTCGACTTCCTGGGACGAGACGGCCTTCTGGTCAGCGAGACTGCTCCAGCGCTTGGCGGTGGCTTCGGCGAGGGTGGCGTTGGCCTGCACCTGCACGAGCGTGGCCTGGGCGGTGGCGAGCTGCTGGTCGACTTCCGGCGTGTCGATGATGGCGAGGACCTGGCCGGCCTTCACCTGGTCACCGATGTCGACGAGCCACTTGTTCAGGTAACCCGTGGTGCGGGCATAGACCGCCGCCTCGCGCAGCGCCTGGAGATTGGCGGGCAGCACCAGCTCGATGGCGGCGCTGGCTTTGCGCGCAACGACGATGTTGACCGTCGTGCGGTGCGCAGGCGCTTCGGCGGCGAAGGCCGCGGTGGCGGTCATGACAGAGGACAGAAGACAGAGGGCAGAGGACAGGGAACGGCGCATGGGAAAGGAAGTTGGAGGTCTTAAGGGGTGGGAGTCGGGCACTCGGCCAGCTCTTCGTTGATGGTTTCGTCGGGCCGGTGCGCGGCCTTCTTGCGGAGTGCGGCGTAAACGACCGGGACGAGGAAGAGCGTGGCGACGGTGGCGACGAGCAGGCCGCCGATGACGGCGCGTCCGAGCGGCGCGTTCTGTTCGCCGCCTTCGCCGAGGCCCAGCGACATCGGCAGCATGCCGATGATCATCGCGAGTGCGGTCATGAGCACGGGACGCAGACGCGTGTGGCCGGCCTCGAGGGCGGCGCTGAAGGCGTCCTTACCCTCCTTGCGGAGATCGTTGGCGAACGTGACGAGCAGGATGGAGTTCGCGGTGGCCACGCCGACGCTCATGATGGCGCCCATCAGCGACGGCACGCTCAGCGTGGTGCGGGTGATGAACAGGATCCACACGATGCCGCACAGCGCGCCCGGCAGGGCCATGATGATGATGAACGGATCGAGCCAGGATTGGAAATTCACGACCATGAGCAGGTACACGAGCAAGATGGCGAAGAGCACGCCTATGCCGAGGCCGAGGAAAGAGGCATCCATGCTTTGCGCCTGGCCGCGGATCGTGATGAAGCTGCCGCGCGGCAGTTTCTTTTCATACGCCTTGACCAGCTTGCGCACCTGGGAGGCGACCGAGCCGAGATCGCGCTGGTCCACGTTGGCGTAGACGTCGAACACCGGCTGGATGTTGTAGTGGCTGATCACGGCGGCACTGGTGGTGCGATCGATGCTGGCCACGTTGCCGAGGATCTGCGGCGTGCCACGCGTGACGCCGACCGGGGTGGCGTTGAGCGAGTCGATGGAATCGATCAGCGGTTGCGGCGTTTGCGTGGCGACGACGTACTGCACGCCGTTCTGCGGGCTGAGCCAGTAATTCGGCGCGGCCTGGGCCGAGCCGCTCAGCGAGATGAGCAGGTTGCTCGAGACATCGCGCTGGGTCAGGCCCAGCTGCGCGGCACGCGTGCGGTCGACGTTGATCTTGAGCGAGGGCGCGTTGACGACCTGGTGCACATGCACGTCGACGGCGCCGCGGATGGCGGCGATGTCGGTGGCCAGCTGCTGGGCAATGGCGTAGTTGGCAGCGCGATCGCGGCCGGCGATCTGCACGTCAATCGGCGCGGGCAGACCGAAGTTCAGAATCTGACCGACGATGTCGGAGGGCTGGGTGAAGAAGGAGTAATCCGGATGCTCGCGGTTCAGGCGCTCGCGGATGCGGCGGACATATTCCCACGTGGAGCCGTGCTTCTCGGGATTGAGCGACACGAGGATTTCGCCGTCTGCCGGACTGATGGTGACGGAATCGCTGAACGCCAGCGCGGTGCTGCCGGCGGGGAGGCCGATGTTGTCGAGGATGGCGACGAGCTCCTCCGCCGGGATGATGTCGCGGATGGTTTTTTCCACCTGCGTGAAGATACGTTCGGTTTCCTCGAGGCGGGTGCCGGCCGGAGCACGGACGTGAAGACGGAACGAGCCGGCGTCGACGACCGGGAAGAAATCGCGGCCGAGGAACGGGACGAGGATCGCGGTGGCGAGTACGAGGACCACTGCGCCGATGGAGATCGTCTTGCCGTGGTCCAGGCACCATTTCAGGCGGCGGGTGTAGGCGTCGCGGAGCCGGGCGAAGTGCCGGTTGAAGCGGACGTGCACGC
This sequence comes from Verrucomicrobiota bacterium, assembly GCA_048498955.1. GTDB lineage: Bacteria > Verrucomicrobiota > Verrucomicrobiia > Opitutales > Opitutaceae > Lacunisphaera. The sequence goes on along the minus strand of JBEHWZ010000003.1, from coordinate 309,303 downwards.
GCCAGAAGATGTCGCCCTTGGGGGCGTCGGCGTGGGCGTGGCCGTCATCGTGCATGACCGGCTGGCCGTGGAGGAGGAAGTGGACGAAGGTCGGGACGACGGTTCGCGAGAGGAAGTACGACGCGAGCATCGCGAAGATCACGGACATCGCGAGCGGGCCGAAGAGATACTTGGCGGTGCCCTCGAGCATGAAGATCGGAATGAACACGATGCAGATACACAGCGTGGAAACGAAGGCCGGCGTCGCAATCTGCTCGGCGCCGTCGAGGATCGCCTGGATCAGTGGCTTCTTCAGGCCGAGGTTGCGATCGATGTTCTCGATCGTGACGGTCGCGTCGTCGACGAGAATGCCGACCGCGAGCGCCAGGCCGCCCAGCGTCATGGCGTTGATCGTCTGGCCGAACGCATAGAGGATGATGATCGAGCAGAAGATCGAGAGCGGGATGGAGAGCGCGACGACCAGCGTGTTGCGCCAGGTGCCGAGGAAGAGCAGGATCATTGCCGAGGTCAGCAGGGTGGCGATGAGCGCCTCGTGGAGCACGCCGTTGAGCGCGGCGCGCACGAAGATCGACTGGTCGAACTGCGGCTGCAGGTCCAGTTCCGGCGGTAGCGTAGAGAGCACGCGCGGCAGCGCGGCGCGGATGCGTTGAATGATGTCGAGGGTCGAGGCGTTGCCGCTCTTGAGCACCGGCAGCAGGGCGCCGCGCGTGCCGTTTTGGCGGACGATGTTGGTTTGCGGGGCATTGCCATCGCGCACTTGGGCGACGTCGCGGATGTAGATGGTGGTGCCGTTGACGACCTTGATCGGCAGGTCATTGAGGCCGGCGACGAGATCCGGGCTGCTGTTGACGAGCACGTTGTACTCGCGGTCGCCGATCTTCACCGTACCGGAGGGCAGGGTAAGATTCTGGACGTTGATGGCGGAAGTGACGTCGTTGGGCGTCAAGCCGTAGGACTGGAGTGCTTGCGGATCGAGATCGACCTGGATCTGGCGCACCTTGCCGCCCATCGGCAGGGGAATCGAGGCGCCTTGTACGGTGGCGAGTTGGGCGCGGAGAAAGTTCAGGCCGATGTCGTACAGCGCCTGTTCGGTCAGGCTTTTGCTGCCGAGGCCGAGCTGCAGGATGGGTACATTGGAGGCGCTGAAACGAATGACCAGCGGTGGCGTCGTGCCCGGCGGCATGATGCGCACGACCGTCTGGTTGATGGCGGTGACCTGCGCGACGGCGGCGTCAATGCTGGTGCCCGGTTGAAAGTAGACCTTGATGACGGCGGCACCTGGCAGTGACTGTGACTCGATGTGCTCGATGTCGTTTACCGTGGTGGTCATCGCGCGTTCGCTGATCGTGACGATGCGCTTTTCCATCTCCTCGGGCGTCAGGCCGCCGTAGACCCAGAGCACCGTCACGACCGGGATGTCGATCGACGGGAAGATGTCCTTGGCCATGCGTACCACGGACAGAATGCCGAGGATGACGATGAGCAGGGCCATCACGGTGAACGTGTATGGGCGGCGAAGAGCGAGACGGACGATCCACATAGTGTGCGGGCGGAGTATCGCTTAGGAGCATTGAAACTTCCAATATCATCTTGGCACCTGATTGAGACTTATTGAATATCAGTCGACATGGAGTTGAGACATTTGCGCTATTTCACCGCGGTCGCCGAGGAGTTGCATTTCGGGCGCGCGGCGCGGCGTTTGCGCGTGGCCCAGCCGCCGTTGAGCCAGCAGATTCGCGCGCTCGAACTGGAGCTGGGGCTGCGTCTGTTTCATCGCACCAGCCGCCGCGTGGAATTGACCCCGGAAGGACGCGCGTTTCTCGAGCGGGCGAGGGTGGTGCTGATGCACGCGGAAAAGGCGGCGGATTTTGGCCGCTCGGCTTCACGGGGCGAGGCCGGTCGCATCGCGATCGGGTTCGTCACTTCGGCAGTGTATAACCTGGTGCCGGCGATCCTGCGCGAGTTTCATGAAAGGCGTCCGCAAGTGGAGATTCGCTGCTTCGAAATGGATCCGGAGGAACAACTCGTCGCGCTGCGCCAACACAAACTGGACATAGGATTTTTGCGGTCAGCTGTTAAGGAGGATGGTTTCACGACCATGGAGCTGTCGCGCGAGTCGCTGTGGCTGGCGATGCCGGCGGAAGTCGCGCGCAAGCACGGCGGCGTGGCGCGGCTCTCCGAGCTCTCCGAGATGCAGTTCATCATGCTGCCGCGCACGGTGGCGCCGCTCTATTACGATCTGGTTGTCACCGCTTGTCGGCGCGCAGGTTTCACGCCGCGCTTTAGTCATGAAGCGGGTGAGTGGCAGACAGCGCTCGCGCTGGTGGCGGCGGGTCTCGGTGTGATGCTCGTGCCGGAGTCGCTGCGGCACTGGCAGCGGCCGGGCGTGGCTTACGCGGAGTTTCGGCCCAAGTCCGGCAGCCTCACACTCGAATTGATCTGGCGGGCCGGCGCTTCGCAGCCGTTGGTCGAGGCGTTCGTGGCGACGGCGCGCGCCGTCGCGGAGAACACGCCGGCGGGAACCATCGCTTAGGCGGGGATGTCCGGTTAGTTGTGCGTCATAGGCCGGACGCTCCGCAGCGGATGAATGCCTGCGAGGTTGCTTTTTTGATTTGGGAACGGCTAGCTAAACCTTCCGATGAAAATCCTAGTCGCCGACAAGATCTCACCCAAGGGAGTTGCCTACCTGCGCGCGCAGAAGGGCTTTGAAGTTGTTGAGGCCTACGGCTCCTCTCCGGAAAAGGTGTTGGAACTGGTGAAGGACGTCGAAGCCATCGCCGTTCGCTCGGAAACCAAGATCACCGCCGCGGTCATCGCCGCTGCGCCGAAACTCAAGGTTGTGGGCCGCGCCGGTGTCGGCGTGGACAACGTCGACGTCGATGCTGCCACCGAGCGTGGCGTCATCGTGATGAACACGCCCGCCGGCAACACCGTCGCCACGGCCGAACTCACTTTCACTCACATCCTCTGCGGCGCCCGCCCCGTGCCGCAGGCCGCGCAGTCGATGCGCGAGGGCAAGTGGGATCGCAAGAGCTTCTCGGGCATCGAACTCTTCAAGAAGACCCTCGGCATCGTCGGCCTCGGCCGCATCGGCAGCGAGGTCGCCAAGCGCGCCCAGGCTTTCGGCATGACGGTCGTCGCTTACGATCCGTACCTGTCGCCGGTTCGCGCCAAGGCCATGCAGATCGAGGCCGTCACGCTCGACGAGCTGCTGGCCAAGTCGGATTACATCACGGTGCACATGCCGCTGACCGAGCAGACGCAGTACATGATCGACGAGGCCGCCTTCGCGAAGGCGAAGAAGGGCCTGCGCATCTTCAACTGCGCTCGCGGCGGCATCATCAAGGAGTCGGCGCTCATCGCCGCGCTCAAGTCCGGCCAGGTGGCCGCGGCCGGCCTCGACGTGTTCGAGGAGGAACCGCTCGCCGCGGACAGCGAGCTGCGCAAGTTTCCGAACGTCACGCTCACGCCGCACCTCGGTGCTTCGACGGCCGAGGCGCAGGACGCGGTCGGCGTGGAAGTTGCCGAGCAGATCGCCGACGTGCTCGCCGGCGGCGTGATTCGCAACGCCGTCAACATGCCGGCGCTCGACGCCGCGACCCTCAAGGTCATCGGGCCGTACCTCGAACTCGGCAACAAGCTCGGCACGCTCGTGCAGCAGCTCGCCACCGATCGCGTGGAGAAGCTCCGCATCACGTATTGGGGCAAGCTCCTCGACATCGACGCCACCGCCGTCATCCGCGCCATCCAGCGCGGTTTCCTCAGCCGCATCAGCGGCGAGAGCCTCAATTACATCAACGCTCCGGTGGTCATGGACCGCCTTGGCGTGCAGGTCGAGGTGGTGAAGTCGACGCAGGAAACGAATTACAACGAGCTGATGCTGGTCGAGGCCGTCACCGCCAAGGGCGAGACCTTCTCGGCCACCGGCACGCTGCTCGGCAAGTCCGGCAGCCCGCGCATCGTCGCCCTCAACGGCCGCGAGGTCGAGGCCGAGCCGCGCGGCACGCTCCTGGTTTACGAGAACCACGACGAACCGGGCATCATCGGCATGGTCGGCACGCTGTTGGGCAAGGACAAGGTGAACATCGCCGCCATGTCGCTCAGCCGCAACAACGCCGGCGGCATCGCCCTGTGCGTGCTCAACCTCGACAGCGCCCCTTCGGAGTCGGCCCTTAAGGAATTGACCAGTCATCGAGCCATCAAGCAGGCTCTGGTGGTCAATCTCTGATGTCCCCCGCCTGGTCCGCCGCTGCCGCCATCGTTGGTTATTTGCTCGGGTCACTGCCCTTCGGGTACGTGGTGGCCCGCGCGCACGGCGTTGATATTTTCAAAGAGGGCAGCGGCAATCCGGGCGCCACGAACGTCAAGCGCGTGCTCGGCGAGAAGTTCGGCCGCAAGGGCAAGAATGCCGGCAACCTGGTGTTTGTGCTCGATGCGGTGAAGGGCGCGCTCGCGGCCAGCTGGATGCTGTTCACGCCGCTCGCTTACACCGAAGCGCGCCTGCTCGGCTTGGTTGGCGTGATTGCCGCCGTGTTGGGCCACTCGTTTTCGATCTTCACCAAGTTCAAGGGCGGGAAGGGCGTCGCCACCGCCGCCGGCGGCTTGGTCGTGCTTATTCCCACCTCCTGCCTGATCGGTGCGGGGGTTTGGCTGCTGACCTTTCTCATCACGCGCTACGTCTCGCTCGGCTCCGTGCTGGCCGCAGTGGCGGTGCCCGCCGCCAGCTGGCTGCGCGGCAATCCGCTGCCGTTCAGTCTGGTTGCAACGGCCTTGGGCGCGTTCGTGATTTTCCGCCATCGCGGCAATATCAAGCGGCTGCTGGCGGGTACCGAGCCGCGGTTCGCCAAGAAACCGCCAGCGGCCTCCTGAGTCGCCGAATTGGCCATGCTGCGTCGCCTTGCCTTGACGGGATTGCTGCTGGGATGGGCGACAGTGCGCGGGGCGGGCGGGGAAGAGACACTGCGTTCGGCCGCGGGTGATTCACTCGTGATCGGTTGTGCAGCCTCGGCGGTGGACCTGCAGAATGCACCGTTGAACGAACTCATCCGCACGCAGTTCAGTGCGCTGACCGCGCACCGCGACATGATGCCGGCGCTGCTGGTGGACGATGCAGGCCACTACACTTTCGAGGCCGGCGATGCGGTCGCGGTCTTCGCGCAGGAGCAACACATGGCGTTCTACGGTCACATGCTTCTGTGGCAGCACCTGTCGCGCGACTGGCTTTTCAAGGACAAGGCCGGTCATCCGCTGCCGCGCGAGCAAGCGCTGGGCAATCTGAAAAACTACATCACCACCGTCGTCACTCACTACCGCGGCAAGGTGAAGTCATGGGACGTCGTCAACGAAGCAATCAGCGACAAGGAAGGGGAGTACCTGCGCGACACGCCCGCACGCCTCGCGATCGGCGACGACTTCATCGTGAAGGCGTTCGAATTTGCGCACGCCGCCGATCCGGACGCCGAGCTTTACTACAACGACTACAATATCGAGCTGCCGGAGAAGCGTGCGAAGACGCTGCGCTTGTTACGCGACCTGCGCGCCGCCGGGGTGCGCGTCGATGCCGTCGGCATCCAGGGACACTGGCACCTGAATACGCCGGACGCCGAGATCATCACCGAAGCGATCCAGGAATTCCACGACGCTGGTTTCAAGGTGATGATCACCGAGCTCGATATCGACGTGCTGCCGCGCACGGTGAGCGGCGCGGACATGCAAACGGTCGAGCACGGGCCCAATCCTTATCCGAATGAGCTGCCGCCGGACATGCAGCAGAAGTTGGCTGATCGTTATCGCGAGATTTTCCACGCCATCCTCGAACCGGGCGTCGTCACGATGATCACTTTCTGGGGGACGCACGACGGCCGTTCGTGGCTGAACAATTTTCCGGTGAAAAATCGCACCAACCATGCGCTGCTGTTTGATCGCTCGCTGGCGCCCAAGCCGGCGTTCCATGCCGTCGTGGAGGAACTGATCGAGGCTCGGAAAGCGAAGGCCGCGGGTCGCTGAAGGCGTACGGCGTTTGCTGGCGTGGTTGAGCGTTGTTTCGCAAGTAGTTACGATACTGGGATATGACGCAAGGGTGCCAATCGCGCCTTGCCAACCGCGCCTCGGGCAGGCCATTTAACCCGTTTACGAAAATGGCTTTAATCGTCCAGAAATACGGCGGCACCTCGGTCGGCGATATCGACCGGATCAAGAACGTCGCCCAACGCATCAAGAAGAGCCGCGACGAGGGCCACAGCCTCGTGATCGTGGTCTCCGCCCGGTCCGGTGTGACCAACGAGTTGATCGCGAAAGCCAAGGCCATCTCCGACCGCCCGGACACGCGCGAAATGGACATGCTCCTCGCCATCGGCGAACAGGAGACGATCGCGCTGACCGCCATGGCGGTGCACGCCATCGGCATTCCCGCCGTTTCGTACACGGGCGCGCAGGCCGGCATTTTCACCGACGAGGTCTTCACCAAGGCCAAGATCAAGAAGATCAACCCGAAGCCGATCCTGAAGGATTTGAAGGACGGCAAGGTCGTGATCGTTGCCGGCTTCCAAGGTATCAACGAGGAAGGCCAGATCACCACGCTCGGTCGCGGCGGTTCCGATCTCACCGCCATCGCGCTTGCCGCCGCCTGCAAGGCCGACAAGTGCGAGATCTACACCGACGTCGACGGCGTCTACACGGCCGATCCGCGCATCGTGAAGAGCGCCCAGAAGCTCGAGGAAATCAGCTACGACGAGATGCTCGAGCTGGCCAGCCTCGGCTCGAAGGTCATGCAGTCCCGCTCCGTCGAGTTCGCCAAGAAGTACGGCGTCGTCTTCGAGGTGCGCAGCAGCTTTAACCACAACCCAGGAACCATCGTGAAAGAAGAAGTCGCCTACATGGAAAAGGTCGTCGTCCGCGGCGTCGCCGTCGACAAGGACCAGGCCAAAGTTGCCATCACCAACGTGCCGAACAAGCCGGCCACGGCGGCCACGATTTTCAAGGCGCTCGCCGACGCCAACATCAACGTCGACATGATCGTGCAGGCCGTCGGCCAGACCGGCGTGGCGGACCTGACGTTCACGGTGCAGCGCGACGACGCGCAGAACGCCGTTCGCGTTCTTCCCGCGGTGCTCGAGCAGCTCGGCGGCGGCGAAGTGAAAGCCTACGACAATATCGCCAAGCTCTCCGTGGTCGGCGTCGGCATGCGCACGCACGCCGGTGTGGCCGCGACGCTCTTCACCGCGCTCGGCGAGAAGGGCGTGAACATCCAGCTCATCGCCACTTCCGAGATCAAGATCACCGTGGCCGTCGACCGCACCAAGGCGGACGAAGCCAAGCGCGCGGCGCACTCGGCTTTCGGCCTGGACAAGTGATGCGTCGCTCCGGCGATGCGTCATGCTGATTGAGCGACGCGGACGAAGGATCCAAGCGCGGGATTGCCTTGGATTCCACGCCTCGCTCAATATGACACCAAGCCAGTCATGAAATACATCTCCACGCGCGGCCAAACCGACCCCGTCAGCTTCAATGAAGCGGTGGCGATCGGCCTCGCGCCGGATGGCGGCCTGTTCCTGCCGGAGAGCCTGCCTGACATCACCCCGCGGCTCGCGGCGTGGAAGAACCTGAGTTACGCCGAGCTTTGCACGGAGTTTCTGTCGCTCTTCGCGACCGACATTCCCGAGGATGTGCTGTCGAAGCTCGTGCATCGCTCCTACGGCACCTTCACGCACCCGGACATCGCGCCGCTGAAGAAGCTCGAGGACAAGCTGTACGTGCTGGAGCTTTTCCACGGGCCGACGCTTGCCTTCAAGGATTTCGCGCTGCAGTTCCTCGGCAACCTGTACGGCTGGCAGTGCGAGCAGAACGGCAAGAGCATCAACGTGCTCGGCGCCACGTCCGGTGACACCGGCGCGGCCGCGATCCACGGTCTGCTGGGCAAGCCGCGCACCGCGATCTTCATCCTGTATCCGGACGGCCGCGTGTCGCCGCTGCAGGAGCGCCAGATGACGTGCACCGGCGCGGCCAATGTCCACGCCATCGCGATCGACGGCAGTTTCGACGACGCGCAGCACGTGCTGAAGGACATCTTCGCCAACAAGACTTTCGCGAGTCAGCACCACCTGTCCGCGGTGAATTCGATCAACATCGCCCGCGTCCTGGCCCAGTCGGTTTACTACCTGTATGCCTGGATGCGCGTGCCGGAGGCGGAGCGCGAGAACGTCGAGTTCGTCGTGCCGACCGGCAATTTCGGCAACGTGTTCGCCGGCTGGCTGCTCGAGCAGATGGGCGTGCCGATCCGCGGCTTCAAGGTCGCAACCAATCGCAACGACATCCTGCACCGGCTCTTTACCACGGCGGAATACCGCACCGGCGAAGTACACCCGAGCCTGGCGCCGTCGATGGACATCCAGGTCGCGTCGAACTTCGAGCGGTTCCTGTACTACGCGCTCGATGAGAACCCGACCCGCGTGAACACCGTCATGGCCCAGATCAAGGCCACGGGTGCGTACCGGTTCGACCTGCTCAACAAGTCCATCTTCAGCTCGTCGTCGGCCTCGGACGTGGAGATCACGGAGCTGATCCGCAAGGTCTACGAGCGCTACCTTTACATCGCCGACCCGCACACCGCCTGTGCGTTCAAGGATATCAATCCGCAGCGCACGAGCATCGTGCTGGCGACGGCGCACCCGGCGAAGTTTCCCGCGGCGATCCGCGCCGCCATCAATCACGAGCCCACAGCCCCGGCACTCGAGGAACTGAAGGAACGCCCGATCGTGAAGCACAAGCTCCCGGCCGACGCGGAAGCCATCAAGGCGTTCATTGCCGCGCGCGCGGTTTAAACACATCCCGCCCGTTGGGCACCCCTCTTCATAGAGGGGATTTAAAACCGCCGCATCGAAAGTCCCCTCTATCAAGAGGGGTGGCGCGAAGCGACGGGGTGTGTGGTTTGAGCGACTCCCATTACCACCGCTTAAAAAGTCAGGGTGCGACTTATCACTTCGCCTGCAAAGCCCGCGACACAGGGTGGATTCGCTGGCCGTGTGGCCCGAATTGCTGGCAACTAGCGGCCATGAGCTTCAAGGACCATTTCTCCACGCAGGCGGCGATCTACGCGCAGGCCCGGCCGACTTATCCGGCCGCTTGGTTTGCCGAACTCGCGAAACTGACTCCCGGGCACGATCTCGCCTGGGACGCGGGTGCGGGCAACGGCCAGGCTTCGGTTGGCCTCGCCGCACACTACGCGCAAGTGATCGCGACCGAGCCCAGCTCGGCGCAGCTGGCGGAAGCGACTCGCCGGCCGAACATCACTTATCACCAGTCGGCTGAAACCGCCCCGATGATTGCGGATGCCTCGGTCGATCTCGTGACCGTGGCGCAGGCCGTCCACTGGTTTGATCGCCCGAAGTTCTACGCCGAGGTAAAGCGCGTGCTGCGCCCGGGCGGCGTGCTCGTGTTGTGGGCTTACGAACTGGGCGTCATTGCGCCGGAAATCGATGCCGCCGTGCTGCGTTTCTACAAGGGACCGATCAACGATTACTGGCCGCCGGAGCGCGCGCACATCGAGACGGGTTACCGGAACATCGAATTTCCCTTTGCGGAATTCCCGCTGCCTCGCGCCGAGATGCATCTCGATTGGACGCTGGTCCAGCTGGCGGCCTACCTGCGCAGCTGGTCGGCCGTGGTGCGGTTCAAGAAAGAGAAGGGCATCGATCCGGTCGCGGACTTGGAAAAGGAACTGGCTCCGCTGTGGGGCGAGGGCGCACGGCGCGTGACCTGGCCGCTCGTCGGACGCATCGGGCGCGTTTGAACCACGCACGTGGAGGGCCGGTCTCCTGACCGGCCGGGCGTGTCCGCAGCGCATATCATCGGCCGGTCAGGAGACCGGCCCTCCAGAATACAGATTGCTCACAGCAACGGCGCCAGCAGCCGCGCGATTTCTTCGCCGACGGTCGGCCAGAGTCGCGGCCTTTTCCGGCGCTCCACCATCGGCTTCGACTGCTCAAAAACCTCCTGCATCCAGGCGGCAATGGCTTTGGCTTCCGGGGGAGAATAAGTGACCGCTCCGACTTCGAAATTCAGGAAGAGGCTGCGCAGGTCCATGTTGGCCGAGCCGAACAGGCCGGTCTTTTCGTCCACGAGCAGCATTTTCGCGTGGTTCATGCCGGGTTGATAGAGGAGCACCTTGACTCCGGCCGCCTGCAGGTTGCGCAGGTAGTAGCGTCGGGCGAGATCGGTGATCGGGTGATTGGACTTCGCGGGCACGACGACGCGCACATCGATACCGGCGCGGGCCTGGACCATCAGCGAGCGCTGGAGCACTTCATCGGGAATGAAATAGGGTGTCACGATCCACACGCTCTTTTCAGCCTGTTGCACGAGCGAGAGGATGCCTTCATAGATCGGATCACCGGACACATCGGGCCCGCTGGCGACAAGCTGCACCTCGCTATGGCCGGCGGCGGCGGGAATTTCCGCGGGCAGCTCCTCCAGCAGCTTGGCGAGGGGCTGGCCGGTCGCGAACGCCCAGTCGGCGAGGAAAATCTGGTCGAGCACGCGCACCGCCGGTCCTTCGATCACGCCGCCGAAATCGCGCCAGCGGCGCTTGAGCGGTGTTGGCCCCATGTACTCGATGGCGAAATTACGTCCGCCCACCGCCGCGACTTGATGATCGAAGATCGCGATTTTGCGGTGATTGCGCAGATTGGCCGACTTCGGGGTCTGCAGCGGCATCACGGGCATGAAGCGCACGACCTCGCCGCCGGCTTCGCGGATCGGATCGCAAAAGCCGCGGCTGCTCATGAAGCAACCCAGGCCGTCGAGAAGGAAGCGGACCTTGACGCCTTCGCGCGCGCGTTGCGCGAGCAGCTTCACGATGCGTTTGCCCACGGCATCGCGGCCGAGGATGAACGTCATGATGTGGATGCTGTGCTTGGCATTCCGGATGCCGTACTCGAGCCGCTCGAAGGATTCCTCGCCGGTCGTCAGAAAACTCACGCGATTGCCGCCGACCGGCGGACACGCGCCGTTGAGCGTCAGCACGCGCGCCGCGAACGTTTTCTCCGCCGCCGCAGCCGGCGCGTCCGGCAGGATGGGGCAGAGCTGCGCCTTTTCGGCGGCGAGCTTCTTCACCTTGCGGCCGCCGAAGATCAAGTAGAGGGGAACGCCGATGTAGGGGATGAACGCGATGGCGAAGAGCCAGGCGAACGTGTTGCCCGGCTGCTTGCGCTCGCTCATCAGGCGGGCGATGGCGAAGAACGCCAAAAGGAAGCCGGCGACCGTCAGAAGGTGGGGCAGCAAGCCATTGGTCAACGGGTGTTCGCGCAGGGAATCCCAAGCTTGCCGGAGCATTTCCATGGCTGGTGATACAGGCTGTGGCCGAAGCACTTGGCAAGCAGCTGGGCATTAAAAATCCCGCGGCCTTGAGGACCGCGGGATTTTGTAAATTGGTGGTGGAGACTGGAGTCGAACCAGTGAACGGCGAGAGCCGAATTGATTTACAGTCAACGCCCTTTGACCACTTGGATACTCCACCAGCAAAAGAACGAACGGTGAAGGTATGGGGCGGGTTCGGGCTTTGCCAAGCGGTTTTTTAAAAATGTGCGGAAGGAATGTTTTGGAACGTGGGAGGGGCTTTATGCCCCGACTTTTCCGGCTACGAAGGTCCAACGTCGGGGCGTAAAGCCCCTCCCACCTTTCTGGACTGACTCATAGCAGCCCGGCCTCGCGGAAGCTGTAGTATCCGCGTCCTTGCGGGTCAGCGGCCGGCAGTCCGATGATGATATGGTCCAGCAGGTCGATATCGACGGCTTTGCTGGCTTCGCGCAGTTGGCGGGTTACCTGGATATCGGCCGCACTGGGCGCCGGGTCGCCGCTGGGGTGGTTGTGAGCGCAGACGATCGCGGTGGCGCCATGCCGGATGGCCTCGCGAAACACCTCGCGGGGATGGGCGAGGCTGCTGGTGGCGGTGCCGGAGGTGACTTCCACCTGGCGAATGAGCCGGTTCTTTCGGTTCAAGCAGAGTACCCAGAATTTTTCGACGGTCAGACCAATGATCTGCAGTCGGAAGTGTTGGTGGACCTTCTCCGGGCGGTTCATCACTTCGTCGACCGCGGCGCTCTGCGTCAGCACGCGCGTGGCGATTTCCATGGTTGTGACCAGTTGCAGCGCCTTCACCCGTCCAATCCCGGTCAGGCGGCGGAAGTCGGCTTCGGTCCACTTGGTCAGCGCTGCCAGCGAGCCGCCTTCCGTGATGAGCCGTTGCGCGACGGTGATGACGTTATGCCCGCGGCTGCCGGTGCGCAGCAGCATGGCGAGGAGTTCGGCGTCGCTGAGCGCGGACGGACCGAGTTTTTCGAGGCGTTCCTGCGGGCGTTCGCCCGCGGCGAGATCCTTGACCCGCAGGGCGGGATAGGGGGTGGAGTCGTTCATGGGCCGGGTTTGCTTCGCCCGCCGGCCGCAGGCTACGCACTTAGAAGTGCTTCACGTAGGCGTTGCGCCTGAGTTTCTCGAGCCAGCGCTCGGTGGCCTTGCGGCCGCTTTGCTGGATGAGCGACTTTTCGATCTCCGGGCGAACTTCGTCGATCGGCAGGGTGCCCGCATACTTGCGGTCCTCGGCGAGGAAGAAGAAGGCGCCTTCGGGCGTCACGAGCGGTTCGCTGCGTTCACCCTTCTTGAGGGCAAAAATGATATCGCTGAATTCCTTGCGAAGATCGGAGCGGCGCTGCCAGCCCCAGTCGCCACCCTTGGTCTTGCGGGAGTCCTGGCTGTACTTGCGCGCGAGGTCGCCGAACTCGGCGCCGGCGTTGAGTTCGGCCTGGACCGTGGCGGCCTTGGCCTTGAGGGTGTCGTCGGTGTCATCCGGCGCGCGCGCGATCTGGATCAGGCGCAGCTTGACGGAGTCTTCCTGGAAAAAGCGCTCCTTGTTCTCGTTGTAGAAGGCTTCGATGCGGACCGGGCTCACGGTGCTGGCCGACTTGGACTGCTGGCCCTTCATGTAGCCGTAGATCATGTCTTCCTCGATTTCCTTGCGGTAATCCTTCTGGGAAATGCCGCGCGAACGAAGATAGGCGAGGTACTTGCTGCGATCGCCGTCGAATTGGGTGATGATCGTTTCGGAAAGCTGGTTGTCGATGTAGCTGTCCGGCACGCGGCGCTTCTCGTCCTTGTAGAATTCCTTCACGATCAGCACGCGATCGATGAGGTTCTGGATGACGTCTTCCTGCAGGCCTTCGAGCTGTTCGTTGAATTCCTGCTCGTTGCGCGAACGCTTCTGGATGTCGGGAATGAGCGGTCCGATTTCGCGGCGAACGTCGTCGACGGTGATGATTTTGTCCTCCGCGATGGCCACGATCCCGTTGGCGTAACGCGTGTTAAGATTATCGGCAGGAGCCTGGGCCCGGGCGGACATCACTCCCAAAACGAGACCGACCACGGCGGTCATCAGGATGCGGGGAAAGCGGAAAAGGGGACTGATCATGTCGCGGGTAGATTGTGCAAAAAAGTGATAATTTCTTTCAACCTTGCAAGGGCACTAGGGGCGGTCAAGCGGGGAAACCGACTGCTCATTTGGATGAAATCGTCTCGGCGGCCCGAATTGCGGAGGCACTTCAGACGGCTGCCTGCGGTTTCGACGGACAGGATGCCTTTTTGTTCCGCGCGAACGCGGATTTCGGTCACCAGCAGCAGCGCGCGGACGGTTTCGCCGAACTTGCCGAACCGGTCGCGCAGTTCCTGTTCAAGGTCCTTCACCTGTTTGGTCGTCTCGGCCAGGGCCAGCCGGCGGTAAAAATCGATGCGCAGCCGGGTTTCGCTGATGTAATCCGCCGGGAGACGGGCCTGGATGCGGTCGATTTCGCCCTCCACGCGCTCGGCTTGCTTCATTGCGGTGAAAGTGTCGGTGGCCTCGGCCTTGGTCAGGGGCGAGTCGGCGCCTTCGCCCACGAACACGAAATCCAGCTTCACACTAGCCCGGACATGGGCTGCTTGCTTGTCGCCCTTCAATCGCGCGACGCTCTGGCGCAGTAGTTGGCAATAAAGCTCGAAGCCGACGCCCACGATATGGCCGCTCTGTTCAGCGCCGAGCAGGTTGCCCGCGCCGCGGAGTTCGAGATCGCGCATCGCGATGCGGAAGCCGGCGCCGAGCTGGTTGTGCGTGCGGATGGCGGTGAGACGCTGGCGGGCCAAGTCGAGCACGCGCGCGTGGCGGTGGAGCAGGAGGTAGGCGTAGGCCTGATGCTTGAACCGGCCGACGCGGCCGCGCAGCTGGTAGAGTTGCGACAAGCCGAAGCGGTCCGCGCCTTCGATGATCAGGGTATTGCAGTTCGGGATATCGAGGCCGCTCTCGATGATCGTGGTGCACACGAGCACCTGGTATTTGCCGGCGACGAAATCGGTCATGGTGCGCTCGAGTTCGTCGGTGCCCATTTTCCCGTGGCCCACGCCGACGACCACGCCCGGCAGCAGCTCGCGCAGGCGCGCGGCCACGAGGTCGATGCTCATGACGCGATTGTGGAGATAGAACACCTGGCCGCCGCGGCGGAGCTCGTGCTGGATCGCCTCGACCACGATCTTCTCGTCGTAGCTTTTGACGATGGTCTGGATCGGCAGGCGGTTGACCGGTGCCGTCTCGATCGTGCTGAGGTCGCGCGCGCCCGTGAGCGCGAGGTAGAGCGTGCGCGGGATCGGCGTGGCGCTCATCGAGAGCATGTCCACGTGGGCGCGCCAGCGCTTGAAGACTTCCTTGTGCTTCACGCCGAAGCGCTGCTCCTCGTCGACAATGACGAGCCCGAGGTTGCGGAATTTCACGTCGGCCTGCACGAGGCGGTGCGTGCCGATCAGGATGTCGACCTTGCCCTCGGCGAGCGCCGCGACAATGCCTTCCTGTTCCTTGCGCGTGCGGAAGCGGCTGAGCATCTCCACCGCCACCGGGTAACCGGCCATGCGCTCGCGGAAGCTGTTCAGGTGTTGCTGGGCCAGCACGGTGGTCGGCACGAGCACCGCGACCTGGCGTCCGCCCATGACCGCCTTGAAGGCGGCGCGAATCGCGACCTCGGTCTTGCCAAAGCCGACGTCGCCGCACACGAGGCGGTCCATCGGCCGCGTACGTTCCATGTCAGCCTTGGAGTCGTTGATGGCCTTCAACTGGTCGGGCGTCTCGGTGAAAGGGAAGGCCGCCTCGAACTCGCGCTGCCACACCGTATCCTCGCCAAACGCATGCCCGGGCTGAGCCTCGCGTTGCGCCTGGATGGCGAGCAACTCGGCGGCGAGGTCGAGTGTCGCGCGTTCGGCGGCCTGGCGCGCCTTTTCCCAGCGGCCGGAACCCACGCGGCCGAGCTGGGGCTTTGATTTCGAGAGGCCGACATACCGGCTGATCAGGTGCGATTCCTGCAGCGGCACATGCAGCGTGACCTTGTCGTCGAACTCCAGCGAGATGACCTCGCGCACGCCGTCGGCCGTTTCGAGCTTCGTGAGTCCGCGGTATTGCGCGACGCCGTGCTGCAAGTGCACCACGAAGTCGCCCTCGACGAGCTCGGAGAAGTCCAGCAACTGGTCGACCGCGGACGCCGTGGCGACCGCGCGCTTGTTGACCGAGCGCCGCTGGCGCTTACGGCCGAAGATTTCGGTTTCGGAGACGACGACGATGCCTTTCGAGCCCGGCCGCGCAGGAGCTTGGCCCTCCAAGGCGGCTTCAGAGTGGAGGGACGAGCTCCCGCGAGTCCGGTTCGTAATCTTGAATCCCTCCGCCAGCGTCCCGCGCAGGAAACGCGGTTTCAGATGCTTGAGCGTCTTGTCGTCCTCGAGGATTTCCCGCACGCGCTGTTCTTCGCCTTCCTTGGAAACCACGAAGTCCACGCGATAGCCTTCGTCCTTCCACGCGGCGACTTTCTCGAAGAACTGCCGGCGAGCCTCGTCCTCGGCTTGCAGGCGCTCGTGCGCCAGCTGCCGCTCCTCGGGGTACGAGCGATGATGGGAAAGCGATTCGGTGTCCCACGTTTCCTCTTCGCCGGCCCCGTCGAGAAAGTCGGTGGCCAGGTCGAGATCACTGATGCCGATCACTTCCGACGCCGCGCGCAGCAGCTTGGGCAGGAACGCGGTCGCGCTGGTGTCCAGAGAGTGGAACAGCTCCTCGATTGCCTTGGGTTCGATCACCGCGGCGTGGGTGTCGGGGTTCAGGTAATCGGTGAGCGAGGCTCGCGTCGCGCTGGCGTGTAGTTTGGGCGCGGCGGTGAGCACGATGCGTTCGATCGGGTCGGTCGAACGCTGGGTGACCGGGTCGAGCGCGCGGATCTCTTCCAAGGTGTCGCCGAAGAAATCCAGCCGGTACGGTTGCTGCGCCGTGATCGGGTAAACGTCGACGATGCCGCCGCGCACCGCGTACTGGCCGGGGGCCTCGCAGACGGCCTCGCTGTCGTAGTCGTAGGACCGCAACAGGTCGAGCAGGCCCTGGAACGACTGGCTCGCCCCGCGCTTCAATTCGATTTCCCGCGCGGCGAAATCCTCCACCGGCGGCACGGCCTGCAGGAGTGCACCCGGCGTGGCGAGAATCAGGAGCGAACCGGATTTCACCGTCGCGCGCTTCAGGCCGCGCAGCTTGCTCAGCACCGCGAGGCGGTCGCTGGCGGCGTTGAACGCCTCGCGCATCTCGCGGTTGTCCGACTGGGCCTCGGGGAAAACCATGACCTCGAGGGGCGGGGTGTTGCCGTTGGCCTCGTGGAAAAGGGCGATGTCCTCGGCGAGGGCGTCGGCCTGCTTGGCCTCCTCATGGATCGCGAGCCAGACCGGAGCGGGGCGCGTGCGGAGCAGTTCCGCCAGGGCATGGGGGTGCGCTGCCGGACAAATTCCGGTGACCTTGACGCGCGAAGTTGTGATGGACGAAACCGGCTCCATCGGAGAGCGGGCTAGAAGAGACAGTTCACGGCAAAGCGCAACTGTGGTTCCCAAGGCCTGTAGCGGCGGTCTATGACCGCCGATTGCTTCGGACGGCGCTCATAGAGCGCCGCTACAGCTTCTATTCCTTCGCCGACAGCAAACTCGCCAGTGCCACGCGGGCCGCGGCCTCCTCGGCGATCTTTTTCGACGAGCCGGAGCCGCTGCCAATCTTTCGTTCCTCGAGAAAGACCTCGACCTCGTACACGCGGGCGTGACGCGGGCCGGTGGTGGCGCTGACCTTGTAGCTCAAGGCCGTGTTGCCATGCGTGGGCTGGATGAGTTCCTGCAGCTGCCCCTTGGGGTTCTCGGCATCTTCCGATCCGGCCAGGCGCTCCTGGAGCGGACCATACCAGGCGAGCACGCGGTCCCGGATCGTGGGCAGGTCGCTGTCCAGGTAGATGGCGCCAATGAGGGCTTCAAAAGCATCTTCCAGAATCGAGGCGCGGTTGCGTCCGCCGGCTTCCTCCTCGCTCTTGTTCAGGCGCAGGCAAACGTCGAGCCCGAGGTCGCGCGCCATTTGCGTCAGGAAATTTCCCTTGGAAAGCACCGCCCGGCGGCGGCTCAGCACGCCTTCGCGCTCGGTCGGGAATTCGTGGTAGAGCGCATCGGTCAGGATGAACTGCAGCACGGAATCGCCGAGAAACTCCAGGCGCTGGTTGTGCGGCCCGGCCTCGGGAGCGTCCTGCAGGTAGGATCCGTGTGTCAGCGCCTCGAGCAGCAGCGCCGGATGCCGGAACTCGTAACCGATCCGTTTTTGCAAGTTGGCTAGTTTGACGGCGCCGGGCATCAGAGGGAAAAATGCCAAATGCCAGTAGCCAGATGCCAAATGAAGTGGCGGCTTTCGGAATTTACTTTGGCGTTTGGCATCTGGCGTTTGGAGTTTGCCGCTTGGCGGCTGTCAGCTGCTCGCGCTGGAGTAGCGCTTGAGGCCGCGGTTGAAGACGAAGACCGCCACGCCGAACCAGATGACGGTCGAGATGACGACCCACGCGACCAGCTTCGGATCGAAGCCCTTCAGGAGCGTGGTGGCGGGAACGTTGCTGACGATGACCATGGGCAGGGCCCACACGAAGACGACGTTGGCAATGCCATACGCCACGCCGCGGAAGGCTTCGCGCGGCAGGCGGGAAAATTCCGACAGCGTGAAGTAGCTGCCCTCGATGCCCTGCGCGCTCGTGATCCAGAAGGCGAGGGCGATGGAGAGCACGAGCATGCTGTAGTGGATGACCAGGCCGCACAGGACCAGCAGGGCGTAGAGCAGAATCTGCCAGATATCTGGCGAGAGGCCGAGCTTGTGGACGGAGAACACGACCAGGGCCATCGCGATGAACGAATTGAGCAGGCTGTCCGGGTCGAGCTTGCGCGTCGTGGCCATGAACATGACGTTGCCCGGTTGCGCGAGGAAGAAGTCGAAGTTGCCGCTGCGGATGTTGCGGCCCATCTCGAAGATGCTGCTCCAGAAAAATCCCATCAGGAAGCGCTGGATCAGCATCGAGGTGCCGATGAGGAGCATCATCTGGTACTTGGTCCAGCCGGCCACGTCGTTGGTGTGTTCGTAAACGACGGACACCATCATGACGTTGACCGTCATCCAGAACAGCTCGACGAACGACCAGATCAGGAAGTCGCCGCGAAACATCAGCATGCGCGTGATCGAATACTTCGCGCAGGCGAACCAGAGATTGGCGTAATGGCTCAGGGTCTTCATGGGCTCAGCCGCCGACGGCGGTATGCAGGCGCAGGCCGCGGCGCCACAGGATCTGGCCGATGCCGAGAATGATCAGCACCCAGCAGGCCTGGATGCCGAGCATGCCGCCCACCGCGGCCGGGTCGTTGATGCGACCGGTGATCAGCGCCACCGGGAAATACATCTGGTAGAAGTAGGGCAGGTAGGACGAAATCTTGAAGAGCCACGCCGGCAGGAGATCGAGCGGGAAGAACTGGCCGCCCAGCAACGACTCGACGGCCATCGAGAGAATCACGAGCCCCTGGATTTCCAGGAACCAAAAGCTCAGCAGTCCGAAGATGTAGGCGATGCCGAATTGGATCAGGCCCGACATCACCAGCGCGGGCACCGCGGCCGCGTAGCGCCACCAGCCGCTCGGGAGCGAAAGATGTTGGTGGATCAGCGGCGAGAGCACCGCGAGCGGGATCAGGATCAGCAGGCCGGTCACCAAACGCGCGGAAAGGTAGATGCTAAAGCGATAGGCGAAGTAGTTCACCGGCTTGAGCAGGAACTGGTTGATCAGGCCGTTTCGGATTTCCTCGCTGATCTGGTAGTCCTCGTTGAACGCGCCGACGAAGAACTGCACGACGATCACGGCGACGAAGTAGGTGAACGTCTGGGCGAAGTTGAAGCCGTTGATCTCGGGTTTGGTCCCGTACACCGCGGTCCACAGGATGAACACCACCAGCAGGTGGAAAAACGAGAAGAAGCCGCGCACGCCGAAGTTCACCCGGTAAACCAGGTTGCTTTGCAGGCCCACGTTGAACACGGAGCGGTATTTATTGAGTAGCGCCAGCATCTGAGGTGACAGCCCTAGACCAAAACACAGAAACGCCCGCTGGCAAACCTCGGATGCATGGCACCTTAAAACGATCCATTTTGACCACGAATGCTTCGCCTAACGGCTCCGCTTGAAAATCCCTTCCACCTAATCGGCTCCAGTTTTGGTTTCGGGGCGCGGCTAATCACCGCGGAGAGATGAACCGGTTAAATCCAGTCGGCGATTAGCCGATCCCCGAAACCCACTACGGAGCCGATTAGGCGGAGCGCACCAAACAGCGAAGCCGTTAGGCGAAGCATTCGTGGTTAAACTCTTCGGAATGGACCCTCTTACGACCCCGCCGGCTTCAAATCGAACCGCGTGGCCACTTCCTTGCCGAGATCGTGGTACGCCTTGGCGCCCGGGCCGTTCGGATCGTAGGCGAAGATCGGCTTGCCGAAGCTCGGGGCCTCGCTGAGACGCACCGTGCGCGGGATCACGGTGTTGAAGATCTTATCCGGCAGGTGCTGGCGCACTTCCTCGACGACCTGTTTGGCCAGGTTGATGCGGCTGTCGAACATCGTCATGATGATGCCGCCGACATCGAGCGCGGGATTCACGCCGGCCTGCTTGAGACGGTCGACGACCTTCAAAATCTGGCCGAGGCCCTCGAGCGCCATGTATTCGCACTGCAGGGCGATCAACAGGTGGTCGGCGGCGGCGAGGGAGTTCATCGACAGCATGCCGAGCGCCGGCGGGCAATCGATGATGATGGCGCGGTAGCCGCCGGAGTTGCGCAACGGCTCGAGCACGGAGCGCAGGCGCATGAGGTAATTGGGTTGCTGGGCCAGTTCGATCTCGATCGCGGCGAGGTCGACCTCGGACGGGATCAAAGCGAGATGCGGCCACTGCGTGGGCGTCAGCATCTCGAACGCACTGCCTTCGCCGCGCAACGGACCGTAAAGGCTCTTGCCCTCGAATTTCTCCACCCCCAGCGCGCTGGTGGCATTGGCCTGCGGGTCGAGATCCACGACGAGCGTGTGGATTTTGCGTTCCGCCAGCGCCGCGGCGAGGTTGATCGCCGTGGTGGTTTTGCCGACGCCGCCCTTTTGGTTGGCGATGGTGAAAACAGTGCAAGCCATGCCGCGATTAACCGGAAAGCAGGCGGCTTAGTCTAGCGTGAAGTGTGCAAGTCGTTTGATCGGTATTCTGTAGCGGCGCTCTATGAGCGCCGTTGCGGGCCCGGCGGCCATAGACCGCCGCTACAGCCTGAGGTTTGGCTAAGGATTGATTTCAGTTCTTGCCGAACCCAAAAAATTGACCCAAGTTGCGCCCCGTTTTGCCTTCGGTGCGGTAGCCAAGTGGTAAGGCCGAGCTCTGCAAAAGCTCTATTCGGCGGTTCGATTCCGCCCCGCACCTCCACTTCCAACCTGCTTAGCGGATGGATTTTGGAGGAGCAGGTTTGGAAACGGACACCAAAACGGGCACCAGATTTTCCACTCTCGGAGAACTTGGCATAATCGGAACTAACCCGCCGACTACCCGCTAACCCTGCGGAACCGTTTCCGGCTATCGTCGTGTTTACACCCACGACCATGAAAGCACGATTCCGCATCACGCGCCGAGGCAGCCGAGGAGACACGTTTTATTGCGTCGATACGCAGACCAGGAAGCGCACCAGTTTGAACACGAACGACGCCAAGGCCGCTCGCCGCATTGTTCAGGCTAAGAATGAAGCCGAGTTGCAACCGGCGCTGAACCTTCAGCTGGCGAAAGCGTACCTGTCCGGCACCGACGGCGAAGTAAATCGGCGCACTTGGCAGGAGGCGTTGATGACGCTCACGAACCTCAAGAAAGGCTCGAATAAGGAACGCTGGGAACGGGCCGCGAAGGATAAGGCGTTTATCCCGCTGCTGTCCCGGGTGATCATTGAGACGCCGAACGAACTGCTTTTGAAGGTGCTTCAGGCGGGCACGGTCTCGACCAACAATTTTCTACGCCGCCTGCATAACTTCTGCGTCGATATGAACTGGCTACCGTGGCCGCTGATTCCGAAACGGCAGTGGCCCGTCATTCGGTTCAAGGACAAGCGTGCGGTTACGTGGGAGGAGCATTGCCGGATCATCGCCCGCGAAGGCAACGCTGAGCGGAGGGCATTCTATCAGCTGGCCTGGCATATGGGCGCTTCTCAATCGGACTTGGCGCACCTACAGGCTGAGGACGTGGATTGGTCTGCAAAGATCATTACCTTTGTCCGCATGAAGACTCGCTGGCGTGAAAATCAACAGCCCCCGCAGATTCGCTTCGGTAAGGAGGTCGAGGCCATCCTTGCCACGTTGCCCAGGAGCGGGCCGTTATTTCCTTATTTGAAGGGCAGGCTGCCTGGATACCGCGCTACAGAGTTTAAGCAGCGTTGCGTTGGCTTGGGGATTCATGGCGTGACTCTGCACAGCTATCGATATGCATGGGCAGAAAGAGCCAAAGTCGCCGGCTATCCCGAGCGATTCGCTCAGCTGGCGTTGGGTCACAATAGTAAGGCTGTGCATCGGGCTTATGCCAAACGTGCGCAGGTTACGTTGCCGCCGCTAGAAGACTACGAGAGGGCTGCTAGCGCGTCGAAGGCGATTCCAATATCATTACCTGCCACAGGATAACTATGTGCGCACTAAAAGCCTGTGATCAGTCAGCAAATTCTCCACGAGAAATCTCCAACTTCGCACCTGGAAATGCGGTATTCATAATTTCTGTGACTTCTTTTCCTGAAAGTTCTCCCGCAACACGAAGTAAGACGCGTAAACGTCCATCGCCATTCGCCCGAGTACTCATTGCAGTCACGCCTTTAAGGGACAGGAATTTATTAGCTAGGGAATCATGGGAAGGCAGCGGCTTACAATCGATTAGAAACTCATAATTATATAGAGGTTCTGATGCTCGTCTTATGGCATTCCGCTTTTCTGGAGATTCGATTCGAGCAATACTTGCGCGAAGCATTTTCAACTCATCCAAAATATACTCATCGCGAGACACTTCCCTGGTATCGAGCTTAGCAACCTTGAATTCACCAAAATGCTTTAGAAAAGTAGTATAATTCTCCTTCGTTCCTGCTCGATAGGTTGCCTCGATCTTGGCCTTCAGCTTTTCCTTGAATTCAACAATTTTCGAGAAGCGGAGATCTCTAGGGTAAGTGAGATGCTCTATAGGTGAAGGGTCGAAACTGTAACTCGTCTTATCATCTTTGAGGATAACTACAGGGCGGTCGAAAGCTAACCGCATTCCCAGTTCAAACATGACGTTCGGATTCTTTCCGCTCACGTCGCATACAACGATCGGATTGTCATACAAATTCTGAATGATTCTTTTCTGAATGATTCCAACCTCCTCCGCGCTGCTGACGATATTAGGTTCAAAACCAGCAGACTCGATTGTGGATGAAATAATTTCTAGAACATCATTCCAGTGGGACTCTGAACATCCATCGATTGCCGAAATGGGCATTATAATACCGCAAATCTCTTTCGCAGGTACGGAAGGTTCGGTAGGAACGCTTGGTGCTTTTGCCATGTAAGAACTCTAGCACACCGCAGGGCATTGTCTACGGTTTCAATGCAAAGTTCGGCCCTAGCTCTGGCGTCGAGGGGGTAGTTGGTGAAAACGCACCTCGCTTTATTTTAGTCTCATTTTTCTGCCTCCAATGCTGGCTGACAGCGTTTGTCATTTTGGCCAACCATGTTCTATCTTTAGAGTACTCCAAGACTTCCATGGTCGAGAAATATTTGACGCTATTGTGTTGGGGATTGCCCAACGGCTTGAGTAATCGCGCAACGATCAAGACTGGCACGTCATGAACCTGGCAATTTAGCACCCAGGCTGCCTGCTCGGCTGTCAGGCGAGCAGGCAACTGCCCCAGGAGGGCAAGGAAGCGGTGTTGGTCATCCCGCATCTTAGCCGCCCGAAAGCTCGAAATTGGCTAACTGAGGGTGCCGTGTGCCCAAGAGCTTCACATTCCACCAAGAACGTTCCTTGGACACGTATTTGGCGCAGTAGTCGGCTACGTCGTCCCGGTTGTTGACTGGCTCGATCCGAGCACGGCCGTAGCGGTTGAACCATGACTGCCACACCTCCCGCCGCGACTTGCCCAGGCAATCGCACCATAGCGCATGGACATGAAAGCCGTCTCGGTTGGGGTTCTGCTCTAGGGCGTAGAAATACGATACTCCCCGCATTTCCGCCCGCATGAACTTTTCATAGCACCGCTGGGCGGAATCAATGGACGCCTCCCAGGAGAAGGTCATATGCGAGATCACCTGCCAGGGGGCTAGCGAATGGACCCAATCGCCCATCTGGACGTTTAGCGCGGCAACTTTGAGACGATCTTCGGGTTCTAGTTTTCTGGCTTTGTTCATGTTCTCCTCTGGTTGTTGGCATCTGGACACACCTCTCGGACAAGGATGGGTTGACGGCGGCGCGCGCTACGCGCGCATCCGCCGTCAATCCAATCCACGGGGCCGCGATGCGTGGCCACGTTACGAACTACTCCAGCGGCGACACGGCACCGGCACGAATGATGACGCCATTCTTGGCGTCGAACGTGTTCGGCTCCATCAGATCGAACTCGACCACCACTTTCTGTCCGTCCTTGAACTGGCACGGAAAGAGCCTGGCGGCTTCCTCGATGGTCTGGATGTTGCGAGGGCACCACATCTGCACTGTGGGGGCCTTCCCGTCGGCGCATTGAACTTCGTAAAGGTTCACGATGCCGACGACATGCTTGGATTTGTTCTGAACTTCCTTGTGACGGTGAGCCACAAACTTGGCGATGACCACGCGGCGGCCAGCCAGGAAGCTATCAACTGCGACTTGCTGTTTCATTTTCATCTTTCGGCTTAACTACGCGACAAGCGGCGCCACGGCCTTCGCCGTTGGAGATACCAACGATCTATCCGTTCCCCTCTGGATTCCCGCTGGACGGGCGGGCAAAGGGTGCGCTGCCAAGCCCCGTTCTCGGCGGGAGTATCCCCCGGGGCCGCGACGTTGCTCTTCTGTTGAATTGGCAGGCACGCGCCGAACATAGCCCGCCATAACTGCCCGTCAGGAGATTGGGACAGAGTCCTGCTTATGCCGTCCTAAACTATTGATCTTCGTTCGGCCGAGGCCCGGGAGTGCGTTTTGTCGTCAGCCCCAAGCGCTCGCGACGCTTCTTGAGAGTACTAGGCATTAGCCTTTGGCCTGTTCGCACTAGAATGGCCTCGGAAAGCTCTTCCGCCGTCAGAAGATTGTAGTTCTTGCGAAGCCAGTTTAGAGCCAGCTCATAGTTAATGGGATCGATTTCGCGTTCAGGCTCTTCAAACACGCGGGCAAATTCGCACATCCACTGCGTCCCGATTGGATTACTTCGCTGCCACGCCAAGACCTCATCTTCCGTCCAAGTATGAGCCAGTTCCGCGTAATAGGATGCGACTGCATCTCGTTCCAACTTCTGCCGCGCCGCAGAATCCTTAGTTGCTTCCGCCTGTTTGATCAGTTCGACGGTTTTGGGATGCAGCCCCGCTAGAACTTTGAGCCTGGCCTGATATAGATCATGCAACTCCGTTTCTCCTAAGCTGGTCGGCAGCGACTGGTAGTTGGGAAAACGATTCTCGATGTAAGCGTCGGCGTCCTCGGTGTTCTTCAAACATTTAGCCAACGCCTCCAAATCCTCCTTGGTCATTGCGTAGAAATCACTCATCCGACGCATCTCATTTCGGGCATCTTCTTCGGTCAGTGGTGCGCGGAGGAACGCAATGCTGCCTGCTTCCTCATGTCCGTCCCCAAATCGAATCCACTGCATTACCGCCCAAACCTCTTCGTCTTGGGTGCAATCGTCCCAGAATAGCTCAGAAGTTGGGTCATCTGGATCAACTCTTACGTCCCGAGCCTTTTTCTTTCCGTAGGCAAAGAATTCGCGATATGACGGTACAGGCGTAAGCGCGATGTAGTCTCGGCATTCGATAAGTCGGACGTTAGCGAAGGGCGGAATATACATCTCAACCAATAGTCATTCCAACCTCAGGCCCACTAATAGTGATTCCGGCTATTGCTTAGTCACAGCGAGCCGGAACGCCTTCAGGAATTGGGAGAAATTCATCACCAGCGCACGGTTTGAAATCTTGCGGCCAACATGCTTCAACTTTGCAAAGCAAGCGTTGTTGTAATGGGGCATCCGCGTTCACTCTATACACGGAGAAATGCAAGAATTGAGGATGGCAACCGCTGATCAGAGAATAGACATCCTTTGCTAAATACCGCGGGACATAACCGATATTGATCCGATCATTCTCCGTGCGGAGAAGTACGGCAAAAGGGTCAGTTTGATTCTGGATATCGCATGTGCACAGCAAAGCTTCGTTGGAATGGAGTAAATTTAACCGACGATGTGCTCCGGCATCCATATAGCGAAGACCATGCACGAAAAACTTGTTCTGATATAGTCCTTGCTTGTCCTGCACTGGACAAGGAAACACCTCAATCATGTCGGTTGGCTTTCGGCCTTCAGTTACTCCTAAAATTGCCAGAGGTTCCGGCGGGTGAGCGGGGTCGAATCCGCTCCACCGTAAAAATGCATCGTATTCCGGTCGCGACTTCGAAAGAAGACGGTTCGCAAATACTGGGAATAAATCGGGTGACTCGTAAACGTATTCCAAGCTATCCATTCCTTCGAAAGGTCGGAAGCCTTTGGCATCTCTTGCACCCTTAGTGTAGACGAAACGGTACATTCCTTGGTCGAAATCCAATCGTCCCACAGGATGCCATCCCGCTGGGTCATCTGGCGTGCGAAATGCGACCATCAATGTGTTCATCGGCTAGGCTTGAAGTAAGCGGTTTTGATTGATCGTCAACAACTCCAGCGTGAAAGCTTTGGCAACGTTCGACATGCGTTCTTCGGGCACTTCCGCCAAGATCGCGGACATTCGCTCGCGAGAAAGTCCGCGGAGAGCATCAAGCCATCTGCCTGCTTCCTGCGGAGCGTGTATTGCTGAGAATCGACGAAACACATCAATTACCGGAAGCGTTTTTGTCCCCTCTGATGGGTAGAATTCAGAAAGCGCCCGGGTGGCAAAGTGTGCGACAGATCGATTAGCATCCTTTGTCGTTAGACGGGCTTGCCGGTCTTCATCAGTCAAATTACGTGCAAGTGAAGATCCGTGATCAAAAGTCGGCGCTAGTCGAAGTATGTCGCCGTCCGAGGAGTAGATGGCGGCCCAGTTCTGGTGGTGGCGATCTTGGTTGGCCACCAGTGCATCAAGCATCAAATAACCAGCGAACGCACCAGCAGCAGAAAAACCGTGCAAGTCAGCGGGAGGATCAAGCACTGTCACGACGCCCGCTACTGCTTCGACCGTATATTTGGGCACGCCGAACTTCTTTCGGATTTCCTTGGGGTATTCCTTATCAACGACGCGTAGCATCTGATCGCCCATAACGAGAGTCGTTGGCGCAGGTGCGAGATTCTCGCAGATAACTCCCTGCAAGCCTCCAGCTGGAAAAGAAGCTAGCTCATACTTTGCGCTCGGGATACCCAATTCCTTGGCAAGTTCGCAGACCACTTTTTCTGCCCAATCTTCGCCGATACCCCTCTCTTCCGCCTTGAACAAGTACCTCTGCCCATTCTGCGTATACCAGAATTTGCGCTTACTGCCGACAGTCTCAATGCTTTCGGGAGAAGCATCGATCTGGTGAATCGCGAACATTGCGGCAGACTGTGTAGCGGCTGCTTCTACGACAAGCAGCGAGTTAGCGCGCAAAGATAAGTCGTGCGAGAGCTGGTTGTGATTGCATCGACGGACACCAAAGTGGACACCAACCAGCTAATGAAAGCCGTTCAGGAGTAACCGTAGTTTATGCTTGGTTCGCTCTGAGAGGTAGTCAATTTGGAGCCGTAAATACGCGATGGACGGCCGATTCCGCCCCGCACCTCCACTTTTCGCGCAGCGAAAAGTGTCGCGCCGTAGGCTTGGCGAAGGCGGGCTCAGACGTCCGCATCATATGCCGCAACCCGCGGGACTGATAGTCCCGCCTCCATCTGTCGTGGCGTCTTATTCCGCCTTCACCCGCACCAGCGCCTTGCTCAGCGCCTCGAGGTCGAACGGCTTCTGCAGGAAGATCGTCTTGCCGGTGCCGCCGAAATCGCCGGCGGCGTCCTGTTCGCTGTGGCCGCTCAGGATGATGCAGGGGATTGTCGGACGCAGTACGCGCATGCGGCGCAACGCGGTCAGGCCGTCGGTGCCGGGCATCGTGATGTCGAGCAGCGCGAGGTGGAAGCGGTCAGGCTCGGCGTTGAAGCGGCGCAGCGCCTCGTCGCCGTTCTCGACAGCGACGACTTCGTAGCCCGAGCGCTTGAGCACGGCGGAAATCACCTGGCGCACGGAGGCTTCGTCATCGGCGACCAGCACCGTGCCGGAGCTGGCCGGCTTGGGTACGACCGGGGTCGGCGCGAAAATGGTGTCGACCGGGCCGGGCGCGTTCAAGGAGGCGGGAAGGTAGACACGGAACACCGAACCACGTCCGAGCTGGCTTTGCACGGTGAGCGCGCCCTTGTTCGAACGCACGATGCCGAGCACGGCCGCGAGTCCGAGTCCGCGGCCGGCGAATTTCGTGGTGTAGAACGGGTCGAAAATCCGGCTGAGCACATCCGGGGTCATGCCTGCACCCTCGTCATTGATTTCCAACCGCACGTATCGGCCGCTCAGTTGGGTGCCAACCGGGAGCGCATCGGGCAGTTCGCCTTCGCGCAGCGTGACCGAGGTCGTGATGACGCGGATGCGGCCGGGCTTCGAACCGATGGCCTCGGCGGCGTTCAGCACGAGGTTCATGATGATCTGCCGGATCTGCGACGGGTCGGCCTCGATCGCCGGCAAGCCGGGCGCGAGTTCGAATTCGAGCGTGGCCTTGTGGACGGACAATTCCAGCAGGCGCGCGGTTTCCTGCGTGACGCGGTTGAGGTCGAAGCGCTCGATCACGAACGCGCCCTTGCCGGCGTAGGCGAGCAGCTGGCGGCAGAGATCGGCGGCGCGCTTGGCGGCCGTGGCGATCGTGTGCATGCGCGCGCGTTCGCCCTCGGTGACGCCGGCCTCGACCTGCGTGAGCGACGCGTTGCCGAGGATGACGGTGAGCAGGTTGTTGAAATCGTGCGCGATGCCGCCGGCGAGCACGCCGAGGCTCTCGAGCTTCTGCGTCTCGAGCATCTTGCGGTTCAGCTTCTCGTTCTCCTGCTCGGCCTGCTTGCGCGCGGTGATGTCGGTGTGCGTGCCGGCGATGCGCAGCGGCTCGCCCGTGGCCGGGTTGCGTGCGACCACCTTGCCGCGATCGAGGATCCAGATCCAGTTGCCCTCGCGGCCGCGCATGCGGAACTCCGTCTGGAAGCGATCGGCGCCATGCCACACGGAGCGTTCGTCGCCCTCGACGCGCGCCCGATCGTCGGGATGGATGTTGTCCACGAAGCCTTCGTGCGTCGCCGGGATTTCCGCCAGCGTGTAGCCCAGCATCTCGGCCCAGCGCTGACTGCGCGCCACGATGCCGGTCTGCAAATCCCAATCCCAGAATCCGTCCTGGCTGCCGTCCATGACGAGCGAGAGCTGTTCCTCGCTGCGGCGCAGCGCCTCGGCCTGGCGGCGAACCTTGGCCAGCACCCGGCGCTGCCAGGCAAGGCCGGCGAACACCACGATCAGCAGGAAAACCAGCGGCAGCACGTACGGCTGCACATCGCGCCAGCGGATCGGATGATTCTCGATCGGGCCGATCCATTTCTCGTAGAGCCGGTCGTAGGTACCGTTGCGCTGGACGGACACGAGGCCGTCGTTGAGCTGGGCGAGCAGCTCGGGATGGCCCGGACGGACACCGAAATGCTCGCGAAAATCGAAGCCGGGCAATTCCAGCGGCGCGAGCACGAGGTTCGTGTAGCCGCGCTGGCGAAGCTGGTAGTCGGCGACCATGCGCGTCGCGATGAACATGTCGGCGCGGCCGTCGTGCACCGCGTCGATCGACACGATCATGTTGTCGAAGAAGCGAAACTCGAGGCCCCAGTTCTTGTTGCGCAGGTATTCGTGGCTGCGGGAATTGCGCAGCGTGGCCACGCTGCGTCCGCGCAAGTCGGCGATGGTGCGCAGCGGCGGGGCGTCGCGGCGGGTGTAGGTGGCGCCCTGCAGAAAGATGGTCGTGGCGCTGAAGTCGATGTAGGCGCGGCGCTCCGGCGTGTCGACGAGGTTGCAGATGATGTCGATCTGCCCCGCCTTGAACTGGTCGAGGATGTCATTCCACGGCAACAGCACGTATTCGAGGTCGAGCTTCTGGTCCGCGGCCACCGCGCGCAGCAGGTCGTAGGCAAACCCGGTGGGTTGGCCGCCGGCATCCGCGAACGTGAACGGCTCGCTGTTGATTTCCAGGCCGACGCGCAGCTTCTTGTGCCCGGTTTCCGCGGCCCAGGCGCGGCCGGCCAGCCCCGACAAAAGCACGAGGCTGAGCAGGAGCGACGTCAGGCGCGACCAACGGATGCGCAGACTCGGGTGGGAGCAGAACACGCCTTTGTGCATCGGTCGGAAAAGGCCGCGCTTCAACGGCGTTTTAGAGCGGAAACAGAGGTATCAGCCAGTCTCTCCGGCTCAGGCGAAGAACGGATTATGTTTCCGCTCCTGCTTGAGGGTCGTCAGCGGCCCGTGCCCGCACGCAAATACCGTGTCCGCAGGGAGTTTCATCAGCTTGGTCTTGTTGTTGCGGTACTGCGCCTCGTAGGAGACGAGTCCGCCGCCCATCGAACTGGCGAAGATCGAATCGCCGACGATCGCGAGCGGGTAGGAGAGGCCGGTGATGAAAAACGACGTCTGGCCCGGGGAATGGCCCCACGTGAAGAGCGTCTTGATCGCGATTTCGCCGACGTGGAAGTGGGCGTTTTCCTGGAAGGTTTTGGCGCCGGGGAAATCCACGGGCTCGAGTTCGCTGGCCCAAACCTCCGCGCCGGTTGCGGCGAGGCGCGGCAAGTCGGCGATGTGGTCGTCGTGCGTGTGCGTGAGGAAAATGTAGCGGAGCTTGAGCCCTTCGGCCGAGATCGTGTCGAGCATCGGCTGCGCACTCCCGCCGGTGTCGAACGCGGCGGCTTGTTTGGTCTTCGTGTCCCACACGAGGTAGGCGTTCACCGTCATGTCCTCGTGCGGCGTGTTGAACATCGCGAAGCCGCGCTTGAACGCCGGCTGTTCCGGGTACCACTCGCGGCGAGCCATGGCGAGGAGCGCATCGCGCTCGAGCTTGAGCGCCTTCGCGAGGTTGCGGATCGGCAGTTCGCGCACTTCGCCGCCTTTGACGGCTTTCAATTCCTCCGCGGTCACGCCGGCCTTCTCGGCCAGCGTGGCGTCCGTGAGCTGCAAGCCCCGCTGGGCTTTGCCAATGACGTCGGTGAAATTGTCCTCGAGGGGAATGCGCGGCATGGCGTCAGGGAAACGGCCGCACCGCGGTTCGCAAGCCCGCGGTTCCCGGGCCTATAATTCCCATAGGTCCTATAGGTCTTATAGGACCTATAGCAGCCGCCTCACGGCACCGTGAAATCGATCAGCCTCTTCTGGCGGTCGACCTTCGCCACGACCACGTCGACTTTGCCGCCGAGCTCAAACTTGCGCTTGGTCTTGCGGCCGATGAACGCGGTGCCGGACGGATTCAAGAGATAGAAATCGTCGCGCAGCGAAGAGATCGGCACCATGCCGAAGGCGCCGGCCTCGGCGACTTCGATGAAGAAGCCGTGGTTGCGGACGTCGGTGATGACGGCGTGGTACACGGTCTTTTTCTTCTTCTCCGCCTCGCGCTCGAAATACTCCATCAGCTTCACCTTCACGGAATCGCGTTCCGCCTCGGTGCTGTTGATTTCCGTCAGGCTCAGGTGCTCGGCGAGTTCGTCGATGCGCGCGGCGCGATACGCCGGCTGCTTGCTGAGGTAGCTGCCGAAGACGCGGTGGACCACGAGATCCGAGTAGCGGCGGATCGGCGAGGTGAAGTGCGTGTAATCCTTTTTGTTCAGGCCGTAGTGACCGTCCGGACTCGCGCGATAGCAGGCCTTGCGCATCGAGCGCAGGAGCTGCGTGCGCAGCAGGTACGCTTGCGGGTGATTTTTCAGCTGGGCGAGCAGGCGCACGACTTCGTCGCGGTTCGTGAGGTCGCCGGTCTTGATGTTGAACGTCTGCAGATACTGGCGCAGCTCGGCCAGGCGCGCCTCGTCCGGATCGTCGTGGACGCGATAGAGCGAGGGCAGTTTCTGCGTGCGGGTCAGGCGCGCGACGGCCTCGTTGGCGAGGAGCATGTACTCCTCGATGAGCTGGTGGCTCTCGTCGTTCTCGATCCGCTCGATGCGGTCGGCGTAGCCCTCGGCGTCGACGAAGATCTTGTTCTCCGGCATGTCGAGGTCGAGCGAGCCATCCGCCATGCGCTCGCGGCGGATCTTGCTCGCGATGGTCCACAGCTGGCGGATCCACTTCTGGAGCTCGGTCAGTTCGGGCTGCGAAAGCTCATTGAGCGCGCGGCCGGTCGAGCCGGTCTGGTGCGCGGCGGGCAGGGGGAGCTTGCGGATCTTGTTGAGGTCGTCCTCGAACATCAGCGCGTAGGCCTGCTTGTACGTGAGGCGCTTGCGGCTGCAGATGACGGTGTTGGCGAAATCGACCTGCTTGATCTTGCCCGAGGGCAGGAAGGTGAAGATCGCGGCCTTGGTCAGGCGGTCCTTCGCCTCGACGAGCGAGCAGAGGCCGTTGGAGAGTTTTTCCGGCAGCATCGGCACGACGGTGCCGACGAGATACGTGGAGTTGCCGCGCAGCTGGGCCTCGCGGTCGAGCGCGGTGCCGGGCTTCACGTAGTGGCTGACATCGGCGATGTGCACGCCGACGCGGACCTCGCCGCCGTCGAGATACTCGATGGACAGCGCGTCGTCGAAATCCTTGGCGTCATCCGGGTCGATCGTGAACGTCGGGATATTGCGGAAATCCTGGCGGCCCTTGAGGTCGTCCGGCTGCACTTCCGGCGGGATCGCCGCGGCCTCGCGTTGGACAGGGTCGGGGAACGACGTCGCGAGGTTGTACTTGTGGAAGATCGCGGCGAGTTCGGCGCGCGGTTCGAAGGCGCGGCCGAGGCGCTGCACGAGCACGCCCTCGGGATTGGACTGGCGGTCGCGCCACTCGTTGAGCTTCACGACCACCTTGTCGCCGACGTTGGCCGGCGGCTTGACGTTCTGGCCGGGCAGGGTCGGGTCGGGGACGATGACGTCGTGGCCAAAGCGCGGGTCGTCGGGCGTGACGTAGAAATACGAACGGCCGCGCTGCAGCGAGCCGGTGATGGTAGCGGCGCCGCGCTCGAGGATGTCGATGACGCGGCCCGCTTCCTCGTCGGGTTTCAGGAAGAACGGGAAGTCGCGTTCCTTGCGCGAACGCAGACGGACGGTGACCTTGTCGCCTTGGAGAGCGGTGCCGGTGTCCTCGGCCGCGATGAAGATCGCGGGCTTGCGGGCCTCGGTGGCGCGGCCCTCGGGCGTGACCATGGCCGAGCCTTTCTGGCGGAAATTGATCGTGCCGGTGACGAGGCTGGCCTCCTGCGGGAGGATGAGCCGGTCGCCCTTGATGACGGCGATCTGGCCGGAGCGGATCAGCTGGCCGACTTCACGTTGGAAAAACTGCCGCTGCTTGGTGTTGAGATGCCATTCCTTGGCGAGACCCTGCGGGGAGGTAGGGACGTAATTGCGACGGCCCAGGTGGGCGAACAGTCGCTCGGAGAACTTCTTCATAACTAAACTAACTTAACTATACTTAATCAGGATCCCGCGACAGCGGGACTTTCAGTGCGGGCACCACGGCCTCGCGATTATTTTCAGTTCGCACACCCTGCATACGGCACCTAGCTTTGCAACATGCGAATTGCCCATGCCGCCAGCGAAGTCTTTCCGTACCTCAAGACCGGCGGCCTCGCGGACATGGTGGCGGCGCTCACCGGGGCGCTTGTCGATCGCGGGCATGAGGTGGCGCTTTTCATGCCGGCGTACCGTTCCGTCCTCGAGGGCGCACCGGCGTCCGGCGCCGTGCTCACGCACAAGCTGAAGATCGAGATGGGCGACGCCCTCCTGGCCGGCGATGTCTACACGTTGAAGCCGCGCCCGGGCCTGACGCTGCACCTGATCGGCCGCGAGGAATTCTTCGACCGCAAGCGCCCGTACTGGACCGGCGAGCGCGATTACGACGACAACGACGCGCGTTTCATTTTCTTCCAGAAAGCCGTGGCCGAGCTGCTGCGCCTCACGGATTTCAAGGCCGACATCGTGCACTGCCACGACTGGCAGGCTGGTTTGTTGCCGCTGTTCGTGCGCGATGCCGAGCGGCGCTACGACGTGACGCTCGCGCTCAAGACGGTCTTCACGATCCACAACATCGCGTACCAAGGCATTTTCCCGAGAAAGTCCTTCGCGCTGACGAATTTGCCCGACGAGCTCATGGGCATCGACGGCATCGAGTACTACGACCAGATGTGCATGATGAAGGCCGGCATCGTGTTTGCCGATCTCGTCACGACCGTCAGCCCGCACTACGCGAAGGAAATCCAGACGCCGGAATTCGGCAACGGCATGGACGGTGTCATCGGCACGCGCCTCGTCGACCTGCACGGCCTGATCAACGGTATCGACACCGCGGTGTGGAGCCCGGCGGTCGACGCCAGCCTCCCGGCGCGCTACAGCGTGGGCAACATGGCCGGCAAGGCGCTATGCCGTGCGAAGCTGCTCAAGGAATTTGGTTGGGACGACAAGTTCAAGGGCCCGGTCTTCGGCATGGTCTGCCGCTTCACGCCGAGCAAAGGCCTCGACCTCGTGCTCGCGGCGGAAAGTTTCTTCGCGAACGAGGACTGTCGTCTGGTGGTGCTCGGCGGCGGTGAAAAGAAATACGAGGACGCCATGAACGCGCTGGCCAAGGCGCATCCCGGCAAGATCGCGGTCAGCATCCGCCTGGACGAGGCGATGAGCCATCTCGTCGAGGCCGGCTCCGACTTTTTCCTGATGCCCTCGCTTTTCGAGCCCTGCGGCTTGAACCAGATGTACAGCCAGGCGTACGGCACCGTACCGCTTGTCTCGCGTGTGGGCGGACTCGTCGACACGGTGATGGACGCCGGCACGGCCGGGACCGCCGGCACCGGCATCATGTTCCCGCCGACGCAGGAAGGCTTCAACGGCGGCCTCAAGCGCGCGCTGGCACTCTACGCCGACAAGGCCCGCTACGCCGCCGTGCAAAAGCGCGCGATGGAACGCGACTTCTCGTGGAAGACCGCCGTCGCCGCGTACGAGCAATTGTACGCGAACGCGCTGTGAGTGTGGTTGTCTTATGTAGGGCCGGCGCTCGTCGCCGGGCCGAGGCACGTCGTCGAGCGACGGCCCTACAAGATTAAAGCCTCATGCCTACCACGATCGTCTGGTTTCGCCAGGACCTCCGTCTTCAAGACAACCCCGCGCTTGCCGCGGCGGTCGCATCCGGCGCGTCGATCGTCCCGGTCTACATTCTCGACGACCAAGGGGAAGGAGACTGGCCGGCGGGCGGCGCATCGCGCTGGTGGCTGCATCATTCGCTCGCCGCCCTCGATGCCAGCCTGCGCGAGCGCGGCTCGCGGCTGATCATCGCGTCTGGCGAAAGCGGTGCTGTGTTGCGCGAGTTGATCAAAACCACCGGAGCCACCGCCGTGCACTGGAACCGGCGCTACGAGCCGGCGAGCATCGCGCGTGACAAGGAATTGAAGGCCGGACTCGGCGTGGAGGCGAAGAGCTTCAATGCAGCGCTCCTCTTCGAACCGCACACCGTGCAGAAGAAAACCGGTGGGCCGTTCCAAGTTTTCACGCCGTACTGGACGCACTGTCTCACGTTGAAAGTTGAAGAACCGGTCAAGCTGCCGGGTGGAGCGTTCGCCGCGCCAGCGCGCTGGCCGAAGTCACTCGAGCTCGTGGCGTTGAAACTGCTGCCGACGATCCCATGGGACCGCGGCTTCGTGGACCAGTGGACGCCGGGTGAGGTTGGCGCGCTAAAGCGTCTGAAGAAATTCGCGGCCGATGCCATGGCCGACTACACGAAGCGACGCGACCTGCCGGAGTTTGACGGCACGTCGGCGCTGTCGCCGCACCTGCATTTTGGCGAGATTGGTCCGCGCCAGATCTGGGCGCTCGTGTGCGGACAGGGGAAGGAGAGTGGCGTGTTTCCGCCGAACCGCGGGGCGCAGACTTTCCTGAAGGAGGTGGGCTGGCGCGAATTCGCGCATCACCTGCTGTATCATTTTCCGCAGACGCCGACCCAGCCGTTGCGCACCGAGTTCGCCGCGTTTCCGTGGCGCAAGGATGCAAAGCAACTGCGCGCCTGGCAGCGCGGTCGCACCGGTTACCCGATCATCGATGCGGGCATGCGCCAACTCTGGACGACCGGTTGGATGCACAATCGCGTGCGCATGATTGTGGCGTCGTTCCTCCTGAAGCACCTGCGGCTGTCGTGGCACGAAGGTGCGGCATGGTTTTGGGACACACTCGTCGATGCCGACCTCGCGAACAATACGCTCGGCTGGCAATGGAGCGCCGGCTGCGGTGCCGATGCCGCGCCGTACTTCCGGATTTTCAACCCGATGCTGCAGGGCGCGAAGTTCGATCCCGAGGGCAACTATGTCCGGCAATGGGTGCCTGAGCTCAAAAAGCTGCCGACCGATTACATCCACGAACCCTGGACCGCCCCGATGGATGTGCTCGCCGAATCCGATCTGACCTTGGGCAAGGATTACCCGCACCCGATCGTGGACCACGCCGAAGCGCGTGCGGCCGCGCTCGGCGCATTCCAAGCGATGCGCGGGAAGCGGTAAGGGGTAGGCGGAAAGCGCATCGATCTTTCGGGACCAGGGATGCATCGCCTAACGGCGCTGCTAATTGATGAGTTGCGCCTGACTTGTCAGCCGTAGGCCGGGCGAAGGCTGATAGGCTTCGCAATTGGCTTCGGGGGTCGGCTAATCGCCGACAGAAAGCCGAACAATTATATCCAAGCGGCGATTAGCCGCTCCCCGAAACCAAAACCGGAACCGATTAGGTGGAGGGGACTTACAAGCAGCGCCGTTAGGCGAGGCATCAGTGGTTAACCCTGCCTTGAGTCCGCGGTTCCCCGCTCTGATCGGCGCGCAGATTCCTAAAATCCGGGCTTTCCAAAGCGACCTTCGAACCTATGGTGGGCCGCTTATATGCAGAGAACATTCGTCATCTTTAAGCCGGACTGCATGGCCCAGCGCCATGTCGGCAACGTGCTTAACCGCTTTGAGAGCGCCGGTTTCACCATCGTTGGCTGCAAGCTGGCCAAGCTGGAACCCGCCAAGCTGCGCGAGCACTACGCCCACGTCGCCGACAAGCCGTTTTATCCCGAGATCGAGGCCTTCATGAGCTCGCGTCCGGTCATCATGATGGCGCTGGAAGGCGACAACATCGTCCAGAAGGTCCGCGATCTCCTCGGGCCGACCGATTCCCGCAAGGCCGCCAAGGGCACGATCCGCGGCGACTTCGGTACCGAGATGATGAAGAACGTCGTTCACGCCTCCGACAGCGACGAGAACGCCAAGCTCGAGCTCGCCCGCTTCTTCAAGCCGGAAGAGCTCTATAACGTCTGAGCCTCTGGCTCAGACGTGGTAAGCGGCAAGCGGTAAGCGGAAAGACTCGGATCGATCACTTGCCTCTTACCACCACGCTCTTACCGCGCAGCACACTGCGCGCTTGACGGACCGCCGTCCGGTGCGCTTTTTTGGTTTTCCGATTTTTGCCCTTATCGTCTAGCGGCTAGGACAGGAGATTCTCATTCTTCAAACCGGGGTTCGATTCCCCGTGAGGGCACCAACCTTCGCCAAGCCTACGGCTGGCGAGCCAGTTCAGAAACGCGCATCTTAACCGGTGCGCGTTTTTTTGCGTCCGTATTTCCGGAGTGGAGGCGGGACTATCAGTCCCGCGGGCTGCGCCGCGTTCGTTGCGGGACTGATAGTCCCGCCTCCAGGTCTTGGGCGCCTGTCCGCAAAAAAGGCAGGTAAGTGGGAGTTGGCGGGGCGCAGGGGAAGGCCGTCAATGCGGCCAGGCCGGAGCAACCCCGCTGTCCGTCCGCCATGCCCCATGAATGCCCCGATCTCGAAGCGCCGGAATCTGAAACTCATCGCGCTCGTTTCGAGCGCGAACTTCATGGAGATGTTCGATTTCATGGTCTTCGGCTTCTACAGCACGTGGATCGCCCGGACCTTCTTTCCCGCCGCGAGCGAGTTCGCATCGCTGATGCTGGCGTTCGCCACTTTCGGTGCGGGCTTCCTGATGCGGCCCATCGGGGCGATCGTGCTCGGGGCGTATATCGATCGGCGCGGACGCCGGGCCGGCCTGACGATGGCGCTGGGCCTGATGACGCTGGGCACGCTCTCCATCGCTTGCATGCCGGGCTTTGATCGCGTGGGTGTGATCGCGCCGCTGGTGGTGCTGATCGGCCGGCTGCTGCAGGGCTTCTCGGCGGGCGCTGAGGTCGGCGGCACTTCGGTGTACCTCTCGGAGATCGCGACGCCCGGCAACAAGGGCTTCTTCGTCAGCTGGCAGTCGGCGAGCCAGCAAATGGCGGTGGTATTCGCGTCCTTCCTCGGTATCACGATCTCCCGGTTGCTGTCGCCGGCGGAGATGGGCGCGTGGGGCTGGCGCATTCCGTTTTTCATCGGGTGCCTGATCATTCCCTGCGTCTTCCTGATCCGGCATCAACTCGAGGAATCGCCCGCGTTTGTGGCCCGCACGCGCAAACCGCCGACGCTGCGCGAGGTCGTCGTCTCCATGGGCCGCAGCTGGCGCGTCGTCGCGCTGGGCACGATGTTGGTCATGATGACGACAGTCTCGTTCTACCTGATCACCGTCTACACCCCGACCTACGGCAACTCGGTGCTGAAGCTCACGCCAGGAGAAAGCCTGACGGTGAGTTTCTGCGTGGGACTCTCCAATTTCATCCTGCTGCCGGTGA
Source organism: Verrucomicrobiota bacterium (assembly GCA_048498955.1). GTDB lineage: Bacteria > Verrucomicrobiota > Verrucomicrobiia > Opitutales > Opitutaceae > Lacunisphaera. The sequence continues at coordinate 270,887 of JBEHWZ010000003.1, read as the reverse complement.
TGGGTGCGCTTTCCGACCGGATTGGCCGGCGTCCGCAACTGATTGCGTGCACTGTGCTGGCGCTGCTGACCGCGTATCCGGCCTTGTGGTGGTTGTCGCAGGAGCCGGGTTTCGCGCGCCTGCTCGGCGTGGAGCTGTGGCTGGCGCTGATCTACGCGGGCTACAACGGCGCGATGATCGTTTACCTGACCGAGATCATGCCGGCGGATGTCCGCACTGCGGGCTTCTCGCTGGCGTACAGCCTGGCGACGGCGATTTTCGGCGGCCTCACGCCGGCGATCTGCACCTGGCTGATCCACACCACCGGCGACAAGGCGGTGCCCGGTGCATGGATGGCGACCGCAGCGCTGGTCAGTTTCATCGCCACCATGGTCCTGACCTGGCGTGCGGGACGCGAGACGGTCACCGCCGCCGTGCCGGCGACAACGTAGCTTTCATTTTAAAACACATGCACTTGATTCCCGGGCAAAAAAACATTCGCGGTGCCTGTCTGTTAGTCTCCGCGCTCGCCAGCTTCTCCGTCATCTTCGCTGCCGCGCCGGACGTCGCGCACAACATCGGCCAGAACGCGAAGCTCTTCGGCAATGGCGCGCCCGGCGTGGCGCCGAATCCGGACCAGAAGCTCGAGCTGGCGCTGAAGGTCAAACAGTCCTTCACCGTCGTGGGACTCGGCGACCTGCTGCAGTTCCAGCCGTTCGCGAACAGCAACGATCCGGACGTGCAGTATCTGTTGAACATCGTTCGCGGCGCGGACATGGCGGTCGGCGACTTCGAAAACGAGATCTACGATTTCGACAACTTCGGCTACTACGGAAACAACCTCGGCACGAAGGAAGTCGCCGACGATTGGGCGCGCATGGGCATCGACATGGTCAGCCGCGCGAACAACAAGAGCCACAAGGCGCCCGCCATCTGGGAGAATTTCCGCCAGATGGAGCGCGTCGGCATCATCCACGTTGGCGTGGCGCGTACCCTGAAGGAGGCGCGGATGGCGCGCTATTTCTCCACGCCCAAGGGTCTCGCCGGTTTCATCGGGGTCTATGCAGAGGGCGGCATCGACTCCGCGCTTTCACGTGCCAGCGAGCTGCCGCCTGAGGTGGTTTACGTGACCGAGCCGCAGCTCGCCCAGGTCCGGGCGATGAAGGAATCGATCTTGGCCCGCCGCGCCGAGGTCGACGTGCCGGTGGCGCTCCGTGCGCCCGATCCGGCGGGAAGGGTCACGATCTTCGGTGTTGTGTTTAAATCAGGACCGAAGCCGGACGCCGTGGACCCTTTGGCCGCGGCGTCCGCGCACCCCGAAAAGGAAAAGGACAAGGCCGCGTCGAAAGACCGCCTGGCCCAGGATGGCGTGTGCAACACGCTTCGCGTCACGCTCTATCATGGCGTCACGGCCGAGCAGCTGGCGCAGCTCCGCGCGATCGCCGGCGACACCGGCACGGGCTCCGACTTGTCGGCGTTCGGCACAAAGTTCCGGCTCATGGACCGGCCGGGCGAGCACAGCTTCGACATGAACCCGCAGGATCGGCGCGAGATCCTGACGCAGATTCGCACCGGCAAGCAGGCCTCCGACATTTTGGTGAGCAATACGCACTGGCACCAGAACCGCTTCGATTTCCAAGCGTACTCGCACGACCATTTCCCGGCGGATTTCGAAATCAAGTTCGCGCACGAGGCCATCGACCAGGGCGTCGACGTCTTCGTCGCCCAAGGCGTGCACACCCTCAAGGGCGTGGAGATCTACCAGGGGAAACCCATCTTCTACGGCACTTCGAATTTCATCTTCCAGTCGGCGATCATGCCCGTGTTCGCGCCGCATATCGCCGCGAAGTCCGGCGACGAGGCGGCGGATTCATCCGACGTGATCGTCGGCGAGCACGAGGTGCAGGGCCGCAATCCGATCAATCCCGACCGCTACTGGCAGACGAAAGCCACGCTGGAATCGATCCTGACCTACACGCGTTTCGAAAACGGCAAGCTGGCGGAGGTTCGCATTTACCCGGTTGACCTCGGTCAGACCCCGCGTCCCGGTTCCCAAGTGGGAATCCCGCGTCGGCCCTCGCCGGAAGTGGCCAGGAAGATCCTCGACGAGGTGATCGAGTATTCGAAGCCCTTCGGCACGAAGATCGAGATCGAGGACGGGGTGGGCATCATTCGGATGCCGTAACGCCATCGGCCTGTTTTTAACCACTAATGCTCCGCCTAACGGCTGCGCTTGAAAGTGCCCTCCGCTTAATCGGCTCCGGTGTAGGGCCGGAGGCGCGGCTAATCGCCGCGAGAAAGGAAGCCTTGGTCCGGAAAAATCCTGCCTAGGTTTGGCTGCCAATCGGCGATTAGCCGATCCCCGAAACTCATGGCAAAGCCGATCAGGCGGAGCGCTTCCTGTAGCGCAGCCAGTAGGCGAAGCATTAGCGGTTAAAATTCTTGGCCTTAGGGTAGGGCGCGGAACGGAGTCCGCGCCCTACCTTAATGCACCGTCTGCTGGACGGGATCTCAATCCGTCGCCCGGCCCGCGGTGTCCTCATCCGCGTGATCCGTCGGCTCGGCCGGTTCGAAGTGCGCTACAACCTTCGTCCACACCAGGTCGCCCATGCAGTTGATCGTGGTGTTGCTCATGTCGAAGAAGCGATAGACGCCGCCGACGATCGCCGCGACCTCGAGCGGGAGGTGGAAGGCCTTCACAAAAATCATCGCGATCACGAGGCCGCCGCCGGGCACGCCGCCGATGCCTTCGGACAGGATCAGGCCGACGAACAGGATCGAGAGAATCGTGCCGAAATCGAAATGAATGCCGGCGGCCTGGGCGGTGAAGAGCAGGATGCCCACCAGCGTGACCGCAGTGCCGTCCTTGTTGAACTGGGAGCCGAGCGGCAGCGTGATCGCGTAGATGCGACGGGGAATGCGCAGCTTCTTCTCGGCGATGTCCATGACCACCGTGAGGCTGGCCAGGCTGCTGCAGGTCGCGACGGTCGTCGCATAGAGCGCCGAGGTCTTCCGAAGAAAATCCACGGGGCCCATGCCGGTAACCAAACGCAGCGCCACGAGGTAGAAGACCGCGACCAGCAATTGCGCGAGCCAGACGCCGCCGATGAAGAGTGTCAGCGAACCCAGGATCTTCGTCCCGTATTGCCCGGCCGTGGTGGCGGAAAGCGCGGCCACGCCGAGCGGGGCGATTACCATGATCATGGTGGTGAGCTGGCGCAGCGCATCGGCAAGCAGCGCGTAGCCACGCGCCAGCGGCTCGCGCTTGGCGGCGGGAAGCATGACGGTGGCGATGCCGAGCAAGGCGGCGAACACCGCGATCTGCGCCACGTTGCCGGCGGCCAGCGCTTGGAAGACGTTGCGCGGCACGAGCTCCATCAGTGTGTTTCCGAGCGACGGGACATTGCCGATCTCGGAGGAAATTTCGCCCTTCAGTGGCATGCCGACGCCCGGCTGCAGCCAGTGGATGATCGCGAGTCCCAACGCCAGCGCGGCGAGCGTGGAAAGGACGTAGCACAGCAGCACGCGCAACCCGACGCGGCCGAGCACGCGGATGTCTCCGGCCGATGTGAGCCCGGCCAGCAGGTTGAAAAACACCAGCGGGATGGCGCTCATCACGAGCGCGCGGATGAAGATCTCGCCGATCGGGGACACGGCCGTGGCGGCCGGGCCGACCCAGAGTCCGATGGCACCGCCGACGAACATCGCGAGGAAGGTCTTTGCGCCGAAGGACCAGCCTTGCCAGCGATCCCACGCGCGGCGGGCAAATGAGGGTTGAGCGGGGGAGGGCGTCATTTCCATCAAGAGGTGGCCGGCGCGCTGAGCGATTTTCCGGCGATGAAGGTGGGCTCGAGCAGGACGCCCGTGCGCGAGGCGCGGCCCGCGGCGAGCGCTTCCGCCATCGCAAAGAGCCGGCGCGCGTACGCGGCGGGGCGGTAGTCGTAGTGGCTGGGGCTCGGCAGCAGGTAACCGAGAAACGGATCGCCGTAAGTGGTCAGGAGCGAAATATCCGTGGGAATGCGCAGGCCGAGATTGCCCAGCACGCTCACGACCGTGAGGTAATAGAAAGGATTGAGGACGAGGATCGCGCTCGGACGACGTCCGGAATTCAGGACCCGGCCCAGCAGGCGCCCGACGCTTTCGGCGTTGGGCTCGTGGCGGAGCACTTCGGGCTCGAGCCCTTTTTGCCGCGCAATCTCCAGGAAGCCACGCGTGCAGTTTTCCCAGGCGGCGGTCTGGTTTTTCTCCGCGAGCACGGCGAGCTGCCGGTGGCCCTTGGCGAGCAGGAGGCCGGCGGCGTGGATGCCAAGCGCGCGGTTGTCCAGGGCGACGTGCGGGAGCGTCACGCCCTCATCGCACGTGCCGGCGACGACGCACTGGACGCCGAGCGCCTGGAAGCGCGCCTGCAATCCGGCCGGTGACAAATTCAGAATCCAGCAGCGATGGTGATACTGCTCGAGCAGGCGCGCGTAGAGCTTGGCCCGCTTGGCGGCGCTCTCGCTGCGGAGTTCGTGGACAATCAGCTCGTAGCCCGCAGCGGTGCAATGCGACCGGAGATGATCGATCCACAGCAGCTGGTAAGGTTTCAGCTGGTCGAGCTCGGTCGGTTGGAGGAGTCCCAGCGTCTTGCTCGGCGGCGCGACGGTGGCGCGGTCCTTGCGCACCACGACCGAGCCGTAACCGTTCACGGTCTTGAGCATGCCGTCGGTGCGGAGGATGGCGAGGGCCTGGCGAATGGTGGAACGGCTGACCTGCAGCTCCGTGCTGAGCTGGAATTCGCCGGGCAGCACGCGCGGCCAGCGGCCGCGCGCGATCTCCGCGGCGAGGGCGGCGGCGGCGGTCTGGCCCAGGGACTCGCGATTCAGGCGCATCCCGCGATCACACCTTGACCTGGCAGTCTTCCATGATGACGCGGCCGTCGACCGCGAGGCGGGCGCGGAGCATCACCAGGTCGTAGTGGGTGGGGGCGACAATCTCGCCGCCCAGCGTGAAGCTGGTGCCGATGCCGATGTGGATGGACCCCATGACGCCCTCGTCTTCAAGCATGAACCCGGATAAGGTTGCGTGGGGGTTAAGTCCAACCCCGAGTTCCGCCACGTTGAAACACTCGCGGTTGTTGTGCGCGCGCAGCGCGGCCTCGAACTTCCGCGCCTGGTGTCCGCCTTCCATCTTCACGATGTAACCGCCCTCGATCGTGCACACCACCGGCTCCTCGAGCACGCCGATGCCGAGGTAGGGGATGCTGCCGTCGGCGACGAGGATGCCCTCGCTTGCCATGTGGACCGGCACGACGTTGGTCTCGATCGTGGGCACTGGCGCGAGCTCGCCCGGGCCGGGCACGCCGGTGAGAATGTTGACGGGCCGGCCGCCGATCGGGATCAGCAGGTCGGTGCCCTTGGCGGAAGTGAGATGCGCCACCTTGCCCTTTTGGAAGGCCGCGCCGATGGCATGTCCGACCGGGGCCTGCGCGTTGAAGTCGGTCACGAGCAACGCGGCGCTGGTGAGGACCTGCTCGTTGTGCGCGGTCATGAGGATGGCCCGCGCACCGCGCGCGAGCGCCGCGCGCATGGCGCGGGTGTGCGTGATCGAAACGCTGACCGGCGAAAAGATCACGTTGGCCTCGAGCATGGCGTCCACGGCGGCGGCGGGCGGTTCCTGTCCATCGTGCGTACGGGTGGGTACGACAAACTGGCGGACATCGGCGCCCATCGCGTTGAGTTCCGAGACGAGCAGGCCGGCGATGGCGCTCATTTCCGGATTGGTGACGACCACGGCGCGCTCGCCGGGTTGGACGCGTCCATTGTGCTGAATGACTCTGCGAATGCCTCTGATCATAGGGAAGGGGGTCGGCGCTGCGGGGGAAAGTTGGGAGCGGCGCTGGACGGGTTGATGTGGCGCTCACCGGCGGGTTCCCGCGAGCCTGCCTTCGCTGTCTGTTCTTCAGGCAGCGAGATCTTCCTACCTGTTTGTCGAAAAGACAGTCATCAAGCAATTGGCGCGACGGTCAGCCCTGCCATTGGAATGGCGCTGTCCCCCGTTTGCGTCACCTTTGCCGGATGGCCGGCTTGCTTTAAGTCACACCTCTCCACCTCATGAACCGAATTCGTTCACGCCTGCCGTTCTCACACCCCATCGCCGCCGCCTGCTTTCTTGTCACCGCCGCCGCTGGCTTCGCCCAGAGCGCCGCCCCTGCGGCCGCTCCCGCCCAGGAAGTCCTGACTCTCGAGGCCTTCAAGGTCACCGGCTCCAACATCAGCCGCATGGACGCCGAGAAGGTCCTGCCGGTCACGCTGCTCGACCGCGAGGCGATCGAGGCGAGCAATTCTTCCACGCCGGTCGAACTGCTGATGCGCCTGCCGCAGCTCACCGACGCGCCGCGCAACGAATCGAACAACGGCGCCGCCAGCACCCGCGGCGACAACGCCAACATCAGCCTGCGTGGCATGGGTTCCAGCTTCACCCTGATCCTGTTGAACGGCCGTCGCCTCGCGCCGGCGCCGCTGGTCTCGAACGAAAACGGCATCCCGGCGATGTCGGTGAACGTCAATCAGCTCCCGATGCAGGGCCTGTCGCGCATCGAGGTGCTGCGCGACGGCGCCTCCTCCGTCTACGGCTCGGACGCGATTGCGGGTGTCGTGAATTTCATCACCGACGACCAGTTCGTCGGCACGAAGGTCCGCACGCGCTTCGGCGCGCCGGAACATGGCGCGGGCCGCACCTACCAGGCCAGCGTGACCGAAGGGCTGAAGTTCGCGGACGGCCGCGGCCACCTGCTGGTCGTGCTCGACGGTTTCAAGCGTGACTCGATTTTCATGGCCGACCGTGACGTCAGCGCCACCGCCGACCACTCGGCGGCCGCGCCGGCGCCGTTCAATGTCGCCGGCAGCGCCTTCGACGGACGCGGCGCGGACGGCCCTTACGCCAGCTTCCGCATCGGCACAGGCACGACGACCAACTATTTCCTGCCGGTCAACGGCGTGCTGACCTTCACGAGCACGACGCCCACCCGCACCACGACGCCGGCGTATTTCCTCGATGTGAACCAATACCAGAACGTCGCGTACAACGCGTCGGACCGGCAGAACTTCATGGTGAGCGCTTCCTACGACCTGACCAAGAGCATCACCGCCTTCACCGACATCTCCTATTACCGCGCGAAGAGCCAGATCTACCGCGAGCCGATCCGCAGTGCCGCGCCGGCGAGCAGCCAGTACGCGCCGATGTCGGTCGACAATCCCTACAATCCCTACGGTTCGCGCTTCTACAGCCCGACCGGTGAACCGAATGCCGACGGCACGCCGCGCCTCACGGGCACGCCGCGCGCGATCTCGCTCGTGTCCAAGTACCACGTCGACGACGGCGCCGAAGACATCACCGTCACCGGCGGCACCTTCCGCGGCGTGGCCGGCCTGCGCGGCAAGCTCCCGCACGACTGGAGCTGGGAAGCGGCCGCATTGTACTCGCGGGCGGCGGCGACCGACATTTCCAACAACTCGGGCCGCGAATCGCTGTTCCAGCAGGCGCTGATGAAAACCGATGCCACCGCCTACAATCCCTTCGGCTACACCTTCAAGGTCTCGAACGGCGCGGTCGTGGTGGACCAGCCTTACGTCAATCCGCCGAGCGCGTTCACGTCCTGGATCCAGCCCTACCGCCATGACGGCACCACCACGCTGGAAAGCGCCGACGTCCGCGCGTCCGGTCCCTTGTTCAAACTCTGGGGCAACCCGATCTCGCTCTCCGTCGGCAGCGAGACCCGCCGTGAGGAGTTCACGGATACGCGTCCGCCCTACGCCGGTGTCAATCCGTCGGGTTCCGGTCTGGACCCGGCCGACAACGACTTCCTCGTGGCCACCGCGCGCCCCGATTCCGCGGGCCAGCGCTCGGTGTACTCGGCCTACAGCGAACTGGTCGTCCCGCTGGTCGGAGACGAGCGCAAGCTGCCCCTGCTGCACTCCCTCGAGCTTTCCGGCGCGGTGCGTTATGAGGACTACAGCGATTTCGGCACCACGACGCGCCCCAAGTTCGGGCTCAATTGGAAACCCTTCGACGGCGTGATGGTGCGCGCGTCCGTCAACCGCGGCTTCGCGGCTCCGACGCTGACCGCCAAATATTCGCCCACGCAGTCCACGGTGGACCAGCAGCTCGACGCCTACCGCAACGTGGCCATCGGCGAGGGTAACTACAGCCAGGTGCGCGTGACCACGGCCAACCCGAACTTGGGGCCGGTCAAGTCCGACGGCCGCAGCGCGGGCATCGTGGTCGACATCCCGAAGATCCGCGGGCTCACGCTGACGGCGGATTATTTCCAGATTGAGCAAGAGGGGGAGGTTGGTACCCGCAGCGTCACCCAGATACTCAACAACGACCTCAACCTTCTGCAGGCCTACACCGCGTCGCAACTCGCCGCGGGCAAGAGCATCGACCAGATCGATCTCGGCAGCGGCACCGCCAACTACAAGGGCGACCCGGCGGTAGTGCGCGCCACGGTCAGCGCGGCGGATATCACGGCCTTCGCCAACGCCAACGCCGCCAAGCCAGCCGCCCAGCGCATGGCCCCGGTGGGTCGCGTGCTCACGCGCGCCATGCCGTTCGAGAACTTCGCCCAGAGCTATGTCTCCGGCGTCGACATGAGTCTCTCCTACACGAAGCGCAGCGCGCAGTGGGGCCAGATCCTCGCCTCGACGGAGTGGACTTACCTGATCCGCTCGGACGTCACGCGCAGTCCGGCGGGCGGTGCCGTCACGCTCTCGGACCGCCTCGGGGTGAACGGCGCCACGCGCTGGCGCGGTTCCTCGTCGCTCGCTTGGGAAAAGCAGCACTGGTCGGCCTCTTTCGGCGCGTACTATATCGGCGCCTTCGGCGACTCCGGCACTACCACGACCGCCGCGATCTACGAATCCCTCGGCCGCCCGAGCTACCTCGTGAAGGGCACCGACAACAGCGCAGTCGTTTATCGCTATAAGGTGTCCGATGTGATCAGCTTCAACGCCTCGGTGGGCTACGACTTCGACAAGAACCGGAGCTACTGGCTGAGGAATACCAAATTGAAACTCGGCGTCATCAACCTGACCGACCGCGAGCCGCCGCTGGCTTCGGGCAACTTCGGCTTCAACGCCGCGGTCCACAGCTCCCTGTTCCCCGGTCGCACCTGGACGGTGGAGCTGAGCCGGACGTTCTGAGCCGAGCGTGAGAGACGATACCCTACACACCCCGCCCTGTCGGGCACCCCTCTTCATAGAGGGGACTTCGGCTGCGAGTGTTTGGAATCCCCTCTATGAAGAGGGGTGGCGCGCAGCGACGGGGTGTGTTCGTGGCTTTCAATCTTCGAAGCCCAATCCGTCGCCGATGTGTCCTGTTGTTCGCTGCTGCGAACCCAGGACCAGTCGCGCAGCCTTTGCTGCGGCTGGGAAATCGGCGACCACCTTGCTTGCACTCTGCGTGAGCCTGCTTCTCGCGCCGCTCGCGGCAGCTGCAGTCCCGGCTGCGCCGAAAATCACCAGCCCCCAGGAGCACTTCGGCTTCGCCATCGGCGATGACAAGCAGCTCGCGACCTGGACCCAGACCGAGGCCTACTTCAAGAAACTCGCGGCGGAGTCGGACCGGCTGAAGCTGGTCGAGATCGGGACCACCGAGGAAGGCCGGAAGCAGTACATGCTGATCTGCTCCTCGCCGGAAAACCTGAAGAACGTCGAGCGCTACCGGCTGAACGCCCAAAAACTGGCCCGTGCCGAAAATCTCACGGACGACGAAGCGCACGCCCTCGCGCTGACCAGCAAGCCGATCGTTTGGATCGACGGCGGCCTGCACGCGACCGAGACGGTCGGCACGCACCAGCTGATTCAGACGCTCTACCTATTCGCGTCGCGCAACGACCCCGAGACGCTCCGCATCCTCGACAACGTCGTGATCCTGTTCGCGAACGACAATCCCGACGGCCAGGAGATCGTCAGCTCGTGGTACATGCGCAACGATATCGCGAAGCGCGACCAGTTCGACATCCCGCGCCTCTACAACAAATACGCCGGGCACGACAACAACCGCGACTTCGTCATGATGAACATGCGCGAATCCGGCAACCTGGCGCGGATCTTCTACATCGATTGGATCCCGCAGATCATCTACAACCATCACCAGCCCGGCCCGGTCGGCTCGGTGGTGGCGGGCCCGCCGTACCGCGACCCGTTCAACATGCTCTACGACCCGGTGCTCGTCACGAGCCTGGACGCCCTCGGCGCCGCGATGGTCACGCGCCTAAACCTCGAGAACAAACCCGGCTACACGCGCGGTAACGGCGCGCAGTACAACGCCTGGCGCAACGGCGGCCTGCGCAACACCACCTATTACCACAACCAGATCGGCATCCTCACCGAGATGCAGGGCCACCCGACGCCGATCACGATCCCGCTGATGCCAGAGCGGCTGGTGCCCAACGCCAGTTTCCCGAATCCGGTTCCGCCGCAGGTCTGGCATTTCCGCCAATCGATCGAGTACTCGGTCTCGCTCAACTACGCCGTGCTCAACTACGCGGTGCGCCACGGCGACGAGCTGCTCTATAATATCTACCGCATGGGCCGGAATTCCATCGAGCGCGGCTCACGCGATCACTGGACGCTTTATCCGAGCCTGATCCGCCAGCTCGAGCCGGCCACCGGCAGCGACGGGGTAAAGAAGTTCGACGCGGTCTTCCAGGATCCCGCCAACCGCGACCCGCGCGGCTTCATCCTGCCCGCCGACCAGCCGGATTTTCCGCGCGCGACGCGCCTCATCAACGCCCTGATCAAATCCGGCGTCGTGGTGCAGAAGGCCACCGCCGCCTTCACGGTCAACGGACGCGCGTATCCCGCCGGTTCGTGGGTCGTGAAGACCGACCAGTCGAACCGCCCGCAGGTTATCGACACCTTCGAGCCGCAGGACCACCCGGTGGAATATCCGCCGGGCGGCGGCGCGCCGATCCCGCCGTTCCGCGGCGACGGCAGCGGCTGGACGCTCGCGTTCCAGATGGGCGTGAAGTTCGATCGCGTGCTCGATGGCTTCGACGGCCCGTTCGAGCGCATTCCTTACGGCGCCGTCCAACCTGTGCCGTCGGCCAAAGTGGAGGAGGGCGCCGCCGGCTTCCTCATCAGCCATGCGGTGAACAACAGCTTTGTCGTCGTCAACCGCCTGCTCCAGGCCGGTTGCCCGGTGGAGTGGCTGCGCGGCGATGCGACCGCTGCCGGCGCGAACGCTTTCTATATTCCAGACAGCCCGCGCGCGAAGGAGATCGTGCGGCAGGCGGCAAAAGATCTCGGCGTGACGGCGCAGTCCGCCGCGCAGAAACCGGCCGGTCCGGCGCTGCAGCTCAAGGCGCCGCGTATCGCCTTATGGGACATCTATGGCGGCTCGATGCCGTCGGGCTGGACGCGCTGGCTGCTCGAGCAATACGAGTTTAACGGCTTCAAGGTGACGTTCCCGCAGGAACTCGACGCCGGGAAACTGCGCGAGAAGTACGACGTGATCATTTTTGTCGAGGCCGCGTTCGCGGACCTGGGCGGTGTCTCCAAGCGTGAGCTCCCGCAACCCAAGCCGGAGGATATTCCCGAGAAGTACCGCAGCTGGCTCGGCCGGTTGACGAAGGAGAAGTCCGTCGCGCCGCTGAAGGAGTTCATGGAGCAGGGCGGCACGGTCGTGACACTCGAGTCCGGCACCGTGCTGGCGTCCTACCTCGGCTTGCCTGTGCGCAACGTCCTCGTCGAAACGGACGCCGCCGGAAAGGAGAAGGCTTTGCCGAAATCCAAATTCCACGTCCCCGGCAGCCTGCTCACCGTCGCCGTGGATCCCGCGCATCCGCTCGCCGCCGGCATGCCGTCGCACGTCGTGTTGAACTTCGACGACGACCCTGCGTTCGAACTCGCCCCCGACGCCGCCGTGCAAGGCGTGCGTCCCATCGTGTGGTTCGACACCGAGAAACCCCTCCGCAGCGGCTGGGCCTGGGGCACTGAGCGCCTCAAGGACAAGGCCAGCGCCTTCGAGGCAAAGATCGGCTCGGGCCGCTTCTACGCCTTCGGCTCCGACATCACCTTCCGCGGCCAGTCCGACAGCACGTTCCCGCTGCTCTTCAACGCCCTGCTGCAGAGTGCCGCGAAGGATCTGCCACCGGCGCACTAAGTGGGTGCAGATCGAAGTCGGGCCGCTTTACCGCGTATTGTTTCCATCACCGACCCCATGCACCGCCTCCTTCGCTCTCTTCTGAGTGCCTCTTGGTTGGGTGTTACTCTTGCCTTGTTCGCGCTGACGTCTTCCGCGGCGCCCGATCCGCGCCTCGCCTGCGCTCCCATCGTCGGGGCCGACCGCACCGTGACGTTCCAGCTGAATTGGCCCAAGGACGCCAAGATCGAGTTGGTGGCGCGCGGTGACGGGCGGCACAGCGACTTTCCGCTGCCGGTTTATCCCTTGACGCGCGAGCCCGACGGCATCTGGCGCGTTACGATCGGGCCGCTGCTGCCCGGCCTCCATATTTATCGTTTCCGTGTCGACGGCGCGGAGATCGTCGATCCGGCCAACCTTTCCGTGCAGCCGTTTTTCCGCGGTCCCTGGAGCAAGGTTGAGGTGCCGGACCCGGCGCCCGTGGCTTGGACGCCGCGCAGCGATGTTCCGCACGGACGGGTCGAAGTCCGCCACTTTGGCGCCCAGACCGTGGGTGGGACGCGCCCGGTTTATGTCTACCTGCCTCCCGGCTACCGCGAAGGTGCGGGCCCGGCGCTGCCGGTTCTCTATTTGCTCCATGGCGCGGAATACAACGAAGCTGACTGGATCGAGGACGGGCTGGTGCCCGCCATGCTCGACAACCTGATCGCGAGCGGCCGGGCGCGCCCCATGATCGTCGTCATGCCACTCGGCTACAGCCGGCTGCCGATCGACGACTCGAACGCGAAGCGCGATGAATACGAGCAATGGTCGGCCCAGATTCTCCAAGGACTCATTCCGTGGGTCGATCGCACCTACGACACGGTGTCCGATCGCCAGCATCGCGGCGTGGCCGGATTTTCGATGGGAGGACACCAGGCCTTGCGCCTCGGGTTGGGGCATCCGGAACTTTTCGCGTGGGTGGGGGCCTTCAGCATCGGCGCCGGCGGACTCGCCAACTATCCCGACTACGCTCCGACATTTGCGGCTGGCGCACCCCAGCCGGAGTTGGTGCTGATCGGCTGCGGCGCCGGCGACAAGTTGAACCCCGACGCGAAACATACCTATGAGAAGCTGAAGGCCGACGGCCTCCGCGCGGAATGGCACGAGATCGAAGGCCGCCACACCTGGCGCGTCTGGCGCCAATCCCTCGCAGACCTCCTCGAACGCGCCTTCGTCACGAAGGAGTCTCAAGCTGCTATTAACCACTAATGCTCCGCCTAACGGCTCTGCTTGGAAGTCCCCTTCGCTTAATCGGCTCCGGTTTTGGTTTCGGGGAGCGGCTAATCGCCGCTGGGAAGACTGATCGGTTTCTGTCGGCGATTAGCCGACCCCCGAAACCCACTGCGGAGCCGATTAGGCGAAGCGCACCCATTAGCGCAGCCGTTAGGCGTAGCATTAGTGGTTGATCACCTGTTTCTCGGCCCGGCAAACACGCTCAGCAAAAAATTTGCGGAAAGCCCTTCAGTAGTCATCCCGCTGTGTCGATAGGTGCAGTACGTCTCGCCCCCGATTGAGCCGGCAATACCGGCTGCGCTTTTAACTTTTCTCGTGGCCGATGAAAATCCTGCATCTTGAGGACAATTCCCATGACGTGGCGCTCACGCATCTTCTCTTCGAGGAGCGCTGGCCCGACTGTGAAGTAAGTGTCACCTCCACCCGCGAGGATTTCCTGGCCCGGCTGGAGGAGCCGGTGGACATTATTTTGTCGGACTACAGCATGCCACAGTTCAGCGGGCTCGAGGCGTTGCGCCTGGCGCGGGAAAAGCAGCCCAAGACGCCGTTCATTTTCCTGTCCGGCACCATCGGCGAGGAGCGCGGCCTGGAAGCGCTGCGGTCCGGGGCTTCCGATTATTTGATCAAGGATCGCCCGCGTCGCCTGATCCCGGCGATGGAGCGGGCGCTGAACGACGCCCGGCTGGCGCGCGAGCGCGAGGTGGCCGCCGAACAGCTGCTGCGCGTGCAGCGACTGGAAAACCTCGGCATGCTGGCCGCGGGCATCGCGCACGATTTCAACAACGTCCTGACGCCCGTGCTCATGACGACGAGCCTGCTGCGCGATGGCATTGCCAACGAGCGCGACCGGAACCTGCTTTCCACCCTCGAAAACAGCGCGATGCGCGGCGTGGGCCTCGTCCGCCAGATCTTGGGTTTCGCCCAGGGCGTCACCGGCGGTCTGCAGGTGATCCAGCCCCGGCACACGCTCGACGAACTGCTGGCCATGATGCGGCAGACTTTTCCGAAGCAGATCAAGATCGAGAGCGACGTGGAAACCCGGCTGTGGGCCATCAGCGCCAATCCCACCCAGCTGCACCAGGTGCTGCTCAATCTTTGCGTGAACGCCCGGGATGCCATGCCCGCCGGCGGCAAGCTGGCGGTGCGCGCTCGGAACACCGAGGTTGACGCGATGGCTGCGGCGCTCGAGGGCAGCAAACCCGGCCGCTATGTGTGTGTTGAAGTCGCCGATTCCGGCACCGGCATTCCGCCTGAGGTGGTCGCGCGTATTTGGGAGCCCTTCTTCACGACCAAGGCCGCGGGCTTGGGCACCGGGCTGGGTCTGTCGACGGTGCGCAGCATCATCGAGGCGCACCACGGACACATTTCCCTCCACACCGAGATCGGGCGCGGCACCACATTCCGCATCCTGCTACCCGCCGAGGCGAAGCCGGAGGACGCCGCTCCGGTGGCCGTGGCGGCAGCGATCCCGCGCGGCGCCGGCGAGTTGATCCTGGTGGCGGACGACGATGCCAACGTACGGGAAGTGACGCGTGAGATTCTTTCGGCCCACGGCTACACCGTGATCACCGCGGCCGATGGCGCGCAGGCCCTCGCCCAGATCGCGCCGCGCGCCTTGCAAGTCCGGTTGGTGATCACCGACCTCGACATGCCCAATCTCGACGGCGCCGCGTTGACGAAGGTGTTGGGCACGCTGAACCCGTCGATCCGCATCCTCCTCGTGAGCGCCTCGGCAAAAACCGACGACCCCCGGCGCACGCCGCCGCTCTCCGGCGCCTTCCTCGCCAAACCCTTCGACGGCGACACGCTCCTGCGCACCGTGCATCGCCTGATCGCCCCGGCGCTGAGCAAAGCGAACTGAGCCCTGATTAACCACAAAGACACAGAGGCACAGAGAATACCGGGAGCCGTTTAACCACGGATTACACAGATCGCACGGATTGAAACCAAAGCCTTTTGGATCGTTGGTTCGTGGATCGACATCCGTGTATTCCGTGTAATCCGTGGTTAAAAACTCAGAAGGTTTTCTCTGTGCCTCTGTGTCTCTGTGGTTCACCCGGATCGAATCGTTTGGCCTGAATTTGACAGTGGTAGGGCGTCAGCGATTCTCTCTCCATGATTCACCGCTTCGTTGTGCTCGGTCTTTTTTTCGTCTCGTCCGCGTTTGCCCAGAACCAGCCCGCGATTCCCGCACCTGATGTCGTCGATGCCGCGGTGCATCGCGTGATGGCGGCGACGCAGGCCAAAGGCATGGCGATCGCCATCATCGACCAGGGGCAGGTGCGTTACGTGCAGGCCTATGGCGTGCGCAATGCCAAGGGTGAGAAACTGGAGACGGACACCGTCATGTACGGCGCCTCGCTCACCAAGCTGGTTTTCGCGCAGGCGGTGATGCAGCTCGTCGATGCCGGCAAAGTGGACTTGGACACGCCGTACGCGACGCTCCTCGCCAAGCCGCTGCCGGAGTATCCGCAGTATGCCGCGCTGGCGGACGACCCCCGCTGGCAGAAGCTGACGCCGCGCATTGCGCTGACTCATTCCACCGGTTTCGCGAACTTCGCGTTCCTCGAGCCTGACCAGAAACTGCGCATCCACTTCCAACCCGGCTCACGCTTCGCGTATTCCGGCGAGGGCTTGATCATGCTGCAGTTCGTGCTGGAGCAGGGGAGAAAGGATGAAGCCGCCCGCGTTTCGTTCGGCGACCTGACCAACCGCACCTTCGCGAAGCTCGGCATGACGCGCACCGCGCTCAAGTGGCGTCCGGATTTCGCCGGCAACCTCGCCGACGGCTGGAACGACAAAGGCGAGCCCGGCGAGCACGACCAGCGCAGCAAAGTCCGCGTCGCCGGCTCGATGGACACGACCATCCACGACCTCGCGCTCTACGCCGCCGCGCTCATGCGTGGCGACGGCCTGTCTCCGGCCGCCCGCGCCGAACTCGTGCGTCCGCAGCTGCCGATCACCACCGCCCACCAATTTCCGACGCTGCTCTTACCGGAGCTGCCGCCTGAGCAACGCCGTCCCGATCTTCAGGCCGGGCTCGGGTGTGTGATCTTCACCGGCCCGCAAGGCCCCGGCTTCTTCAAAGGCGGCCACAACGAACAGACCGCGAACACCCTCGTCGGCATCGAGCGCGGCCAGCGCTGCGTCGTCATCCTCTCCAACGACGTCCGCGCCGAAGCCGGCTTCGCCGAACTCGTCCGCCTGATCCTCGGCGACACCGGCGTCCCCTACGACTGGGAATACGGCGATGACGCCGGCAAGTCGAACGGGTAGGGCATTCGTCGGCTAGGGTGCCTGGAGTGTGCCGAGCTGAACGACCTCATCGGAGGTGAGCGCAACATTGTAGATGCGAACTTCATCCAAAGTGCCGTTAAAGAAATCCCGATAAAGCGTGGAGGGAGTGAGATCCTGGTTTGCTCCCAAGGAGACCGGAATGGACGAGGTTACGATTGAACCGGTTTGGCTGGCGCTGCTGCGCAAGACTCCGTCGCGGTAGAATTTGAGATTCGCGCCGTCGTAAACTCCCACCAAGTGATACCAAGTGCCCGTCGCATAATTGGAGATCGACTCGCCGACGACACGGTACTGCCCGGCGATATAAACGGAGAATTCGACCTTGGTGCTGGTGATATCGATTCCGTACCCGCCGGCCTCGTACTTGCTGAGAAGATTCTGCGGAGCGGTGAGCGAGTCGAATTTGCACCAGAGGGACACGGTGATTGCACCGGTGAGGCTCAGCTCGCTGGCGGAGCCCAAGGTGGCGCGCTGGGAGCTGGAGCGAGTGAAGTGCATGCCCGAACCGTATTTGCCGGTAGCCCAGGTGGCGCTGAAACCGGTGATGTCATGTCCGTTGCCCGTCCAGTCGGCGACGGTGGTTCCGGATCCGGCGCTGAAACTCCACGCGGCCTGGAGGCCGCTGGCTGAGCCTTGCAGAGCCTGCTGGATAGCCAAGTTGGTACCGGCCAAGGTCCAGGCTGACTGGCCGATTTCAGCGGTTGCGCCCCAGGCAGCGCGG
This sequence comes from Verrucomicrobiota bacterium, assembly GCA_048498955.1. Taxonomy (GTDB): domain Bacteria; phylum Verrucomicrobiota; class Verrucomicrobiia; order Opitutales; family Opitutaceae; genus Lacunisphaera. The sequence continues at coordinate 253,489 of JBEHWZ010000003.1, read as the reverse complement.
ACAGAATAAGTTTCCGGTGTGGTGAGCAACAGGCTGACTTGGGAGCTGGAGATGACCGTGGCACCCGCGCTCGACCACGTTACTCCGTCGATGCTCCATTCCACAATCGGAGCACCGAGGGCCGAACCACCGGAGAGCGTCACGACGGTGGCGACATCGTTGCGGTTGGGATTGACCGAATAGCTGATCGCCGTGGGTGGGAGCTGGTTTGCCACGAGATTTTGCCCACCCGCATACTGGCTGGAAGCGTTGTAGGTGGAGCTTTCAAGCCAGTTGGCCCGGAACTGATAGGTATCCAACACTGGAGGCGTGAAAACGAACGGTTGTGACGTGCTCCCGACAGATCCGGAAATAGATCCGGCGACGAGTGCCGTGCTGTTCCAAGTCGAACCTCCGTCATTGGACCACTCCAAGGATGCGCCCGCGCTCCACGGGCCGCTGCCGCCGCCGCTCACGGTCACAGTGACTGACCCGCCGATTTGGACCGATGAGTTCGAAAGACTGATGGCGGTCGGCGCGGACTGGTTGCCCTTACCAATGGTAATGGTGAAATCATCCGTCGTCTCCGACTGCGAATGTTGCGCATCCCCGGCCCGATAGGCATTGATCACCACAGTGCCGAGGCCGCTCGTCGTCACTTCACCGGTAGAGGCGTTGATTGCCGCGCCGGTGGCCGTGCTGCCGGTTCCGAGCGACCAGACCAGCGCGCCGGTTCCTGAGCCACCGGCGGCAGTTGCCGTGTAACCCGATCCGAATGAAGCGCTCGTCGCCGAAGTGATGGCAAGGGAGGCTTGCGTCAAAAGCCCGTCGGGCTGCTGCAGGCTGCTAAGCTGAGCAACTTCAGTGGAAGTAAGCGCCACATTGTAAATGCGGACCTCGTCCAATGTGCCGTTAAGGAAATCGCGATAGAATGTCGTGGGCGAAAGATCCTGGTTCGCGCCCAGCGACACCGGGATGGAGGAAGTTCCGATCGATCCGGTCTGGTTGACGCTGCTGCGCAGGACACCGTTGCGGTAGAGTTTGACCGTGGCGCCGTCGTAAACTCCCACCAGGTGATACCACGTGCCGGTCGAGTAGTTGGAGATCGATTCGCTGGCGACGCGGTACTGGCCACCGACGTAAACGCTGAACTCCATCTGACCGGTGGAACTGATATCGAGTCCGTAGCCGCCGAGCTCGTACTTGCTCAAAAGATTTTGCTCACCGCTGAGCGAGTCGAATTTGCACCAGAGGGACACCGTGATTGCACCGGTGAGGCTCAGTTCGCTGGCGGAGCCCAAGGTGGCGCGTTGCGAACTGGAGCGGGTGAAGTGCATGCCCGAGCCATATTTGCCGGTAGCCCAGGTGGCGCTGAAACCGGTGATGTCATGTCCGTTGCCCGTCCAGTCCGTGACCGTGGTTCCGGATCCGGCGCTGAAGCTCCACGCGGCCTGGAGGCCGCTGGCCGAACCCTGCAGGGCCTGCTGGATGGTCAGTTCATCATTCGCCAAAGTCCAAACCGAGCGGCCGGCTTCAGTCGTCGCACCCCAGGCGGCACGGATGAAATATATCTCCGGTGTGGTCAGCAACAGGCTGACTTGGGAGCTGGAGATGACCGTGGCACCCGCGCTCGACCACGTTACTCCGTCGATGCTCCATTCCACAATCGGAGCGCCGAGGGCCGAACCACCGGAGAGCGTCACGACGGTGGCGACATCGTTGCGGTTGGGATTGACCGAGTAGCTGATCGCCGTGGGCGGGAGCTGGTTTGCCACGAGATTTTGCCCGCCCGCGTACTGACTAGAGGCGTTGTAGGTGGAGCTTTCAAGCCAGTTGGCCCGGAACTGGTAGGTACCCAACACTGGAGGGGTGAAAACGAACGGTTGTGACGTGCTCCCGACGGTTCCGGAAATAGATCCGGCGACGAGCGCCGTGCTGTTCCAAGTCGAGCCTGCGTCGCTGGACCACTCCAAGGATGCACCGGCGCTCCACGAGCCGCTGCCGCCGCCGCTCACGGTGACGGTGACTGACCCGCCGATCTGGACCGACGAGTTCGAAAGACTGATGGCAGTGGGTGCGGACTGGTTGCCCTTGCCAAGGGTGATGGTGAAGTCGCTCGTCGTCGCCGACTGCGAATGCTGTGCATCCGCGGCCCGATACACTTTGATCACCACGGTTCCGACGCCACTCGAGGTCACCTCGCCGGTAGTGGCGTTGATTGCCGCGCCCGCAGCCGTACTGCCGGTTCCGAGGGACCAGACCAGCGCGCCGGTTCCCGAGCCACCGGTGGCAGTTGCCGTGTAGCCAGACCCGAATGAAGCGCTCGCCGCCGAAGTGATGGCGAGGGAGGGCTGCGCAAACAGTTCATCGACCTGCCCCAAGGAGCCGAGCTGACCGACTTCGTCGGAGGTGAGAGCCAGACTGTAGATGCGAACCTCGTCGAGGGTGCCGTCAAAAAAGTCGCGGTAGACGGTGGGCGAAAGATCCTGGTTCGTGCCCAGCGACACCGGGATGGAGGAAGTTCCGATCGATCCGGTCTGGTTGACGCTGCTGCGCAGGACGCCGTTGCGGTAGAGTTTGACCGTGGCACCGTCATAAACCCCCACCAGGTGATACCACGTGCCGGTCGTGTAGTTGGAGATCGACTCGCTGGCGACGCGGTACTGGCCGCCGACGTAAACGCTGAACTCCATCTGGCCGGTTGAACTGATGTCGAGTCCGTAGCCGCCGAGCTCATATTTGCTCAAGAGGTTTTGCTCGCCGCTGAGCGAGTCGAATTTGCACCAGAGGGACACGGTGATTGCACCGGTGAGGCTCAGCTCGCTGGCGGAGCCCAAGGTCGCGCGCTGGGAGCTGGAACGAGTGAAGTGCATGCCCGAGCCGTATTTGCCAGTAGCCCAGGTGGCGCTGAAGCCGGTGATGTCATGTCCGTTGCCCGTCCAGTCCGTGACCGTGGTTCCGGATCCGGCGCTGAAACTCCACGCGGCCTGGAGGCCGCTGGCCGAACCTTGCAGGGCCTGTTGGATCAACAGGTCATCGTTGGCCAAGGTCCAGGCCGACTGGCCGGTTTCAGCCGTCGCGCCCCAGGCGGCACGGATGAAATATATCTCCGGCGTGGTCAGCAACAGGCTGACTTGGGAGCCGGAGATGACCGTGGCGCCCGCGCTCGACCAAGTCTCCCCGTCAATGCTCCATTCCACCATCGGAGCCCCGAGGGCCGAGCCACCGGAGAGCGTCACTACGGTGGCGACATCGTTGCGGTTGGGATTGACCGAGTAGCTGACCGCCGTCGGCGGGAGCTGACTGGCTCGAAGGGAAGGGATCCACAGCCAAAGCGCGGTAATCGCGCCCAAGACAACCATGAGATGCCGCCAACTGCGGTTTAGTCCGAATCGGCCATGACAAGAGGATGTGCTCATATAAAGATCTGCAGGGGGGAAATTTATAAACTCGTGAACGGTCAGACGAGGTTGCAACGCAGAGTCGCCCTCATCGGCCAATCGCAGCGGGGGTTTAGCTTTTTGTTTCGAAATTTCCGGGCCTTCGACAGAGGCGCCAGTTCAAACGGGGAAGAGCGGATCAGGGATGGCTTTTAGCCACCGGATTTACCTTTTCTTGTTAATGGGATTTCCCGATCCGCGAAGAGCAGGGCCAGCCAAACGGGACCCGCGCATGTGGTCTGTGGTGACGGCTTGGCTTAGTAGATTTCTGCAACTGCTGCGGGAAAGCCGTGTTTTCAGATGACGCCCCACTATGTCTACCTTCCTGCAGGATCTGAAGTACTCGCTCCGTCTTTTGGTTAAGTCTCCCGGGTTCGCGGCGGCTGCGGTCGCGGTCCTCGCGCTGGGGATTGGGCTGAATACGGCCATGTTCTCCATCGTGAATGCGCTGGCGTTCAGCCCGCGGCCGTTTCCGGAGCCGGAGCGGGTCGTGCAGCTCTACACCCAGGATGAAAAGGATCCGGGCAAGTTCCGGGCGTTTTCGTATGGGAGTTTCCGTGAGCTGCGGGATCGGAAGGATGTCTTCTCGGGCGTGCTGGCGCACACGATGGCGATGGTCGGCGTCGGGGAAGGGAAGGGTAACCGCCGCACCTTTGGGTCACTGGTCAGCTCGAATTACTTTGAAACACTGGGCGTGCGGCTGCCGCAGGGACGGACGTTTACCGCGGCGGAGGAAAAGCCGGGCGCGGAGATTCCGGTGGTGATCGTCAGCGACGTTTACTGGAAGAAGACCGGCTACCAGCCGGACCTCGTCGGTTCGACGGTGCGCATCAACGACCGGCCGTTCACCGTCATCGGCATCACGCCGCCGAACTTCACGGGCACGATCATGCTGATCGGGCCGGAACTCTATTTCCCGCTGGGCATGTTCGACGCGCTGGCCAACGACTTCGAGGGCTCGGCCAAGCACTCGCTGGAGAAAATCGACGGCTACAATCTCTTCGTGGTCGCCCGCCTCGCGCCGGGCGTTTCCCGCGCCACGGCCAACGCGGCGCTGACGGGGATCGCCGACGGACTCGAGCAACAGCACCCGGTCGAGTATCGCACCCAGAATTTCATCGTCGGTGACCTGCCTCGGCTCTCGACGTCTACGAATCCAAGCAGCGAGGGCCCGATCAAGGTGCTCGCCGCGGTGTTGCTGGCGCTCACGGGCGCGGTGCTGCTCATCGTCTGTTTCAACCTCGCGAGCCTGCTCTTCGCCCGCGGCCATGCGCGCCGCAAGGAATTCGCCATCCGGCTGGCGCTCGGCGGCGGTCGCGGACGCATTATCCGCCAGCTGCTCACCGAGGGCTTGGTGCTCGCGCTGGTCGGCGGGTTGCTGGGCCTGGGGCTGGCGACGTGGTCGTCGGAACTCCTGATCCGCGCGCTGGGCTCCCATGTGCCGATCGCGATGTTCCTCAACGCGGCCAGTCCGGCGGTCGTCGTTGCCATGCTGGTCTTCAGCTCGCTGGCCACGCTCGGCTTCGCGCTCGGCCCGGCGCTGAAGTTCTCGCGTCCGGATTTGCTCACCGATCTCAAGACGCAGGCCGGCGAGGATGTCGCCACCAAGCGCCGCCGCTGGCTGCCGCGGCATCCGCTGGTCGTGGCGCAGATCGCGCTCTCGCTGGGTTTGCTCGTCACTGCGGGGCTCTTCGTCCGCCTGGCGCTCGATGCGACGAACTATGAAACCGGCTATCGCGCGGACGACACCGTTGTCGCCGAGGTCGACGCCAGTCTCGCCAACTACGACGCCACCCGCACGCAGGAGACTTACCGCCTGATCGAGGAACGCTTGCGCGCGCTGCCGGGCGTCGACGCCGCCAGCGTCGGCGCGATCATCCCGCAGGGCATGCTCAACATCGACCGCGGCGTCCGCCGCGCCGGTGTCACGCCGCCCGCCGACGGCAAACCCGCCACGGCCGAGCAGGGCCGGTCCTATCGGGCGCGCTGGAACGCGATCGGCGCGGAATACTTTGGCGCGATGGGCATCCCGCTGCTGCGCGGCCGCGTCTTCACGGACGCGGAAGCGTTCGGCGGCACGACGCCGTCCGTGGTCATCATCGACGAAACCCTCGCCCGCAAACTCTGGCCCGACGGCGACGCACTCGGCCAGCGCGTGCAGTGGGACGCCGACTCCGCCCAACGCCTCGGCTTGGGAACGAAAGCCGGCGAACCGGTGCCCACACTTGAAGTCGTCGGCATCGCCCGACCGACGCGTGACGGCTATGAGCAGAAAGAGATGGGCAATTCCGTCTACGTGCCATTTGCGCAAGGTTTCATGAGCGACGTCCATTTCCTGGTCCGTCCGGCGTCAGCCACGCCGGCGACCGCGGGTTCGTTGATCGACGCCGTCCGGCGCGAACTCCAGGCCGCCGCGCCCGGTGTGCCGGTGTTCAAGGTCACGACCTTCCGCGAGCACCGCGATTCCTCGATCGAAGTCTGGGGCCTGCGCTTGATCGGCATGCTCTTCGTGCTCTTCAGTGCGCTGGCGCTGCTGATCGCCGTGATCGGCCTCTACGGCGTCAAGGCGCATGCGGTTTCGCGCCGCACCCGCGAGATCGGAATCCGCCTCGCGCTGGGCGCCGAGCCGCGCGCCGTGCGCAACCTGATCCTGCGCGAAGGCCTGCGTCTCACGCTGGCCGGGCTTTTCCTTGGTCTGTTGCTCGGCGTCGCCGCGGGCCTGCTTATGGCGAGCGTGTTCGTGAACATGCCGGCATTCGATCCGGTGGCGTTGTTCGTGTCGGCCGCCGCGCTCCTCACCGCCGCCGCGCTCGCCTGCTGGTTCCCGGCGAGGCGAGCCACCAAAGTCGACCCCATGGTCGCGCTGCGCACGGAGTAATACCTCGTCCTTTTAACCACGGATTACACGGATCGCACGGATACCGATCTCCGAGCCCTGCGGTTTGGGTTCTATCCGTGGAATCAGTGTAATCCGTGGTTAAAACTCTCCGCGCGCACACTCAACCAAGTGTAAATTAGGCCGATAAGCTGTTGGTATCCGTTCCGTTTCAGCTGCCTGGCTCCAGGGTGGCTCGCGGCGGGCGGGCCGCTTGCCTTTGACCCAGCCTGACGCGATCAAATCTCCCAAGCGCCACCAACGCCGGTTGGTGGTGCATCTGTTGATTTTTGTCGCAGTCTGTTCGCTGCCGTTTGTCGGGCTGGCGATGTACTTCCTTTCCACCGGCCTCGACCGTGAAATCTCGGTGGCGGATCGGGAGCGGGTGGGACTGATGCATGTGGCGCAGTCGGTCAATGTCCTCGAACATGCGGTGCGCATGGCGTGGGCCGGCACGGACAACGACGCGCAGCTTACGCGCAAAGTCGACGAGGCGCTGGCAGCGCTTTCGCAAGTGGAGGGCGACCTGGGCGGCGGCATGCGTCTGTCCCCGGCGACCTTCGCGGCGGGCTCCAGTTCGCATCTGGACGCGCCCCATCACCAGGAAAACGCGCGCAAAATTACCGAAATCTGGCAGCAGGTGAAAGCCACGACTCCGGGTACGGTGCATCGTTCGGCTGCGTTGCACCAACTCGTCAGCCAGATTCACGATGGCATTTTCCAGACCAGCGATCGCAGCGGACTGGGGGCCGGGCCTGAAAATGAAATCAGCGCGCTCACCGATGTCGTCGCGGTTTGCCTGCCGCCTTACGTGGAGCGCTTGCTGCACATGCACGAGCGCATGGTGCCCAAGCTGCACGACGGCCACTGGGACGTGCCGACGCGGGAAGACGCCGCCATCTTTGCTCGCGAACTCCGGGAGGAGGATCTGCGGCGCCTGTCCCGCAGCGTCGAGGCGGCGCTCTACGCCGATGCGCACTCCGCCCACGTGCTCGAGTCTTTCCAGCGCGATTATCCGCCGCAGGCCGAGCGTCTGCTGGATTCGGTGCGTCGACTCACGGGGGCCGTTGATCCAATGGCCGCGGGGGCCGGCCCGGAGGAATCCGTCCAGGCCTTCGATGCCATCCTGTTGGAGGCGTTTAACGCCGCCATCGTGGGGTGGAATGCCTCCATCCGCCAACTGGACGATCTCGTCGCGGACCAGATCTCCGAGGCGCGGGATCATCGCAACGAGGCACTCCTGTTGAGCTTCGTGCTGTCTGCGATCCTGCTGCCGCTGGCCTGGGTTTACTATCACTTCTTCGTCCGTGCGCTGATCTCGCAGATGGTCACGCTGACGGCGGAAAACGAACTCGCCGCCGAGGCCGCGCGCGCCGCCGCGGACGAATCGATCCTGCGGCTCAAGCAGACCCAGGCTGCGCTCGATGACCACAGCGCCGTCACCGTGGTCGATGTCGGGGGCCGTATCCTCGCGATCAACGATCGCATGTGCCAGCTGTCCGGTTTCAGTCGCGAGCGGCTCCTGCTGGGGCCGTTTGCCTCGTTGGTGGCCGAGGGATTCGAAGGCGTGGTGCTCGCGGAAATGTGGGCCACGGCCAAGCGGGGCGAAGTCTGGCACGGCACGATCCAGCACCGGAACAAGGACGGCCAGCCGTTCTGGGTGGACGCCACCGTGTTTCCGTTCCGCAACCGCGAGGGCCAGGCGCACGAGTTCGTGGTGATCGAGACCAACATCACCGAGCTGGTCGGTGCGCGCGAAACGGCGGAAAGCGCCGCCCGGGCCAAGAGCCAGTTCCTCGCGATGATGAGCCATGAGATCCGCACGCCGATGAACGGCGTCATCGGCTTCGCGCGCATCCTCGCCGAGACCAAGCTCGACGATCAGCAGCGGGATCACCTGCAGACGATCCTGACCTCGAGCGAATCGCTGCTGGTCATCATCAACGACATTCTGGACTTCTCGAAACTGGAGGCGGGCCGCACCGAGCTGGCGATGGAGCCGCTCGGCCTGCGCGCGCTGATCGAGGACGTGGTCGACCTGCTCGCGGCCCAGGCGCGGCACAAGAACATCGCGCTGACCTACACGATCGATCCCGCCGTGCCGGAGGGCATCCTCGGCGACCGCGCGCGCTTGCGCCAGGTGTTGCTCAACCTGGCCGGCAACGCGGTGAAGTTCACCATGGCGGGCCGCGTGTCGCTGACGATCACCCGGGCCGACGGCGGCAACGGCACCGGAACCGGCATCGTGTTCCATGTCCGCGACTCCGGCATCGGCATTCCGCCCGAGCGGGTTTCCCGGCTTTTCTCGGCCTTCACCCAGGCCGACGCCTCGATCTCGCGCACCTATGGCGGCACCGGACTCGGCCTGGCGATCTCGCAGCGCCTGATTGGGCTCATGGGCGGCAAGATCGAAGTCGACAGCACGCCGGGGAAGGGAAGCGACTTTCATTTCACGCTGCCGATTGTCATTGCGAGCGTCCTGCCGTTGCCTCGCCCCACCACACCGGCGGTGCCGCCGTCGATTCCACCGGCCGCTGCTTTGCCGGTGAAGCCCGCCGGGCAAAAACTGGCGCATGAGCACCCGCTCAAGATTGCGGTCGTCGACGACTTCCAGACCAATCTCAAGCTGATCCTGCTCGTGCTGCGCGGCCTGGGCTACGAGCCGGAATCCTTCGACAACGCGACCGCGCTGCTCGAGCGGCTCAAGCAACAGCGGTTCGATTTGGTTTTCATGGATGTGCAGATGCCCGAGGTGGACGGCCTCGAGGCCACGCGCCGCATCCGCAGCGGACTCGCCGGCGAAGCCAACCGCCAGGTGAGCATCGTGGCGATCTCCGCCGGCGCCATGGCCGACGAGCGCGCCGCGTGCATCGCCATTGGCATGCAGGGCTTCATCGCCAAACCCGTCGCCCGCGCGGAAGTGATCACCGCGATCAAAGCCGCGCACGCGTCGCTCGGTTCGACCCAGTAGGAAATCGATCCCGAGCCGTTTTCACAGGAGGTAACGGAGGCAACGAAGGGTTGGTTCGAACTAAACCGCACTGGTTTGGTCCACTCGCTCCGTTCTCTCCGTTACCTCCTGTAAAATGAATTGGGCGTTGTCCGATCAAAAGCAGGCCTTGACCACGCCGCCGTCGGTGCGGAGGGCGGCGCCGTTGACGGTGGCGGCGAGCGGGCTGCAGACGAAGGTCACGAAGGTGGCGACCTCGTCGGGGGTCGCGAAGCGCTTGATCAGCGAGCTGGGCCGGACGCTGGTGAAGAATTCCTTCTCAAAGGCTTCGAACGACTGGCCGTTGCTGATCTTGTCGACGAATTCCTCCACGCCGGCGGAGCGCGTCGGTCCGGGCAGGACGGCGTTCACCGTCACGCCAGTCCCGGCGCAGGATTCCGCGATGCCGCGCGAGAGGCCGAGCAGCGCGGTCTTCGTGACGCCGTAGTGCACCATCTCCACGGGAATCTGGATGGCACTCTCGCTGCTGATGAAAACGATCCGGCCCCACTTCCGTTGCTTCATGCCCGGAAGATACGTGCGGCTGAGCCGCGCGCCGGTGATCACGTTGACGTCGAAGAAGCGCGTCCAGTCCGCGTCGGGGATTTCCTCGAACGGCTTGGGTTCGAAGATGCCGAGGTTGTTGACGAGGATGTCGACGACCGGAAAAAGCTGGAGCAGGGTCTTCACGGAATCGGCCTGCGACAAATCGCCGGCGAAGCCTTCGAGTTTGGCGGCAGGCAGGTCCTGGCGGATCTGCTGCAGCGCCTCGGCGACGGCCTTTTCCGAGCGCCCGTTGACGATGACCCGCGCCCCCTCGGCCGCGAGCTGGCGGGCAATGGCGAAGCCAATGCCCTTGGTGGAGCCGGAAACGAGGGCGGTTTTGTCAGTGAGTTTTAAGTTCATGAGTTGAAATTGAGTTGGCTGTGCGTTGGTAAGCGAAAATTCCCGACACACCCCGTCGCTTTGCGCCACCCCTCTTCATAGAGGGGATTTCCGAACTGGTCGCCTTGAGTCCCCTCTATAAAGAGGGGTGCCCGAAGGGGCGGGGTGTGTTGATGGGGTTTGTTCGTTGCGGTCCGGTGTCGTCGCTTGCCAGCCATAGGCCTGGCGACGGCTGGTGGTTAATCCTGTCTTGGGATTGGGTTAGGCGTTGAAGCCGCCGTCGATGGTGAGGCTGGCGCCGGTGATGTAGCCGGCGTGGGGGCCGGCGAGGAACGCGACGAACTCGGCGATCTCGTTGCCGGTGCCGTAGCGCGGGATGGCGAGGAACTGTTTGACGAGGATCGCGGCGAATTCGCTGCTGGCGGGATTCATTTCCGTGTCCACCGGGCCGGGCTGGACATTGTTGATCGTGATGCCGCGCGCGCCGAGGTCGCGGGCGAGGCCCTGCACGAGGCCTTGCAGCGCGGATTTGCTCATCGCGTACACGCCGCCGCCGGCGAACGGCATGCGCTCGGCGTTGCAGCTGCCGATGTTGATGATGCGGCCACCGCTCTTCATGTGGCGGACCGCCGCCTGCGTCGCGACGAATACCGCGCGCACGTTGACGGCCAGCGTCTGGTCGAAGTCGGCCAGCGTGAACTGGTCGACCGGGCCCATCTTCAGCACGCCGGCGTTGTTCACGAGGATGTCGACGCCGCCGAACTCGGCGACCGTGCGCTCGACGGCGGCCATCACGTCGGTGGCCTTGGCGCTGTCGGCCTGGACGCAGACCACCTTCGTGCCGTGCATGCGCGCGGCTTCGGCGGTGGCTTCGGCCCGTTCGGGCGAGCTCGAGTAGGTGAAGACGACATTCGCGCCTTCGCGCGCGAGCCGGTTGACGATGGCGGCACCAATGCCGCGACTACCCCCGGTAACGAGGGCGGATTTGTTTTTCAGGTTCATGGGAGAAAAGATGAGTGGGGATTAACCGCGGAAGCACAGAGTCTCTCGGGAATCATCGAGCCGGTTTTTAACCATGGAATACACGGAACACACAGAAGGGGACCAAAGGCATTGGATCGGGCTAAGGATCGTTTTCTGTGTGTTCCGTGTATTCCGTGGTTAAACCTGCCTTAGGTTTTTCTCAGTGCCTCTGTGTCTCTGTGGTGAAAATCAGTACGAAGCCTTGCGCGCCGGGCGGAAGCGGATCGTGGCGATGACGCCGAGGCCGATGAAGAGGACGAGCACGGCGAGCTGGGTGAACTTGAACGGTGGCTCGCTTTGCGTCGGGGCGAGCGCCTTGAGGGTCGGGATTTTCAGGAACGCCTGGATGACGGCGACGAAGACGTTCAGGTAGAGCGCGATCATCACGCCGACGACGTAGGTCGGGCGCCAGGCGCCGGCCAGGTGCCGCTTGTACCGGGCGAACAGGGCGAGGCCGAGAATGACCAGCGAGATCAGCCCGACGACGTGCGACGGCAGCAGCCGCGCGACCGGGAAGAAAAAGCCGGTGACGCTCGTGGCGATGGTCGTGACGAAATAGAGGTTCGTCCAGCGATCGCTTTGTTTTCCCTGCAACAGGGCGGCTAGAACGACGAGCCCGGCGACAATGCCGGCGAGGCTGATCAGGACATGGATGAGGGTGAAGGCAGCGAGGATCATGGGAGATGTTAGACGTTAGATGTTAGGTAGAGGGAGGCGTGTGGCGGGAAAGGCCGCGCGGGAGCTTGGCCCTCCAGTCGGTCAAAAGGTGTAGGTGGTCCAGGTGGAGAAGTAGTCGACGTCGAGGCCGGGGCCGCTGGCACGGATGGCTTCGCCGGCGGCGAAATGCGCGAAGGTCGCGGCGACCAGCCAGTGGCGCGTCGGCCGCCATTCGACGCGGACGGACGGCTGCGTGCCGAGGTAGCGGCCCGGTGTGTTCAGCGCGGGACGGACGAGGTTCACCGAGTTGCCGTACACGCCGTCGTGTTCGCTCTGGCGCCAGAAGAAATCGCAATCGAAGGCGAGGGTGACGGTGGTGGTGGCTTGCAACGTCAGCATCGGATCCACCGCGATGATGTTGGCGGGACCGATCAGACCGCTCTCGTGAAAGTATGCGCCGCGCGGAAAGAGTCCGTTGTAGGTGTTCAGCTGCGAGTCGTTCGGATCGCGATCGCCGCTGGCGATGCCGCCCCGCACGCCCCACCGGGGTTTCTCCGGGAGCGTCGCGTCCGTGTAGCCCGTATCGAGCGAAAGCATCCACGCTTGGATTCGGTCCGCGCCGAAGTGCCCGGACTGCGTCACGGCCTCGCCGTTGTAGTCCCAGCCGCCGCGTTTGCCCCAGAGGCGGGCGCCGAAGGTCTGGCGGGTTTCGTCAGCCGAGCCTTGGGCGAACTTCGCGCCGTCGTGCTCGTAGCCGAGGTAGTAGAGGTCGAGGTTCGCGCCCGGCAACTGCGGCAGCGCGGTCACGGCATAGAGTCCCCAGAGCTTCTGCGTGCGGTCGGTGCTGTCGTCGAAAACGCCGGGCTTGGTCTGCGCCGGGCGCACGGCGAGGGCGTCGACGCGCCAGCCTTTGTGTTCGAGGAACAGGCGAGCGCCATCGAAAGCGAGATGCACGTTTGGCGCTTCGCGTACCGAAACGAGGCGCGACGATCCGAGGATGATTTCCTGGCGCCCGGTGCGGAGCGTGAGCGTCGTGTCGGTCGCGACCGGCCAGCGCAGGTCGACGAAGGCCTGGTTCAGGTCGAGGCGGTCCTCATCGGTCGAACGCGGGCCACCGTTGCGACCGTCTTCCAGTCCGCTCTTCAGCTGGACGAAGACGCGCACCTCCGGAGCCAGATGCCAGTCCGCGTGGAGCATCGTGCGCTGGAGAAAATAGCCGTTGCTGTCCTGCGGCCCGGCACCCCAGAGCGAGTGGCTGAAGTACTCGTAGCGCGAGCGACTCTCGCCGCCCAGCGTCAGCCAGGAATCGCCAGTCGCATCGAGCGGGATGAATTTCAGCGACTCCGGAAAACCCGCAGCCGGCGGCGCGCTGCGCAGCTCGGAATAATCCTCGTCGTAGCGCAGCGGTTTGAAGCCGGCGGCGGAGGCCGGGAGCCGCGCGCCCAATGCCAGCGTGAACACCGCAGCGAGCACGGTGGTACGCCAGGAGGATGAACGCGCGGTGTTCATGGTGGGAAGAGGCGAGGGGCCGGGGCTTCGTTCAGCTCGAGTTTAGTTCGATGCGCTTAATCCCGGGCGACACACCCCGTCGCTGCGCGCCACCCCTCTTGATAGAGGGGATTTCAATCTTTGCAGCCGAAGTCCCCTCTATGAAGAGGGGTGCCCAAAGGGCGGGGTGTGTGGAGGTTTGAGTCTTGTCAGTGGGTCGCTTTCCGCGGATCTCCGTCCGCGTTCACATACACCGTGCCCGACGGGCCGAAGCCGGTGATCTGGAGCACGACGGGCTCGTCGCGCGTTTCGGCGAAGTGCACGCGGTGCGGGGGCTCGGTGTAGAGGCTGCCGGGCGGCAGGGCTTTCACCACGGCGGCGTCGAACTTGTCGCCGTAGCCGAAGTACCAGGTGCCGGACAACACCGAGGCGACGCGATCATCCGGGTGATCGTGGGCGGCGATCTGGGTGTGCGCCGGGATTTTCAGGATGATGGTATAGAGGCCGGCTTCGTTCGGGTTGCCCTTGAGCACGACGGTTTGGATGCCGGGTTTGCCGGAGGTGCCGGTGCCGCCGCCCAGCACGCCGGCCGCGCTCTTGATGTCGTCCGGCGTGAGACGCCGGTCAGCGGTGGTCGCTTCGCGTTCGCGGAGGAAGGCGCTGACGGTCGCGACCGTCTCCTTGGGATTCTCGTCCATGATCCAGTGGCCGGAATCGGAAATCACTCCACCGCGCACGTCGGTCGCGGCGAAGCGCATGACCACGGCCATGGTCAGGCCGAACGAATGGTCGCCGCCCAGCGCGAGCACCGGCATGGTCAGCTTGTTCTTATTGAAGACCTGGTTGTCGATCGCGTCCTGATGGAACGCCTTGAACTGCGCGAAGCCCGAGCGCATGCCGCCCGGTAGCGCGTAGAAGGACGTGTAGTGGGCGCGGGCCTCTTCATCGATGCGCTCCGGATGGGCGCCGAACTCGTTCCAGAAGCGGTCGAGGTAGATGCGCTCGCGACCGGCGACGAGGCGCTCGGCGTCGGGTCCGCCGAAATTGAAATGCCAGAGCAGCGGCGTCTTGAGGATTTCCTCCCACGGCCCGATGCCGGGGACCGGCGCGTCGATCACGACGAGGCGCGTGACTTTGTCGGGGAAGCTCGCGGTGTAAGCGTAGGCCACCATGTTGCCGATGTCGTGGGCGACAACGTCCGCCTTGTCCTGGCCGAGCGCGGTCACGACGGCGCGGATGTCACCGGCCTGGGTTTTCTTGTCGTAGCCGCCGGCCGGATGGGACGACTTGCCCATGCCGCGCAGGTCGGGGACGATCACGAAGTGATCCTTGGCGAGTTCGATCGCCAGCGGGCCCCACATGTCACCGGTGTCGCCGTAGCCGTGCAGGAGCACGACCGCGGGACCGGAGCCGCCGGAGCGGACGAAGATCTCGGTGTCGTCGGCCGTCTTGACCGTGCGGGTTTTGAAACTGTCGGGCAGCGGCGTGATGCCGGCTTGCGCGACGAGGAAGCTGCCGAGCGCGAGGCTGAGCGAGGCGAGCCGGAGGAATCCGGCGCAGAGCGAGGAGGTGTGGGTTTTCATATGCGGTAAGAGGGAAGCGGTAAGAGGAAAGCGGCGGGTGTTGGTGAATTTGAAATTTCAGATCTGAAATTGGAGATGCAGTAAACGGGACCTGGTCTTGGTACTTGTTACCTGGCACTTGTCGTCGTCGCGGCGGCACGGGCGGCCAGGCGGGCGTCGACGGAGAAGCGTCCGCCGCCGAGGAAGGCGAAGCTCGCGACGACCAGCGTGTAGAGGATCGCGAGTTGCGGATCGCGGTCGGCGAGGAGGTTCTGGGCGATGGCGACGCCGAGCACGGCGGTCAGGACCGCGCCGCTGAGCCGCGTGCAGCAGCCGAGCGCGAGCAGCGGGGCGAAGAGAAATTGCGCGGCGGTGGCGGCAAAGGCGTTCGCGACCGGCGCGGGGAGATGCATCTCGGCCACTTCCTCCGCCAGCTTCCACGGCGTGCCGTGCTGGAGGTAGGCGATGCCGCCCTCGAGCTTGTGCCAGCCGTGGATGTAGAAGAT
Source organism: Verrucomicrobiota bacterium (assembly GCA_048498955.1). GTDB lineage: Bacteria > Verrucomicrobiota > Verrucomicrobiia > Opitutales > Opitutaceae > Lacunisphaera. Next base: position 238,085 of record JBEHWZ010000003.1, on the reverse strand, counting down.
CAGGCTGCCCGCGCCGACGCGGAGCAAGAGCAAGCCGACGGACGCAGCCGTCGTGGTGGTGTCGGCGCTGAGCAGAGAGACAAGCAGGGAATGGCGAGTGAGATTTTTCATGGGAGAAATTCTTTGCGTGGGTCGTATATCCCAAATTCTCCACACACCCCGCCCTGCCGGGCACCCCTCTTCATAGAGGGGACTTCGGCTGCTGGGTTTTGATTCCCCTCTATGAAGAGGGGTGGCGTGCAGCGCCGGGGTGTGTGGACGGTTGCGAGTGGCATGAGTGATTCGATCGAAGGACGTTGGTCAGAACGCGAAGCAGTCGCAGCCGACGCCGAAGAAGCCCTGCGGCGTGGCGCCGAACGCGCGGTCGGCCGGGCCGCTCGCCTGGCCGAGCAGGCGGGCGAGGACGCTCGAGGCGTTGAACTCGTGGGCCGGACACGCACACCCCGCCGCGTGCGGACGATGAACCGGGCAGGAGCAACCGGCGGGATGTGCGGTAAAGGCGGCGGACTGGTAGAACTTGGGCGCGCCGTAGCCGCCGAAGTGCCGGGCCGGCGACCAGTCGGGCATCACGGGCAAGGGCGGCGGGGCGAGATCGGCAAACTCATCAGTGGCGTGCACGACGGTGCCGCCGAGGATCGTGAGCACGGACTCGAGGCGCTTGATGCGTTCTTCCGGAATCGAGAAGAAATCCTCCGACAGCACTGCGAGGTCGGCGAATTGACCGGGCACGATCGAGCCCTTGCGGCCACCTTCGCTCGAGAACCACGCGCTGCCGACAGTGTAGAGACGCAACGCCTCCATGCGACTGAGGCGGTTCTCCTCCGGATAAAGTTCGAAGCCGCCGACGGTGCGGCCGGTGACGAGCCAGTAGATCGAGTCCCACGGGTTGTAGTTGGCCACGCGCGTGGCGTCGGTGCCGGCGCCCACGGGCAGACCGGCCTTCAGCATTTTCGCAATGGGCGGCGTCGCCGCCACCGCGTCCCGGCCGTAGCGCGCCACGAAGTATTCGCCTTGGAAGGCCATGCGGTGCTGCACCGCGATGCCGCCGCCGAGGGCGCGGACGCGATCGATGTTGCGGTCGCTGATCGTCTCCGCGTGGTCGAGGAACCAGTGCAGGCCATCGAGCGGGTAACTTTTGTTCACCTGCTCGAAGACATTCAGGAAGCGGGTGATCGACTCGTTGTACGTGGCGTGGAGGCGGAATGGCCAGCGATGCGCGGCGAGCAGCGAGACGACGCCCTCGAGGTCGGTCTCGAGGCGCGAGGGCAGGTCGGGGCGCGGCTCGAGGAAGTCCTCGAAGTCGGCGGCGCTGAAGACGAGCATCTCGCCCGCGCCGTTGAGCCGGAAGGTGTCGTCGCCCTGGCCGGGCTTGGCCATCTGGATCCAGCGCTGGAAGTCCTCCTTCTCCTGCTGCGGTTTCTGGGTGAAGAGATTGTAGGCGATGCGCAGCGTGAGTTCGTTGCGGCGGTGGAGCTCGGTGATGACCGCGTAGTCGTCCGGGTAGTTTTGGAAACCGCCGCCGGCGTCGATGACGCTCGTCAGGCCAAGCCGGTTCAGCTCGCGCATGAACTGGCGCGTGGAGTTGTACTGGTACTCGACCGGCAGCTTCGGCCCCTTGGCCAGCGTGGCGTAGAGGATGGACGCGTTGGGGCGCGCGATCAGCAGGCCCGTCGGATTGCCCTGCGCGTCGCGCTGGATTTCTCCTCCGGGCGGATTGGGCGTGTTCTTGTCGTAGCCGACGGCGCGCAACGCCGCGCGGTTGAGCATCGCCTGACAATACAGGTGCAGGACGAAGACGGGCGTGTCGGGTGCGGCGGCATTGAGTTCCTCGAGCGTGGGCAGGCGTTTCTCGGCGAACTGGAATTCGCTCCAGCCGCCGACCACGCGCACCCATTGCGGGGCGGGCGTGCGAGCGGCCTGTTCGCGCAGCATGCGCAGGCCATCGGCGAGCGAGGGCACGCCGTCCCAGCGCAGCTCGAGGTTGTAGTTCAGGCCACCGCGGATGACGTGCAGGTGGGAGTCGTTGAGCCCGGGAATGACTGTGCGCCCGCCAAGATCGATGACCTGTGTGTTGGGACCGCGCAGCGGAAGGATGTCGCGATCAGTACCGACAGCGAGAAAGCGGCCGTCGCGGATGGCCACGGCCTCGGCGAACGAGCGACGCTCGTCTTGGGTCGCGATGCGGCCGCCGTGCAGGATGAGGTGGGGATGGGCGGTTTCGGGCGTGCTCATGGGGGTGGCGGTAAGAGGCAGGCGGGAAGAGGTAAGAGGGGGGCTGGCGTCAGGCGCGCAGCCACCGGGCGAAAACTTTGGTGACGACGGGCATGACCGCCCAGGTGAGCAGCGGCACGACCATCAGGTTGAAAGCCGCGTTGCCCAGCGGGAGCGGCCAGTCGCGCAGGTAGGGACGGGAGAGTGCGGTGAGCGGCAGCGTGGTCGCGTACACGCCGATAAAAGTCAGCACGGCCATCTTCCAGCGCGGCGGCGGCCGGTGGGAGCCGCGGAACCAGGCTTCGAGTCCGTGGATCGCGCGATGCTCGGGTTCGCCCTCGGTGAATTCCCGCGCGCGCTCGGCCCAAGCCGTGAAGGCCGGCGACGCATAGAAGGCATCGCGTTCAGCGGCGTTGGCGAAGCTGCGCAGGATGCCGTAATCGCGTCCGCCGGAGCCCGGCAACGGACGAAGCATAATCACGCCGTGTCCGCCGGCTTGGTTGAATGAAGAGTGGAAGAACGCGTGCAACTCCCGCTCAAACTCCGCCTCGCGGCCCGCGCGTACGCGACGGGTGATGGCGATGTGGATGGGTTCGGCAGATTGCATGGGTTGCGATCGAGTCGGAAAATTTAACCACTAATGCTTTGCCTAACGGCTCCGCTACTTGATGCGCTTTGCCTAATCGGCTCCGCAGTGGGTTTCGGGGGTCGGCTAATCGCCGACGGAAAATGGAACTGTTGCCCAAGCGGCGATTAGCCGCTCCCCGAAACCTAAACCGAAGCCGATTAGGCGAAGGGGATTTCCAAGCGAAGCCGTTAGGCGAAGCATTAGTGGTTAAAAATGGTACGAGTCTTCAGCCTTTCTTCGGGACGACCTGCGGCTTCTGTGCCGACTGCGGGGCGTGGTGGACCATCGTGTAGGCGTACTCGACGCCGATGCCGTAGGCGCCGGCCTGTTGCTTGAGGAGGCCCATGAGCGCGTTGTAGTGCGTCTTGTCCTTCCAATCGCGCTGGAACTCCAGCAGCGCGGCGATCGTGGTCAGGCGGACCGCGCCGGCCTGGACCATGCGCGAGAGCGCGGCTTCCTGCGCGGTGGGCGACGTGGCGCCGCAGCAGTCCTCGACGACATAGATGTTGTAGCCCGCGCCGATCATCTCGATGCACGGCCAGGTGACGCACACCTCGGTCCAAAGTCCGGTGAGGATGATGTTCTTGCGGCCCGTGGCCTCGATGGCCTTGCGGAAACCGGCGTCATCCCAGGAATTCATCGAGGAGCGTTCGACCACCGGCTGGCCGGGGAACACGTCGAGCAGTTGCGGCCAGACGTAGCCGCTGAACGATTCGGTTTCGACGGCGGTGAGGACCGTCGGCACGCCGAACTCCTTCGCGACCTTGGCGAGGAGCGTAACGTTGTTGATGAGGGTGGCGCGGTCGGCGTTGGCGACGCCGAAGAGCATCTGCGGCTGATGATCGATGAAAACGACGGCGGCGTCGGCAGGGGTGTAGAGTTTGTGGTACTGGTTCATGGGAGGAGGGAGGTGGTAAGAGGGAAGGGGGATGCGGTAGGAGGTAAGGGGGAAGAGGTAAGGGATCGGAAGTAGCAGCGGTCGTGAGACCGCTGGGGTTGATCCCCACGACACACCCCGCCCGTTGGGCACCCCTCTTCATAGAGGGGATTTGGGATGCGATCGCTGGGGACAGCCGTCTCACGACGGCTGCTACTGATTCAGCGCTGGGCTTTCATTTCCTGGTACGTCTTGGGGACGTTCACCTGGGAGTGAACCCACGGGAAAATTTTGTAGCCGCTGTATTGCTTCATGGTCTCGGCAAGCTTGGTGACGGTCTCCTGCTCGCTGAGGCCGGCATCGACGGCGGCGCGGACCTGGCTGCGCAGCTCGGTGAGGTAGGCGATCGGGTAGTCGATCGTCTCGACGCCGGCGGGTTTGCCGTGGCCGGGGACGATGATGGCGTCAGCCGGAACGAGCGCGCGTAGCTTGCGCATCGTGGCGAGCGACGGTTCCGATTTGCCGTCGAGCAGCCAGGGCAGGGAAGGCGCGATCGAGATGATCGGGTTGCCGGTGAAGAGGACCTTCTCGGCCGGCAGCCAGACGAAGAGATCGCCGTCGGTCTGCGCGAAGCCGAGGTGAAGGATATTCACGCGCTTGCCGCCGAGGTCAAAGGTCACGTCGGCGCCGTCGTGCAGGAGGATTTGCGCGGGCTGCGGCTTGAGTTCGTCCATGCCGGAGTCTTTGCCGAAGTAAGTCATCATGAAGGTGACGTCCTGCGGAAAGTGGTCGTGGATGTAGTTCTGCGTCGCGATGTGCTGCACGATCGACGCGTCCTTCGGGAAGAACTGGTTCCCGTAGGAGTGGTCGCCGTGGTAGCTCGTGTTGACGACGTACTGGATCGGCTTGTCGGTCTGGGCGCGGATCAGCGCGAGCAACTGGTCGGCGAGGCGGCGGTTCAGCATCGTGTCGATGACGAGCACGCCTTTGTCGCCGATGACGAAACCGCCGGACGTGGCGACCGGGATGCCGCCGGTGTTCTTGGCGGCGGAGTCATCGGGAAACACGGCGAACACGCCCGGCGCGACCTGCTGGGAAACGAGGACCACGTGGTTGGGCGTCCACACGAGGTTCGGGTCTTCGGGCGCGCGGGTTTCGGATCCGGCGGCGGCCGCGAGGCTGGCGAACAGCAGGCTGCCGAGGAGGGAAGCGATGGCGCGGGCCGAAGAAGAGACGAAGACGGTCTTCATGGGAGGGCACTCCGGTTCAGGATTGGCAGAAGGCGAGCAGGTCGGCGTTCACCTGGTCCTTGCTCGTCGTGCACATGCCGTGGGAGCCGCCCGGGTAGATCTTCAGCGTGCTGCGCTTCACGATCTTGGCGGAGAGCACGGCGGAATCGGCGATCGGCACGATCTGGTCGTCGTCGCCGTGGAGGATGAGCGTCGGCACGTCGACCTTCTTGAGATCCTCGGTGAGATCGGTCTCGGAAAACGCCTTGATGCAGAAATACGCCGCCGGGAAGCCGGCCATCATGCCCTGATGCGAGAAGGAATGGCGGACACCCTCCGACACCTTCGCGCCCGGCCGGTTGTAGCCGTAGAACGGGATCGTGAGGTCCTGGAAAAACTGGGTGCGGTCGGCGAGGACGCCGGCGCGGATGCCGTTGAAGGCTTCGATCGGCGTTCCGCCGGGATTCGAGTCCTTCTTCACCATCACCGGCGGAATTGCGCCGATGAGGACGGCCTTGGCCACGCGCTTCGAGCCGTGACGGCCGATGTAGCGCACCACTTCACCTCCGCCGGTCGAGTGGCCGACGTGGATGGCGTTCTTCAGGTCGAGGTGGTGGACGAGCGCCGCAAGGTCGTCGGCGTAGGTGTCCATGTCGTTGCCGTGCCACGGCTGGTCGGAGCGGCCGTGTCCGCGCCGGTCGTGCGCGATGCAGCGGAAACCGTGGGAAGCGAGGAAGAACATCTGGTCCTCGAACGCGTCGGCGCTGAGGGGCCAGCCATGGCTGAAGACTACGGGCTGCCCGGAGCCCCAGTCTTTGTAGTAGAGTTTCGTACCGTCGGTGGTGGTGAATGTGCTCATTGGGATTTGGGGCAGGTCATTTGACCCGCACCACCCAATGCGCGGTTTTTCCGCGGAAGCGCTAAGCGCTCGAAAATATTTCAGCCGCGGATGAGGCGTATGACACGAAGCAAGCGGAGGGGATGCCTTGTGTAGGGCCGGCGTTAATCGCCGGGCCGAGGCACGTCGTCACCCTCGTCGGCCTGCTGGCCGCGGTTGTGTCCGTCCCGCATTCTCGCTCGTAGAGCGAAATGCTGGCGAACGAGCGACGGCCCTACAGGATTAAACCGAACTTCTCGCTTCCGTAATCCTGAGCCGTGCGAAGGATCCAATCGGATTCGTTGCCACATCCGCCTTCGTTTGGATCCTTCGCACGGCTCAGGATGACGGTGACGGAATTTTTGTGCCTCTTTGTGACTTTTCGTGGCCAACCTGTCCTAGCCGGACGGCTGCGGTAGGAACCCGCCTTACTTCGAATTCCGCCCCTGCTTGATCGCGTCGAAGAGCCAGCTGCGCGCGAAGGTCCAGTAGTTGCGCGCGGTGGAACTGGCCACGCCGAGCAGGGCGGCGGCCTCGTCGTTGCTCATGCCGGCGAAGTAACGCAGCTTCACGAGCTCGGCCTGGACGGGGTGCTCGCGGGCGAGAAGCTCGAGGGCTTCGTGGACGGCGAGGAGCTGGTCGTCGGATCCCGGCGCCGCGACGGCGCACTCGTCCCACTCGCCGCGCGCGTACTCGCCTCCGTGGCGCACCGTGCGTTTGCGGCGGGCGCGGTCGATCATGATGCGGCGCATGGCCTCGGCGGCGGCCGAGAAAAAGTGGGCGCGGTTCGCAAAGCTCGGATTCTGCGCGCCGACCAGCCGCAGCCACGCTTCGTGCACGAGTGCCGTCGGCTGGAGCGTCTGACCGGGCGCCTCGCGCGCCATCTTGCTCGCCGCGAGCTTCCGCAGCTCGCCATACACGAGCGTGAGCAGCCGTCCGGCGGCGTCGGGCTCGCCTTGTTCGATCGCGCTCAGCAGGAGGGTGGTATCGCTCATGGGGAAGGCGGCGGCGGGGACTTTGGTGCGGCGTCCGGGTGGGCGGCAAGCTTCCGCTGCCACGTCGCGAGTTCGTTACTCACCGCTTCGGCTTCGGTCTTCTTGCCCTGGGCATTCAGCACCGCCTCGAGGTTGCCCATCGCGATCTCGTAGTTTTCCGGCAGGTGACCTTGGAACGGCGTGTTGCCTTGGGAGTCCAAAAATTTGCGCATCAGCGCCGTGGTCTCGCGCAGGAGGGACTCCGCCTCTGGAAACCGCTGCGTCTTGCGATACACCCGCGCCAGGTTGGTCATGCCGGACAGTGTGTCCGGGTGCTCCGGTCCGAGGAGCTCACGCCGGATTTCCACAATCTCCCGATTGGTGGCTTCCGCTTCGGCCATGCGGTTTTGGGCGAACTGGATGTTGCCGAGGGTTTCCAGCAGCGAGGGAAAAGTTTCCTCCCGCTTTCCCGGACCTTTTCGCAGCAAGGGCAAGGTCTCGAGACACAGGGCTTCCGCTTCGGCGTCCTTGCCCTCTTCATGCAGGACCGTGGCCAGATCGGCTTGGGTGCTCAGGGTATCGGGATGCTCCGCGCCGAGCAACCGGCGCCGGGCGGGCAACATCTCCCGCAGCAGCGCCTCCGCTTCCGCCAGCTTGTTGCCGCGCTCGAGCGCTTCCTGCAGTCCGGCCTGGGCGGTGATGACGTCGGGATGATCCTTGCCGTAAAGCTTGGTCCGCATCGCGATCGATTCCCGGAGGACCGGCTCCGCTTCGTCGAGCTTCATGCTTTTCTGCAGCGTCAGTCCCAGGTTGTAAAGCGCGGTGGCGATGAGGGGATGATCGGCCGGCAGCAGCTTGCGCCGGATGGCGAGCACGTCGCGCTGGATGGCTTCCGCCTCCGCCAGTTTGTGCAGCTTCACCAGGATGGCGGCGCGCCCGTTGAGGGAATCGGCGGTGTCGAGATGATCATGACCGAATAATTTCTGGCGGATGGCGAACGCCTGTTCGCTCAGCGCATCGGCCTCGTCGAGGCGGTTCTGCCGGAAATAAATTCCCGCCAGATCCTTCATGGTGGTGGCGACGAGCGCGTTTTCCCGACCGAAAATCTTCTGCCGGATGAGCAGCGCTTCGCGATAGGTTGCCTCCGCCTCGGGCAGCTTGTGCCGCTTCACCAGGAGGGCGCCGAGGTTGGTCAGAGCCGAGGCCATGGAGTCGTCATCGACCGCCGGCGCCTTCCGAAAATCGGCGATGGCGAGGCGATCCAGTTCCTCGGCCTTGGCGTAGAGACCGAGATCCTTGTAGATGTTGCCGATGCGCGCACGCAGGTTGCCGCGCGTCGCCGGTTGGTCGGCCAGCTCGGCATCAAGGCGGGCGGCGGCCTTGTCGAGGATCTCCCGCAGCATCGCCGTGTCGCGGCCCAGGGCGGCGGAGGGCCCGACGCCCTGCAGCATATCCTCGAGGAACAGGGTGACCTGCCGGCTTTTCTGGGCCTCGACCTGCGACTGCTGCAGGGCGGCGTCCGCCTCACGGCGCGCGCGGCGCTCCTTGGCCAGCGATGCCGCAATCAACGTCAGGCTTGCGACCAGCAGCAGGGCGACCGTGCCCAGCGCACCGAAGAACAGCTTGTGGCGCGCCACGGCCTTGCGGAACCGGTAGCCCGCGCTCGGAGGCCGCGCCGCCACGGTCTCGTCGGCGAGAAACCGGTTCACATCCGCGGCCAGTCCGCTGGCCGTCTCGTACCGGCGGGTGCGGTTCTTTTCCAGCGCCTTCATCGTGATCCAGTCCAGGTCGCCGCTCGTTACCCGGATGAGTCCCGGCGGCTCGACCTTGCGCCGGTGCGCGACGGTGGTCTGTTCCTCCCGCGTCATCCGGCTGAGCCGGGCCGAGGGTCGGGCGGGGTCCTGTTCGCGGATGACGCGCCGCACCTCGTCGAGGCCGGCCTTCATCAGCTCACCCGCGTCAAACGGCGTCGTGCCGGTGAGCAATTCGTAGAGGAGGACGCCGAGGCTGTAGATGTCGGTGCGGGTGTCCACGTCCACGCTGCCCAGCACGGCCTGTTCCGGACTCATGTACGCGGGCGTGCCGATCAGCATCTCGAACGCCGTGAACAGGGTCTTGTCCGTCAGCGGCTGGTTCGTGGTCGCCTTGGCGATGCCGAAATCAATGACCACCGGCAGCGCGCGGCCTTCCGCGGTTTGCGTCACGAGGATATTGGACGGCTTGAGGTCGCGGTGGATGATGCCCTTTTGGTGGGCGTGCTGCACGGCCGCGCAGACCTCGACGAAAAGATCCAGGCGTTCGGCGGTCGTCAGCGCGTGGTCGTCGCAGTAGCTCGTGATTTTGACTCCCCGCACGAGCTCCATGACGAAGTACGGCCGGCCGGTTTCGGTCGTGCCGGCATCGAAAATCTTGGCGATCCCGGGGTGATCCATCAGCGCAAGCGCCTGGCGCTCGGCTTCGAAGCGGGCGATCACGCTGCGCGTGTCCATGCCCGGCTTGATGATCTTCAGCGCGACGCGGCGGCGGACGGGCTCGAGCTGTTCCGCGAGGTAGACGACTCCGCAGCCGCCTTCGCCGATCTGCTCGAGCAGCTTGTAGCGACCGATCCAGTCGCCGGGTTTTTCGCCCGGGATTGCGGCGGCCGGGGAATGCTCGAGGAAATTCTCCGCGGCGTGCTCGGCGGCGAGCAGGGCTTCGATTCTTTGCCGCAGGGCAGGGTCGGAACCGCAGGCCCGGTCGAGATAGGCGGCGCGTTCCTCCGCCGGCAGGCGGATTGCCGCCATGAAGACTTCGCGCTCGCGGGAAGGAAGATCGTGCATGGCGGATCTTTGGTTCAGGGCACGTTCGGCGGGATCGCGGCGGTCGCTTCGCGCAGCAGCACGTGGGCGAAGATCCAGCTCTGCCAGTTCGAATCAAGCGGATCGGCTTCCGGCCAGTCGCGGTTTTGCGCCACCGTGCCCTGCTGCAGCCAGGTGCGGGCCTCATCCGCGTGGCCCAGCCGCAGGTGCGCCAAGGCGAGAACGGAATAGGCCATCCCCGTGACCCCGGGGTCGGGCGTGCCGGCGAGCGACTGCCGGGCGAAATCGATGGCGAGGGCGAAATGGCCGAGGCGATATTCCGTCAGGGCCTTGCAGGCGGCGAAAAGGGGCCAGAGATCCTGTCCCTTTCCCTTCGTGACGGCGATGTCGGCCAGACGCGAAACCGCCGCGAGATCGATACCCGGCACCGCGAGCAAACCGCAGTCCTTGGCGATACGTTCGGCCACCATGGGATCGTCGGTTTTCCCGAAGCGCTCGAGCATTGTCTGGCAGCATCTCACGAACGCCGCCTGATCGCCCAGCTGGGCCAGCAAGGGCGCCTGGGAGTGGTAAGCCAGGTAATCGTCGGGATGGAAGTCGACCACCTGGGTCGCCGACGCCGTCGCCTCGCGCCAGCGCAGCCGCTTGGCGAGGTAGTCCGTGTGCTGCTCATACAAATGGATATCCTCGGGGACGAACGCCTGGCCGGGGGGCAGCAGGCGGGCAAAGACTTGATCGGCCTCGGCGAATTTCCGCTGCTTCAGCATGAGGTCGGCAATGCAGCCGGCGGTGTAGGCGACATTGGGATGACCCCGGCCCATGGCGGTCAGGCTCCGCTCGAAGAGGTCTTGGTAAATGGCCTCCGCTTCGGGTTCGTTGTGCAGGGCGATCACCACGGTCGCGAGGTTGTTCAGGGTGATGAGCGTGTCCTGGTGGTTTTCGCCGAGCGTCACCCGCTGCATCGCGATCGTCTCGCGAAACGCCGGCTCGGCCTCGGCGTAGCGGCCGCTCCACAGGTAGGCCTGGGCGATGGCCGCGAGGGAGCCGGCGATTTGCGGGTGCCGCTCGCCGTACAACCGGCGGCGCATCGCGAGGACCTGCCGCAGGGTGGCCAGGCCGGTGTCGGTTTCCATTCGCGAGGCCTGGATGGTGCCGATGGCATTGAGGGCGAAAGCCACCTCGGGATTTTCGGGTCCCAGCAATTTCTGCCGGATCGCCAGCGATTCCCGCTCCATGGCCTCGGCCTCGGCGTAGCGCGTCTGCTGCAGGCGGATCCGCCCCAGCTGGTAGAGGGTGTCGGCGACCTCGAGATTTTCTCGGCCCAGCACCTGGCGCTGCAGCCCGAGGGTTTCCTGCATCAGGATATCGGCGTCGTCGTACCGGCCGGCGTTGCGCATCAGGCTGCCCAGGTCCTTCATCGCCTGCACCGTGTCGGGATGCCGCGGCCCGAGCAGTTTGCGGCGCATCGCGAGGGCTTCGCGATAATCGGCTTCGGCTTCCGGGAGCTTGTCCGCGTTCAGCAGCACCGAGGCGAGATTGCCCAGCGCGGTCGCCACGTGCGGATGCTCATTGCCGAAAACCTTCCGGTAACCTGCCAGGGCGGATCGCTCCATCGCCTCGGCCTGGTCGTAGCTGCCTAGTTGCTGGTAGACGCGGCCGATGGTCGTGCGGAGTTCCGCCTGGGTCTCCGTTTGCGCCTCGAGGTCGTGTCCGACCCGCACGGCGGCCTTGTCGAGGATCTCGCGCAGCAGCTTGGTGTCGCGGCCGCGCGCGACCGAGGGGCCGACGCCCTGCAGCATCTCCTCGAGAAAGCGGGTGACCTGCTGGCTTTTTTCCGCCTCGGTCTGCGACTGACGCAACGCCATGTCCGCCTCGTGGCGTGCGCGGCGTTCCTTCGCCAGCGAGGCCGCGATCAAGCCCAGGCTGGCCAGCAGCAGCAGCGCGATGCTGCCCGCGGCGGCGAAGAGCAGCTTGTGGCGCGCGACGGTTTTTCGAAAACGGTAGCCTGCGCTCGGCGGCCGGGCGGACACGGTTTCGTTCGCGAGAAAGCGTTTCACATCCGAGGCCAGGCCGTTGGCGGTTTCGTAGCGGCGGGTGCGATCCTTCTCCAGCGCCTTCATCGCGATCCAGTCCAGATCCCCGCTGACCTCGCGGATGAGGCCCGGCGGTTCGGCTCTGCGCCGGTGCGCGACCGTCGCCTGTTCCTCGCGCGTCATTCCGCCCAGCCGGGCGGACGGCCGGGCCGGATCCCTTTCGCGAATGACGCGGCGCACCTCGTCGAGTCCCGCCTTCAACAACTCGCCCGCGTCGAACGGCGTCGTGCCCGTCAGCAATTCATAGAGCAGCACACCGAGGCTGTAGATGTCGGTGCGGGTGTCGACGTCCACGCCGCTGGCCGCGGCCTGCTCCGGGCTCATGTAGGCCGGCGTGCCGATCAACATTTCGAACGCGGTGAAGAGCGTCTTGTCCGTCAGCGGCTGGTCGGTGGTGGCCTTGGCGATGCCGAAGTCGATCACGACGGGCGAGGGCGTGCCGCTTTCGGTGGTCGTGACGAGAATGTTGGAAGGCTTGAGATCGCGATGGATCACGCCCTTCTGGTGCGCGTGCTGCACGGCCTGGCAGATCTGGATGAAGAGCTGCAGCCGCGCTTCGGTCGGCAGCTCGTGTTCATCGCAGTACGTCGTGATCTTGGTGCCGCGTACGAGCTCCATCACGAAATAGGGCCGGCCGGAAGCGGTGGAACCGGCGTCAAAGACCTTGGCGATGTTCGGATGGTCCATCAGCGCCAGCGCCTGACGCTCGGCCTCGAAGCGGGCGATCACGCTGCGCGTGTCCATGCCCGGTTTGATGATCTTCAGCGCGACGCGGCGGCGGACCGGTTCCTCCTGTTCCGCCAGGTACACGACACCGCAGCCGCCTTCGCCGATCTGCTCGAGCAGCTTGTAGCGCCCGATCCAGTCGCCGGGTTTCTCACCGGCCGGCGCGAAGACGGCCGCGCTCTCCGGGCTGGTGGGTGCCTGTTCGAGAAAGTCGCCGGCCTCGCCGTGGGCCCGGAGCAGGGCCTCGACCCGCTGCCGCAGGACCGTATCGGAGCCGCAGGCCTGGTCCAGGAAGACGCCGCGCTCCGCCGCCGCCAGCGGCAGCGCCTGGCTGAACAGCTCCAGCTCACGGGAAGGGTTGGGCGTCATTGAAGGGGATCGGGAGAAGGGGAGCGAAGTGCGGAATGGGCCGAAGTACCATGCGAGATTTTTCCGCTAAAACGCCAAGGTTTAGCAAAAATCGTACCTCGTCACTCAGAGACGGGGCTTAGGACGCGGTTGGCCACCAGCCGCCGCCGGGCCTGTGGGTGGCAATCCGAGGTCTAGAAAGGCCTAAGACTTTTTAACCACGGATTACACGGATTGCACTGATTGAGGTCTCAAACTCCGAGCTTGGGGCTTCGGTCGATCAGCATCCGTGCAATCCGTGTAATCCGTGGTTAAAGAACGGCTCGAAGTATTCTCTGTGCCTCTGCGTCTCTGTGGTGAACTTGGAATTTGCGCAGGCCTCAGGTCACTTAATGGCGCGGTGGGGTCACGCTTTGGGGCGCTAGGTGGGAAACGCGGCTCGTTTCTCATCGGCGCAAGATGACCCCTCCCGGTGCGACGGCCCAAGCCAGCGACCTTGCCGAAATTGCGCAGGCGTTTCCCTTGTTGGGACGGTTTTGCGACGGGGTGCCTTATGGCAGCGGACACATCAACGACACGTTCGCGGTCACGTTCGACCAGGCGGGGACCTTGGTGCGCTACATCCTGCAGCGGGTGAACCGGCGGATCTTCAAGGACGTGCCGGCGCTGATGGAGAACATCCGCCGTGTGACGGCGCACGTCGGGGACAAGCTGCGCGCGAATAACGGACAGGATCAATCGCGCCGCGCGCTGAGCATCGTCGAGACGTGGAGCGGCCAGCCTTACCATCAGGACGCCGCCGGCGATTTCTGGCGCTGCTATTTGTTCATCGAATCCGCGGCGACGCACGACCTCATCACAAGTCCGCGTCAGGCGTATGAGGCGGCGAAGGCGTTCGGAGAATTCCAAGGGCTACTCGTCGATTTGCCGGGCGGACGGCTGACCGAGACCATCCCGTTTTTCCATCACACGCGCCGGCGGTTCGATGCGTTCCAGCACTCGCTCGCGCTCGACCCGCAGAATCGCGTGGCGTTGGTGCGGGAGGAGATCGCATTTGCGGCGGAGCGGGAGCCGATGGTCGACGTGCTGCTCGGCTTGCAGGCCTCGGGCGCGATCCCGGAGCGCATCACGCACAACGACACCAAGCTCAACAACGTTATGCTCGACGACGTCACCGGCGCCGGCGTGTGCGTGATCGACCTCGACACTGTGATGCCCGGACTCGCGCTCTACGATTTCGGCGACATGGTGCGCTCGGCCACCAACTCCGGCGCGGAGGATGAGCGCGACCTGACGCGCGTGGAGTCGCGGCTCGAATTCTTCGACGCGCTGGTCGGCGGCTACCTCGATTCTGCCGGTTCCTTCCTGAATGCGGTGGAGGTGGCGCACCTCGCGTTCGCCGGGCGGCTGATCACGTTCGAGATCGGGCTGCGGTTCCTCACGGATCACCTCGACGGCGACGTCTATTTCAAGATCAAGCGCCCGGGGCACAACCTCGACCGCGCGCGCAACCAGTTCGCGCTGGTCCGCAGCATGGAGCGCCAGCAGGCGGCCATGGCGGCCGTGGTGCAGAAACACGCCATCCGATGCGCGCGCTGATCACCGGCGGAGCGGGTTTCATCGGCAGCCATCTCGCCGCGGCGCTGCGGGCGCGCGGCCTGCAGGTGCGTGTGCTCGACAACCTCCGCAGCGGCCATCGCCGCAACCTGGCGAGCCTCGACGTGGAGTTCATCGCCGGCTCGATCCTCGACGCGGCCGTGGTGCAGCAGGCGATGATCGACGTCGATTACGTGTTTCACCTTGCGGCGCTCGTCAGCGTGCCGGAATCGGTTTCGTACCCGCGCGCCTGCGTGGAGCTAAACGTGCTCGGCCTGCTCAATGTGCTCGAGACCGCGGCGCAGGCGGGGGTGAAGAAACTTTGTTTCGCCAGTTCGGCCGCGATCTACGGCGACAATCCCGAGGTGCCCAAGCTCGAGGCGATGCGTCCCGAGCCGCGCAGCCCATACGCGGTCACCAAGCTCGACGGCGAGTACTACTGCCGGCAGTTCACCGAGAGCGGACGGCTCGAGACGGTTGCCTTGCGATTCTTCAATGTGTTTGGGCCGCGCCAGGATCCGGCGAGCGCTTACGCGGCGGCCGTGCCGATCTTCATGCGCCAGGCGCTGGCGCATGAGCCGCTGACGATTTACGGCGACGGCGGACAGACCCGCGATTTCGTTTTCGTGCAAGACATCGCCGCCGCGAACATCTTCGCGGCGACCACGCGCGGCCTGACCGGGGTCTACAACGTCGGCTACGGCGGACAGATCACGGTGCTCGAGCTGGCGCAGCGCATTGTGCGCCTGGCGGATTCCCGCTCGGAGATCCGCCACGCGCCGGAGCGGGCGGGGGACGTCCGGCATTCGCGCGCGAGCGTGGACGCGCTGCGAGCGACGGGCTTCCGTCCGGTCAGCTCGCTCGATGCGGGACTGATCGAAACCCTCGACTATTTCCGGAAATCCGCCGCCAATTCCGTCACCCCATGAAAGCTCTCTTACCCCGGACGTTCCTTGTGGTGTTAACCGGCCTGCTGTTGCTGGCCCTTGAAGTGCGCGCCGCGGACACCGCCCCGCGCATCAACGGGCCCGCGGTGTTCGGTGTCCGCCCCGGACATCCATTTCTCTACACGATCCCGGCGACAGGGACGCGTCCGCTGGAGTTCAGCATCGAAGGTTTGCCCGCCGGTCTCACGGTCGATGCGCAGACCGGCATCGTGCGCGGCAAGTTGACGGAGCGCGGCGACCACGCGGTGGTGCTCAAGGCGCGCAACGCTGCGGGCACGGCGACCAAGCGCTTCCTGATCAAGTGTGGCGACGAAATCTCCCTGACGCCGGCGATGGGTTGGAACAGCTGGAACTGTTTCGGCGCCACGGTAACCCACGACAAGGTCATCCGCGCCGCGAAGGCGATGGTGGCGTCGGGTCTGGTCGAGCACGGCTGGACCTACATCAATATCGACGATGGCTGGCAGGGCCAGCGCGCCGGTGCGGACCACGCCCTAGCGAGCAACGAGAAGTTTCCCGACATGCAGAAGTTGAGCGAAGAAGTGCACGCGCTGGGCCTGAAGCTCGGCGTGTATTCGACGCCTTGGGTCATTTCCTACGCAGGCCACACCGGTGGCGGCGCGGATACGGCGGAGGGCGCGCCTTTCACCGGCAAGACGGTTGAGGAAGGCCAGCGCCATGGCCGCTACGATTTCATCGAGGCCGATGCCCGCCAGTGGGCGAAGTGGGGCGTGGATTATCTCAAGTACGACTGGGCGCCGCTCGACGTGGCGCATGCTGGGCACGCTTATGGTGCGCTGCGGCAGTCCGGTCGCGACATCGTCCTGAGCCTGTCGAACTCGGCCGATCCGGCGCTCGCGAGCGAGTGGCCGAAGGTGGCGAACAGCTGGCGCACGAGCAACGACATCGGCGATCACTGGCAGAACGTGAAGGGCAACCCGGAAACCTGGCGCTACAGCGTTTCGGAAATCGGCTTTTCCCAGGACGGCTGGGCCAGCGCGGCGCGTCCGGGTCACTGGAACGACGCTGACATGCTCGTGGTCGGGCAGGTCGGGTGGGGCGACAAGCTGCGCGCGACGCACCTCACGCACGACGAGCAATACAGCCACATCACGCTCTGGTGCATGCTCGGCTCGCCGTTGCTGCTCGGCTGCGACCTGGAGCAGCTCGATGCGTTCACGCTCTCGCTGCTGACGAACGACGAGGTGCTGGCGCTCAACCAAGACGCGCTCGGCAAACAGGCCGTGCGTCTCGCCACGAACGGGTCGATTGACATCTACCGCAAGCAACTGGCCGACGGTTCGTCCGCGCTAGCCTTCTTCAACCGCGCCGCCACCGAGGAGAAATTCTTCCTCAACAAGCTCGGCCGGATCGGCCTCGCCGGCCCGCTCCACGTGCGCGACCTCTGGCGCCAGGCCAACCTGCCCGACTGCACCAACGACGAACTCGAGGGCACGGTGCCCGGACACGGTGTGGTGCTGCTGCAACTGACCAAATAATCCCAAGACCGCTTGATGAAAATCTCCCTCGGCCGGCTTCTCCTTTTGACCAGCGTCATCGCCGGTGTCGTCTGCACCAGCGAAGCTGACATTCAAGCCGGGCAGTTCGCGCTGGAGTTGAGCGACGGCCGCGTGATCCGGGAGACAGATTTCTCGAGTGTCGCGGGCTCAGCGGAGAAGAAGCTGCAGTACGAGTCGGGCGACATCGCTCTCACGGCCACGGTGGCCGCGCACGACAGCTTCGGCTACAGGCAAAGCGGGGTGGAGTTGATCAACGCCGGAAAAAAGGATGTGGCGCTCGCCCGGGTCGTGCTGCTCGACCTGCCTGCGCCGACGGAAGCCCGCGTGTTAGGAAAGGGTCGCGGCGCCCCGGTGGTCTTCGGCAATCGCTTCGTCGGAGTCGAACACCCGCTGGCCGAGAATGGCCTGGTGGAAGGCCGCCTGCGCTGCGCGCTGCCTAGCCTGGCTCCATTGCGCCCGGGTGAGCGGATGCGTGCGTCACTCGTGACCGGTGGCGCCCTGGAGCCTTCGCAGCTGCGCCGCGCGTTTCTGGCTTATCTCGAGGGAGAGCGTCCGCGCCGGACCGCGCCGTTCCTGCATCACAACACGTGGTACAACCTCGGTTACTCGAACAGTTTTTCGGAAGCGCAGGAACTGGCGGTGATCGCGAAGCTGGGCAACGAGCTGGCGGAGAAACGCGGTGTGAAGCTTGACGGCTTCGTGCTCGATGACGGCTGGGACGACACGAACACGCTCTGGCGCTTTCACTCCGGCTGGCCCAACGGATTGAAGGCGATGAAGTCCGCCGCGGCGCAGTACCAGGCGGTCCCCGGGATGTGGATTTCTCCCTGGGGCGGTTACAACAAACCGAAGCAGGCACGCCTGGCGGCGGCCGCGCCCGAGGGTTTCGAGATTCGTGACGGCGGCTTCTCACTCGCGGGACCGAAGTACTACGAGCGTTTCCGGGATCTTTGCGTGCGCGCGGTGCGCGACGAGGGTGTGGGCTACTTCAAGTTCGACGGCATCGGGGCGAAGGCCACCGGTAGTATCGATCCGTCAGCCGGCCGTGATTTCGACGCGATGCTCCGCCTGATCGCCGAGCTGCGCGGTTTCAACCGGAAGCTCTACATCAGCCAGACCGTCGGCACGTGGGCTTCGCCGTGGTGGCTGCTGCACGTGGACAATATCTGGCGGGGCGGGGAGGACCACGATTTCGCCGGCGTCGGTTCCGATCGCCAGCAGTCGATCACCTACCGCGACGCGCAGGTTTACGCCAATGTGGTGCAGAATTGTCCGCTCTTTCCGCTTAGCTCGGTCATGACGCACGGCATCATCTTCTCCCAGCGCGCCCACAAGCTGAACACCGCGACCGAGGAAGATTTCCGCGATGACGTCCGCGCCTTCTTCGGCAGCGGCACCCAGTTGCAGGAATTGTATCTCTCACCCGAGTTGCTCTCGGTGCAAAACTGGGACGACCTCGCCGACGCCGCCAACTGGGCGAGAAAGAATGCTGACGTGCTCAAGGACGTCCACTGGCTCGGCGGCGATCCCGCACACGGCGACGTTTACGGCTGGGCCGCGTGGACCCCGCGCCTCGGCATCGTGACGCTGCGCAATCCCTCCGCGCAGCCGGCGAGCTTCATGTTGGAAGCGGGTGGGGCGTTCGAGTTGCCGGGCGACGCCGCGAAAAAGTTTCAGGTGAAGAGCGCGTTCGAGGAGAAGGTTTCGGTCACAGAACTCCAAGCCGGACAGAAAGCGGAGATCGTGCTGCAGCCGTTCCAGGTGCTGGTGCTCGAAGCGCGACCGGTGAATTGAGGTAGGGCGAGTCCTCCGGACGAGCCGTTGCGCCGCGTTCGCGGCTCGTTCGGAGAATTCGCCCTACCACTTCGCGTGTCTCAAGACGACGGCTGGTATAGCTCTCCTCTGAATCCATCCGTGTGATCCGTGTAATCCGTGGTTAAAATTTCCGGAGGATCATTTCCGCAAACTGCGGCAGTCACATTTTGCGGACCTGAGGTCACGCATTGAGAATACCGGGCTCGCGCGATTCGGATAGGTTGCGGACTCCCCAAACGAAGCGAGGCGCTTTGCTTCGCCCGTCACCTCACGTCACTCGCGGCGTCAACGGCGTCCGGCGGTGACATCGTCCAACCCCCAATCCCGATGAATCCCCCGAAAAGCATGATGGGTTTCCTGCGTGGGTGCCTGGCTGTTGCCGGCTGCGCTCTCGCCTGTGTCGCTGGCCTTGCCTCGACCTACACCGAATCGTCCGAAGCGTTCCGCAACCCGATGAAGGGCTTCCGCCCGTCGCGGTACATCACGCAGACTTCATTTCCGGCGAACGAATTCGCGACCATCTACAAGGACTACATGCCGTACTCCTCGATGGAGTCCACCGCCAGCGACAGCGTCCAAAAGATCAAGGACTACTGCAACACGCGCTGGGCCGGCATCGAGTCGCAGAACATCAAGGTCATCCCGCGCGTCGTCATCCTCTATCCGGGCACCGGCGAATACTGGGGCGACATCCCGCACGACGGCACGCCCAACCAGTGGAACACCGACGCGCTGAAGAGCCGCCTCGTCGCGTTCATCAACAAGCTCGGCCAGGCGTGGGACAACGACCCGCGCGTCGCCGCGGTGGAGCTCGGTCTCTGGGGCAAGTGGGGCGAGCACAACATTTACCCGGACCAGATCAACGGCAGCGACCGCATCCCGGCCGGTTTCCAGACCGCGCTCGGCGACGCGGCGGCCGCGGCTTTCCACAACAAGATCGTGATGGTGCGCTACCCGGAAACTTTCACGTCGTACAACGTCGGCTACATCTGGGATTCATTTGCGCTGCCTGACGACGTGGCGTGGGCGAATGCGATGTCTTCGCGCAACACGTGGCAGACGAAGATGCTCAGCGGCGAGGTCGCCTACGATTGGGGCAACCAGTCGCAGCTGGGCGGCAGCCCCGACGGCACGCTCGGCAGCACGTCCAACACGGACTACGTCATCAGCTACATCCAGTCGCTGCACGTCAGCAGCCTCGGCTGGATCGCCGAGTACACGGCGAGCAACTCCGCGGTCGAGGCCAACGCCACGCGCATGCAGAAGGCGTTCGGTTACCGCTACGTCATCACCGACGCGACGATTCCCACCACAGTCAATGCCGGCAGCACGCTGAGCTTTTCCTTCACCGTCGCGAACCGCGGCAGCGCGCCGTTCTACTACCAGTGGCCGATCGAGGTCAGCCTGCTCGACAGCAACAAGGCCGTGGCCTGGAGCACGACGCTCTCGACCGACATCCGCACCTGGATGCCCGGCAATTCCTACCCGGTGAGCGCTTCCGTCACCGTGCCGTCTTCCGTCGCGACCGGCACCTACACGCTGGCGCTCACGGTCCTCGACCCGGCAGGCAACAAGCCGGCCCTGCGCTTCGCCAACACCAATTACTATAACGGCGGCCGCACCCCGCTCGCCAAGGTCGGCGTCGGCCAGGCCGCGGCGAACCAGAACCTCGGCACCTTCGACGGCCTGAAGGCCGACTCGTCGCTCTCGTATTCGCTGACGACCACCGTGACGACGCCGTCGGCGCCGACGCTCGGAACTCCAACGGTCGGCAGCGGCAGCGTGGCGCTCTCCTGGAGCTCTTCGTCCGGCGCGACTTCCTACGCCGTGCTGCGCTCGACCACGTCCGGTTCCGGTTACAGCTCGATCGCGACGCCCTCCGGCACGACATACACCGACACCGGAGTGACGAACGGCACGACCTACTACTATGTGGTGCGCGCCTCGAACTCCGCTGGCACGAGCGGCAACTCCAACCAGGTGAGCGCGACGCCGACTGCCGTGTCGATCCCGGCGGCGCCCACTGGTCTGACCGCGACGGCGGGCAACGCCAGCGTCTCTTTGTCATGGAGCGCGTCGAGCGGCGCCACCGGTTATGCGGTGCTGCGCTCGACGACGTCGGGTTCGGGCTACACGTCGATCGCAACGCCGAGCGGCACGAGCTACACGGACGTCAGCGCGGTGAACGGCACGACCTATTACTACGTCGTGCGCGCTACCAATTCCGCGGGCACGAGCGGCAATTCCTCGCAGGTGAGCGCCACGCCCGTGGCCTCCGGTCCGGCGGGCACCTATGAAGCCGAGGCGTCGGGCAACACGCTGACCGGCACCGCGGTGGTGGCGACCAGCGCCACGAGCTCGGGCGGACAGAAGGTCGGTTACCTCGGCAATGGCGCGTCGCTGACATTCAACAATGTCAGCGTGACCTCCGCGGGCAGCTACACGCTGACGATTTCCTACCTGAGCGGCGAAGCGCGCAGCCTGCGCATCACCGTCAACAACGGCACATCGGTCACGCCGTCGCTCGCGAGCTCGGGCGGCTGGGACACCGTCGGCACCTACACCACGAGCGTCACGCTCCTGACCGGCACCAACACAATCAAACTCGATAACCCGAGCGGCTGGGCGCCCGACATCGACAAGATCGTGCTGTCCGGCGGCAGCGGGGTCACCGTGCCGTCGGCGCCGACGGGCCTGACCGCGACCGCGGGCAACGCCACGGTGACGCTGAGCTGGACCGCCTCGAGCGGCGCCACTAGCTACAACGTGCTGCGCTCGACGACGTCGGGTTCGGGCTACACGTCGGTCGGTACCTCGACCAGCACTTCGTACAGCAACACCGGGCTCACGAACGGCACGACGTACTATTACGTCGTCACGGCGACGAATTCCGCCGGCACCAGCGGCAACTCCAGCCAGGCGAGCGCCACGCCCGCCGCCAGCGGCACGATACCCGCCGCTCCGCTCGGCCTCACGGCCACCGCGAGCGGCGCCACCGTTGCGCTGTCGTGGAATGCCTCGAGCGGCGCGACCAGCTACACGCTGCTGCGTTCGACCACCTCGGGCTCCGGCTACGGCTCGATCGTGACGCAGTCCGGCTTGTCCTACACCGATACTTCGGTCTCGGGCGGCACGACTTACTACTACGTCGTGCGCGCCACGAACTCCGCCGGCACCAGTGGCAACTCCAGCCAGGTCTTCGCCACGCCCTCCGGTGGCGGTGGCGGCGGCTCGGTCACGTATGAAGCGGAAGCGTCCGGTAACACGCTGGCAGGCGGAGCTGTGGTTGTGACCAGCGCGACCAGTTCCGGCGGCCAGAAAGTCGGTTACCTCGGCAACGGCGGCGCGGTGACGATCAACGGCGTCAGCTCGGCCACCACGCGCGCCTACACGCTGGTGATTTCGTACCTGAGCGGTGAGGCGCGCAACCTGCGCATCACCGTCAACAGCGGCGCGCCCGTCACGCCGTCGCTCGCGAGCACCGGCGGCTGGGACACGCTCGGCACCTACACCACGACGGTCACGCTCACCGCCGGCACCAACACCATCAAACTCGACAACCCGAGCGGCTGGGCGCCCGACGTCGACAAGATCGTGCTCACGGCCCAGTGAAAATTCCGGCGCGCCGCTCTGTTTGCAGGAGCGGCGCGCTGTTTTGCCGTAATGATTTCCAACCGCGGATTACGCGGATTACGCGGATCTCGCGGATAGATGCATTGTGTAGGGCCGGCGCTAGTCGCCGGGCCGAGGCACGTCGTCAAGCGACGGCCCTACAGAATTAAGACCGAACCTTAGATTCCGTCATCCTGAGCCGTGCGAAGGACCCAAGCGTGGGACGCTACGTACGTTTCTCCCTTGGGTCCTTCGCACGGCTCAGGATGACAGGAACGGGGGTTTGAATCCATCCGCGCCATCCGTGTAATCCGTGGTTAAAAATTCCGCGCTCCGATCCGCAGCCAAAAAACTCCGGGCTAGCCAATTTGAATTCGGGGTTATAGCGGTCTTGCCCGTCCGCGGAAATCTGCAGCCGCGGTCAACCCCGCACCCCTTGAAAAATAAAAACCGACGCGAAACGAACCGTGGCCAGACGGCGCTCCCGCGACGCACGCGCGAAGCCGGCCAGCTGAGCGAGAACTCGTTCGGCGTCATTCAAGTCTCCGCGGAGGAAACGCGGATCGCCGGCTCGGGCTACTATTTCCATAACCAGCATCGCCCCGACGGCGCCGGGCTCGTCGTGCAGCTGACGGTGCGGGGCGCGGCGTTCTTCGAGGACCGCGACGGGCGTCGGCTCGTGGAGCCGGATTACGCGATGCTCTTCTCGCACGCCGAGGATTCCGCGTACGGCTATCCGCCGCAGGCGACGGAGCCGTACGTGCAGCAGTACATCGAGATGACGGACTGCCAGGCGCTGCGGAATGTGTTCGACCGCATCACCGAGAACTTCGGCTCGATCGTTTATCTCCCGGAAAAATCCGAGGCGCGCGATCTCTTCAACGAAATCGTCGAGCGCTTCCGCATCGGCCGCTTCCGCGACCGCTACGAGGAATCGGAGCTGCTCTACCGCATGCTGATCGCGATCTACCGCCAGCAGGTCGACGGCACGCGCGTGCTCGACCCGATCGAGTTCGGTCATCACTTCATCTGCAATCGCTTCAGAAATGCATCGAACCTGAAGGAGATCGCGCAGCTCTGCGGCGTGACGCGCGAATATTTCGCGCGCGAATTCCGCAAGCGCTACCGCCACACACCGGGCCAGATGCTGAAACAACTCCGGCTCGAGCACGCAGACCTGCTGCTGAAGACCACGACGATGGCGGTGATCGACGTTTCCGCCGCGTGCGGTTTCTCGAACATGAACACGTTCGGGCGCACGTTCAAACGGCACTATCGCAAGAGTCCCAGTGACTATCGCGACGAGGCGCGGCGCAAGGGCGAGCGCTTGCGGCCGATCTAGGTCGTGGTTTCGAACCAACGGAAGGGTTAACCGCGAATGCTCCGCCTACCGGCTGCGCTACTTGGTGCAGTTCCGCCTGATCGGCTTCACTCATGGGTTTCGGGGGCCGGCTGATCGCCGGCTGAAAAATATTCCGAAACAAAAATGCTCGGTGTGATGGTCCAGATTTTCCGCGGCGATTAGCCGCGCCCCGAAACCCATACCGTAGCCAATTAGGCGAAGGGCACTTCCAAGCGCAGCCGTTAGGCGGAGCATTAGTGGTTTACTCGGATCGTTTGTTCGAAGGTATGAAGTCACGTCCGGGAGCGCATTGCGCCATTGTTAAAAACGGCACGTTCCGTCGGATGCTCTCCACAGGGGAGGTCCGTACAGAATATCACAAAATGCATACTTAAGGTTACCATAAGGGACTTTTCCTTTTTCACCCAAAGCTCATTCGCTGTGGCCATCCCCTCTGAGCCACCCCGATATTGGGCGATGTCTTTACCCCGCTTTAAATTTCTCCCTTTCGTGCTTTCCCTGGCCTGCGCCGCGCCGCTGTGCGGTGTCGCCGCGGAGAGCCAGGCCAACGCCACGATCGCGGTCACGCCGGCGCCGTACGACGGTGCGCTGCGGAATCCGCTGATGGGTCTCACGGGCCGCACGCTGCAGGAACTGAAGTGGGGGACGCTGACCCATCACTACATCGCGTGGGACGAGATCGAAACGAACGCGACCGATGGCGTGGAAAAGATCCGCGCGTTCTGCGACGCGCACTGGCAGGGCTTCCCGGCGAAGAACATCAAGGCCATCCCGCGCGTCTATCTCGATTATCCCGGTCAGGAGAAGATGCGCTGGCCGCAGGACCTGAAGGCCGGCGACTACGAGAGCCCGGAATTCACCGCGCGCCTCGTGAAGCTGATCGAGAAACTCGGTCAGGCGTGGGACGACGATCCGCGCGTCGCGTTCGTCGAGCTCGGTATCTTCGGCAAGTGGGGCGAGCATCATTCGCCCGAGCCCACGGCGAAGATGCAGGCAGTCACCGCCGAGGCGGTCCGCAAGGCTTTCCCGCACAAGCTGGTTTCGGTGCGCCAGATCTGGGCGCACTTCCCGAACGCGGCCGTCGGCGAGTACTGGGATTCCTTCGCGCACTACGACCAGATGAAGGACAACGGCGCGGCGATCGCGGCGCTGAACGAGTCGCGTCGCGTGTACGAGACGCAGTACATCGGCGGCGAGGTCGCCTACGACTGGGGCAACTGGAAGATCCAGCCCGGCGAGTCGCCGACCGAGACCGTCGCCGTGACCGCGCACCGCGAATTCATGATCAATACCATCCGCTGGCTGCACACCACGCAGCTGCGCTGGATCGGTGACTACGATGGGCACAACGCGGCGGCCGAGGCCGGCGCGCAGGAAGTGCAGAAGGCGCTCGGCTATCGCTTCGTGATCGATGGTGCCAAGTTCACCGCGCAGGTCGGCGCCGCCGGCGAATTGGATGTCGCGCTCACGGTCCGCAATCTCGGCTCCGCTCCTTTCTATTACCAGTGGCCGTTGGAAGTTTCGCTGCTCTCGCTCACCGATCACCAGGTCGTGTGGCGCGCGACCTTCAACAACGTCGACATCCGCAAATGGCTGCCGGGTGATGGCTGGACCGCGCCGAGTTGGAAGTCCGACGGCGTCGCCGGCCATGAACCCAGCGCGAGCTGGCCTGCGCTCGCGTCGTGCGGTTGGAGCCAGGCGCCGAAGAGCTACACGGCAACCGGTGCGTTCAAACCCGCGCTGCCGAAGGGCCGCTATATTCTTGCGGTGGCGATCCTCGATCCCGCCGGCCTGCAGCCGAGCGTGAAATTCGCCACGGCGAACTACCTGAAGGGCGGACGTCATCCGCTCGGCATCGTCGGCCTCGGCGGCGAAGCCGGCGGCGCGCTGCCGGCGAACTTTGCCTGCGACGATCCGCAGGCCGATCCCTCGCTGCACTACACCCGCTGAAAAATTTCGGTGCCAGACCACCATTTCTTAACTCCTAACCCCCTACAACAAACATGAACCGACACGCTAAATACCCCCACGGAGCCTTCGCGCGAAGCTGGCTCGGATGTCTCGCCGCGGCTGCCCTGCTGGGCAACGCCGCGCACGCTCAGGAAAAGAAGCCCGACGCTTCTGAAAAACCCCTCGAGCTTTCCCCGTTCGTCGTCTCTGCCGAACAGGATCACGGCTACTCCGCGACGAACTCGATGGCGGGCACCCGCATCAACACGAGTCTCAAGGATATCCCGGCGTCGATTTCCGTCATCACGAAGGACATGATGGCCGACCTCGGCGTCAACAATTCCGGCCAGCTGCTCACGTACACTTTGGGTACGGAAGTGAGCGGCCAGTCGGGCAGCTTCTCCGGCGCCGCGGTGTCCCCGGGCTCGGTCCAGCAGGACAGCCCGAACCGCAGCTTCCTCCCGGCGGCGCGCATCCGCGGCCTGGCCAATGCGGACAACACGCGTGACTTCTTCCTCACCGACATCCCGTGGGACGGCTTCAACACCGACCGCGTCGAAGTGAACCGCGGCCCGAACGCCATGCTCTTCGGCACCGGCAGTCCGGCGGGTATCATCAACCAGACGACCTCCACGGCGCGCCTCGACAAGGCTTCCGCCGCGGTGAAGTTCGAGTACGGCAGCTTCGGCTCCACCCGCAGCGAGCTCGACGCGAACACCGTGCTGATCCCCAACAAACTCGCGATCCGCACCGCGCTGAAGTACAGCGACGACCGTTTCATGCAGGAAGAGGCGTACATCCAGGACAAGCGCGGTTTCGCCGCCGCCACCTACAAGCCCTTCGAGCTGACGACGATTCGCGCCAACTTCGAGCAGGGCCGCCAGTCCTCGGTGAAGCCCGAGTGGCGTCCGCCGTTCGATCTCGGCGTCGAGTCCTGGTTCGCCCTCGGCAAGCCGGCCGTCAATCCGCTCACGAACGCGGTGACGCTCCTCGGCACGCCGACCGCGCGCATCTCGGCCGTCAATCCGGACGGCACCTATCGCGGCAGCTGGACCGCCAACGGCGCGGAGCCGCTCCCGATCCTCACCGGCAATCTCGGTGGCGGGTGGGGCAGCGACAATCCCACGCTCGTCTTCGACAATCCCGATCGTCTTGGCACGAACATGTACGGCGTCAACGGCGTCTACGCCCTGACCAACCGCGCGCCCGGCTACTGGGGCGGTTCGATGGTCGGCGTGGTTCGTTCCCGCCAGTACCAGCAGAACCAGCACTACGGCATGGTCGGCGCCGGTGCGTACAATGAGCAGGAAATCAGCAACCCGGCTATCTTCGACTTCTACAACCACATGCTGGAAGGCCCGAACAAGTCGGAAGGCGCCAAGTGGCATGTCTTCTCCGCCTCGATCGAGCAGCTCACGCCGGACCGCAAGGGCGGCATCGAGCTCGCCTTCAACCACCAGTACCTGCGCTCGAGCTTTAACAATCCCTTCAACTGGGAAACCTACGGCATCGGCATCGACGTGAACACCGTCCTCCTCAACGGCCAGCCGAACCCGAACTTCGGCCGCCCGGTCATCGCGAGCGACAGCTGGAGCACGGAGAGCAAGAACACCCGCGACAACCAGCGCGCCACGGCGTTCTACACCATCGAGACGAAGGTCGGCCCGGAGTGGCTGCGCAAGCTGCTCGGCACGCACACCATCACCGCCAATGCCAGTCGCGAGAAGGCGACCGCGGTCACCAACGGCGGCCGCGCGCTCGTCGCCGGCACCGATTACATCTACCAGAACCCGCAGGCGATGGATCACTCCAACGGCGCCCCGTACACGATCCCGAACAACGCCCCGCGCGCCATCCAGACCCTGGTTTACCTCGGCAGCGCTACGAACGGCAATGACGCCTCCGGCATGAACATCCAGCCGGTCAGCGTCGACGTCATGCTCCCCGGCATCAACTCGGTCCCGGTGTACTTCTACAAGAACAACTACCTGACCGCCGACCACGCCAACGGCCCGACCAACGGCGGCGCCTGGACGACCGCGGGCATGCAGATCCTGCGCGGTTCGGAGTTCGACAAGTCGAACGTCGACCTCAACTGGACCGGCGGCGCCACCAAGTCGATCAGCACGGCCCGCGTGTTCGTGCTCCACAGCAGCATGATCTACGACACGATCCTGCCGACCATCGGTTATCGTGAGGACCGGCTGAAGTTCTACAACGCCCCGGGCGATGTGGTGAACTCCGACGGCTTCTCCGAGTCGAAGTCGCCGCTCCCGACGTCCCCGTCGTCGATCTTCACCCAGCACTCCTTCAACTACGGCGCGGTCGCCCGCCTGCCGAAGTCGATCGAGGCCAAGCTGCCGCTCGGGCTCCAGCCGAGCATCTTCTACAACAAGTCGGACAACTTCAGCCCGACCGGCCAGCGCATCAACATCTTCGGCAAGAACATCGACCCGAGCAAGGGCGAGACCAAGGAGTACGGCCTGATGGTGAGCGCGCTCGACGACAAGGTGTCCGTCCGCGTCACGCACTACGAGACCGCCCTCACCGGCACGAGCATCGACATGCGCGACGCCATCCACGCCATCGTGCGTGACGGCATCGGCAGCGCGATCGTCAATATCAACAACGGCTTCAACGACGCCAATCCCGCCGCCAAGGCCGCGTTCAACAGCTGGTGGAGCTCCGATCCGCTCGCCGCCAACATCAAGCAGACCTTCGGCATCACCGCCGGCGGCCAGCAGACGGCCAACGTCGACGGCACGCTGTTGCAGACGACCGACTCCGTGTCGAAGGGCACCGAGTTCGAGCTGACCTACAATCCCACGCCGAACTGGCGCCTGGCCTTCAACGCCTCCAACTCGAAGGTCGTCAACGCCAACACCGCCACCGACGCCGCGCAGTTCCTCGCACAGATCCGTCCGATGCTTGACGGCGCCGCCGGCCAGATCTGGACCGACAACACCGGCCGCACCCTGCAGAACCGCGCGATCGACTTCGTGAACGCGGTCAACGGCAAGATCTACGGCGACGGCCAGTCGACCAATCCCGAGCTGCGCAAGAACCGCTTCACGGTGCTGACCAACTACAGCTTCACCAACGGTGTGCTGAAGGACTTCGGCATCGGCGGCGCGGTCCGCTACGGCTCCAAGATCCTCCTTGGCACGGGCTACAAGCACGACGCCGCCCTCGGTGATATCCCGGACTACGGCACGCTCTACTACGGCCCCTCGGAAATCCAGTACGACGGCTGGGTCAGCTACCGCCGTCCGCATATCTTCCGCAAGGTGGACCTCGAGCTGCAGCTCAACGTGCGCAACATTGGTGTCGGCAAGAAGCTGATCCCGACGGTGGCCCAGCCCGACGGCTCCATCGC
Source organism: Verrucomicrobiota bacterium (assembly GCA_048498955.1). Classification (GTDB taxonomy): domain Bacteria; phylum Verrucomicrobiota; class Verrucomicrobiia; order Opitutales; family Opitutaceae; genus Lacunisphaera. The sequence goes on along the minus strand of JBEHWZ010000003.1, from coordinate 209,145 downwards.
CCAGTGGCGCATCGCCGAGCCCATGACCTACACGCTCAGCAGCAAGTTTAGCTTCTAATTGGTCAGACAGGGTTAATACCACTCGCAGGTGTGGCATGCCATGCCTGCGAGTGCTTTTGTCCTCCCACGAAATCCTGATTCGTTTTCTCCAACTCCTCCCGCTCCGCCCATCATGATCAACCACGTCGGCCTCAGTCTGCTCGATTACGCGACCTTCTTTGCCTACTTCGTCGCGCTCAGTGTCATCGGGTGGCGGGCTTCGCGGCAGCAGAAGGATGACAGCACCGGCTACTTCCTGGCCGGGCGCAGCCTGCCGTGGTACGTGGTCGGCTCGTCGTTCATCGCGGCGAACATCTCGACGGAGCATTTCATCGGCATGGTGGGCGCGGCCGTGATCTACGGCATCTGCGTGGCGACGCCCGAGTGGAGCTCGGTCATCGCGTTCACGTTCCTGATCTGGATTTTCATCCCGTTCCTGATGTCGGCGAAGGTCTTCACCGCGCCGGAATTTCTGGAACGCCGCTTCAGCGTCACGCTGCGGCTCTTCTTCGCGATCGTCACGGTGATCGTGAACATCTTCGGTTTCCTCGCGCCCGTGCTCTATGGCGGCGGCCTCGCGCTCGACCGCGTGTTCGGCTTCGGCGACATCTGGGCCCACGCCACGGCGGGGACGTTCCTCGCCGGCTACGCCAACGGCGGCCTTTATTCCGCCATCGCGATCATCGCGCTCGCGGCCGGCCTGTGGGCGATCCTCGGCGGCCTGCGCTCCGCCGCGTGGATGGACGTGCTCACGATCATCGTGAAGCTCGGCGGCGGTCTGCTCGTCACTTACTTCGGCCTCAAGGCGCTCGCCGGCGGCGGCTCCATCTGGACCGGCTTCAAGGTCATGATCGAGCACAACCAGGCGCAGAGCGGCGCGTGGAAGGAGGCGGTCGACCACGTGAAGGACAGCATCCTGCCCGGTTCGCCGACGTACAATCGCCTGTCGGTCATCCAGCCGCTCACGCACGAGACGACGCCGTGGAGCCACTGGGTGCTCAGCTTTTTCTACATCGGCCTGTGGTACACGGTCATCAACCAGTTCATGATCCAGCGCGTGCTCGCCGCGCGCAGCCTGTACGACGCGCGCATGGGCATCGTGTTCGCCGGCTTCCTCAAGCTGCTCCTGCCGTTCGTCGTCGTCGTGCCGGGCCTGATCTTCTTCGCGCTGCATCCCGAGATCCTGCTGCAGGGCGACCTTGCCAGCATCCGCCCCGAGGCGGACCGCACTTACATCAACATGATCCGCGACCTCGTGCCGATCGGGCTGAAGGGCGTGCTGCTCGCCGCGCTCTTCGGCGCGATCCAGTCGACGGTCAGCGCGGTGCTGAACTCCACTTCCACGGTGTTCACGCTCGATATCTACAAGCGCTTCCTCAACGCGAACCTCACCGAGTCCGGCAGCGTCCGGCTGGGCAAGTGGATCACGGGCGTGACGCTCGCCGTGGCCATCCTCAGCGCGTTCTACATCGGCAGCATGAAGGCCAGCCTGTTCGTCTACATCCAGCAGCTCTACACCTTCTTCGCGCCGCCGTTCTCCGCCGTGTTTCTCCTCGGCACGGTGTGGCGCCGCGTCAACGGCACCAGCGCCACGGTCACGGTCTTCGCCGGCTTCGTGCTCGGCATCATCGTCAAGATGGCCGTCGTCGCCGGACACACGCCCGCCTGGCTCGCGCCTTACTCCAATCAGGGCATCGTCAACTGGGCGGCGTGCATGGTGCTGTGCATCTTCCTTTCCCTCGTCACCGCGCCGCCGCGCGCGGACCAGATCACCGATGACCTCGCGCTGAACTGGAAGAACCTGAACCTCGGCGGCGGCCTCGGCGCGCGCTGGTACTCGAGCGTCACGGTGTGGTGGGCCCTGTCGTTCCTCGGCATGACCGCCTTCGTCATCATTTTCGGAGCAATCCTATGAATCCATTTGAGCCAACGACTGCGCAGCCGGCCGCCTACAGCGCCGCCGCGGCGGTCATGCAGGCGCCGCTGCCCGGCCGGGCGCCGCGCATCAACGGACCGGCGGTCTTCGGCGTGCGCCCCGGACACCCCATCCTTTATTCGATTCCCGCCACCGGGGAGCGTCCGCTGCGTTACAGCGCGGACCAGCTGCCGGTGGGCGTGACGCTGAACGCGGAGACCGGCGTCATCACCGGTTTCATCGCCACGCGTGGCTCGCACCCGCTCGTGCTGAGCGCGACCAACGCGCACGGCACGGCGACGCGCACGATCCGCTTCGAGGTGGGCGACCGTCACGTCCTGACTCCGCCCATGGGCTGGAACAGCTGGAATTGCTGGAGCGGCGCCGTCAGCGAGGAGAAAATCCTCGAGGCCGCCCAGGCGATGGTGGAGCTCGGGCTCCAGCAGCACGGCTGGAACTACGTCAACATCGACGACGGCTGGCAGGGCCTGCGCGGCGGCAAGGACAACGCGATCCAGCCCAACAAGAAATTCCCCGACATGGCCGGCCTCGCGAGGAAGGTCCACGACCTCGGCCTGAAGTTCGGCATTTATTCCACGCCTTGGGTCGGCACCTACGAGGGCCACATCGGTTCCTACGCGCGCAACGCCGAAGGGACTTATCCGTGGGTCGCCGCCGGCCAGGCCAACGAATTCATGCGCATCGGCCGCAACGGCCACGAAGAGTGGGACCGCCTGCGCCGGACGAATTACCAGCACGGGCAGCATTCCTTCGTGAAGGCCGACGTCGCCCAGTGGGCGGAGTGGGGCGTCGATTTCCTGAAGTACGACTGGAAGCCCAATGACATCGAGCACACCCGCGAGATCGCGGAGCACTTGGAGAAGTGCGGTCGCGACATCGCGCTGAGCCTCTCCAACAAGGCGCCCTTCTGGCACGCCGCCGAGTGGGGCAAGTACGCCAACTGCTGGCGCACGACCGCCGACATCCAGGACACCTGGGAAAGCGTCGTCGCCATCGGTTTCAACCAGGATCGCTGGAGTACCTACAGCGGACCCGGCCACTGGAACGATCCCGACATGCTCGTTGTCGGCCGGGTCGGGTGGGGCCCGACCGTGCGCCCGACGCGCCTCACGCAGGAAGAGCAGTGCACGCACTTCGGTCTGTGGTGTTTGTTGTCCGCGCCGCTCCTCGTGGGCTGCGACCTCCGCAACCTCGACGCTTTCACCAAGCGCCTGCTCACGAACGACGAGGCCATCGCCGTGAACCAAGACCCGCTCGGCGCCCAAGCCGTGCGCATCGGCGGCGAAGGCAAGACCGTCACGATGGCCAAGCCCATGGCCGACGGCTCGATCGCCGCCGGCCTCTTCAACCTCGGCGACGCCCCCGCAACCGTCACGCTCGACTGGGACGACCTCCACATCGAAGGCCCCCGCACCATCCGCGACCTCTGGAGCCAAAAGACCGAGGGCACCGCCGACGCCACCGTGAAGGCCACCCTCCCGTCCCACGGCATGAAGCTAGTCCGTCTCTACGACCCCGCCAAATTCACCGAGCCAGTCTAACTGGAGGGCCGGTCTCCCGACCGGCCGGGCATTTTCGATTCAAGACAGACGACCTCACAGGAGGTAACAGAGAGAACGGAGTGAGCGATCCGCTTCACCCGATGCCTTATGTAGGGCTACCGCCCGGGGCCTTGAGCCCGTCGAAACGGCTCGCCGGCAGGCCGTGAACGCGGCGCAACGCACATCCCAAGGCCCGGCGTCGAGCGCCGGCCCTGCACCAGATCGCGAATCACTCCCGTTCCACCCGGACAACATGTCATCCATTAGTTGACGTCTCCCTCTGCGGAGGACGGTGGCTGGTGAGCCAAAACATGTCATCCAATAGATGACATGTTGCTGGGAACCGGCATTTCTCCGCGACGTGGAATAGGGGATCGTGCCGCGTATTTAGATATGAGGCGTCTAAAGTGAATCGATGGAAGGCCACCTCCACATACGCGCCCTGACCCTGGCTCGGCCCTGCCGTCCCACGGCATGAAGCTGGTCCGCCTCTACGACCCCGCCAAATTCACGGAGCCGGTTTGAAAGACTGACGACCCTATTTTTAACCGCGGATTACGCAGATCACGCGGATGGATCGACCTTGGAGGCGAGACTATCAGTCCCGCCGAATAGGGGGCGTTGCCGTCTAGCGCAATATAGCTGACGTCGAGTGTTCCGACTATCACCTTGCAGGCATGTCAAACGAAGCGCTTCTCGTTACACTCATTTCCTCTTTAATTTCAGGGCTGATCGGTGTGGGCGTGTCTACGTGGTTTTTCTACCGCCTCGAAAGGCACAAGTTGAAACTCGATCTTGCCCGCCGTCTATTGGGTCATCGCTATAGCATCACGGGAGACGGCTTCTCCGCAGCCATGAATGAAGTTTTTGTGGTATTTGCAGATTCGACCGACGTTCTGCAAGCTATGGAACGACTTTACGTGACTCTACAAACACCAGGAAAACCCAATGCCGATGGTGTCTTCACCGATTTCTTGAAAGCGGTGTGCAAGAACGCGGGATTGACGCAGGCGACACTGAACGACGCATATTTCATCAGGACTTTTAACGCCAAGAACTGAGCCAGCACTTTATTTCTCGCAGATCATGCTGCTGGCGGTTGTTAATCCGAAATACGCGCCTGCGGTACGCTCCATAGAGCAACACTCATGTGAGTTTCACGACTTTGGATGATCTGAACTTCACTCTCACGATGGCACCTTCGGGAGCATTCTGCAGCCCAGAGCATGCGAGAGTACTTTCTGCTCCTATATCAATAGAGGCATTGTCGTATCGAACTGACATCACATTCAACCCGGGCGTGCTAGAGATTTATCGGGGCAACTACACGCAGATGCCGGCTGTCGTAGTGCCTGAGAAGCTGGTCAAGGATCTCGCAGCGAAAGATCACGTCATTACTGATCAGGCTCTGGCAGATTACTCGAGGGCTATGCGATTACTGTGTGCAGAATTTTTAGCGCACCCAAGTGACTGCAATCTAGCGCCGCTCCGTGGTGCCCGCCTTCCGTCTTTGTTGGTGGAAACAATGACGGCATCGACTGTTACCTTTGCGCCGCTGGACTATCATAACGGCGCTAATCGCGTTCGCGCTGGCGAGCACAAACTTCGTGAAGATATTCGGGCCATTCTTCATAGAACTAATCGGGGTTCCGACACATTCTTGTTGTCCGTTGTGGACGTGGTCGAAGGCGGATATGGTATGGAAGCACTGGTTGATGTTCTGGAAGAGATCAAGGGCGCCGACTCCGCTTTCACAACCCAGCATTGGTTAATACGACTGCAGCTACTCCACTCAACCCCACTAAACGAGCGGTTACTTGCTCTCAACGGACGCCACGGTGATCGGCTTACGGTTATCGCTATCTTCCATCACGTATTGGATGCATTGGTTGAGGACTTTGACGACGCGCTGGGCTTTGCATTAGAATCTGCAGAAGGCTACAAGTACTTGAAGCCATGCGTGCGTGGGGGACGGTTTTTATATCGTGGACCGGAGGGATTGGCTGTCGTCGAGTCAGAAGACTTATTTGTTACGATACAGGAATATGCTGCGCAGTCCGTCACGCTGGATTTGATGTCTGACCCGTTCGCAACAATGGTAGCAGATAGGTGGAATGACTATACCAAGAAGGGATAGCGCAAGGTCCGAGCCTGGCCGGCTTCTCGATTGCAGTTGAATCTTCCAGGGGCGTGAGGCTACTTCTTGCCCACGGGCGCATGAAGATCGACTTCTCGAAAATCTCCGTTGGAACCTCGCTCGAAACCATCATCGAGCCGCGAGCGATTTTTGCCGCGCTGCCGGCCAAGCATAAAAAATTCGGTTACTTGCGCGATGTTCAGGCCGAAGTCTTGGACGGGTGGTTCAAGCACCGGGATCGCCGGGATAACATCGTTAAGCTCAACACCGGCGGTGGTAAGACCGCTGTCGCGTTGCTGCTGCTCAAAAGCTGCCTGAACGAAGGGAAGGGGCCCGCGGCATACTTCGCGCCCGACATCTATCTGGCCCAGCAGGTTGCTTTGGAGGCGGCTCAACTTGGTATTCAGGTGGTCGAAGAACCTCGCCACAAGGACTTCCTTCAGGGCAGGGCGATCCTCGTCGATAACATCGCCTCCCTCGTCAACGGCAGATCCGTCTTTGGCATCAAGGCCGACGGCATCAAGATTCCGCTCGGCTCGGTCGTGATCGATGACGCACACGCTTCGTTGGAAAGAGTGGAGGACCAGTTCACCCTCGTTGTCGAAAAGGAGGACAAGCCGGGAACCTACGAGAAACTGCGGACGCTTTTCCGAGATAGCCTCGGCCATCAATCCATGAATGGTCTGCTCGAGATCGAGGCTGGCGACGGCCGCCGGGTCGTGCCGGTGCCGTATTGGGCGTGGCAGTCCAATCTCGAGACCGTGGCCAAGCTGCTCGCGGCTCATCCGGGCAAGGACGAGTTTGTTTGGCGTCTGGTCAACGACGACCTGCGTTTTGCGACCTGCGTCTTCACCGGCAACAAAGTGGAGATTTCGACGCAGTGTCTGCCCATCGCTCATATTCGAAGCTATGCCGCTGCAGAGCGCCGAGTCTTCCTGACCGCGACATTGGCTCGCGATAGCATTCTCACAACGCATTTTGGCGTTTCTCCGGATTCGATCATGACTCCTATCGTTCCCACTCGGGTGGACGACATTGGTGATCGTATCATTGTGGTGCCGCAGCAATTGAATCCTGCCATCAAGGATGAGGAGATCGTGGCGTTCGCTGGGAAATGCGCCAAAGCTTGGAATGTGGTCGTGATAGTACCCTCGATGGCGCGCGCGAACCGTTGGAACAGCGTTGCGAAGTTGGTCCTCGACAAGGACTCGATTTATGACGGTGTCGCGCGGCTGAAGGCCGGCCACGTCGGCTTGGTTGTCATGGTCAACAAATACGACGGTGTTGATCTGCCCGATGATGCGTGCCGGCTGCTGATCATCGACGATATTCCGAGCGCGCGCCGAGCGGTCGATCGCTATTCGGATTCTCTCCTCGATTTCAGCGATGACCTCGTCGGTCGGCGCGTGCAGCGCATCGAGCAGGGCATGGGGCGCGGCGTGCGCTCCAACAATGATTATTGTGCAGTTCTTCTCATGGGCGCGCGGCTGGCCGATGTCGTTTCCGATCCTCGTGCCCGGAAGCGGTTCACGCCCGCCACATCGACCCAACTGACCATTTCCGACGCTGTGGTGTCGCAGGTCTCAACGCCGACGCTCGCAGATATCCGCACCTTGCTTAATTTTTGCATAGGCCGAGATTCCAACTGGCTGGCTAAAAGCCGAGCGGCCCTCGCCAATGTCAGTGCTCCGCATCAGCCCAAACGTGATCCAGTCGCTTCAGTGCGACGCGCAGCTTTCGACTTGGCGTCGATCGACCAGTTTGCCGAGGCCGCCGGCGCCTATGAGACGGTCATCAATGAGACGATCGATGTTCAGACGAAGGGCTTGCTCATGCAGGAAATGGCCGCTTATCGCAACGCCATCGATCCAGTTAATGCCCAGGAGGTCCAACGCTCGGCGCTTCAATTCAACCGTTATCTCCTAAAGGCGATCGACGGGATTAACTACGAGAAGCTGCGTGCCAAGTCGACCGACCAAGCCGCCAGTGTAGTCCGGCACCTGGGTACATTCCCGAGCATAAATGCGGCCGTGATTCAGTTAAACGCGATCCTGGAGGATCTCGTGTTCCTGCCTGATTGCGCCGAAGAATTTGAACGGGCGTTGGAGCGCGTCGCGCCGTTCATCGGCTTTGTCGCTCAGCGGCCTGAGAAGATCGAAGGCCGGGGACCTGACGTGCTTTGGGGGCTCGGTGGTCAGGTGTATTGTGTTATCGAAGGCAAAAATGGCGCAACCAACCCGACGATTGGCAAGCGCGACTGCGACCAGCTCGGCGGGTCGATGTCTTGGTTCGAGAAGAAATATGGCGTGGATGTGAAATACACCCCGATGATGGTCCATCCGACCAATGTCTTCGATCAACAGGCCGCGCCGCGCCCAGAGATGCGGATCATGAACACGGAATGTATCGACAAATTCAAGGGCGCCTTGGCCAACTTCGGCCAGGCGATCGGGGCACAGAACAAAAAGCCTGATGTTCCCTTCATCAGCTCACTGCTCGACCATCACGCGTTTCGCGCATCGGCCTTCGTCACGACCTACACGCGCTCTTACAAGCAGGAAAGTTCTTAACCCTCGGCCTTCGGAATCGCGGGAGGGCTCAGACACGGATAACGAGACCGCTGCCCTGATGCCTCGTTGACATCCGCGCTATCCGCGCAATCCGCGGTTAAATCCTCCGGGGCTTTCTCTGTGGCTCCGTGCCTCGGTGGTTAATTCCGTCGGCTTGGGTTTGAAAATCCGGGGGTTGCCGGAAGTCGGGCTCCAATTCCCGTAAAATCGGTCAGTATAGGGGATGGCGAATCCCCTTATAATCCTGCCCGGCGGTAAGTTGCCGGAGAAGGCGCGGCCAAGGCACGCTGGCCCGTCTTCTCTCCATGAGACGGTGCCAAGGTTGGGCTTCGCCTAGCATGCAGAAGCCCTGGCTGACCTGGCCGAATTGGGTGGGGGAATACGTGCGCGGCCGCTCCCGCGAGCACGAACTCCCGCTGCGCACCGAGCTGTTCACGATCGACCAGTTAACGCGCCACGCCAAGGCGCTGGCGACGAACGTCACGGTCGACCGCCGCGAGCAATCCAACCGCCTGTTGTCAGAGCTCGACGCCAACGAGCAGGTGCTGCGCGCGTTCAACCGCGTGACGCTGACCGTCACGCCGAGCCGGCGCGTGACACCGGCGGCCGAATGGCTGCTCGATAATTTCTACCTGATCGAGGAACAGATCCAGCTGGCGCGGCGCCATCTGCCCAAGGGCTACAGTCGCGAGCTGCCACGTCTCGTGCGCGGGGCGTCCGCCGGCCTGCCGCGGGTGTACGACATGGCGCTGGAGCTGATCACGCACACCGACGCGCAGATCGACGCCCCGCCGCTCAATGCGTTCGTCGCCGCCTACCAGACGGTCAGCCCGCTGAAGCTGGGCGAACTCTGGGCCATCCCGATCATGCTCCGTCTCGGGCTGATCGAAAACCTCCAGCGCATCGCCACGCGTCTCGCCACCGCGCGGGAGGACCGCGACCTCGCGGACCACTGGGTCGACCGGCTGCAGGAAGTCGCGGAGAAGACGCCGTCGCAGCTGGTGGTGGTCGTCGCCGACATGGCACAGGCCGACCTGCCGGTCACGAGCGCGTTCGTGGCGGAATTCTGCCAGCGGCTGGCGCGCCACAGTCCGGTGCTGCATCTCGCGCGCAACTGGCTCGAGCAGCGCCTGGGCGAGCACGGCCTGTCGATCGAGCACCTGATCCAGCTCGAGAGCCAGAGCCAGGCGGCCGACCAGGTGTCGGTCAGCCACAGCATCGCCAGCCTGCGCCTGCTGAGCGCGCTGGACTGGAAGGAATTTGTCGAGGGCCAGAGCCGCGTGGAGGCGACGCTGCGCACGGATCCGGCCGGGGTGTACGCGCGGATGGATTTCGCCACGCGCGACCGCTACCGCCACGCCATCGAGTTTCTCTCGCGCCACGGCAAGCTGCCCGAGACCGAGGTGGCGGAGCGCGCCATCCAGCTGGCGGCGGAGCGCGCGCGTCAGGGTGGCAACGAGGATCGCGGCGCACACGTGGGTTTCTTCCTGATCGAAAAGGGCCGGCCGCAACTCGAGCGAGCGGTGCGGGCGCGGCCGCCGCTGCGCGACCTGGCCGAGCGCGGCATCCACCGCTGGCCGCTGACGTTCTATGCGGGCGGCATCGCGCTGCTCACCGTGCTCGCCACCGCCGGCGTGGCCCGCGAGGTGTACCTGCTCGATCTGCGCGGCTGGAAGCTCGTCGCGTTCACCGCGTGTTTCCTGCTCTGCGCCAGCCAGCTCGCAGTGGCGGTGATGAACTGGCTGTCGATGCTGCTGGTGAAGCCGCGCCTGCTGCCGCGGCTCGATTTTTCCGAGGGCATCCCGGCCGACCAGCGCACGCTGGTGGCGGTGCCGACGATGCTGACGTCCGCCGAGGGCGTCGACCGCCTGGTCGAGACGCTCGAGATCCACTATCTCGCCAACCGCGATCCGAACCTCTATTTTGCGCTGCTCACGGATTTCCGCGACGCGCCGGCCGAGCACCAGCCGGGCGACCGCGCCTTGCTGCAGCGCGCGCGGGCCGGGGTGGAGGACCTCAACCGCCGTTACGCCGCCTCCGGCGCCAGCCGTTTTTTCCTGCTGCACCGGCCGCGGCGCTGGAATCCCGCGGAGAACCTCTGGATGGGTTACGAGCGCAAGCGCGGCAAGCTGGCGGAGTTCAACGCGCTGTTGCGCGGCGCGGCGCCCGATCGCTTCGCCGAGATCGTGGGCGACATCGCGCTGCTGCGGGGCGTGAAGTACGTCATCACCCTGGACACCGACACCCAGCTGCCGCGCGACGCCGCGCGCCAGTTGGTCGGCACGATGGCGCACCGGCTGAATCGTCCGCAGCTCGACGCGCGGACCGGCATCGTCTCCGAGGGCTACGGCATCCTGCAACCGCGCGTGGGCGTGAGCCTGCCGAGCGCGCACCGGTCGTGGTTCTCGCGGTTGTTCGCCGGTGACGCGGGCATCGATCCGTACACGCGCGCGGTGTCGGACGTTTATCAGGACGTTTTCCAGGAAGGCTCGTTCATCGGCAAGGGCATCTACGACGTGGAGGCGTTCGAGCGTGCGCTGGCCGGGCGTTTCCCGGAGAACGCGATCCTCAGCCACGACCTGCTGGAATCCAGCCATGCGCGCTCGGCGCTGGTGAGCGACGTCGAGCTCTTCGAGGAGCATCCGTCGCGGTACAACGTCGACAGCGGCCGGCGTCACCGCTGGATCCGCGGCGACTGGCAGATCACGCAGTGGCTGCTGCCGCGCGTGCCCGGCGCCGACGTGCGCCGGATGAAGAACCCGCTCTCGCACCTGTCGCAGTGGAAGATCTTCGACAACCTCCGCCGCAGCCTCGTGCCGGTCGCGCTGCTCCTGCTGATCATCGGCTCGTGGTGGCTGGTGCCGGGTTGCGGGTGCGTCGGCGTCATGCTCGTGATCGGAGTCATCGCGATCCCGGCCTTCCTCTCGATTTTCGTCTCGGGCGTGCGCAAGCCCGACGACCTGCCGTGGGGCATGCACCTGCGCGCGCTCGGCGCGGCGGTCGCCCGGCAGTTCGGGCAGATTTTCCTGACGCTCGCGTTCCTGCCTTACGATGCCTTCGTCAGCCTCGACGCCATCGGCCGCACGCTGCTACGCGTGTGGATCACGCACCGCCGGATGCTGGAGTGGCAGACTTCGAGCGACGCCGAGCGGACCGCCCGCACCGACCTGGCCGGTTTCTACGCGACCATGTGGATCGCGCCGACGCTGGCGCTGGTGAGCGGCGGGGCGATGGCGCTCTGGCAACCCGGGGAAGTGGGGCTGGCGCTGCCGCTGCTCGGCCTCTGGCTGGCGGCCCCGGCGATCGCGTGGCGCATCAGCCTGTCGATCGAGGTGGTGGTGCCGCACTTCTCGCACGAGCAGCTGAAGTTCCTGCACCGCATCTCCCGCAAGACGTGGGCGTTCTTCGAGGATTTCGTCACGGCGCGGGAGAACTGGCTGCCGCCGGACAATTTCCAGGAAACGCCGTCGCCGACCATCGCCTCGCGCACCTCGCCGACCAACCTCGGCCTGGCGCTGCTCGCCAACGTGGCGGCGCGGGATTTCGGCTATCTCTCGCTCGGCGGCCTGATCCAGCGCACGCGCGATGCGTTTGCGACGATGGGGAAGCTCGAGCGCTACCGCGGCCATTTCTACAACTGGTACGACACCCAGACGGCGAAGCCGCTGCAGCCACTGTATGTGTCGAGCGTGGATAGCGGCAACCTGTCGGGCCACCTGCTCGTGCTCGGCGCCGGCCTGCGCGAGGTGGCGGACGAGAAGGTTTTCACGCCGCAGGTCTGGCTGGGCCTGCGCGACACGGCGCAGGTTGCGGCGGTGCATTTTCCCGGTCACGCCGCGCTGGCGGGCTTGGAAGCGGAGCTGGCGGCCGGCCCGTCGACCCTGCGGGCCGCCGGAGAGTTGCTGAAGCGGGTGCTGGCCCGCGCGGACCAACTTGTGGCGGCGGCCGGTGAAACCGCTGGGCCGGCGAAAACCTGGGCGAACAAGCTGCGCGACGATTGCGCCGGCCATCGCGACGAACTGCTTTTCCTGACTCCGTGGCTGGTGGCCGCCGAGGATCCGGATATCCCGACGCTGCGCGGTTTGTTCGCGGAGTTGGATACGCCGGCCACGCTGCGGCAGATCGGGAAGCGCGACCAGAGCATCGTGCCCGCTCTGCTGGCGGCGCTGTCGGGGGCGTCGTCCGACGAAGGCAAAGCGATCGCGGATCTCGCGAGCCGCGTGCGCGAGGCCGGCGACCGCGCGCGCCAGCGGCTGGCCGATCTGGAAACGCTGGCCAAGCAGGCCGACGATTTCGCGGCGGTCGATTTCACCTTCTTGTACAACCGCAACCGCGAGCTCTTCTCGATCGGCTACAACGTGGCGGAGAACCGGGCGGACCCGAGTTACTACGACCTGCTGGCCTCGGAGGCGCGGCTCTGCAGCTATGTCGCCATCGCGCTCGGCCAGGTGCCGCAGGATCACTGGTTCTCGCTCGGCCGCCTGCTCGTGGCGTCGAATGGCGAGCCGCTGCTGGTGTCGTGGAGCGGCTCGATGTTCGAGTACCTGATGCCCGCGCTGGTGATGCCGAACTACGACCGCACGCTGCTCGAGCACACGTGCCAGACGGCGGTGAAGCACCAGATCGCTTACGCCGACCTGCATGGCGTGCCGTGGGGCATTTCCGAGTCGGGCTACAACCGGACGGACTCGCACCTCAACTACCAGTACCGCGCGTTCGGCGTGCCGGGCCTCGGCCTGAAACGCGGGCTGGCAGAGGACTTGGTGATCGCGCCCTACGCCACGATGATGGCGCTGATGATCTCGCCGCAGGAGGCGTGCGCGAATCTCGAGCGGCTGGCCAAGGACGGACGGGAAGGGGCGTACGGCTTTTATGAGGCGATCGACTACACGCCGTCGCGGATGCCGCCGAACGAGACGAGCGTGACGATCGAGTCGTTCATGGTGCATCACCAGGGCATGGGTTTCCTCGCGCTCGACAATGTCCTGCGCGGCGACCCGATGCCGCGGCGCTTCCTGGCGTGCCCGGTGTTGAAGGCGGCCGACCTGTTGCTGCAGGAGCGCCTGCCGCGCACCGCGGCAAGCGTCTTCACCGAGGACGTGGCGATGGAGGCGGAGGAGACGCTGGCCGGCGAGGCGGAGAACACGATGCGCGTGATCACCAACCCGCGGCAGCCGGCGCCGGAGGTGCACCTGCTTTCCAACGGGCGCTACCACGTCGTCATCAGCAGCGCCGGTGGCGGTTACAGCCGGTGGCGCGACCTGGCGGTGACGCGCTGGCGCGAGGACGCCACGCGCGATTGCTGGGGCCTGTTCCTTTATCTGCGCGACGTCGGCACCGGCGAGTTCTGGTCGGCGGCGCACCAGCCGACGCTGCGCGACGTCAAGGGCTACGAGGCGATCTTCACCCAGGCCCGCGCGGAATTCCGGCAGCGCCACGCCAACCTCGAGATCCACACGGAACTGTGCGTTTCGCCGGAGGACGACGTGGAGTTGCGGCGCGTCACGCTCACCAACCGGTCGTCGTCGGCGAAGGTGCTCGAGCTGACCAGCTACGCCGAGGTGCTTCTCACAACGCCCGGCGCGGATGCGGCGCATCCGGCGTTCAGCAATCTTTTCGTCCAGACGGAATTCGTGCCGAACGCCTCGGCCGTGCTGTGCACGCGGCGCGCCCGGGCAGCGGACGAGCATCCGCCGTGGTTGCTGCACCAGATGACGGTGGAAGGCGGCGAGGCCGGGGAGATTTCATGCGAGACGGATCGTTCCAAGTTCATCGGGCGCGGACGCTCGCCGGCGAGCCCGGTCGCGTTGCAGCGGGCCGGTGCGCTGGCCAACACCGTCGGCTCCGTGCTGGACCCGATCATCGCGCTGCGACGCAACGTGACCGTGCCGGCGCACGGCAAGGTCGTGGTCAGCTTCGTAACCGGCATGGCCGAGCAGCGTGCCGGCGCGGTGGCGCAGGTGGAGAAGTACCAGAGCGCTCGCATGGCCGAGCGCGCCTTCGATCTCGCGTGGACGCACAGCCAGGTCGCGTTGCGCCAGCTCAACGCGACGGAAAGCGAGGCGCAGCTTTACGGACGTCTGGCCAGCGCGCTGATCTACGCCGACCCGGCGCGCCGGGCCAACGCGAACGTCCTGCGCAACAACCGGCGCGGCCAGAGCGGACTCTGGAGCTACGGCATCTCCGGCGACCTGCCGATCGTGGTGGTGCGCATCGGCGACGCCGGGAAGATCGATCTTATCCGGCAGCTGATCCAGGCGCACGCCTACTGGCGGCTCAAGGGGCTGGCGGTGGATCTGGTCATCCTGAACGAGGACGCCTCGGTGTACCGCCAGTCGTTGCACGATGAAATCCTCGGCTTGGTCGCCTCCGGCATCGAGGCGCCGCTGCTCGACAAGCCAGCCGGTATTTTTGTCCGCCGGCTGGAGCAGATCCCGCACGAGGACCGCGTGCTGCTGCACTCGGTCGCGCGCGTCGTGCTCGAGGACGAGCAGGGCACGCTCGCGCAGCAGCTCGAGCAGCGCAGCCAGCTGGAGCCGAAGGTGCCGCTGCTGGGTTCGTTGCGCACGCCGGCCTTCGATCCGCCGGTGGCGCTGGAGCCGCGCGAGCTGATTTTCCAGAACGGTTACGGCGGCTTCACGCGCGACGGACACGAGTACGTCATCACGCTGCAGGACCGCCAGAGCACGCCGGCGCCGTGGGTCAACGTGCTGGCGAACCCGTCGTTCGGCACGGTCGTCTCGGAAAGCGGCCCGGGCTACACTTGGGTGGAGAACGCGCACGAGTTCCGCCTGACGCCGTGGAGCAACGATCCCGTGCAGGACACGCCCGGCGAGGCGTTGTACATCCGCGACGAGCACACCGGCCAGTTCTGGTCGCCGACGCCGCTGCCCGCGCGCGGGACGGCGCCGTATGTGATTCGGCACGGCTTCGGTTACACGGTGTACGAGCACACCGAGAACGGCATCGCGTCCGAGTTGTGGGTTTATGTGGCGATGGATGCGCCGGTGAAATTCTCGGTCCTCAAGCTGCGCAACGTCTCCGGACGCGCGCGGCGTCTCTCGGTCACGGGTTATTGGGAGTGGGTGCTCGGCGACCTGCGCGCCAAGAGCCTGATGCACGTGCAGACGGAAGTGGACGTGAAGACCGGCGCGCTGCTGGCGAAGAACAATTACAACACGGAGTTCCCGGGACGCATCACGTTTGTGGACGTCAACGACGGCGCGCGCACCGTGACCGGTGACCGCAAGGAATTCCTCGGCCGCAACGGCACGCTCGCGCAGCCGGCGGCGATGAAGTTCGCGCGGTTGTCCGGCACGGTTGGCGCCGGGCTCGATCCCTGCGGCGCGATGCAACTGGCGTTCGATCTCGAGGAAGGGCAGGAGCGCGAGACGACGTTCCGGCTGGGCGTCGGTCGCAACCCGGCGGATGTGCAGGCGCTGCTGCAGCGTTACCGCGCCCCGGATGCGTGCCGCGGCGCGCTGGAGGGCGTGTGGGCTTACTGGAATCGCACGCTCGGCGCGGTGAACGTCGACACGCCGGATCCGGCGGTGAACGTCATGGCCAACGGCTGGCTGCTCTACCAGACGCTCAGCTGCCGGCTGTGGGGTCGCACTGGTTTCTACCAGTCGGGCGGCGCGTACGGTTTCCGCGACCAGTTGCAGGACGTGATGGCGCTCGTGCACGCCGAGCCGGCGCTGACCCGCGAGCAGCTGCTGCGCGCCGCGGCGCACCAGTTCAAGGAAGGCGATGTGCAGCACTGGTGGCATCCGCCACAGGACCGCGGCGTGCGCACGCATTTTTCCGACGATTACCTGTGGCTGCCGTATGTGACGTGCCGCTACGTGCTGTGCGTGGCGGACACAGGAGTGCTCGACGAGAAGATCTCGTTCCTCGAAGGCCGGCCGGTGAAAGCGGAGGAGGAGGCGTACTACGATTTGCCGAACCGCTCCGACCAGGCGGCGACGCTCTACGAGCATTGCGTGCGCGCGATCGAGAACGGGCTGAAGTTCGGCGCGCACGGGTTGCCGCTGATGGGCTGCGGCGACTGGAACGACGGCATGAACAAGGTGGGTGACAAGGGCCGCGGCGAGAGCGTGTGGCTCGCGTTTTTCCTGCATCATGTGCTGACACAGTTCAGCATCCTCGCGCAGGCGCGCAACGACCTCACGTTCGCCGCGCGTTGCATCCAGCAGGCGGAGCAGCTGCAGAAGAACATCGAGGAGCACGCGTGGGACGGGAAGTGGTATCGGCGCGCGTATTTCGATGACGGGCAACCGCTCGGCTCGAAGGAAAGTCCCGAGTGCCAGATCGATTCCCTGCCGCAGAGCTGGGCGGTGATCAGCGGCGCCGGCGAGTCCGAGCGCACCAAACAGGCGATGGAATCGGTCGAGCGCCACCTCGTGCGGCGCAACGCGCGGCTGATCCAGCTGTTCGATCCGCCCTTCGACAAGTCCGCACTCTATCCGGGTTATATCAAGGGTTACATCCCTGGCGTCCGTGAGAACGGCGGCCAGTACACGCACGGCGCGATCTGGACCACGATGGCTTTCGCGTTGATGGGTGAGGGCGAGCGCGCGTGGGAATTCTTCAATCTGCTCAATCCCGTCAACCACGGCGCCACCGCCAAGCAGATCGCGACGTACAAGGTGGAGCCGTACGTCGTGGCGGCCGACGTCTACGCCATGGCCCCGCACACCGGCCGCGGCGGCTGGACGTGGTACACGGGATCGGCCGGCTGGATGTACCGCCTACTCATCGAGACGCTCCTCGGCGCCAACCTCGAGGGCGAGCACCTGCGCCTGAAGCCGTCCTTCTCCGGCAAATGGCCCAGCTACAAGATCCACTACCGTTACCGGCAGACCACGTACCACATCACGATCACACGCCTGGCCGCGGATTCCGCGGAAGCGAATTCACTGCGCTTGGATGGCCAGGTGATCGAAGGAAATCTCCTGCCACTGAAGGACGACCGCCGGGAGCACCACGTGGAATTTAAGACCAAGGCAGTTTAACCGCGGATTGCGCAGATTCCGCGGATACCAACCCAAAACCTTTCACAGGAGGAAACAGAGGTAACGGAGCAGAACCCTCTGTTCTCTCTGTTACCTCCTGTAAAATGAATCGGTGTCTTGAATCCGTGTGGTCCGTGTAATCCGTGGTTAAAAAATGCTTTGGAATTGAGGCACGAATTACCTCCTCAATCGGCGGATTAATCCCCAACTTCGCGCGATGGCCATTCTGGGCAGACGCAACCAACTCACTGTTCTCCGGTCCGCGACGCCGGGACTTTATCTCGACGGCGGGAAGCGCGGGGAAATTTTGCTGCCGGGCAAGTACATCCCGACCGGCGCGGTCGTGGGCGGGCAGGTGGATGTTTTCGTCTACCGCGATTCCGAGGATCGCCTCGTCGCCACGACCGAGCAACCGTTCGTGAGCGTGGGCGAGTTCGCGTACCTGCGCGTCGCAGGAGTGAATCCGCGCATCGGCGTCTTCATGGATTGGGGGCTCGAGAAGGACCTGCTGCTGCCGATTCGCGAGATGGACGGCCCGCTCAATCCGGGCGACTGGGCGGTGGTGCAGGTGGTGCTCGACGACAAGACCGACCGCCTCATCGCCAGCGCGCGCTTCAACCGCCGGCTCGACCTGAAGCCGCCGCATTATCACGAGGGCGAGTCGGTGCGCATGATCGTCGCGAGCAAGAGCCCGCTCGGCTATAATCTCGTCGTGAACAATCTTCACCGCGGCCTGATCTATAACACCGATATCCCGGGCGGTTCGCTCAAGATCGGCGAATGGGTGCAGGGTTATGTCCGCGCCATCCGGCCGGACGGCAAGCTCGATCTCGCCATCGGCCTCGCCGGCCACCGCCGCATCGGCCCGATGAGCGAGCAGGTGATGAAGATACTCACGGAGAAGGGCGGCTACCTGCCGTACCACGACAATAGCCTGCCCGAGGAAATCCGCGAGGTCTTCGGCATGAGCAAGAAAGCCTTCAAGCAGGCGATCGGCGCGCTCTTCAAGGAGCAGAAAATCTACATCGAACCGGATGGAATCCGAGTGGTGAAAGACAACCAAACCGTTTGAACCATTAGCCTTCGCCAAGCCTACGGCCGACAGGCAGAGACAAAGAGAAAACCTCGATCCGGTTTAACCACGGAATACACAGAACACACAGAAATTTGAGGAGCCTTGGTTCGGATCATTCCGTGTATTCGGTGTGTTCTGTGGTTATCACCGGTTTGGTGTATTCTCCGTGCCTCTATGTCGACGCCTGCCGGCCGTAGCCTTGGCGAAGGCTGGTGGTTAACCGTCCTTGGATTGATTGTGCTTTGTGCCTCTGCGTCTTTGTGGTTCAAGTTGCTGGCATGCCTGATTCCTCTTCTTCCAAGCCGCGCAATGTCGTGGTCCGCGAAATCCCGATCGAACTCTGCCAGTTCATCAAGTTCGGCGGCCTGGCCGGGACTGGCGGCGAGGCCAAGCAGCTGATCAGCTCGGGGATGGCCCAGCTCAACGGCGTCGTCGAAACCCAAAAGCGCAAGAAGCTCGCCGTCGGCGACAAGGTGACGGTCGACGGGCAGACGATTGTGGTGCAGCTCGCCTAAGAAAATCTCAAACGCCAGTCGCCAAATGCCGGCTTTCAAAACGCCAAACGCCAGATGCCAAACGCCAAATAAATTGGGCCAAGGCACAATTCTTGAAAATTTGAACCTGGCTTTTCTTCGTTTGTTTGGCGTCTGGCATCTGGCGTTTGGCGTTTCCGGCGAGTGCTTCGCATGAGCCTGTCCTTTTCATCCCTCGGCCTCTCCGAACCACTCCTGCGCGCGGTCGCCGATCGCGGCTACGCTGAGCCGACGCCGGTGCAGGCGCAGGCGATTCCTGCGATCCTGAAGGGCGGCGACGTGCTTGCCTCGGCCCAGACCGGTTCGGGCAAGACCGCCGCGTTTGCGCTCCCGATCCTGCAGCACCTGGCGAAGAGCCCGCGCGAGCGCGGACGGTTCGTGCGGTCGCTGGTCCTCGCGCCGACGCGCGAGCTGGCGATGCAGATCGGCGAGTCGTTTCGGAATTACAGCAAGTATCTCCCGGACCCGATCAAGGTGCTGACGGTTTATGGCGGGGTCTCGATCAACCCGCAGATGATGGCGCTGGGCGGCGGTGCGGACGTGATCGTGGCGACGCCCGGGCGCTTGCTCGATCTCATCGACCACAACGCAGTGTCGCTGTCGGCGGTCTCGGTGCTCGTGCTCGACGAGGCGGACCGGCTGCTCGACCTCGGGTTCACCGAGGAATTGAACCGGATCATCGCGTTGCTTCCGAAGCGCCGGCAGAGCCTGCTTTTCTCGGCGACGTTTCCCGCGGAGGTCCAGGCGCTCGCGGACGGGCTGCTGCGCAATCCGGTCCGGATCGAAGTGGCGGTCGTGCCGGAGTCGGCACCGGACATCCACCAGCGCGCGATCGAGGTCGACGTGCCGCGGCGGACGCAGCTGCTGCGTCATTTGATCCAGGAGAACGGCTGGACGCGCGTGCTAGTCTTCGTCGCCACGAAGTACGCCACCGAGCACGTCGCAGAGAAGCTGCGCAAGGCCGGCATCCGGGCCGAAGCGTTGCATGGCGAACTAAGCCAAGGCGCGCGCGTGCAGCGGCTGGCGGATTTCAAGGACGCGCGGATCCACGTGCTGCTCGCCACCGATCTCGCGGCGCGCGGTATCGATATCGCCGACCTGCCGGTGGTGGTGAACTTCGACCTGCCGCGCTCGCCGACCGACTACACCCACCGCATCGGCCGCACCGGCCGGGCGGGGAAGAGCGGCGTGGCCGTGAATTTTGTCAGCGCCAGCTCGCACGCCCATTTCCGCCTGATCGAGAAGCGCAACGGCCTCGACATCCCGCGCGAGCAGGTCCCCGGCTTCGAACCGGTGGAGATCGAAGCACCGGCGAACCCGACCGGCGGCATCAAGGGCAAGCGGAAGAGCAAGAAGGACAAACTCCGCGAGGCCCGCGGCGAAGCGCCGACGCGCCCGCCGGAGGCATCGCCCGAGAGCACGTTCCGCTGGCCGCGGTTGCGGTAAGCTCGATCTCTAAGGCAGGGCTCACGCGAAGGCGCGAAGTCACGAAGGGAAATCAAAACCTGCCTTTATTCGCGTCTTCGCGCCTTCGCGTGAACCCTGGATTGGTTGACGCTCCGAATTTTTCGTAGCCCCGAGCGGCTTGCGACTGGGGGCTTCGCGGTAACCTTCAAACGCGCGGCGCGTCTGCGCCGGCAAGCCGTCGTGCTCTGCGACGGTGTCACCCCTCAACCCCTCGTCCCATGTCCCTGTTGTTTCCCCGCACGGTGCAGCGCGTCGCGCTCGCGCTTGCCTCCGTCTGTTTGCTGCCGGCCGCCTTCGCGCAGATCGGCACCCGTTTCCCCTCCGAGCGCAAGGTGGTGCCGGATCCCGTCACGGGCATCCCGCTGACTTTTCTGACCAGCCAGGAAAAGGGCGATTCGAAGATCTACCAGACGCACCACCAGTGGACGTCCGACGGCCAGTGGCTGGTCTTCCGCTCGAACCGCGTGCGCGGCGAGGCGATGGCGGTAAACGAAAAGACCGGCGACCTCGTCCAGGTGACCGAAGGCGGCTACGCCGGCATGCTGTGCCTGGCGGATCATTCGATGCATCTCTATTTCCTGCGCGTGCCGATGGAGAAACCGGCGCCCGCAGTGACCGGCGCCGAGCCGGCCACGGGCGGTGGCGGACGCGGGAAGCAGACCGGTCCCGCGCAGATCGTGCGCGTCGACCTCGGCAAACTTTTCGCCGACAGCGAAGCCGGCAAGCTGCAGGGCGCCGACGCGTACCAAACCGTATGCGGCGCCATTCCGCTCGAGTGGGGCGCGGGTGGTGACATGGCCTTGGATTGCACCGAGGACTGGGCCTATTTCCGCGTGGGTAAGGAAGAGGCCGCCAAGCACGTGGCGCCGGG
The DNA here is from genome assembly GCA_048498955.1 of Verrucomicrobiota bacterium. Lineage (GTDB taxonomy): Bacteria > Verrucomicrobiota > Verrucomicrobiia > Opitutales > Opitutaceae > Lacunisphaera. The sequence continues at coordinate 187,962 of JBEHWZ010000003.1, read as the reverse complement.
CACCAAGCTCGAGGCGAACTACGGCCCGCGCAACATGGGCGCCGGCCCGACCGGTTTGGGTCGCATGAATCTGAAGACCGGCGAGGTGAACTTCATCGTGGCCGTGCCGTTCCAGATCGGCCACGTGCAGACCAATCCGTGGGTCCCGGGCGAAATTATTTTCTGTTGGGAAACCGGCGGCAAATCGCCGCAGCGCACGTGGACGGTCATGAGCGATGGTTCGGGTCTGCGTCCGCTTTATCCCGAGGCTTCCTATGAGTGGATTACGCACGAAGCCGTCGCCACCAAGGACACCGTGGCGCTCGCGATCCTGGCGCACCGCAAGGTCAAGATCCCCGGCAAGGATGCGGCGGAAAATGAAGGCCCGGGGCAGGGTGACGCTTGGGGCCAGAACGGCACCGGCGAGAAACCGAGCGGCCTGGGCATCATCAATCTCCGCACGCGCGAGATGCGCATCGTCGGCCAGGTGCCGATGGGCAATCCCGGACGTTCTGTGTGGCACGTCGCCGGTTCGCCGGACGGACGCTGGGCGGTCGCGGACGATTTCATGTACCGCCTGTGGCTGTACGACCTGACCACCGGTGAGAGCGTCCTGTTGGCCGATCTCGGCCACGTGGGCACGGCGGCGGACCACATTCACCCAACCTTCAGCGCCGACAGCACCCGCGTGGAAATCCAATGCGCGATGCTCTCGGAGAACAAGCGGACCATGAACATCGTGGTCGTGCCGCTGCCGGAGTCGTGGCTCAAGCGGACGTATCCGACGCGGCTGGTGCCGTGAGGTGAAATGAATTTTAACCACTAATGGCATCGCCTACCGGCGCTGCTACAGAGTCCCCTCCGACCCCGTTGCGGCCTCGCTGGCCGCCCGGGGTCCGTCCTGAGTTCTCGCTGCGCGAAACTCAGGCGGATAATCGGCTCCGGTTTCGGTTCGGGGGAGCGGCTAATCGCCGCTTGGAAAACTGACTTACTTCTCGTTGGCGATTAGCCAACCCCCGAGACCCATTGCGGAGCCGATTAGGCGGAGCGCACCAAGTAGCACAGCCGTTAGGCAGTGCATTAGTGGTTCAAACCGGATCGAGTTTTTGCTGCGCAAAACAATGCGGGCAGCTCACGTCCGGCACGTAGTGCGGGTGCTTCTGCTCCTCGGCGGTCAGCGGCATCTGGCAGGCGAAGCACATGACGGAGCCGGTTTCCTGCAACGCGGGGTCGACGCCGACGCGGCGGTCGAAGACGAAGCATTCGCCCTGGTAGTGGGCGCTGCCGCATTCCTCGAAATATTTCAGGATGCCGCCGTCGAGTTGGAAGACCTGCTTGAAGCCGGCCTTCTCCATGAACGGACCGGCCTTCTCGCAGCGGATGCCACCGGTGCAGAACATCACGATCGGCTGCTCCTTCATTTCCTCGGGCAGTTTCGCGACGGCGGCGGGGAAATCGCGGAAGTTGTCGATGCCCGCGGCGCGCGCGCCGGTGAAGGTGCCCATCTTCACCTCGTAGTCATTGCGGGTGTCGAGGAGCGTGAGTGGACGTCCTTCATCGAGCCATTGGCGGAGAGTTTTGGCGGGAAGCTTCGCCGAAGGATTGCGCGCCGGATCGATGCCGGGAACGCCAAACGCAATGATCTCCTTCTTGATCTTCACGAGCATGCGGTTGAACGGCTGCTCGGCGCTCAGGCTTTCCTTGGGCGTGAGATCGGCGAGGCCGGGCACCGCATGGATCTCGGCCAGCAAGCGGGCGAGGGCGCTCCGTTCTCCCGCGACGAAGAGATTGATGCCCTCCGAGCTGAGCAGGATCGTGCCGCGCAAGTCCCCGGCATTCGCCACCGCGCGCAAGCGCTCCTGCAGCGCCGGAAGGTTTTCCAGCGGAGCGAACTTATAGGCGGAGAAATTGACGACGTCGGCCATGGACGAGGAAGGGAATCGAAGGTGATGTGCGGTGCGTGGCAATTTTTAACCACGGACGGAGCGCGGTAGCGCGGAGATGGCGTAGCCCGAAGCCGAACGCGCAGGGCAGTTGCCATGGGTGCCCTTTGGGCAATGGCGACTGCATTGCACGGATGGGGACGGATGAAACAGATATCTTGCTGTCATCCTGAGCCGTGCGAAGGACCCAAGCGTGGAACGCTACGTACGTTTTTCCCTTGGGTCCTTCGCACGGCTCAGGATGACAGACAGGGTAGGAATCGAAAGTAGCGGCGGTCGTCAGACCGCCGGGGCCAGCGATCTGACGATCGCTGCTACTTTGGAACGCTCCAGCGGTCTTACCGGTCTATTTGCAGCATGACTTTGCTGTTTACCTAAAGGCGGAGGCACCGTGGATAAGAGTATGCGCACACCCCCGCTTTGGCTTGGATTGGCTCGTGGCTTGGCCTGCGTTTTTTTTCTGACGTGCGGCATTGGGCGGGCGGCTGAGGTTACGATCCAACTAGACGACCAGTCCGGGCCGGCGAAGTTCGCGGCAGATGAGATCGAGGCGGCCTTGAAAACGCGGGGCGACACGAGCCGGCGTGCGGGATTGAGCGATACTGTGTCCGGAATTCGGATCGTGCTGGTGAGTAATGCGGACGCGAAGACCCTGGAGGCGCTGGATGTCGACACGACCATGACGGCGGCGCTGAAGAACGAAGGCTTCAGTCTCAGTCGCGATGGCGTCGACGCCACGCAGGTAATCACGGTGATCGGCGGCGGGGCAGGCGGCGTGATGTACGGCGGCTTGGAACTCGCGGAACAGATCCGGCTGCGCGGACGGGGCAACATCGAGTCGATGGACCGCGCGCCGTACGTCGCCATGCGCGGGGCGAAGTTTAATCTGCCGCTCGACGTGCGCACGCCGAGCTACAGCGACATGGGCGATTCGGCGCAGGCGAATATCGCCACGGTGTGGGATTTCGATTTCTGGCGCGCGTACCTCGACCACATGGCGCGGGATCGCTTCAACTATATCTCGCTTTGGAACCTGCATCCGTTCCCGTCGCTGGTGAAAGTGCCGGGCTACGAGGACGTCGCGCTCGACGACGTGCAGCGCTCGACCATCGCCTTCAGCGAGAACTACTCGACCCGCACCGAGGACATCGTGACGCCGGAGATGCTGGCGAAGGTCGAGGTGGTGAAAAAGCTGACCATCGAGCAGAAAATCGAGTTCTGGCGGAAGGTGATGCAGTACGCGAAGGACCGGAACATTGATTTCTACTTCGTCACCTGGAACCTCTACACCTACGGCACCGGCGGCAAACACGGCATCACCGACGCGATCAACAATCCGGTGACAGTGGATTATTTCCGCAAGAGCGTGGCAGAGCTTTTTCGCACTTATCCGCTGTTGCGCGGCATCGGGGTTACCGCCGGCGAAAATCTCGGCAGCGCCAACTCGAGTTTCCAGGCGAAGGAGGACTGGCTGTTTGCGACCTACGGGCAGGGCGTGATGGATGTCGCGCGCGAACAGCCCGAGCGCTCGATCCGTTTCATTCACCGCCAGCACGAGGCCAAGGCGCAGGATATCGTCCGCACCTTCGCGCCGCTGCGGCAGCTGCCCAACGTCGATTTCGTCTTCAGCTTCAAGTACGCGCAGGCCCACGTGCAGAGTTCCACCACGCAGCCGTTTCACCGGGAGTTCGTGCCGACGCTCGGCGACGTGAAGACCCTCTGGACCCTGCGCAACGACGACGCGCTGATGCTGCGCTGGGCTGCGCCGGATTTCGTGCGCGAGTTTATCGGCAACATTCCGCACGGCGTGACGCAGGGCCTGTACTACGGTTCCGACATGTGGGTGTGGGGCCGTGAGTTTCTCGATAAGACGCCGGGCACGACGCGTCAGCTGGAAGTGGACAAGCACTGGCTCGACTGGCTCACCTGGGGCCGGCTCAGCTACGATCCCGCGTTCGGCGACGAGCGCATCGTGGCGCTGATCGGCCAGCGTTTTCCAGGCGTCGACGCCGACCAGCTGCTCGGAGCATGGCAGCACGCCTCGATGATTTATCCAGTGACGACCGGGTTTCACTGGGGCGCGCTCGATTTCCAGTGGTACATCGAGGCCTGCAAGAGCCGGCCGGGTCCGGCGCAGACCGCGAGCGGGTTTCATGACGTCAACCGCTTCACCACGCTCGGCGTGCATCCCGGCACGGACAACATTCCGATCCCGAAGTACGTGGAGTCGGTCGCCGCGAAGACCGACCTCAAAGGCACGAGTCCGTTCAAGGTGGCGGAGCAGCTCGACGCGCACGCCGATGCCGCGCTGGCGGCGTTGCGGACGCTGGACAAGGATGCCACCGGCGAGCTGGCCGACACGCTTGCCGACATCCGCGCGATGGCGCTGCTCGGAAAATATTACGCCCGCAAGATCGTCGGCGCGACCGAGCTGGCGCTCTATCGCCAGAGCGGCGACGTGCTGCAGCAGAAAGCCGCGGCGGAGGCGCTGGTGGCCGCCGCCGGGCATTGGGATAAATACACCGCGCTGATGACCGAGCGTTACAAGAACCCGCTGTGGACGAACCGCGTGGGCACGGTCGACTGGGCACTGCTGAAGCAGGATGTGGCGCGGGATATCCAGATCGCGCTCGAGCCACGGAAGTGAAGCGTCTTATCTCGGAAGATCCTGGTTCACGCGAAGGCGCGAAGCCGCGAAGTTTTGGTGATCGTTGACGATTCGCTTGAGGCCTTCTTTGAACGTGGGCGCGCCAAAATTCATGAGCAAACCCATGGGCAGTTTCATCAGGCGAAGGTAAGTGAGCAACTGTTTGTGGTGAACAGCAGCCAGATTCTCGACGGATTTCAGCTCCACTACCAATTGGCCATCCACGAGCAGGTCGACGCGAAAGCCTTCATCCAGCGTCAGTCCGTCGAATTCGATCGGGATGGGCTTCTGGCGGATGACCGCAAGGCCTCGACGTTGGAGCTGGCTCGCCAAGACCGCTTCATAAACCGATTCAAGCAGTCCTGGTCCGAGTTCCCGATGCAGATGATATCCGGTGTCAACCACCACGGCCGAAAGCTCTTCGATGTTCTGTTGCATGCTATCTTCCGTTTCGCGCCCTTCGCGCCTTCGCGTGAACCATGCTTGGTTCAGTAAAACACATTCCGATCCAGCGAGCGGTACTGGATCGCCTCGAGCAGGTGATTGGACTGGATGCGTTCGGACTCGGCCAGGTCGGCGATGGTGCGCGCGACCTTGAGGATGCGGTCGTAGGCGCGGGCGGAGAGCGAGAGCTGTTCCATGGCCTGCTGGAGCATGTCGCCCATGCTCGAGTCGATGGCGCAGAATTTTTTGATCTGCGACGGCAGCATGCGCGTGTTGGCGGTCAGCGTCGTGCCCTTGAAGCGGATCAACTGCAACTGGCGCGCCTGCTCGATGCGTTCGCGCATGGCGGAGGACGATTCGCCGGATTTGTCGGAGCGGAGTTCCGTCAGCGACAGCGCCGGGGCCTCGACGTGGAGATCGATGCGGTCGAGCAGGGGACCGCTGATGCGCGCGCGGTAACGCTGGATCTGCGCGGGGGCGCAGCGGCACTCGTGCTTCGGGTCGCCGAGGTAGCCGCACGGGCACGGGTTCATCGCGGCGACGAGCATGAAGTCGCAGGGCAGGGTGATCTTGCCGGCGCTGCGCGAGATGGTGACGTGTCCGTCCTCAAGCGGCTGCCGCAGCACCTCGAGCGCGGAGCGCTTGAACTCCGGCAGTTCGTCGAGGAAGAGCACGCCGTGGTGCGCCAGCGAGATTTCGCCGGGGCCCGGAATCGTGCCGCCGCCGAGCAGGCCGACGTCGGAGATGGTGTGGTGCGGCGCGCGCGACGGTCGCTGCAGGAACTGCAGCCCGCCCTGCATCGTGTGGCCGGCGGCGGAGTGGATGCGCAGGATCTCGAGGTATTCGTCGAGCGTCGGTCGCGGCATGATGCCGGGAATGCGGCGCGCGATCATCGATTTGCCGGAACCCGGCGGCCCGATCATGATCAGGTTGTGTCCGCCGGCGACGGCGATCTCCACCGCGCGGCGGACGCCTTGCTGGCCCTTGATCTCGGAGAAATCCGCCTCGCCTTCGACGCGAACGATCGTGGCCAGGGTGCGCGTTGGCTTGAGCGGGAAGAGATGGACCAGTCCGGCGAGGAACCGGTTGGCCTGGTCGAGCGACGTGATTTCGTAGACGTCGATGCCTTCGACAAGCGAGGCTTCCTGCGCGGCGAGCGGCGGGAGCAGGATCGCCTTGCGGCCTGAGTCGCGCGCCAGCACCGCCATGGCGAGTCCGCCCTTGATCGGGCGCGTGGCGCCGGAGAGGCCGAGTTCGCCGGCGATCAGGTAGTCGGAAAGTTTTTCGCAGGCCAACTGGCCGGTGGCGACGAGGATGCCGATCGCGATGGGCAGGTCGTAGATCGCGCCTTCCTTGCGCAGGTCGCCCGGCGCGAGGTTGATGGTGGTGCGCGTGCGCGGCATGCGCAGGCCGGAATTGCTCAGGGCGGAGAACACGCGGTCCTCGGATTCCTTGACGGCGGCGTCGGGCAGGCCGACGAGGATGAGGTCGGGCACGCCGGATTCGCCGGTGTTCACCTCGATTTGAATCGGGACGGCATCAATGCCCAGCAGCGCGGCTGAGCCGATCGTGGCTAACATGGACTGGGAGCGGGAAAAAAGTGAAAGGTTAACCCACTTCCGCCTGCAACCGCCGACGGACCTCGGCAAGGTTGGCCTCTACGGCCTGCAGATAAGGATTGGGTTGGCCCGCTGTCGTCAAATAGCGATGTACACCCGCCGCCTCGAAGTCGAGCATGGGGCGCACATAATTCGTCCAGAACCCGGAGGTCTTCTCCAGCAGTTCCCGGAGGCTGTGGTACGGGCGCTTCTCGGGCGGTGTACCCTCGTAATTGAAGGCCTCCTCGAACTCCTTGTAGAGGATCGGGAGCTTGTCCACGTAGTCGGGCGCGCTCATCTGCGCGAGGTAGTCGGCCGTGACCAGCATGAAGGCGAAGTGCCGGCCGGCCTCGCTGCGGAACGTGATCTGGCTGATCTTGCTCTTCGGGCCGGTGCAGATGATCGCGGCGCAGATGTCCTCGATTTCCGTGGCGGTCACACCCATGCGGGGCAGGTACTCGCGACAAAAATCGCAGCTGCGGCGTTCGTGGACGAAAGTATACTTGGCCCCGGTGCCAACCTTGTCATCGTTGGTCTTCAGGTAACCACTGTCATGCAACAGCGTCGCCATCACCGCGAGTTCCCAGTCGCGCGCCGTCAGCACCGGCCGGTCGGCCGTGCGGCTGCGACCTTGCAAAATATGCACGATGCACAACGTGGCCTGCATGGTATGCTCGAAATCATGATAATGCATGTCGATGGCCTGATACCCGGCGTAGCGGCCCGCGAACATGTCGGTCACGTCTTCGAACAAGCGGTCGAGCAGCGGAAAACTGGACTCCGCGCCGATTCCGGTAAACGCGTCCTTGATAGCGCCCACGACGGCTTTGGAGTTCTTGGTGTCTATCGCGTGGGGCAGGGACATCCTACCATTGGAAATAGGGATTGCCCCCCATGTCCGGCAAGCTCTTTGTCAGGGCGCAGTAAAAATGCCTCGTAGTACCAACCTGATCGTCGGCCTGACCGGCGGAATGGGCTGCGGCAAATCGACCGTGGCCGCTATTTTTGCCGAGCGCGGTTTCCGCCGGCTGGACGCCGACCAGGTCGTGCGCGACGAGCTGCTGCCCAGTGCGGAGATCGCGACGGCCATCCGGGATCGTCTCGGCGCGGCCATGCTGGCGAGCGACGGACGGGTGCGCCGGGACAAGGTGGCGGAGAAAGTCTTTTCCGATCCCGCCGCGCTGGCTTGGTTGGAGGACTTGCTGCACCCGCGGCTGATGGCGCGCTGGTCGGAGGTTTTCGCGGCTGAAAAGGGCGTGGCTTTCATTGTGGAGGTGCCGCTGCTCTTCGAAAAAGGCCTGGAGAATTGGTTTGATTCCGTTGTCTGTGTGACCGCAGACTCCGCGACGCAATTGAGGCGGCTGGAGCAGCGTGGCGTTCCCCCGGAACTTGCCCGCCAGCGCCTGGTCAAGCAACTGCCACTGGCCCGTAAGTGCGAGCTGGCAGACCATGTTCTTCTGAACAACGGCTCACTGTCGTTTTTGCAGGAACAGGTGCACACCCTGGCTGACCGCCTCTTGAAATTACACCCCTCCCGGGCCTAACGCCCGCTCTCATGTCCGTCCCCCCTAAATCCGAAGAGGATAACAGCAAATCAGGCTCGTCCGAGTCTGCCGCCAAACGCCCGGTTCGTTCGCGCCTCGTGCGCGGCGCCAAGAAGACGAAGGTCGTCAGCACCGAGTCCGTGGCCGAAGCCCCGGCGCCGCGTGCCCCGCGCGCGTCCAAGGCCGAGCGCGCGGAACGCGCCGAGTCTGCGGCCAAGCAGATGCAGATGGAGATGCCCGCGCCGGCACCCGCGCCCGCTCCGGCCCCTGCGCCGGTGGCCGCACCCGCGCCCAAGCCGGTGGCCGAGCAACCGGCTCCGCCTCCGCCCGAACCTTCCCAGCATCCGGCCGACCTGCGCGATCAGGCGGCGGCCAACCAGCAGGAAAACCAGCACCAGCAAGGCGACCAGGGTCACCACCAGGATGAAGGTGGCGGACATGGCGGCGGCGGCGGCAATGGCGGCAACAACGGCGGTGGTGGCGGTGGCCATTACCAGCAACACGGCGGTGGCGGCGGCGGTGGTGGCGGCAAATGGGGCCGGCGCCAGCGCGGCGGCAAACATTTCCAGCAGGGCGGTGGCGGCGGGAAATGGGGTAAGCAGAATTTCCAAGGCGGTGGTGGTGGCGGTGGCGGCAAGCCGCCGCAGCCGTTGCCCCCAAAGGAAGTCATCATCTACGGCGACCTCCCGGATCCGTCGCGCTTCGTCAGTCTCGAGGCCATGGACCAGATCGCGGCCGAGATCGCCGACTCCAAGGAAGATCCGATCTGGCTGAACGAACTCTACGCGCTGAACCACGCCGAACTCACGGCCTTCGCCCGCAAACTCGGTGCGAAGATCGAGGGCGTGCCGAACCGGAAGCAGCTGCTCACGCAGGTGTTCCTGCTCGCGACCGAGAAGAAACTGCCGGTCTACGACCGCGGTTACATCGACCAGACCGAGCGCGGTATCAGCTTCGTCGTCCATGAGGACGTCAACTACCGGCTCTATCCCGAGGACGCCGTGCTGCCCGAACTCTTCGTGAAGCACTACGGCCTGCGCCGCGGCCACCAGGTCGAGGTGCAGGTACAGTCGCCCAAGGAAAACGAGCGTTGTCCCGCGGTCGTCGCCATCCGCAAGGTCCAGGGCGGCAAGCCCGAGGACATCGTGAAGGTGCAGCCGTTTGAGGAGCTCGTCCCGTACTATCCGCTCAAGCGCATCTGGCTCGAAGTCCAGGGCCTGAAGGATGTGTCGATGCGCATGACGGACATCATCACGCCGATCGGCTTCGGCCAGCGCGGCCTGATTGTCGCGCCGCCGCGCACCGGCAAGACGATCCTCATGCAGAACATGGCGAACTCCATCGCGGAGAATTCGCCGGAAGCGAAGTTGATCATTCTCCTTGTCGACGAACGTCCCGAGGAAGTCACCGACTTCAAGCGCCACTGCAAGGGCGAGGTCGTCAGCTCGACCTTCGACGAGGCGCCCGAAAGCCACGTGCATTGCGCCGAGATGGTGATCGAAAAGGCCCGCCGCCTGGTGGAGCAGGGGGAGCATGTCATCATTCTCCTCGATTCGATCACCCGCCTGGCGCGCGCCTACAACGCGCTCGCCGGCAACAGCGGCAAGATCATGTCCGGCGGTCTCGAAGCGAACGCGCTGCAGAAGCCCAAGCGCTTCTTCGGCTCGGCCCGCAACATCGAGGGCGGCGGCAGCCTGACCATCATCGGCACGGCGCTGGTCGACACCGGCAGCCGCATGGACGAGATCATCTTCGAGGAATTCAAGGGCACCGGCAACATGGAGCTCCACCTCGACCGCGACCTCGTCAACAAGCGCATCTTCCCCGCGATCAACATCGACAAGAGCGGCACCCGCAAGGAGGAGCTGATCTATCATCCGGACGAACTCCTGAAGATCTACTCGCTGCGCCGCGCCATGCAGGGCGTGCCGGCGGCCGACTCGATGGACATGCTCATCCAGCGCCTGAAGAAGACGAAGACGAACTCCGAGTTCCTCCTCAGTCTGAACCGTTAAGTCTGCAGCTGATGCCGTGACTGCCGCCGACCCGATTCTCGAAGTCGCCCGGCAGCGCGGTTTGTTGGTGGACGAAGGCAACGACATCGCCCTGGCGCAGGCCGTGGCGGCGGAATTCGGCATGGCCTTCGTCGAACTTGGCGCGCTGCCGATCGCGGCCGGCATCCTGAACGCGCTGCCGCGCGATTTTGTGGTCACGCATTCCGCTGTTCCCTTTGCGCAGGCTGATGGCGTGCTGCAGGTCGCTGTGGCCGATCCGGTGGCGGTCGATGTCCTCGACAGCCTGCCGCTCGTGGCCGGGCAACCGGTGCAGGTGTCGCTCGCGACCGCCGCGGACGTGCGCCAGGCGATTGCGCGGGGTTATGGTGAAAATTCCTCGACCCCGTGGACGGTGACGGAAGATGGGCCGGAAGATTCCGCGATCGATGCCAACGACGCGCCGATCATCCGGCTCGTGCACGAGATTCTCGCGGATGCGATCCGGTTGCGCGCCTCCGATATTCATCTCGAGCCGCTCGAGCAGCGTTTCCGGGTGCGCTACCGCATCGACGGCGTGCTGCGCGAAGTCGAGTCGCCGGCGAAGCGCCTGCAGCTGCCGGTCATCTCGCGCCTGAAGATCATGGCGAACATCAGCATCGCCGAAAAACGCGTGCCGCAGGACGGGCGCATCCAGCTGGAAGTGCAGGGCAGGGCGCTCGACTTGCGCGTGTCCTCACTTCCGACGGTGCACGGCGAGAGCATCGTTATGCGCGTGCTCGATGCGGAGCAGTTGAAGCTCGGTCTGCCTGAACTCGGGTTTCTTCCTGACGACCAGGCCGTGTTCGAGCGCCAGATCGCATCGCCCGACGGCATCATGCTCGTGACCGGCCCGACCGGTTCGGGCAAGACGACCACACTCTACGCCAGCCTGAATCATCTCAACCACGCCGACCGCAAGATCATCACGGTCGAGGAGCCGGTGGAGTACCAGCTTCCCGGCATCAACCAGGTGCCGGTGAATGCGACGACCGGCATGACCTTCGCCGCGGCGCTGCGCGCCATGCTGCGGCAGGCGCCGAACATCGTGATGGTCGGCGAAATTCGCGACCGCGAGACCGCGGAGATCGCGATCAACGCCTCGCTGACCGGCCATTTCGTCTTCAGCACGCTGCACACCAACGACGCGCCGTCGGCGGTCACGCGCTTGCTGGACATCGGCGTGAAGCCGTTTCTCGTGGCCGCGTCGCTGCGTTCGGTCGTGGCGCAGCGTCTCGTGCGCCGGATCTGCCCGCAATGCCGTGCGAGCTACCGGCCGGCGCCGCGCGAAATCCAGACGCTCGGCCTGACGGCGGAGCAGGCGGCTGGTGCGGACTTCTGTCGTGGCGCGGGCTGCCGGTCCTGCCAGGGCACGGGCTATCGCGGCCGGCTCGGAATCTACGAAATCTTTCTCGTCCACGACGGGATTCGCGCCATGATTTACGACCACGTTACCGCGGCCCGCTTGCGCCAGCAGGCGCGCCGTGATGGCATGCGCACCATGAGAGAAGACGGCATCCGCAAAGTTCTCGCCGGACTGACCACAATCGAAGAGGTTGTGTCCGCGACCGTCGGCGACCAATTTTAAAACCAGACTTAAACCCACCCCCACCGCATGAGCTACGAAATGAACGATCTTCTCGAGCTGGTCGTCGACCAGAAGAGTTCCGACTTGCACCTCCAGGTCGGTGTGCCGCCCTGCCTGCGCCTGCGCGGCAGCATGACACCGATCGACGGCCCGGAGCTGAAGCCCGAGGACACCGAGCAGCTCATGCTCTCGATCACGCCGGACAACCACATCCAGAACGTGAAGCTCAACGGCGGTACCGACTTCGGTTTCGCGTTCGGCGACAAGGCCCGCTTCCGCGTCTCGGTGCTCAAGGCCAAGGGCAATTACGGCCTCGTGTTGCGCCAGATTCCCAACCAGCTGTTCGACCTGCGCGCGATCGGCATGCCCGACAAGATCAAGGAACTCCTGTACCGCCCGCGCGGCCTGTTCCTCGTCACCGGTCCGACCGGCTCCGGCAAGTCCACGACGCTCGCGTCGATGATGAATTACATCAACGAGAACCGCGACGGCCACATCATCACCATCGAGGACCCGATCGAATATTACCACCCGCACAAGAAGTGCGTCGTGACCCAGCGCGAAGTCGGCTCGGACGTCCCGAGTTTCTCCGAGGCGATCAAGCGCGCGTTGCGTCAGGATCCCGACGTCATCCTCGTCGGTGAGTTGCGCGATCTTGAAACCATCGAAGCCGCCATCTCCGCGGCCGAAACCGGTCACTTGGTGTTCGGCACGCTGCACACGAACAGCGCGGCCAAGACGGTCGACCGTATCGTCGACGCCTTCCCGGCGAACATGAAGGAGATGATCCGCATGCAGCTCTCGACCTCGATCATCGCGGTCATTTCCCAGACGCTCTGCAAAAAGAAGACCGGCGGCCGCATCGCGGCGTACGAGATCATGGTGAACACGTCGTCCATCGCCTCGCTGATCCGCGACAACAAGACCTTCCGTATCCCGTCCGACATCCAGACGGGTGCCGCGCTCGGCATGATCACGCTCGACACGCACTTGATGAGCCTGGTCAACCGCGAGCTCATCGAACCCGACGAGGCGCTCGAGAAATCGCAGGAGCCCGTCGCCATGCGCGAGAAACTGATCAGCATGGGTTTCAAGCTGCGCGAAGTCTAAAACGTCAACCTTCCTTAGCCGTGGCCGGCGGCTGTTTCCCCGATGTTTTCGGGATACACCTCGGTCATTCAAGAAATCCTCTCCGCCCGGCGGTCCATTCCGCCGACGGAAGAAGAATTGGCGGATCCCGCCATCGTGCTGCCCGCTCTGGCGGAGCACTTCGGTTGCGAGCATCTGCCGCAGTTGCCCGAGGAACTGCGGCCGGAAATTGCCGGCCTGATCCCATCGCACCTGGCATGCGCGTATGGCGTGGTGCCACTGGCCGGAGATGCGACGGGCATTTCCGTCGCACTGGTTGATCCCTTCAAAGTCGGCCTAAGCGATGACCTGACCTTCGCTCTCGGACGGGCCGTTGCGCTGGTTGTCGCCGATCCCGCGCAGGTGCGGCGATTGCTCCAACGGCATTACGGCGCGGAGCAGGCTGCGCTGGATGCCGTGATCGGAGAGTCACCGGTGGCCGGGAGCGAAGCGATCGACGAGACAGCGCTGACCGAGATCGATCTGGCGCAGATGGCCGGTCAGGAACGGGTGATTCGCTGGGTGAACCAGGCGTTGGCGCAGGCGATCCGCGACCGGGCGGCGGATATTCACTTCGAGCCGTTCGAACGCGAGTTCCGCCTGCGGTATCGGGTCGACGGTGCCTTGCGGGAGCTGGCGCCACCGCCCCGTGCGCTGGCACTGCCGGTGATCTCGCGTCTGAAGGTGCTCGCCAACGTGAACATCGCCGAACGCCGCGTACCGCAGGACGGGCGCATCCGCCTGACGCTCGCCGGCCGGGCGGTGGACCTGCGGTTGTCGACGCTGCCCACGCAATTCGGCGAGAGCGTGGTGTTGCGCGTGCTGGACCAGTCGGCGGGACGCATCGAAATGAGCGAACTCGGTTTGCCGGAGAAAATACGCACCGGGGTGGAAGCGGTCATTCGCCGACCCAACGGAATTTTCATCGTTACCGGGCCGACCGGTTCCGGAAAAACGACTACGCTCTACAGCTGCCTGAAGCAGTTGAACTTGGCGGAGACGAAAATCCTGACCGTAGAGGATCCGGTCGAGTATGAGATCGAAGGGCTCATGCAGGTGCCCGTGAACCCGGCCGCCGGGCTGACGTTCTCGCGGGCGCTGCGTACTTTTCTGCGACAGGACCCCGATGTCGTCATGGTGGGCGAGGTGCGCGACGCCGAGACGGCGCAGATCGCAATCCAGGCTTCACTGACCGGCCATCTGGTGCTCACGACGCTGCATACCAATGACGCGGCGTCGGCGGTCACGCGCCTCGTCGACTTGGGCGTCGAGCCCTTCCTGCTGGCTTCGACCGTCGAGGCGGTGCTGGCGCAAAGGCTGCTGCGCCGCATTTGCACCGCGTGTCGCGCGCCGTACCAAGCGTCGGAAGCTTTGCTGTGGCAACTGGACATCGCACCGGAAAAGTGGTGTGGAAATTCCTTTTATCGCAGCGCGGGCTGCCCGGAATGTCACGGCAGCGGCTACCGCGGACGAATCGGGCTCTTCGAATTTCTTCCGCTGACTGAAGCCCTGCGCGAACTGATCGTTCAAGGCGCATTGTTGCTGGATCTGAAACGACAGGCAGCGAGCGAAGGCGGACAAACCCTGCGCGAGGCCGGCATCGCCGCGCTCGTGGCGGGGGATACGAGCGTCGAAGAAGTTCTTAAATACACGTGAACCACAGAGACACAGAGGCACGGAGAAAGCACCGGAAGGAATTTAACCACGGATCACACGGAACACACGGATTGAAAACCAATACTTTTAAGTCTGCAGATCGATTTCTGTGTGTTCCGTGTATTCCGTGGTTAAAGCGGATCGAAGGCTTTGGCTGTGTCTCTGTGGTTCACCCGGATCGTCATGCCTAGTTTTTCTTACACGGCCCTCGATGCGCAAGGATCGGAAAAGACCGGTCTGCTGGAAGCATCCGATTCCAAGCAAGTCACCGCCATGCTGCGGCGGCAGGGATTGTTTCCTACGGATGTAACTCCAGCGACGGTGCGAACGGCTGGTGCGTTGAAATCTTCGTCCGGCGGGGAACGCTCGCGGAGCCTGCCGTTCAGTCGCGTGGTAAGCCCTAAAGAACTTGCCGTTTTCACCCGGCAGCTCGGCACGCTGGTTCATGCCGGCATGCCTTTGCTGCGCGGGCTCGAGGTGCTGGCGCGGCAGGAAAAGAACCTGCGTTTTCGTGCGGTGCTCGCGGCGCTGGCTGATGGCATTCGCGCGGGGAGTCCGCTGTCGGACGCGATGCGGCAGCATCCGCGGGTTTTCGACCGGCTCTATGTCAACATGATCAAGGCGGGCGAGGCGGGTGGCGTGCTGGACGTCGTGCTCGACCGGTTGGCGCGCTTTCAGGAGAAGAGCTCTCAGCTGCGCGGGCAGATTCGCGCGGCGCTGGTCTATCCGGTCATCGTGCTGGCGGTGGCGGTTGCCATTCTCGCGGGGCTGCTCGTGTTCGTGGTGCCGAAGTTCAAACAGATCTTCGCCGACCTGCTCAAGGGCGCGCCGCTGCCGCCGCTCACGCGCGCGGTGCTGGTGGTGAGCGAGACCGTGCAGCATCACGCGCTGGTCTTTAGCGGCGGTTTTGTCATCGCGGTCGTGGCGTTCCGGCTGTTCCGCCGGACGGCGCCGGGCGCGCGGCTGGTCGACTCGGCGATCGTGAAAATGCCACTCTTTGGCGCGCTGATCCTGAAGGCGATCATCGCGCGATTCGGCCGGACTCTCAGCACGCTGCTCGCGAGCGGCGTGCCGATCCTGCCGGCGCTGATCATCACGCGGGACACCTGTGACAACGCGCGCATCGCCGCGGCGATCACGAACGTGCACGACCGGGTGAAGGAAGGTGCACCCGTGGCGCGGCCGCTCGAGGCGAGCGCCGTGTTTCCGCCGATGGTCAGCAGCATGATCGAGGTGGGGGAGCACTCCGGCCAGCTGCCGGCGATGCTCGGCAAGGTGGCGGATATTTACGAAGACGAGGTGGACAATGCCGTCGCCGGATTGAGTGCGCTGATCGAGCCGATGCTGATCCTGTTTCTCGCGCTGGTCGTCGGCACCATCGTGATCGCGCTGTTTTTGCCGATCATCCGCATCGTGCAGTTGTTGACCTGAACGGCGCCGCTCGCCGCAAATTGCCCCGGAAACGGCACGGGATTCCCGAGCGAAATCCGCCGAAGCGACGCTTTTTCGCGGCAAATTTCCAGTAGCAGAATCGTTAAAAACATAGTCGCTTCTGCCATTTTTAAAAAGAGGAGTGATTTGTATTATACGCAAATTAACCCACCGCGTGCGCTGCCGCCGCTGTCATGACCTCCAAAAACACCACCCGATCCGCTGTGCGGGACGTGACCAAGTCACGAGGTTTCCCCATCGGCCGGAGCCATTTCTCCTCTGAAAAGAGGGATGGAATGACAGGAGATTGGACCCCTGATCGCGACGAGTGCCGCGGAAACTGACCCCCAGCTGTTTGCGCTAGCTACTACTGACCCATGACTACTGCACCAATCGGTATCGTCTCTCCGCCGCCTCATCGCGGCGTTCGCAAATCCGCCCTCATCCGCTCCGCCTGTGCGCTCGCCGCACTCACGCTCGTCTCCGCGCTCTCCGCGCAAACGTCCGATCCGACGCCGCTCGCGTCGAAGGACAAGGTCGTCGAACTCGACAAGGTCGTCGTGAAAGGCTTCCGCGTTTCGCTCGCGCAGTCGCTCGACGACAAGCGCAAGGCCAACGCCATCGTCGACGTGATCAACGCCGAGGACGTCGGCAAGTATCCCGACACCAACCTCGCGGAATCCCTCTCGCACCTGCCCGGCATCACGATCGACCGCCTTTTCGGCGAGGGCGAGCGCGTGAGCATCCTCGGCACCGACCCGAATCTCAACCGCACGCTGCTCAACGGCCAGCCGATCGCGACGGCCGACTGGTACATCCTCGACACGCCGAGCCGCCAGTTCAATTACGCGCTGCTCGCGCCGGACGTCATCGGCAAGGCCGAGGTTTACCGCTCCTGGGAGCCGCGCCTGCTCGAAGGTTCCATCGGCGGCACGATCATCGTGAGCACGGTCAGCCCGCTGGCCGGCCCGGCTTACGGCGGCGGCGCAACCGTCACGGAGAGCTACAACGCCCGCAGCAAGAAATACGAGCCGAGCTTCAGCGGCCAGTTCAGCTGGCACAACGAAGCCAAGACCCTCGGCGTGCTGATCGGCGCACAGGACCAGAAGGACTTCATCCGCCGCGACGGCGTCGAGGCGCTCGGCGTCCTCGGCAACTACACCGACGCGAAGGGCGTCGTCGTGCAGAACACGTTCGGTCCGTCGACCGGCCTGCCGCAGGCCGGCACGCCGACGCAGGCCGCGACCGGCCCGGGCAACTTCGCGATCGACGAGGTCGTGAACACCGCGCTCTTCGAGCAGCTGCGCCACCGCAAGGGCGCGAACGCCTCGATCGAGTACAAGCCGTCGAAGAACCTCGAGATCGACTTCACCGGCCTGTTCGTCGACGAGAACATGGACAACACCAACAGCTCGTACTACCCGATGTACATGGCGGGTGGTACGTTCACGAATCCCGTCTTCGGCAACGGCCTGCTCCAGGGCGTGACCGTCTCGGGCAACCAGCTCGAAATGGATCTCTTCGCCCGCAAGGCGCAGATCAAGACGCAGGCCTACAACACCAAGATCGTCCTCTCGGGCGATGATTACGCGGTGACCGGCCAGGTCGGTTACACCCGCGCCACCGGCGGCACCAAAATGCAGGCCTACCGCGGCGCGAACGCGTTCAACACCTACGTGGTCAACAACAGCGCCGATTCCGCGTCCTACACCGTCACGTCCGCCACGGCCAGCTACCCGACGACCGGCGACATCACGCTCGATGGCAGCGGCAACTCCGGTTGGGGCGGTCTCGTCGAAGAGCCGGAAGTTGACCAGGAAAAGTGGGCGCAGGTCGACCTCGACGTGCCGCTGAAGCACAGCTTCCTCCGCAAGCTGCGCACGGGTTTCCGTTCCAGCGAGCACGAGACCTCGCAGTCCTCCGCGCACCAGGTCGCCTTCAACGGCCCGGGCGAACGCAACTACCTCGACCTGCTGATGGCTCCGCCGTCGAACTTCCTCTCCGGCCTGCCGGGCATCACGTCCTCGATGGCGAACCACCCGGTCGGCAACTTCGACAAGATCTTCAACCAGACTGCGAACACCCCGGCCTCGCAGGCTGACGTGAACTCCGGCTACTGGCCGGGCCTCAAGGTGGGCCAGACGCTCGCCGACTACTCCGTCGATCACCCGACCGCGGTGATCAACAACTGGCTGGCGCTGCCGACCGACTCCGCGACCGTCGGGCCGACCTTCCAGGCGAAGGAGACGATCAACGCCGCGTTCCTCCAGACGGATTTCTCGCAGGGCGCGCTGACCGGCAACTTCGGTGTCCGCTTCGTCCAGACCACCACCTCCGGCTGGTCCACCAACGTCGGCCGCATCTCGGGTTCGCCGTATGCCGGCGCGCTGCCGGGCGGCGAGCCGCTCACCGCCGCCTCGCTCGGCCAGTACGGCGCTCCCGGCTACCAGCCGATCCCGACGCCGGCCCCGGGCCAGACGCAGGCGCAGGCCAACATGGCCGCGTGGACGAAGGAGCAGTACGACGCGACCGAAGTTCCGGTCACGGGCTACGTGAACAACACGTACAACAACGTGCTCCCGGCCTTCAATCTCGCCTACGAGCTGAAGCAGGACCAGGTGCTCCGCTTCGCCCTCGCCGAGGTGATGGCCCGCCCGAACCTCCTGCAGGAATTCAGCTACACGACGCTGTACCCGATCAACACCCCGGGTGACATCGGCGGCAACGGCGTCGGCGGCACCGCCGGCCTTGATCCGTACAAGTCGACGAACGCCGACCTCGCCTACGAGTGGTACTTCGCGCCGAACTCCTACTTCTCGGTCGACGTGTTCTACAAGGACATCGCGAACTACATCGTCAACAAGACCTCCCCGGAAATCCACGCCAACACCACGACGTGGGAAGACCAGTGGTTCTACGTGACGCGTCCGCAGAACGGCGGCTCGGCCACCTCGAAGGGCATCTCCTTCGCCTACCAGCAGCAGTTTGCCAGCGGCTTCGGCCTCCAGGCGAACTACACGCACATGAAGGCGGACGGCGAGAACGGCCCGCTGCCGTTCTCCTCCGAGAACCAGGTCAACGTCGGCCCGTACTTCGAAAACCACCGCGGCCTGTTCCGCCTGACGTACACCTGGCGCGACGACTTCGCCACCGGTTCGTTTAACGGCTCGACCACGGTCTACACCCGTCCGAACACCTCGCTCGACGCGAACGCCTCGATCAACCTGTCGAAGCACTTCTCGCTCCTGCTGACGGCGCGCAATCTCACCGACGAAACCTACCAGCAGTACTTCCTGATGCCGAATGGCAGCAAGCTGTTCGCTGATTCGTACAAGGTCGGTCGCTCGTTCTCCGCGGCGATCCACGCCTCGTTCTAAAAATTCCGCCCGGGCCAGGCGCCCGCACGGTTTGTGTTAGGGAAGGCCCGGATGCGAAAGCGTCCGGGTCTTTTCGTTGGGAAAACACCAAGCAGCGAAGCGAGCCAAGGTTTGGGAAACCGAACCAACCCACTTCTCCGTCATCCTGAGCCGTGCGAAGGATCCAACCGAAAACGGACGTGATGCCGCCACCGATTGGATCCTTCGCACGGCTCAGGATGACAGCCAGGGAGTATGGTCGCGCTACCGCTTCTTCCGCGCCGCGCGGTACGGCCCGACATGCTGCCGGTACGCCATCGGCGACTGGCCGAAGGCGGCGCAGAAGGCGCGGCTGAAACTGTAGATCGAGTTGAACCCGCACTGCTCGGCGATTTCCGAGACGCGGTTCGGCGTGAGGCGCAACAGGCCGCACGCCTTCTCCAGGCGCAGCCGGCGCAAGTGGCGGCCGACGCTCACGCCGCATGAGGCGCGGAAGCGCGCGCGCAAGTGGCTCTGGCTGATGCCGAGCGCCTGGGCGATTTCCTTGATGCCGGGCAGCTCATGGCTTTGGTGCGCGAGCTGGTTGACCTGCATCACCATGCCCATGGAGGGCGCGGCGACCGGAACCGCCTTGCGGCGCACCGCGGGCTCCTGGCGACGCAGCCGCGCGAGCAGCAGCGCGAGGAGCAGGGCGGGGAGCTCGGACATGCGGCCTTCCTTTTCGTACGCGGCGATCAGCTCGGTCGCGAGGTCGCGCGCCGCCGGCGTGAACACGAATGGGCGGTAGCGCAGGGATTTTAGCGACTCGGCCTCCGCGAGGTCGAAGGTGATGAAAATCCACAGCAGGTCGGTCTGACCGTTGTCGATGTAGTGGTGGAACTGGAACGGGAAGACCAGGAGGCCTTCGCCGGCGGCGAGCTTGATCACCTGGTCGTCCACGCACACCGACACTGTCGCCTTCAGCGCGATGATCAGCACGAAGCGATGGTGCAGCGCGCGGCCGCGGCGGGGGCGGTTCAATTCGGCGGCCGAACGGCGCTGGAAGCAGACGATGTTGTCGGGCAAAACGAGCGGTCCGGGACGCCGGCCCAGCAGCTGGTGGGGCGGGTGGGGCAGGTCGGCGGCGAGGGTCTCGAGAGTGGGCGCTGGAGCGAGTGGCATATATGTTAAAAACATCGTCGTTTCTGCCATTTTCAACTGCGACGGCGAGCCCTATTATGTTGGCCAGCTAGTATGACTTCGCCGATCCCCCTGCCGCGCTATCATCACGAACACGTGCCGCTCGCCGTCTATGCCGGCAGCACGGAAGCATCCCGGGCCGTCGCGGCCGAAATCGCCGATCTCATTCGTCGCCGCGCCAAGGAAGGCAAGCCGGCCGTGCTCGGTCTCGCCACCGGTTCGACGCCGCTGGGCGTCTATGCGGAACTGGTGCGCCTGCACCGCGAGGAGAAGCTGAGCTTCGCGCATGTCATCAGTTTCAATCTCGACGAGTACCTGTCGCTGCCGCCGGAGCACCCGCAGAGCTACCACCACTTCATGTGGACGCACCTGTTCTCGCACATCGACATCAAGCGCGAGAACGTGCACCTGCCGTCCGGCACCGTGCCCGCGGCCGAGGTCGACGCGCATTGCCGCCACTACGAGGAAATGATCACCGCCGCGGGCGGCATCGATTACCAGATCCTTGGCATCGGCCGCACCGGCCACATCGGCTTCAACGAACCCGGCAGCCCGCGCCGTTCGCGCACGCGCCTCGTGACGCTCGACCCGCTGACCCGCCGCGATGCCGCCGGTGATTTCGGTGGCGAGGAACGCACGCCCGCGCACGCGCTGACGATGGGCGTCGGCACGATCCTGGCGGCGCGCCGCGTCGTGCTCATGGCGTGGGGCGAGCACAAGGCCGCGATCGTCCGCACCGCCGTCGAGGAGGAACCGACCTCGCAGGTTTCCGCGTCGTTCCTGCAGGAACACGACAACGCGCTCTTCGTTCTTGATCAGGCTGCGGCCGGCGCGCTCACGCGTTACCGCACGCCGTGGCGCCTCGGTCCGCTGGAAGAGCAGGGACTCTCGTGGGACGAACGCATGACGCGCCGTGCGATCCTCTGGCTCGCGCAGGAGCGCAAGAAGGCGATCCTCAAGCTCACCGACGAGGACTACAACGAAGCCGGCCTGCAGGATCTCCTGCGCGTGCACGGCTCGGCCTACGAAGCGAACCGCACCGGTTTCTACCAGCTGCAGCACACGATCACCGGCTGGCCCGGCGGCCGCGATCCGTCCCGCACGCAGCCCGGCGACGCGCCGGTGCGTCCGCTGCGCGCAGCTTCGTCGCAGGTGTTTCCGAAGCGTGTGCTGATTTTCTCGCCGCACCCGGCGGATGACGTGATCGCGATGGGCGGCACGCTTTGCCGTCTGGTCGAGCACGGCCACCAGGTGCACATCGCGCACCAGGTCTCGGGCGCGGGTGGCGTCGGCGATGAGGCGTTGTGGCGCGCGCTGGAGTTCACGCGCGATTCCGGTCTCACTTCCGCCGCGGACGCCGCGAAGCTCGCCGACTGGTCGGCGACCTACCAGAAAACCGGAACGTTCCCCGCGTCTTCCGAGCTTACGCGCTGGAAGGCGCTGATCCGCCGCCACGAGGCCACGGCCGCCGCGCGCGCGTGCGGCGTGTCCGCCGACCGCCTGCATTTTCTCGACCTGCCGTTCTACGCCAATACGACGGTGCGCTCGCGCCGGTTGGGTCCGGACGACGTGCGCATCATGGCCGCGTTGCTCGATGAGCTGCAGCCGCACCTGATCTTTGCCGCCGGCGATCTCAAGGATCCGCACGGCACGCACCGCCTCTGTCTGCAGGCGCTGCGCGACGCGCTCAAGATCTGCGCCGGTTCCTGGCGCAACGAGGCCGAGCTCTGGCTCTATCGCGGCGCGTGGTCCGAGTGGCGTCTGGACGAGATCGATCTCGCCGTCCCGCTGAGCCCGCAGGAAGTGCAGCGCCGCCGCCGCGCGATTCTGCGCCATGCGACGCAGCGCGACCAGGCGCTGTTTCTCGGCAACGACCGCCGCGAGTTCTGGCAGGTCACGGAAGATCGTTGCCGCCAGCTGGCTGAATCTTACAACGCTCTCGGCCTCGCCGAGTACGAGGCCATCGAAGCCTTCAAGCGTTATGCCCCCGATGAGTTCCTCTCGCAATTCACGATCTAAGTTCCCGCGGTTCGCCGCGCTTTGTCTCGCCGGCCTGCTCACGCTGCCGGCGGCTTTCGCCGCCCCGGCGCCAAGTCCGCTGATGCCGGTGCCGGCCGAAATGACGGCAACCACCGGCCGTCTGGTGATCGGCGCCGATTTCAAGATTTCCCGCCAGGGCGCGGCCGATCCGCGCGTGGACGCCGCGCTCGAGCGCCTGCTGCGTCGTGCCGAGGCGCGTACTGGCCTGACTTTTGCCCGTACGCCGGCGGGTGCGGATGTAGCAGGCGAGCCTGCCACGGCGGCGTTCGTGGTCGAATTTGGCGCGGTGTCCGCGGCCATCCCGGCGCTGGGCGAAGATGAGTCCTACACGCTGACCGTGACCGACAAACAGGCTGTGCTGCGCGCACCGACGACGCTCGGCGTCCTGCATGGCACCGAAACTTTTCTCCAGCTTCTGCAGGCCGATCCCCGCGGCTGGTTCCTGCCGGCGCTGACGATCAACGACCGTCCGCGTTTTCCGTGGCGCGGGCTGATGATCGACGTGTGCCGTCACTGGCAGCCGATGGAAGTCATCAAGCGCAACCTCGACGCGATGGTGCTGGTGAAGCTCAACGTGCTGCACATCCACCTGACCGAGGACCAGGGTTTCCGCATTGAAAGCAAGACGCACCCGAAGCTGCACGAGCTCGGCTCGGACGGGCACTACTACACGCAGGATGAGATGCGCGAGGTCATCGCCTACGCGGCCGCGCGCGGCATCCGCGTGGTGCCGGAGTTCGATATTCCCGGCCATGCCACGAGCTGGGTGACGGCTTACCCGGAGCTCGCGAGCGGGCCCGGCCCGTATTACATCGAGCGCAAGTGGGGCGTGTTCGACCCGGTGCTCGATCCGACCAACGAGGAAATCTACAAGCTCCTCGACGGATTTCTCGGCGAGATGGCCGCGTTGTTTCCCGACCCGTACCTGCATATCGGCGGTGACGAGAACAACGGCGTGCAGTGGAACGCCAACGCGCACATCCAGGCCTTCATCAAGGAGCACAACCTGAAGGACAACGCCGGCCTGCACGCCTACTTCAACGGTCGCGTGAATGAAATTCTCCAGCGCCACGGCAAGAAGCTCGTTGGCTGGGACGAGATCCTGCACCCGGATCTGCCGAAGGGCAGTGTGGTGCATTCCTGGCGCGGCCCGGCCGGCATCGCCGAAGCGACGAAGCTCGGCTACGCCACGATCCTTTCGAACGGTTACTACATCGACCTGATGTATCCGACCGCGCAGCACTACCTGAACGATCCCGTCCCGCCGGGCAGCCCGCTCACCGCCGAGCAGCAGAAGCTGGTCCTCGGCGGCGAGGCAACGATGTGGGCGGAGTGGGTGACGCCGGAGACGATCGACTCCCGCATCTGGCCGCGCACCGCCGCGATTGCCGAGCGGCTGTGGTCGCCGGTCACCGTGCGCGATGTGCCCGACATGTATCGCCGTCTCGCCGGCGTGTCGCGCCGCCTCGAGGAAATCGGCGTGAAGCACGAAGCCTATCTCGGCCCCGCTCTCCGCCGTCTCGCGGGCGATGACGCCACCACCACGGAACGGCAGGCGCTGCGCAGTTTTGTCGACCTGGTTGAACCGGTGAAACACTACCAGCGCGGCCGCCAGCAGCCTAACGGCACGCAGTACTCGCCGCTGACCGGTCTGGTAGACTGCGTCCGCGCCGACAGTGCGCCGGCCCGAACCTTTGCCACGTTGGTGGATGCGCTCATCACGGATCCCTCGAGTGTCACGGCCACGCCGGTGACCACGCAGCTCGCCAACTGGCGGGCGCTGGCGAGCAACCTTTCGTCCGGCCTCGCCGCGCGCGTGCCGCGCCTGCAGGAAGCGAAGCCGCTGCTCGAGTCGCTCGCCGCGGCTACCCGCGTCGGCGAGGACGCCGTGGCGGTGTTCACGTCGGGCGACGCGCCGGTCCCGGGCTGGCTGCAAATCCAGCTGGCGACGCTCAACCGCGCGGCCCAGCCGCATGCGGCGGTCGAACTGCCCATCATCCACAGCTTGAAGCTGCTCGCCGCGGCCGCGGCGGAGCAATCCCACCGCGCGAAGCTCTCCGACGCCGACTGGCGCGCCCACCTCGAGGCGGTGATCGCCCCGCCGGAACCCGCCAAGGCGACGCACTGATTTTCTTTCACCCCACTCAATGGCCACCACCACCGCTTCCCCGCAAACCGCGAGTCGCCCCGCTTCCGGCAGCTACGCGCTCCCGATTGCCATCATCGGCGCGCTGTTCTTCATCTTCGGTTTCGTCACCTGGCTGAACGGCACGCTGATTCCGTTCCTCAAGCTGGCGTGCGACCTGCACTCGGACTCGCAGGCGCTGCTGGTCACGTTTGCATTCTACATGGCGTACTTCTGCCTGGCGATTCCGTCGTCGTTCATCCTGAACAAGACCGGCTTTAAGAACGGCATGTCGCTCGGCCTCGCGATCATGGCGGTCGGTGCGTTGATCTTCATCCCGGCCGCGAACGCCCGGAGCTTCGCCCTCTTTCTCACCGGTCTCTTTGTGCAGGGCATGGGCCTCGCGCTGCTGCAGACGGCGTCCAATCCGTACATCTCCGTCGTCGGCCCGATCGAGAGCGCCGCATCGCGCATCAGCATCATGGGCATCTGCAACAAGATCGCCGGCGCGCTCAGCCCGGTGATTCTTGGCGCGATCGTGCTGAAGGGCGCGAGCGAGGTGGAGGCGAAGATCAACGCCACCACCGATGCCGCGGCGCGGGTGCAGCTGCTGCAGGAACTGGCGGGCCGCGTGATCCTGCCGTACGCGATCATGGCCGGCGTGCTGTTCCTGCTCGCGATCCTGATCAAACTTTCGCCGTTGCCGGAGATCGACACGGACGGCGGCGACACCGGCGCGGCCGGCGGTGCGGGCGCGAAGACGAGCGTCTTCCAATTCCCGCACCTGTTGCTCGGCGTGCTGTGTCTGTTCGTGTACGTCGGTGCCGAAGTCATGGCGGGTGACGTCATCGGGCCGTACGCCCGGGCGCTCGGCATGAGCCTCGACCAGACCAAGAGCCTGACGTCGTACACGCTCTGGTCGATGGTGGTGGGTTACATCATCGGTGTCTTTGCGATTCCGAAGTACCTGAAGCAGGAAACCGCGCTGAAGCTTTCCGCCATCGTCGGCATCCTGTTCTCCGCCGCGGCGTTTCTCACCAGCGGCCACACCTCGATCATCTTCATCGCGCTGCTCGGCCTGGCCAACTCGCTCATGTGGCCGGCGATCTTCCCGATGGCGATCGCGGGGCTGGGGCGCTTCACCAAGATCGGTTCCGCGCTCTTGATCATGGGCATCGCCGGCGGCGCCATCATCCCGCAGGTCTACGGTGCGCTGGCGCACACGATGAACCATCAGGCGGCGTTCTTCTGGTGCACGCTGCCGTGCTACCTCTACATCCTTTTCTTCGCCATCAAGGGACACCGCGCCGGACGCACCGGCTGACCTGACGCGAACCAACCCTCCATTCCACCGGGGCGCACCCCGGAACGGCTACGGCCTCGCCAAAATCCAACATGCCCGACGTTCATCCTCATCCTCTCATCCGCCCCGTGATGGAGCCCGGCTTCGTGCCGGCGGCGCTCTGGAACCGCGCCTATCGGAAAATGGTGGCGTCGGATCCGCAGGCGCGTCCGCTGACGCTGGTATTGCAGCGCGCGGACGGGGGAACCTCACGCTTCGCTACGCGCGTGCTGGGATCGGATCACGCGGCGGCGGCACTGAGCCTACGGTACGTCGAGCGTTTGCTGAAATTCCTGCTTTGGCAGCGCGGCGGTTGGCGGGTGCTCGTGGCCGGCGCGCCGGAAATCGCGGCCGAACTGGCGCTCATCTACAGCCCGACGGGCGCCCGCGCGTTCGACTATGAGTTCATGGGCGAGCGCGTGTACGGGAAGACTTTCACCGTCGAAACCTCATCCGAGGGCGCGCTACCGCCTGAAACCGAGTCCGGTCTGCCATTGGGACGTAACCTCGCCGGATGCCGGATCGGTTTTGATATTGGCGGCAGCGACCGGAAGGTGGCCGCAGTGGTGGACGGCAATGTCGTCTTCTCCGAGGAAGTGACGTGGGATCCCTATTTTCAGAAGGATCCCAACTATCACATCGAAGGTGTGCACAGCTCGCTGCTGCGGGCCGCGGCGCATTTGCCGCGCGTGGACGCGATCGGTGGCAGCGCCGCCGGCGTCTATGTGAACAATGAGGTCCGCGTGGGCTCGCTCTTTCGCGGCGTGCCGCCGGATCTTTTCGCCAGCCGCATCCGCCGCATGTTCTTTGCGCTGCAGGACCGGTGGGGCGGGGTGCCCTTCGAAGTGGCGAACGACGGCGAAGTCACGGCGCTGGCCGGCTCGATGTCATTGGGCGAAAACGCGGTCCTCGGCGTCTCGATGGGCACGAGCATGGCCGGCGGGTATGTTCGTCCGACCGGCGACATCACGCCCTGGCTCAATGAACTCGCCTTCGCCCCGATCGACTATCACCCGGACGCGCCGGCCGACGAATGGTCCGGCGACCGCGGTTGCGGCGTGCAGTATTTTTCGCAGCAGGGCGTGGCGCGCTTCGCGGCGCGCGCCGGCTTCACCTTCGCGCCGGAGATGCCATTGCCCGAGCGGCTGGTGGTGGTGCAGCAGGCGATGGCCGCGGGTGACGCCCGGGCCCGGGCGGTTTACGCCACGGTGGGCGCGTGCTTCGGCTACGCGCTGGGGCACTACGCGGACTTCTACGAGATTCGTCACCTGTTGCTGCTCGGACGTGTCACCTCGGGTGCTGGCGGTGCGATGATCATCGACCACGCGAACGCCGTGCTGCGCGCCGAGTTTCCGGCGCTGGCCGAGAAGATCCGGCTGCATATGCCGGACGAGAAGGACAAACGCCACGGCCAGGCGATCGCCGCGGCCAGCCTGCCGGCTTTGAAGAGCTGATTTTCCCATGAAATTCTCCCATCCCCAAGCTGACGTTTTTGTCCCCACCGGCGGTTCGCCGGCCGAAGCCCTGCGCAAGGTCACGCATCTCTGCGTCGGCGCGCACCAGGACGACCTCGAGATCATGGCGTATGCCGGCATCGCCGACTGCCTTGACCAGCCCGGTCGAGGCTTCGGCGGCGTGGTGGTAACGAATGGCTCTGGTTCACCGCGTACCGGCTCGTACGCGACGATGACGGACGAACAGATGCAGGGCGTTCGCCGCGAGGAGCAGCGCCAGGCCGCGCGGATCGGTCGCTACGCGATCCAGCTGCAGCTGGCACATCCGAGTTCCGCGGTGAAACAGTCGCGTAACCCGGCGGTCGTGGCGGATCTGCGCGCCATCTTTGCCGGTTGCTCTCCGGAGGTGGTTTATCTTCATAACCCGGCCGACAAGCATGACACCCACGTGGCCGTGCTGTTGCGTTGCCTGGAGGCCATGCGCGAACTCCCCGCGGCGCAGCGCCCGAAGCGCGTGCTCGCGTGCGAAGTCTGGCGCGATCTCGACTGGCTGGTCGACACCGACAAGGTCGCGCTCGATTCCGGGCGCCACGACCAGCTCGCGCTGGATTTGCTCACGGTGTTCGATTCGCAGGTAACCGGTGGCAAACGCTACGACCTCGCGACCATCGGCCGGCGCTCGGCCAACGCGACGTTCAACACCGCGCATGCCACGGACCAGATGAAGGGAATTACGTGGTCGTTCGACCTCACGCCGTTGGTGGCCGATGAGACGTTGGACGTGGCGAAGTATGCGCTGGGCTACGTCGAGCGGCTGCACGCGGACATTGGCGCGCGGATTGAGAAGTTCCGGTGAGGGCTTTTCGAAAACACCCGCTGAAATTTAGAGGATTTAAGAGCCTGAAAAAGCATGCGCCTCCTGTACCGGCATCCTGAGCCGTGCGAAGGATCCAAGGGAAAGGACGGATGTGTGCCGCCGCTTGGATCCTTCGCTGCGCTCAGGATGACGGTGGGTGGTTCGGTATGTTTTTCTTATTCGCTCCTGCTGATTGAGGTCGGCACACTTCGAGGCAATGAGTTCTCAGCCCCAGACTCAGTCGGCTCCGACTGGCGCGCCCGCCCGCCTCATGTCCCTCGATGTGCTGCGCGGCTTCGACATGTTCTGGATCCTGGGTGCCGATGCGGTGGTGCACGCGTTGGGGCGAATGACATCCAACCCGGTGATGCGCGGTTTGGCGGCGCAGATGGAGCACAAGGTCTGGGCCGGGTTCGCTTTCTACGACCTGATTTTCCCGCTGTTCGTTTTCATCAGCGGCGTCTCGATGGCCTTTGCGCTGCCCAAGAGCCTCGCGCGCGACGGCCGGGCGAAGACGGTGCGGAAGATTCTTCTCCGGGCACTGATTCTTTTCGCGCTGGGGATGCTCTACAATGGCGGCCTGGCCGCGGCGTGGCCGCAGGTGCGCATTGCGGGAGTGCTCCAGCGCATCGCGCTGGCCTACGCCGCGACGGGAATCCTGTTCTGCTTCTGCCGGCCGCGCACCTGTTACCTGGTGGGCGCGGGCTTGCTGGCGGGCTATTGGGCGCTGCTTACCTTCGTGCCGGTGCGGGACATCGTGCTGACGCGAGAAAGCCTGCCACCGGCGAAGTGGGAGGCCGGACAAGTCCGGGCGCTCTACGAATCCACGCATGCGATGGTCACGGGCAGCTATGACCGCGGACGCAATCTCGCGAATCACCTCGATTACGAGTGGCTGCCCGGGGCGATGTACCAGGTTTATTGGGATCCGGAAGGGTTGCTCAGCACGCTGCCGGCGATCGCCACCTGTCTGCTGGGCTTGATGGCGGGACGTTGCCTGAGTGATGCGGGGCGCAGTCCGATTCAGAAAACGCGGTGGCTCGCGTTGGCAGGAACACTCTGCGTGGCGGCCGGCTGGACGTGGCACCTGCAATTTCCGGTCGTGAAGGATTTGTGGTCATCGAGCTTCGTGCTCGTGGCCGGCGGCTACAGCCTGTGGCTGCTTGCCGCATTCTATTATGTCGTGGACGTGCGCCAGTGGCGCGGCTGGTGCGCTCCGTTTCTTTGGATCGGTGTGAATCCGATCGTGCTGTACCTGGCTTCGTCGCTGGTGAACTTCTACGAAATTGCCGCGCGGCTAGTGGGCGGAAGCATCGCGCATGGTTTGGATGCCGTGCAGGCCGGGTTGGGCGAACTCGGGCTGGCGCTGACGGCCCTTGGGTTGGTGCTCCTGCTCGCCTGGTTCCTGCAGCGGCGGCAGATTTATCTGCGGGTTTGAGCGAGAATCTTGTCCCGAAATATCGGCGAACGGGATCGGTTGAGGGCTGTCCATAATGCATGGGCAACTCCCTCACACACGAATGGCATCTCCTGAAGCGAGGCCGGGCGGGGCATCGCTTTGAGACGCGCTATGAGTCGGCGAAAAAGGCGCGCAAGAACGCGGCGTGGAGCGATCAGCTCGGGCGGATCGTCCGGCTGTTCGTGGCGCTGGGGTTGCTCGCGATCGGTGTGGTCCTGGTGTTCATTCCCGGGCCGGCGATCCTGTTTTTCTTTGTCGGCGGCGGCTTGCTGGCTTCGGAATCGCGATTCATTGCGCGGGTGCTCGACTGGACCGAAGTGAAGGGCCGTGCGCTCTGGAAGTGGAGCAGCCGGCACTGGCGCGCGCTGCACGTGCCAGGCAAGGCCGGCGTGATCTTTACCGCCATCTGCCTCGTGCTGGTAGGCAGCTGGCTGATCCTGCGGTTTATAATCTTTTAAGCCGGCGGACGCGCTTCGGGCGACGTCTTCACGGGCTTGGTGAGCAGGAGCGGGGAATTCAGGCCGATGTGCCGGTCGGAGAAAGCGTCTTCCTCGTTGGCCTGGCGGAGCAGGCGCTGGACCATGCCCATCTTGGCGTCGAGGTCGTCGACTTTGGCGACGAAGACCGCCTCGGGCGTCGCGGCGATCGTGGCGGCGCCCCATTCGAGTTCGCCCTGATGGCTAAGCACGATGTGTTCGAGGCGCTCAAGCAGGTCGGCGTTCAGCTTCGCCTTGATGCCCGCCTTGCGGACGAGCTGGTAGCCGAGGACGACGTGGCCCTGGAGGATGCCGCGGCGGCTCTTGGTCGTGACGAGATCGCCCTGATATTCGATGACCTTGCCGGTGTCGTGCACGAGGATGCCCGCCATGGCGAGGTCCGGGTCGACTTCGGTATAAAGCGGCAGCAGCGCCTTGGCGGCGCGAGCCATGTGCACGGTGTGCTCGAGCAGGCCGTGGCGGTAGGCGTGGTGCATCGAGATCGCGGCGGGCCAGACCTTAAACTGCTCGCCGATCTCATCGAAGAGCGCCTGGACGGTGGCGCGCAATTCCGCGTGGCCGATGGAAGCGATGAACTGGTTGAACTCGGTCCAGAGCAGTTCGGCATCCTCGGGCGCGGTCTCGACGAGATTGGCCAGCAGCGGCGAACCGTTGAGCTGATCGAGCGTGATCGGCTCGGCGCGCAGGAGGCGCGGGGAGAGGCGATCCTGGAAATAATCGATCTTGGCCTCGATGCGCACGATGCCGCCTTCCTTGAGCGAAGCGAAGAGATCGTAGGCCGGGCTGTCGCTGAAGACATTCATGCCGAACGCTCCGGTCTTGTCGCCGAGTTCGACGTTGAGGAACGGATTGCCGTTCTTGGCCGTCTTGGCCGATACGCGCTTCACGAGCACCACGCTGCTGAAGGTATCGCCGCCATCCTTGGGCAGGGTCTTGATGCTCTTGACGGAAATCGGGGTCGGAAGGTCAGCCATGGGTGAAGGAGGCAGTAAGCGAGGAGCCGGCGGAAATGGCTAGAAAAATGGCGTGAGCAAACCGTGAGCGAAAAGTGGATTGAATTCAGCAATACGCGAAACCGATGGGATTCTCGCTATATCAACTAATCCAAGCCCTCGTTACCGTCATCCTGAGCCGTGCGAAGGATCCAAGCGGTCGGGTTCATACGTCCGTTCCCCTTGGGTCCTTCGCACGGCTCAGGATGACCGGTGGGGTTTGGTGCGAGTTTCAAGCGCGGTACTTTATATCAGCCGAGATCGTAGTGCTGACCTTTGCGCATCACTCGCAGCCTCGCGCCGAAGAGTTTGGAGAGGCGGCCTGAAGTGAGCAGTTCCTTCTTCGCCCCGTCGGCCACGACGCGGCCGTCCTTGATCATGATGACGCGGTCGATCTCGGGGATGACGTCGCCGATGTGGTGCGTCACCAGCAGCAGGCTGCGGCCGGCGCGGGCCAGTTTGCGGAGGAGGTCGCGGAATTCGCGCACCGAGCCCGGGTCGAGGCTGTTGGTCGGTTCGTCGAGGATGAGCGCCTCGGGATTGTGCGCCAGCGCGCGGCCGATCAGGGCACGGCGTTGTTCGCCGGAAGACATCATCGACACCGGACGGTCGGCGAGGTGGGAAATTTCGAGGAAGCGCAGGATGCGGCGGGCCTCGCGTTCCTGTTTGGGCGTCACCTTGTGGTGCGGCCACAGGCCGACGCTGTTGAAATGGCCGGAGAGCACCAATTCGCGCGCCGTGACCTGGCGCAGGGTCACTTCGTGGGAAAGGTTGTGCAGCAGGTCGAGGGTGACGATGCCGAGGTGCTGGCGCAGGTCGCCGACGTCCCAGTCATCGAGCCCGAGCACCTGGAAACGCAGGCGCGGGCCGGTGTCGATCGGGTAGATCTCGCGCGTGATGGCCTTGATCAGGGTCGACTTGCCCGAGCCGTTGGGCCCCAGGATGGCCACGTGCTCGCCGCGCTTGATCTGCAACGAAAGGTTGCGGCTGATGGTGCGATCGCCGCGCACGAGGGTGACGTGCTGGAAATCGATAAGGAGCGGGGAGGAGGCCACGGGGTTTTGAACCACGGATTTCGCGGATGGGCACGGATAAAAACCAACTCTTTCTGCCGTCATCCTGAGCCGTGCGAAGGACCCAAGTGCGGGACGCTATACACGTATTTTCCTTGGGTCCTTCACACGGCTCAGGATGACGGAGTTAGGAGGAATAAAAAAGGAGCCGCCCTTGCGGGGCGGCTCCCTGGTTTCCCCTTGCGACTGACGCTTACTGGAACGTCAGCACAAAACCGCCCTGGTTGAACGTCTTGCCGCCGGCGCAATTCGTCCACTGGAAGTTCTGGAACGTCGCGGCGCCCGCGCTGTAGGTGTAGACGGCCGCACCGAGGTGCTGTTGCGAGAACTTGCTCGTGGTGATGCCGTCGAGGCCGGAGCCATCGATCGTGCAATCCTTGAACAGGATGCCGCTGAAGCCGCCGGCGAAGCCGAAGGCGTAACCGTCTCGCTGGGCGTCGATGACGTCGATGTTGGTGAACGTGAAGTTCTTGATCGACGTCTGGCTGGCCTCGAGGTCGACCGCGCCCTGTTCACCGGCCCAGGCATCGTAGCTCGTGCCGCAGGCGATGATGGTCGTGTCGCTCACGGTGATGCCCGCGTTGTCATCGAAGTGATAACCCGGGAACGTGGTGTTCGCGTGGAACCCGGCGCTCATGAAGTTATCCTTGATGATGTTGAACGTGGCCTTGTGGCCGGAACCGCCGTAGAAGGCGATGCCCGCCGCGCGCCAGATGAACTCGATGGTGTTGTGCGTGAACGTGTCGTTCACGGCCATCGGCGCGCCCGCGAAGTTGTTCGGCCAGACGGCGAGGCCGTCGTCACCGTTGTTGCGGATGGAGCAGTTCTGCACGACCGAGTTGCTCGTGCCGTTGCAGAAGTTCACGCCGTCCGCGAGGTTGTTGCGGATGCGGTTGTTCTCGATCACGAGCCCGGTCGCCACCTGCGCGGTGCCGTGCGCGTAGTCCGCCACCCAGTAGCCGCATTCGAAGTGTTCCTCCCACAGGTCATGGAAGCGCGAGTTCACGCCGAAGTTGTCCATGAAGGCCTTGTAGATGGCGTTCTCGTTGTAGCGGGTGCGCAGGTTGGAATTCAGGTACATGTTGCTGAAGTCCATCGTGCCGGTCGCGGCGAGGCGGATCGAGCAGCCGCCACCGCCGACCTGGTCGTTGGTGAACTGGATGTTCGTGTACCACATGCCGGCGCCGGTGATCGTGAGCTGGCTGATCGGGCTGTTGACCGAGCCGATGACCCACATGCTGGAGAGCTTGTAGGTGCCGGCCGGGATGTAGAGCGTCTTGCTCGGCGAGGCGAGGGCGGCCGTCACGGCGGAGTTGAACGCCGCGAGGTTGTCCGCCGCGCTGGTCGAGGCGCCGTACGTCGCCACGGAAACGGAACCCGCGGGCTGCGCGATTTGGGCAGCGACGGTTTCGATTTCGAGGAAGTCGACGCCGACGACCGGACCACCCGTACTCTGGATGCGGATGACGTCACCGTTGTTCAACGGCGTGGACAGCAACCAGTGGACTTCATCAAACGCGAAGGCGGGAACGCCGCCGTTGTTCGAATCCGCCGGGTCGCCGCCGCCGCCGAAGTACTGCCACATGTAGTAGGAGGTCAGGGCGACGGTTTTCACCTTCACGTTGTTGACGTAGACGTCGACCGAGCCGGCCTGGCCGAGGCCGTCCGCGGTGTCCGGCAGGGTGAAGCGCATCGTCACGCCGGCGGCGTTGCTCTGCTTCACGACCCACGACACGGAGGCGCCGCTGGTAGACAGCTCGGTGTAGGCTTGGTCGGACGCCTGAGCGGCGAGGTTCATCTTGGCGAACGTCGGCGCGCTCTTGACCGTCGCGCCGCCCGCGAGGGTGGCGATGGACGTGTCGGCGGCGCGATAACGCGTGTACGGGACGACGGCACCGCGGCCGGTGGCCGAGCGAGCGGCCGCGCTGGCTTCCGTGGACATCGGCGAGGTACCGGCGGAGTTCACGGCGGCGACCTTGTAGTAGTAGGTCGTGCCCGCGGTGACGGCGCTGTCGGTGTAGGTCGTGCCGGTGAGGCCGGAGACGTAGGCCGTGCTGCCTTCGCCGCCCGCGGACGTGCCGCGGTACAGGTTGTAGGTCGTGGCACCGGCGCTGGCGCTCCAGGTCAGCGGGATGTTACCGAAGCCGGCGGCGGCGGTCAGGCTCGCCGGAGCGGCCGGAGCGACGACGTGCGGCAGGGCCGACGCTTCGTTGGACATCGGCGAGGTGCCGGCGGAGTTAACGGCGGCGACCTTGTAGTAATAGGT
Organism: Verrucomicrobiota bacterium; assembly: GCA_048498955.1. Classification (GTDB taxonomy): domain Bacteria; phylum Verrucomicrobiota; class Verrucomicrobiia; order Opitutales; family Opitutaceae; genus Lacunisphaera. The sequence continues at coordinate 153,335 of JBEHWZ010000003.1, read as the reverse complement.
CGTGCCGTTGGTCACCGCGTTGTCGGTGTAATTCACGCTCGTGACGCCCGTGGCGAGCGGGGTGGCGCTTTCGCCACCGGCGCTCGTGCCGCGATAGACGTTGTAGGTCGTGGCGCCCGAAACCGGGTTCCAGACCAGGCCGACCGTCGAGGTGCTGCCCGTGGCGGTGAGGCTGGTCGGCGCGGTCGGGATCACCGGCTGCGTCCAGACTTCAATACCCGCGATGCTCGGGTTGTCCGCGGAGCCGGCGGTGAACGAGACGACGATCTGGCCGGAGGCGTTGGCCGTGGCATTGAATTCCTTCACGAGCGCGCGGTTCTGTCCGCCGGAAGTCGCGAAGATGTCGAAATTCGACAACACACTCGTGCCGTTGATCGCGACGTTGAAGAGACGCGAGCCGGCCTGCGTGAAGGAGAGCTCCACGAAGTGCAGACGCACGACATACGACGTGCCGGAAGTCAGGCCGCCGCTCAGCGTGTAGTTGAACGACGCGGCCCAGCGCACGTCCTGGTAGACGGCGGCGGGTGCGGCATTCGTCACACCGGTGGTGCTGATGGTCGCGCCGCTGCTGAACTGGTTGCCGGCGCTGAAGCCGGAATCGGTCGCGAAGGGCGAGACCGCGCCACCACCCGCATTGATGCGAATCACAGCGGTGTTGGGCGGCGTGCCGCTGCCGGACGGCGTGGCACTCGCCTCGCCGGACTGCGCGGAGGTGCCCGAGCCGTTAACCGCGGCGACCTTGTAGTAGTAGGTCGTGCCGTTGGTGAGGCCGGTGTTCGTGTACGACGTGCTCGTGACGCCAGTCGCGATGGCCGTGGCGCTTTCGCCGCCGGCGCTGGTGCCGCGATAGACATTGTAGCTCGTCGCACCGGAGCTCGCGCTCCAGCTCAGGCTGATCTGGGCGTTGCCGGCCGAAGCGCTGAGGCCGGTCGGAGCCGCCGGAGTACCGGCGGTCGGCGTGGCGGAAGCTTCGCCCGACTGCGCGGAAGTACCGGAGGAGTTCACCGCGGCGACCTTGTAGTAATAGGTCGTGCCATTGGTCAGGCCGGTGTTGGTGAAACTCGTGCCGGTGACGCCGGTCTGGATCGCCGTGGTGCCTTCACCGCCGGCGGACGTGGCGCGATAGATGTTGTAGCTGGTCGCACCGGAGCTGGCGGTCCAGTTGAGCGTGACCTGGGTGTTGCCTGCGGCGGCGGTCAGGCCGGTCGGAGCGGACGGGGCGCCGGAAGTCGGCGCCGCGGAGGCTTCGCTCGACTGCGAGGAAGTGCCGGCCGTGTTCACGGCGGCGACCTTGTAGTAGTAGGTCGTGCCGTTGGTCAGGCCCGTGTTGGTGAAGGTCGTGCCCGTGATGCCGGTCTGGATCGCGGTGGTGCCTTCGCCGCCCGCGGTCGTGCTGCGGTAGACGTTGTAGCTGGTGGCGCCGGAGCTGGCGGTCCAGTTGAGCGTGACCTGGGCGTTGCCCGCGGTGGCGGTGAGGCCGGTGGGGGCGGACGGAACCGTGACGGTCGTCGTCGCGAAGCGCACGTAGTTCAGGTTGAAATCGCCGCCGACGACTTCGAGGCGAAGCACGCGGTTGGTGCCGGTCGTGATCGGCACATTCGAAATCGTGAAGTCCTGGTAGGTCTGCCAGCCGCCGGTGTTGGCGATGGTGGCGGTGCCGAGGACGGCGCCGTCGAGGAGGACGCGCAGGCTCTTGTTGGTGACCGTCGTGCTGGCGCTGGCGGCGCGCACCACGATGTTGTAGGTGCCGGAGGAGGAGTTGGCGGTGTACTCGAGCCATTCCCCATCGGTCGTCCAGCCGACGTTGTAGCCGCCGCCGGTGTCGGTGGAGGCCTCGATGTCGACGGCGTCGGAGCGATAAGCGCCGCCGCTGTTGCCGGAGGTGGTGTCGTGGTAGGCGACGCCTTCGCCGCCGTTATCGTAGTTTTCCGCTTGGATCGTGGAGCCGTTGGCAATGCTGCCGACGGTGCCGAGGTAGGGCGTCTGCGAGACGCTGCCGGTCAGGATCTCAATGCCGGCGATGCTCGGGTTGTCCGCGCCGCCTTGCGTGAAGGCGATGGTGATGCCGCCTGAGGACGTCGATGTGGCGTTGAAGTCGCGCACGACGGCCTTGTTCTGGCCGGCGGCGGCGAAGATGTCGAAGGCCGACAGCACGCTCGAGCCGTTGATCGCCACGTTGAAGAGGCGCTGGCCGGCCGCGGTGAACGAAAGCTCCACGAAGTGCAGGCGCACGACGTAGGCGGTGTTGGCGGTCAGGCCGGTGAGGTTGTAGTTGAACGACGCGTTCCAGCGCACCGATTGGTAGACGGCGGCGGGCGCGGCGTTGGCGACGCCGGAGACGTTGATCGTTGCGGCGCTGCTGAACTGGTTGCCGGCGCTGTAGCTGTTATCCGCCGCGAAGGGCGAGACCGCGCTGCCGCCGGCGTTGATCTGGCGGACGACGGTTTGGGCCTGGGCAGTGAGGGCGAACGTACCGGACAAAAACGCCGCGAGGAGGAAGATCCACCGACGGGCGGGCAGACAAGACAGGTATCTGAGGAGGGGCATAACGTTAGGGGTTGGACTGACGCGAACAATTCTCTGGGGAGAGAACGGGTGCACCCGGGCGCGGAAGCGCCCGGGAAGGGAGAAAGCGAAAATGCGGAAACGCGCCGGACGAAGCGGAGCGGACAAACGGGCGCGGGGGTGACGCGCGAGGTGGCCGGGCGGCCACGTTCAACTCAAGGGGAGGGAGTTAAAGGGCCTGTGCGCCGACGGGGAGGACGGCGCAGCGTTTTTTTAGTTTGGCGCGCATCGGTGTGCCGGCGCGCAAGGGGTAGGTGGCCAACAAACGTCCGCGCCGGAGGGCGAACGGTACGACGATAGAATTTCCCGGGGCTGGGTTCATCGCGGAAGGGGCAATGCGCGCACCGTGCGCCGCGGGTGCGGCGCCCGCCACCCGCTCCGGGTGCAAACGTTGCGCGTGGCATGACAACGTTGCAGCGCGGTCGCATTTTCACTCGGAGAACGAGGAGAAAAGCAGCGGACGCTAAAAACTGATTAAAACGGGAACGACGCCCTGAGATGAAATAAAATCAACATACCGCTACCGTCATCCTGAGCGCAGCGAAGGATCCAAGTCGCTGCGGTGATGCGTCCGTTCTCCTTGGATCCTTCGCACGGCTCAGGATGACGGTTAGGAGGTTCGGACGAATGGCCTGTTGCACGGTCGCCATGTTGCATGCGAACGTTTCCGATTCGCGCGTCGCTGGCTTCAGAAATAAAAAAGCCCCGCTTCGCTTTTAGCTACGCGGGGCACTTTTCCTGGTGGGAAAAGTGGCGGAGAGAGAGGGATTGATTCGCTTCGCTCAGGACTGCGTCCCAAAGCCTGCGGCTTTGTCCATATCCCGTCTCGGCGTTCGCTACGCGACCGCTCCCGCGTTCCGCGGGCCCGCCCCTTTGATCAAAGTGGCGGAGAGAGAGGGATTCGAACCCTCGATAGAGTTTCCCCTATGCAGCTTTAGCAAAGCTGTGCCTTCAGCCACTCGGCCATCTCTCCAAAGTTGAGCTGGCAGGAAAAAGCCCGGCCGTAGCGAGCGCAAGGGCAATCTCCGCTTACTTCCCGCCGTAGTATTTGGGCTTCAACACGCCGATGCAGGGCAAGTTACGATAGCGTTCGTTGAAATCCAGGCCGTAGCCGACGACGAACTCGTCGGGGATGTTGAAGCCCACGTAGTCGGCCTCGAAGGGCACGGCGCGGCGGGCCTTTTTGTCGAGCAGCACGCAGGTCTTCACGGACTGCGCACCCTTGGCCTTGATCATGCCGGCGACAGCGGCGAGGGTTTTGCCGGTGTCGAGGATGTCGTCGACGAGGAGGACGTTGTGGCCCCGGACATCGAGCTTCATCGAATCCACGATGCGCGGTTCGCCGGAGGCCTTGGTGCCGTCGTGGTAGCTGGACGCGCGCAGGCAGTCGAGGCGCAGGGAGCTGCGCATCTGGCGGAGAAGATCGGCGGTGAAAATGAGCGCGCCGTTGACGATGGCGACGACCATCAGGTCCTTGTTGTGGTAATCCTTGTTGATCGTCTCGCCGAGCGCGGCGATGCGGCGCTTGATGGCGGCGGGGGTGACGAGAATGTGGTCGAGGTGCTTGAGTTCGGGCGGACCTTTGGGTGCGGGCATGGGCGGAATGAAGGAGAGGGAAGCGGGAAGGGGCAAACTAAAGAAACGCCAGATGCCAGTCGCCAAATGCCAAACACAGGGCCCGGCAAATTTTTTAAATTGGATCCTTGGTGGCTTAGGTTCCTTTGGCGTTTGGCATCTGGCCTTTGGCGTTTCTCCGTGGCTTTATCCTTTTGACTCAGCTCCGGCCCGCCGGTTGCTTCTGACACCGCCGCCACCGAATGATTTCGATCCAAGTCAAACAGCTCACCAAGCAGTTTGGAAACGTCACCGCCCTGCACGGCCTCGATCTCACGATCAACCCGGGCGAACTCTTCTTCCTCCTCGGTCCCAGCGGCTGCGGCAAGACGACTCTCCTGCGCAGCCTCGCGGGTTTCTACATTCCCGAAAAAGGGCAGATTCTTTTCGGCAATGAGGACGTGACGCGCCTCGCCCCGCACAAGCGGAATACCGGCATGATGTTCCAGAGCTACGCGCTCTGGCCGCACATGACGGTGGCCGAGAACGTCGCCTTCGGGCTCGAGGAGCGCAAGGTGCCGGCGCCCGAGATCAAACAGCGCGTTGCGGACGCCTTGGAATCGGTGCGCATGAGCAGCTACGCGGAGCGCAAGACCAACCAGCTTTCCGGCGGTCAGCAGCAGCGCGTGGCCCTGGCCCGCGCGCTGGTGATTCGGCCGCGCTGTCTGCTTCTCGACGAACCGCTTTCCAACCTCGATGCGAAACTCCGTTTGGAAATGCGCACGGAAATTCGCCGCGTGTGCAAGGAATTCAAGCTGACGACGGTCTACGTCACGCACGACCAGAAGGAGGCTCTCTCCATCGCCGATCGCATGGCCATCCTCGAGAGCGGCCACATCCTGCAGGTCGGCGCGCCGCGCGAGGTCTACAAGCGCCCGAAGAAGAAGACGGTGGCGAACTTCATCGGCGAAACCGATTTCCTGCCCGGCAAGGTGCTTGGCATCAATGGCGGCTTCGTGACCGTGGAAACGGCGATCGGCAAGTTCGACGGCATCTTCGGCGATCCCGAGCGCGTGCCCGGCGTGGGCGCCAATGTCACGGTCTCGATTCGTCCGGAATGCTGGGAGCTTCACAAGGACCGCGAGTCCCGCAATTTCGTGAAGGGCCGCATCGGCGAATCCACCTACCTCGGCGAAGTGGCGCAATACGAGTTCATCACACCCGCCGACGCCAAGCTGAAGATCTTCGAGCGCAACCCGCGCTTCGTCGACGGCAGCTCGCGCGGCGAACTCTACGCGACCGTGGAGCCGGAGGATGTGGTGGTGCTGGTGGACTGAGCGAGATGCCGTCCGTGGCTCACAACCCTCACACACCCCGTCGCTGCGCGCCACCCCTCTTGATAGAGGGGAACCAAACCCGGGCAGCCGAAGTCCCCTCTATCAAGAGGGGTGCCCAACGGGCGGGGTGTGTTGTCTTGGTCCCATGAAACGCGCCCTGATCATTCTCGCGCTCGTGCTGGTTGTGGCCGTGCCTTTCATTTTGCGGCCGAAGAAGAGCACCATCGGCAAAGCCGATGCCACGGTGGTGATCATCACGCCGCACAACGAGGCGATCCGCCAGGAATACGCGCACGGTTTTCAGGAGTGGTACAAGGCGCGCACCGGCAAGACGGTGACGATCGACTGGCGAGTCATCGGCGGCACGAGCGAGATCGCGCGCTTCCTCGAGTCGGAGTACGTGGCGTCGTTCCAGAACCACTGGCAGAACCAGCTCGGCAAACCCTGGAGCATCGACGTGCAGGCGGCCTTCGCCAACGGGCGCCTGCCCAAGGACGCGAGCGATGCGGCGAAGGCGGCGCGGCAGGCGTTTCTCGATTCCAACGTGAGCTGCGGCATCGACGTGTTTTTCGGCGGCGGCACCTTCGACTTCATCCGCCAGGCCGATGCCGGGCGCATCGTCGACGCGGGCCTGCTGCAGCTGCATCCCGACTGGTTCACCAAGGACGTGATCCCGCAGTCCTACACGGGTGAGCCGTACTGGGACAAGCAGGGCCGTTGGCTCGGCCCGGTGCTGAGCGGCCATGGCATGCTTTATAACAATGATGCGCTGGCCCGGCTTGGTGTGGCGGCGCCGGAGAACTGGAGCGACCTGACGAATCCCAAACTCTTTGGCGAAGTCGCCATCTGTGATCCCACGAAGAGCGGCTCGATCGCGAAATCCTTCGAGAGCATCATCCAGGAGCAGATCTACCTCGAGTGGGACAAGCTCGCCAAGGAAACGGGCAAGCCCAAGGCCGAGCTCGAGAAGCAGGCGGTCGCCCAAGGCTGGGTGCGCGGCCTGCGCTTGCTGCAGAACATCGGGGCCAATGCCCGCTACTTCACCGACTCTTCGCAAAAACCGCCGATCGACGTTGCCGCCGGCAACTGCGCGGTGGGCATGTGCATCGATTTCTACGGCCGCTATCAGGAGCAAAGCTCGCGCGAGCGCAGCGGACGCGCCGTGCTCGGTTTCCACATGCCGGCCGGCGGCAGCACGCTTTCACCCGACCCGATCGCGCTGATGCGCGGCGCGCCGAATCGCGAGATCGGCACGGCGTTCATCGAGTACGTGCTGTCGATGGAAGGCCAGAAGCTCTGGAACCTGAAACCCGGCACGCCGGGCGGCCCGGAACATTTCGCGCTGCGCCGCCTGCCGGTGCGCAAGGATTTCTACACCGACAAGTCGCTCGTCGCGCTGCGTTCCGATCCGGAAGTGAATCCCTACGCCGGTGCCAATCCGCTCGTCTACAACGCCGCGTGGACGAACAGCATTTTCCGGGAAATGTCCTTCGTGATCCGGGTCATGTGCATCGACACCCACACCGAGCTCGCCGACGCCTGGAAGGCGATCTGCGCCGAGGGCGTGACCGCCAGCGACCGCGAGCGGGCCATGGCCGTGCTCGGCGACCTCTCTGCCGTGAACTACGAGCAGACGTTCAGCCGCATCAAGCCCGCGCTCAATTCCAAGAACAAGGTCGACGAGGTCCGGCTCGCGAGCGAACTCGCCGCGCAGTTCCGCACGCAATACAAGCGCGCTGCTGAAGTTGCGCGCGGGGCGCCTTGATCGGGTTGTATCAGTTCGGTTGCGCTGGCGGCACGCCGGCTGGCCGGTGAATCATGTACCCGCCCGGATTGTCGACGACCTTGAACCCGAACTGCGCGTAAAGCGGATGCGCGTCGCGGGTGCGCAGGTTCCAGCTGCGCAGGCCTTGGAGCTGTGGGAGGCCCATGGTCAGGGACATCATCGCTTTCGCCAGTCCGCGGCCGCGATGCTCCTCGAGCACGTAGACGTCGCAGAGGTAGGCGTAGGTGGCGGAGTCGGTGATGATGCGGACGAGGCTGACCTGCCTGTCCGCCGCAGGCTGGGCGGAGGAGGAGCTGTCGCTAACCAAATACGCGCCTACGCTGAGGGAATTCTTCAGCGCCAGCTTCACGGTGCCGAGCGGGATGTTCGGACTCCAATAGGCCCGGCTCAGGTAGGCGTGAATCGCGACAGGATCCAGCTTCGTCGGATCATCGGAAATCAGGTATCCGCCGTCGCGTTGTTCCATAGGGTGCCGGAACTTTGGAAGTTGAACGTTCGATGTTGAACGTTGGACGTTCAAGCCATGGTCAGACCATGGCTTGAATTGTCTTTGCGTAGGCCGCCCGATCGGTCGCCTTGAAGAAGGACGTTCCGGCCACGAAGGTGTCGGCGCCGGCGGCGTGGCATGGCACGGCGTTGGTGAGGTCGATGCCGCCGTCGACCTCGAGGCGGAATTTCAGGCCGCGAGCTTTGCGCCAGTCGGAGATCTGCTGGAGCTTCGGCAGCATGTCGGCGCGGAACGCCTGGCCGCCGAAACCGGGTTGCACGGTCATGACGAGCACGAGGTCGACGTGCTCGAGCAGGTGCTCGATCGCCTTCGCCGGCGTACCGGGATTCACCACGATGCCGCACTGGCAGCCGAGGTTGCGGATCTTCGCCAACGTGCCGGCGTGATCGTACTCAGGTTCGATGTGGATGCTGATGTTGTTGGCGCCCGCCTTGGCGAAAGGCTCCACGTATTTCTGCGGCTCGGAGAGCATCAGGTGAACGTCGAAGAAAGTCTTGATGCCAGCGCGGCGCAGCGTGGCGGGAATTTCCGGACCGAACGTCAGGTTCGGCACGAAATGTCCGTCCATGATGTCGATGTGCAGCCAGCGTCCGCCGGCCTGGGCTGCGGTCTCCGCACTGGCGGCGAGATGGGCGTGGTCACCGGCAAGGAGGGAAGGAGCGAGGATCGGGGGATGCATGGAGGACATCAGAGGACGGAGGACAGATGACGGAGGACGGAGGACGGCTCAAACTTTCTTTGCTGTAGCCGGGAGCGCTGACCCCGGTTCGGCTAGTGGAGCGCATGGCACCGGGGTCAGCGACCCCGGCTACAACTCGATCACCACGTATCCAGCACCGCGTGCACCGCTTCCTTGCCGAGGATTTCCGCGAGCAGGGGCAGGGCTTCGTATTCGGACGGCACGAGGCCGCTGTCGGTGAAGACGCCGCGCGTGGCTTCGATCGGGCGCTGGGCGAAATACGGTTGCTTGGTCCGGTTGTCGATCAGCGTGGCGCGAGCTTCGAGCTTGACGTCGAAGCGCCGGGCGAGGCCGGTGTCATCGGTGCGCGACACCGCCACCGTGCGACCGTAGCTGTGCAGGCTGACATTGAGCGTGGCGTCGGCGGCCTCGGGCGAGTCAACCAGCGTGACGCGACCATCGCGCAGCAGGGCTTCGCGAATCTGCGTGGTCACCAGCACGCGCGCCTGCGGGATGAGCGCTTCGCTCGTGACGGGCGTGACGTAGAGCGTCGAGAATTTCAGCGTCGAGCCGGTGCCGAGCCGGTAGTTGGCGCAACCGGTCAGCCAGACGACAGACGACAGGAGACAGGTGAAAGCCAGCAGAAGACTGATGGCGGAAGACGGACGGCGGAAGAACTGCGCGAGGGCGATCATGGAACGTCGGACCGCGCCCGATTAGAACAGCCAGAAACGCTTTTTCTTCTTCGGCTCGACGGCCTTCGGTCCGCCGGGGGTGGCGGGCGTCACCTTTTCCTGTTCGTCGAGCCGGGCCTGGACGACGACGAGTTTGTCGTGCGCTTCCTTGGCCACTTTGGAATCCGGGTAGGACGTGATCGCCTCGTTATAGAACACCTTCGCCGCCTTGTAGTTTTTGCGGTACTTGTAGTAGTAGTCGGCGATCTCGATTTTGCTGCGCGCCAGGACGGTCTTCATCTTGTCGAGACCCTTCTCCGCGTTGGCCATGCCGGAGTCGCCGGGGAACAGGATCATGTAATCCTCGTAATAGGTGATGGCATCCTTGGTGGAGGCCTGGTCGTACTTCGGGCCGTCGACGAGCGAGGCGTGCGTTTCGGCGATCTTCAGGTACGCGTCCGGCGTGAGCACGTTGCGCGGGTAGGTGTTGATCATGCGGTCGAGCGCGTCGATGGCGGCCTCGGTCTCGTTGATCTGCTTGTAGCCGCGGGCGGCGTTCATGAGCGCGAGCGGCGAGTAGTCGCTGTACGGCGCGGTCTGGACGATGGTTTCGAAATAGACGATGGCGCGCTCGCGGTTGCGGAAGCCGGGGATGCCCCAGAAGAGGCGCGGGCGCTTGCCGGCGGCGAGGTCGGAGGCGATGCGATATTCCTCGCCGATGACCTGGTTGAACTTCTCGGAGTTCGGGTAGCGGGTGTTCAGCGCCTGGTAGGTCTCGAAGGCCTTGTAGTACTTTCGCTGCTTCTGGTAAATGAGGCCGGTGCGGAACAGGGCTTCGGCGGCGTAGACGGAATTCGGGAATTTCTTCGAGACGACGGCGTACAGCTTAAGGGCCTTGCCGCTGTCGCCATTTTCCTCGGCGGCGCGGGCCTTGTTCATCGCCTCGAGGGCATTGCGGGCTTCTTCACCGCTGAACGCCGCGAGGGCGCCGCCCTGGACCTTCCAACCGCCCTCCGGCGTCCAGACGAGGTCGGCGGCGAGCCGGGCAGGGGAAAGCAGCAGCACACCGAGTGCGACCAGCAAGAAGGAGGGGAGAAAGCGACGCATGAGAAAGGCGATTACCAGCGAATAAGAGTGGCCCCGTACGTCAAGCCAGCGCCAAAGGCAACCAGCAGGGTCAGGTCACCGGGCTTGATCTTGCCGGCCCGACGGGCCTCGTCCAGCGCCAGCGGGATCGTCGCGGACGACGTATTACCGTAGCGGTCGAGGTTCACGTAGAATTTGTCCATCGGGAGTTTCAGATTCCCGGCCAGCGCCTCAATAATGCGGATGTTGGCCTGGTGGGGGATCACGAGGCTGATTTTGTCAGGCGTAAGCTGATGTTGTTCCATCATTTCCCGGGCGACGGTCTCCATGACGCGGACCGCGCTTTTGAAGACCTCGCGGCCGTTCATGCGGATGCAGTGGTCGCGCTTGGCGACCGTGTCGGCCGTGGCCGGGGTGCGGCTGCCGCCCGCCGGGATGTAGAGGTTGTCGACGAACTCGCCGTCGGCGCCGAGATCGGTGCCAAGGATGCCGACGTCCGGACGGGAATCCTTGGTCAGGACCGCCGCGCCGGCGCCGTCGCCGAACAGCACGCAGGTGGTGCGGTCGGTCCAGTCGGTGATCGTGGAGAGCTTTTCCGCACCAATGATCAGCGCGCGCTTGTAGCGGTTGGTCTGCAGCTGGCCGTAGGCGATTTCCAAGGCGTAGAGGAAGCCGGAGCAGGCGGCGGCGATGTCAAAGCAGGTGGCATGGGCCGGGACGCCGAGCTTGTTCTGCACGATGCAGGCCGTGGACGGCAGCGGCAGGTCGGGCGTGCAGGTGGCGACGATCAGCAGGTCGATGTCGGCGGCGCTGATCTTGGCATCGGCCAGGGCGGCGGCGGCGGCCTTGACGGCGAGATCGGAGCAGGCCTCTTCCGGCGCGGCGATGCGGCGCTCGCGGATGCCCGAGCGGGTGCGAATCCACTCGTCCGAGGTATCCACGGTCTTGGACAGCTCGTCGTTGGTGAGGATCTTGGCGGGAGCGTAGGAGCCGACGCCGGCGATGATGACAGAGGCCATGGGAAAAATCAGGGAGCGGGTGCGTCCGGGGTTTCCGGCGCCGGGGCGGCGAGCAGGGCGTTGGCCCGGGCGACATCCGCAATCGTGTTCTGGTAGAGGTCCTGGCGGATGATCTTGGCCGCGGCGAGGATCGCGTTGTGCATCGCGTGGCGGTTGCTGGAACCGTGCGCCTTCAGGATGTTGCCGCGCACGCCGAGCAGCGGGGCGCCGCCGTAGCGGTCGGGATTCATGCGCGACTTCAGGGCGTTGAACGCACCTTTGGCCAGCAGAGCGCCGCTCATGCGGACAGGATTGGCCTGCAGCTCGGTCTTAAGCAGCGTCGTGATGAACTTGGCCATCGATTCCCAAGTCTTGAGGAGGATGTTGCCGACGAAGCCGTCGCAGACGACGACGTCGACCGTGTCCTTGAAAACCTGGAAGCCTTCGATCGGGCCGACGTAGTTGATGACCGCGCCGGTGCGCTTGAGCAGCTCGTGCGTCTCGGTGATCAGCGCGTTGCCCTTGCCTTCCTCGGTGCCGATCGTGATCAGGCCGACGCGCGGGGAGGGCACGCCGAGAATGACCTTGGCGTAGTTGGCGCCGAGGATCGCGTTGTGGACGAGATGCTCGGGCTTGGCGTCGGGATTCGCACCGGCGTCGATGAGGATGAAATGTCCGCCATCGCGCGGGATGACGGCGGCCAGTGCGGGACGATCGACGCCGTCCATCATGCGCAGGCGCAGCGTGCTGCCCGCCATGAGGGCGCCGGTGTTGCCGCAGCTGATGGCGACGCGCGCCTCGCCACTCTTCACGAGATCGATGGCTTTCACCATGGAGGAGTCCTTCTTGCGCTTGAGCGCCTGAAGGGGCTTGTCCTCCATCGTGATCACCTCGGAGGCGTGCAGGATGGCGATCTTGGGATGGCCGGTCAGGCCGGCTTCCGCGAGGAGCCGGCGCAAGTCAGTCTCGTCACCGACCAAAGTGATCGGATCAATGGCTTCGTCAGCCAAAGCGAGTTTGACGGCCTCCACGATTTCCGTGGGACCCAAGTCTCCGCCCATCGCGTCCACCGCAATACGAGCAGGACCGGACATCGGACTGGCCGTTTCGGCTTGGATGGCGAAAATGCTATCCGGAAACTGGGAGCTTAGACCTCGACGTCGAGGACTTGGCGACCGCGGTACATGCCGGTCTTAGGATTCACGCGGTGGGGGCGGAAAGCGCCACCATCGGTGTCCTTGGCGAACTGGGGAGCTTTGTAGGCATTGCCCGCGCGGCGATTAGCGCTGCGGCGCTTGGATTGTTTGCGTTTCGGATTGGCCATAAGAGGGTTTGGTAGTGCGGTCGGCTTGTAAAAACCGGCGCAATTTTCTGTATAAAGACGAGGGTCGTAAGGTCGGCCCCGGGGTCCGTCAAGAGTTATAGTCGCAACTCGATGACGGTCTTACAGAACGTAGAAAAACACGATCAGAAACACGGCCAGCGCCAGACGATAATAGGCGAAAAAGGCCATGCCGTACCGCGAGATGATGTGAACGAGGAATTTGATCGCGATGAGAGCGGAAATCGCCGCCACGGCGGTGCCCAGGATCACGTTGGACCAGCCAAAAACCTCGATCATGGCCGGGCCAGACTTGATCGTTTTGAGCAGCGCGGCGCCGCCCAGCGTCGGCAGGCCGATGAGGAAGCTAAATTCGGCCGCCTTGGCGGGAGTCAGGCCGGCCAGATAGCCGCCCACGATGGTAACCATGGAGCGGCTGGTGCCCGGCCAGAGCGCCAGGCATTGCGCGAAACCGATGCCGAAGGCCTTGCGTGGCGGCAGGTCGGCGGCGTCGCCCTTGGCGCGGCCCACGCCGGTGTTTGCGGTGCGCCAGCGTTCGGCCCAGAGGATCACGAAAGCACCGGCGACCTGCGCCGCGACCACGGCCCAGATGCTGAAAAGATAGCGGTCGATCACATCGTGCAGGAGCAGGCCGATGATGCCGGCGGGCAATACGGCATAGACGACGTTGCGAAACAACCGGAGGCCCGCGCTGCTGCGTCCGAGCAAACCGGCGAGCATCAGGATCAGCGGCTGCCAGTAGAGAAAAATGACGGCGGCGATGGCGCCCGCCTGGATAACCACGGTGAAGGTATCGGCGGCGAGTTTGACGGTGAGCGGCTCGCCCTCGGGATGTTTCTCCGACGGCTTCTTATACCAGAGCGGATTGCCGTTCTTGTCCTTCAGCGGGACGTCCGATTCCAAGCCCAGCATCTGGCTGGCGATGATGAGATGGCCGGTAGAAGAAACGGGCAGGAATTCCGTCACACCTTCGACCACGCCCAGGACGATGGCGTCGCCGGTGCTCAACTCGGCGGCCGGTTTGGCAACTTCGGTTTCGGCGGCCGGTGCGCTCACGGTCAGGACCGTGAGGCCGAGCAGCAGGAGAAATGACGAACGCAGACGCATGAACGTGGGATTCCCAGAATCATCCGGGAGTGTCGAGTTTTATGCTTTGCCGGGTGCGGTGCTTTTGCTTCTCCTCCGACACCCATGGTTGCCCTGTCCGCGCTCACCGCCCGCCTGTCCGCCTCTCAGGATCTATCTGCCAACGAAATCCAGGCGGCCGTCGCCATCCTGAGCACGCCGGGCGAGACGGACGAGGCCAAGGCAGCCTTCCTCACGACGCTCGCCGCTAAGGGCGAAACGCCCGCGGAAATTGCTGGCTTCGCGCGTGCGTTCCGTGCGCTGGCGATCAATCCGGGTGTGGAGGCGATCGCGCCACAGGCCATCGACATCGTCGGCACGGGTGGCGATCACGCGGGCGGGTTCAATATTTCCAGCGTCGTCGTGCTGCTGCTCGCCAGCGCCGGCGTGCCGGTGATGAAGCATGGCAATCGCGGCATCACGTCGCCTTCGGGCAGCGCGGACCTGCTCGCCGGGCTGGGCTTTGACATCACGGCTTCGCCGGAAAAGGCGAAGCGCGCGCTCGAGCAGCTCGGCTACGTTTTCTTTTTCGCGCCCAACTACCATCCGGCCTTCAAGCATGTCGGTCCCGCGCGCAAGCTGCTCGCGGCGCAGGGCAAGCGCTCGGTGTTCAACATCCTCGGGCCATTGATCAATCCCGGCCGGCCTGCGCACGTCCTGCTCGGCGTCTACTCGCTGCCGCTGGTCGACAAACTTGCCCTGACCCTGGATGAACTCGGCCAGCCGGCCGGTCTCGTCGGTCACGGCATCATTGGCGAGGGGCAGGGCATCGACGAAATCACCACCGCCACGCCAAATCGCGTGCAAGGCGTCGGCCGCCTGCGCGAGGTGCGCGGCACCTGGGGCGTCGAAACCTTCGGCCTGCCGACTTCGCCCTTCACCGACCTCAAAGGTGGCGACGTCACCGCGAACCTGGCGACGGTCGAGGCCATTCTCGCTGGCCGCGCGCCCGCCGGACTCGTGGACACGATCGTGCTCAATGCCGCGCTCGGCCTCTACATCACCGGCCGCACCAAAACCATCCCCGAAGGCATCGGCCGCGCGCGCGAGTTGCTGCTCGGCGGCGCGGTGAAGGCAAAGATCGCGGCGACGAAGGAGTTCTTCGCGGCCAGCTGAGGGATGCCGCCCGAAACGCCAAACTCCAGATGCCAGACGCCAAACAAATGAAGCCAATTTCGATCCGGAAATTTCAAGATTCAGATTTTGATCGGTTATCTGGCATCTGGCATCTGGAGTTTGGCGTTTTTAGAAAATGAAGCGTTCCTACTTCGGCACCGACGGCGTGCGCGGGCTCTACGGCAGCGCGACGATGAACGAGGATTTCGCCTGGCGCCTCGGCGTCGCGGCGGCGCGCTGGCTGGCGGGCAAGGGCATGGCGCGCGGGAAGGTTTTGATCGGACGCGATACGCGCACGTCGGGCGTTTCGCTGACCCAGGCTCTGGCCGACGGGCTGGCGTTCGGCGGCTGCGAGCCGTCCACGCTGGAAATCGTGCCGACGCCCGCGGTCTCGCGCGCGGTCCGCACGCGTGGCGCGGCGCTGGGCGTGGTGGTGACGGCTTCGCACAATCCGGCGACCGACAACGGCATCAAGTTTTTCGGCGCCAGCGGCATCAAGCTGACCGACGCCGAGGAAGCCGCCATCGAGGCGCTGATCCCGGACAAGTGCACGGACAAGACGGTCGCGGCCCTGCCCGTGATCGATGCCATTTCTGATTACATCTATGCGATGGAAGGCGTGCTGCACGCCCGGCTCGCTGGTTGGAAAATCGTCCTCGATACCGCGAACGGCGCGACCGTGCACACCAGCAGCCGCGTGCTGCGCGATCACGGCGCGGAAGTCATCCAGATCGGCGCGGAACCGGATGGCCTGAACATCAACCAGGATGTGGGCAGCGAGCATCCGGAACAGCTTGGCGCCACCGTACGCCGGCACAGCGCGCGCCTCGGCATCGCCCATGACGGCGACGGCGACCGCTGCGTGCTGTGCGACGAGCGCGGTGAAATTCTCGATGGCGACGAGCTGCTGACCATTCTCGCGCTGCACGCGCTGCGCCAGGGCAAGCTGGTGAACAAGACGCTCGTCATCACGGTGCAGAGCAACCTTGGCGTCGATGCCGCGATCAACGCCGCTGGTGGCCGCGTGCTGCGCACGCCGGTGGGCGACCGCTACGTCATCGAACGCATGCTGGCGGAGGGCGCGCATCTGGGCGGCGAGTCGTCCGGCCACATCATCTGCACCGATGTCTCGCCGACGGGCGACGGCCTTGTGGCGGCTTTGAAAGTTCTCTCCGTGATGCTCGCGACCGGGAAACCGCTGTCAGAACTGCGCCGGGAACTGGTCAAGTTCCCGCAGCTCACCGCCTCGCTGAAGGTCCGCGTCAAGAAACCGCTCGCAACCCTGCCCAATCTCCTGGCCGCGATCCAGACGTTGGAAACCGAGTTCGGCGCGCGCGGACGCGTGTTGGTGCGTTACTCCGGCACGGAGCCGAAGCTGCGCCTGCTGGTCGAAGGACCGACCGATGCCGACGCGAAAGCGGGACTCGACCGGCTGCACGCCGCGGCGCGCACGGATCTCGAGGTGCTCTAAACCGGTTCGCTCGACTGTAGCCGGGGGCGCTGACCCCGGTGTCTTTCGTTAATTTTCCTGGATCGGGGTCAACGCCCCCGGCTACACCTAAGCCTGGCTCGTGGCCGGCTCGCCGTCGGTCCGTTCCTCCGCGCCGATGGCCGCGCGGCTCTCCGCACGCAACTGGTTGCGGCGCGGCGGCAGCGGCAGGCGGTGGCTGATGTTGTTGCCGTCGTTCTTGTCCAAGCCGACGAAGGTGAAGGACGAGATGATCGTGATGGTCCCGAGGGTGAAGAAAGCCTTGTGCAGTGCGGGCAGGGTTTGCGCGGCGTCGGTCTGATTGACGTTGCCGAGGAACCACGCGGCCACCAGCGAACCGATGGCCACGCCGAAGCTCAGTGAGAGCTGCTGGGCGGTGGCGGAGATGCTGCTCGCCTTGCTGGCCTCGTGGTCGTCGATGTCGGCATAGACGAGCGAATTCATCGCCGTAAACTGCAGTGAGGCAAAGAAGCCTTGGGTGAAACTCAGTGCCAGGATCGCGATCAGCGGCACGCCGGGCTTGATCTGGGTGAAGACCATCATGGTCAGGCCCAGCAGGACGGTGTTGCTCAGCAAAATCGTGCGATGGCCGAGCCGTTTCAGCAGCGGCCGGCTGATGACCTTCATGCCCATCGCGGCGAGGGCGGTCGGCACGGTGAGCAGGCCGGCCTGCCACGCGGGATAGCCCATGCCGATCTGGTAGAGCAGCGGCAGCAGGAAGGGCATGCCGCCGAAGCCGAGCCGCGTGACGAAGCCGCCGAGCACGGAGATGCGGAAAGTACGGACCTTGAAAAGCATCAGGTCGAGCAGGGGAGCGGCCTTGCCGCGCGCATGCCAGCCGTAGGCGCCGAGCAGCGAGAGCGAGACGATGGTCAGGATCACGACCGACTCCGACGCTTGGTGGTGTTCGCCGAACACCTCGAGCACGTAGGACAGCACGGCGATGCCGGTGCAGAAAAGCAGGAAGCCCACGCGATCCAGCGGCGGCACCTTGTCATCCCGGTAGTCCGGCATGTAGCGGCGGGTCAGCCAGAGGCCGAACAGGGCGAGCGGGATGTTGACGAAGAAAATCATGCGCCAGGTCGTGACGTGCACGATGATGCCGCCGGTGAACGGCCCGAGCAGCGGGCCGAGCAGGGCGGGGATGATCACGTAGTTCATTGTGCGCAGCATCTCGGAGCGCGGAAACGTGCGCACGAGCGTGAGGCGCCCGACGGGCGTCATCATCGCGCCGCCGATGCCCTGCAGGATGCGCGCAGCGACGAGCAGCGGCACGTTGGGCGCCAGGCCGCAGCCGAGCGAGCCGGCGAGAAACAGCCAGATGGCGGTGGTGAACACCCGCTTGGTGCCGAAGCGGTCGGCAAACCAGCCGCTGACGGGAATGAAAATCGCCAGGCTCAGTGTGTAGCTCGTGAGCACCGCCTTGAGGCTGAGCGGCTCGACCCCGAGGCTCGCGGCCATCGTGGGCACCGCGGTGTTCACGATCGTCGCATCGAGATTCTCCATGAACAGCGCCACCGCGACGAGCCACGGCACGTATTTGCGCACCTCCGCCAGCTCGGCGTCGCTTTGGTCGGTGGTGGCGGCGGAAATAGGCATGGGATCCAGCTTAGCGCGAATCCGGGCGGCGCAAGTGAAAGGTCCCGGCGGGGAGCGAGGCAGAAAGCCGGCGAATAGGCGGCATGATGAAATTATTGGTCAGGCTGTAGAGACGCCGGAAAATCTACCGGGTTGCGCGAATGCGCCGGCCGCGTACGGTGCGGCATGAGCTTTCGCATCGAGAGAGACACGCTGGGCGACGTTCAGGTGCCCGCCGAAAAATATTGGGGCGCGCAGACCGAGCGCTCGCGCCAGAATTTCCGCATCGGGCCCGAGGCCAGCATGCCGCGCGAGATCATCCGCGCCTTTGCGGTGCTGAAGAAAGCCGCCGCGCAGGCCAACACCGAACTCGGCGTCCTGCCGGCGGAGAAGCGCGACGAGATCGCGCGCGTGTGCGATGAAATCCTGACTGGCGCGCTCGATGACCAGTTTCCGCTCGTGATCTGGCAGACTGGCTCGGGCACGCAGAGCAACATGAACGTCAACGAGGTCATCGCCAACCGCGCCCATGTCCTTGCTGGCGGCCAGCTAGTTGATGCGAAGAAGGGCCTGCATCCGAACGACGATGTGAACCGCTCGCAGTCCTCGAACGACACGTTTCCCACCGCGATGCACATCGCGACGGCGACCGTGGTTTCTCAGGTGACTTTGCCCGGTATCCAGCGCCTGCGCGACAGCCTGGCGGCGCGGGCCGCGGCGTTCGCGGCGATCGTGAAGACCGGGCGCACACATTTCATGGACGCCACGCCGCTGACGCTCGGCCAGGAATTCAGCGGTTACGTGCAGCAGCTCGACAACGGCCTGCGTGCGATCCGGCACGCGCTCGAGATGGTCCACCAGCTCGCCCTCGGCGGCACGGCGGTTGGCACCGGCCTGAACGCCCCGCTTGGGTACGATGTGCTCGTGGCGCAGAAAATCGCGGCGCTGACCGGCCTGCCGTTCGTGACGGCCCCGAACAAATTCGAAGCACTCGCCGCGCACGATGCGATGGTCGAGCTTTCCGGTGCGCTCAAGCGCGTGGCGGTTTCGCTGATGAAGATCGCAAACGACATCCGTATGCTGAGCTCCGGCCCGCGCAGCGGCATCGGCGAAATTGTCATCCCGGACAACGAGCCCGGTTCCTCCATCATGCCCGGCAAGGTCAACCCGACGCAGCCCGAGGCGCTGACGATGGTGTGCGCCCAGGTGATCGGCAACGATACCGCCGTGACCGTCGGCGGCCTGAGCGGGCATTTCGAGCTCAACGTCTTCAAGCCGCTGATCGCTGCGAACGTCCTGCAAAGCGCGCGCCTGCTCGGAGACGCTTGCGTGTCCTTCACCGTCAAGTGCGCCGACGGCATCACGGCCAACGAGCCGGTGATTCGCCGCCATCTCGAGAATTCCCTCATGCTCGTGACCGCGCTGAACCCGCACATCGGTTACGCCAAGGCGGCGGAGATCGCCAAGAAGGCGCATAAGGAAGGTAGCACGCTCAAGGAAGCGGCGCTGAAACTAGGCTATGTGAGCGCGCAGGATTTTGACCTTTGGGTGCGGCCCGGCGATATGACCGGCTCCAAGTGATGAAGAAATCCGCTCCCACGCAAACCGACGCCGAGGTCGAGACTTTCCTGGCGAAGCTCAAGCATCCGCTCAAGACCGAGATCATCCTCGCGCGGCAGATCATCCTGAGCGCCGATGCGTCAATCCATGAAGGCATCAAGTGGAACGCGCCCAGCTTTCGCACGACGGAGTTCTTTGCGACGATCCATCTGCGGTCGACCGAGAGCCTGCAGATCATCCTGCACCTCGGCGCCAAGGTGCGGCCCGAGGTCAAAGCCCTGGAGCTCGCCGACCCGAAAGGCCTTTTGAAGATGCTCGGCAAGGATCGCGCCTTGGTGACCCTCGGCGCGGGGAGGGAATTTGCCGCCCATCGCGAGGCGTTCCAGGAGATCGTGCGCGAGTGGATCAAGCACGTGTGAGGTGTTCGAGCCTCGGTCGACTTGGTGGGAGCCGAGCTTGCCCGATCCTTTTTCGCGCGAGGACCGACGAAGGTCGCCCCCTGCCGGCTCCCTCGCAAATGTTCGTAATACGAACAAACCGGATCGGCCGCGCTCTCGGCAAATGTTCGTAATACGAACATTGGCGAGGGGCCTGGTGGGGATGAGGGCGTGACGTGGCTGGCCAAACGCGCGGGGTTGGCTATATCCCACGAATGCAAATCGGCGTAGATACTTTCGTTGCCACCGCGAAGACCGGCCCGACGGGCGATGCCCAGCGGGTCCAGGAACTGCTCGAGGAGGTGGTGCTGGCCGATCAGGTCGGACTCGATGTCTTCGGCATCGGCGAACATCACCGGCCGGACTATGTGTCGTCGTCACCCACGACGCTGCTCGCGGCGGCCGCGGCGCGGACGAAGAACATCAAGCTCGTCAGCGCCGTGACCGTGCTGAGTTCCGATGACCCAGTGCGCGTCTACCAGCAGTTCGCCACGGTCGACCTGATTTCCAACGGGCGCGCCGAGATCGTCGTCGGTCGCGGCTCGTTCATCGAATCGTATCCGCTGTTCGGTTTCGACTTGGACAATTACGACGAGCTCTTCTCCGAGAAGCTCGAGCTGCTGCTGAAAATCCGCGAGAGCACGAACGTCACCTGGTCCGGCAAGCACCGCGCGCCGTTGACAGGGCAGGGCGTCTACCCGCGCGCCTTCCAGAATCCGCTGCCGGTCTGGATCGGCGTGGGCGGCACGCCACAGTCCGTGATTCGCGCGGGCCGCCTGGGCCTGCCGCTCATGATCGCCATCATCGGCGGCCAGCCGGGCCCGTTCCGCCAGCTGGTCGATCTCTACCGTCGCGCCGGCCACGAGGCGGGACACGCGCCGGAAAAACTCGTCGTAGGCATCCACAACATCGGTTTCCTCGCCGACACCAAGGAGCAGGCGCACGAGATTTTCTGGCCCGCATACCGCGACGCCTTCGGTAAAATCGGCAAGGAACGCGGCTGGCCCGCGCCGACGCGACCGCAGTTCGACGCGCAGGTAAGTCCGCACGGCGCGCTGGTCGTGGGCGAACCCAACGCCGTTGCGGAGAAGCTCATCAAGGAGCACGAACTCCTCGGCGGTTTCTCGCGCCTGACCATCCTGCTCGACAACCGCCAGCTGACGCACGCGCAGATCATGCGCGCGATCGAACTGCTGGGGACGAAGGTCGCCCCGATCGTGCGCAAGGCTGTTTCCTGATGCCCATCCTGCTTTAACCGCGGATTACGCGGATCGCGCGGATAGATGCATTGTGTAGGGCCGGCGCTAGTCGCCGGGCCGAGGCACGTCGTCGAGCGACGGCCCTATATGACCAAAGAGGGCTGCAATCCCATCCGCGCAATCCGCATAATCTGCGGTCAAAAAAACTGATCGGCATCCGTGCATTCTGCGTTTTTTGTGGCCCAGTTGCATTGAACCTCCTCGTCGTATGATCTCACCCCGTTCAACCTTCGTTTTTCTCGTCGCCCTGTTTTCCTCTTCCATGGCCTTCGCTACCGCTTCCTCGACCATCGCCTATGTCGGCACCTACACCGGGGCCAAGAGTCAGGGCATCTACGCCTTTCGCGTGGACGAGACGGCGAAGGGTGGCCCGGCGTTTACGTCGCTCGGCCTGGCGGCCGCCACGCCGAATCCGTCGTTTCTCGCGCTTGATGCGTCGCGTCGCCTCGTCTTCGCGGTCAACGAGACCAGCCAGTTCAACGGCCAGCCGACCGGCGCGGTCAGCGCCTTCTCCGCCGATTCCACCACCGGAAAGCTGACTCTGATCAACCAGCAGTCCTCGATGGGCACCTCGCCGTGTCACGTGACGCTCGACCCGGCCGGAAAATTTCTCCTCGTGGCCAACTACAGCAGCGGCAGCGTGGCCGTGTTTCCGGTGGCTGCGGATGGCCGCCTTGGCGCGGCGTCCGACGTGATTCAATACCAGCTGGCGAACCCGCCGGGCGGCCGGCAGGAAGGCCCGCATGCGCATTGCGTCACCTTCGATCCGGCCGGCCGTTATGTTTTCGTGTGCGACTTGGGCTCCGACAAGGTTCTTGCCTACAGCGTGGATTCCGCGACCGGCCGGTTGGTCCCGGCACCGGCTGCCGTGACGGTACTCGCGCCCGGCTCGGGTCCGCGCCACCTCGCGTTCAGTCCCGACGCCAAGTTCGCCTACGTGCTCAACGAGCTTTCCAGCACGGTGGACTCTTATCACTACCACGCTGCGACGGGCGGACTGGAGCGCATTGGCAAGGCCGGCACCGTGTCGACGCTGCCTGAAGGTTTCAAGGGCAGCAGCACCTGTGCGGAAATCGTCGTCGATCCCTCCGGACGCTGGCTCTACGCGTCGAACCGCGGCCACGACAGCGTGGCGCGCTTCAAGCTCGAGCCGGAAACCGGTCTTCCCGTCTACGTGGACACGCAATCCACGGGCGGCAAAACACCGCGGCATTTTGCGATCATGCCTTCGGCCCGCTATCTCGTGATGGCCAACCAGAATTCCGACACGCTGCGCATCGCCCGCATCGACAGTGCGAGCGGTCAGCTGCAGCCGGTGGGGGAGGCGGTTTCCGTGGGGGCGCCGGTGTACGTCGGCTTTATGGTCACGGGGAAGAATTGACCGGAAAAGCCGCGGCGATCACGCGCCCGGTTCGGCCGGCGGCGGAGTCGGGCGTCCGGCCCGCCAGTTCCAGATCAGCAGCACCAGCGGCGGCACGAAAAGGGTGAGCAGGGCGAGGTCGCTCCAGCGCACGTATTGCAGGCTGCCGGTCATGCCGAGCACCAGCCCGAGGACGACGATCATGCCCAGCAACTGCAGGGAAAAGCCGCCGAGCGTCAGGTAGCGGCCCCAGCGTTGGCCGTTGAGTTCCAGGATTGGTCCGGCGGCGGTGATGGCGAGCGGCACCAGGATGAGCAGCTGCGTCGGCTGGAAATTCCGCCCGCTCATGCCGATCAGCCCGATCAGCGGGACGGATTGCGTCGCGAGCGTGATGTAATGACGGAGGCGAACGGAGACGCCGGGCAGTGCGGGAGGCATGACAAAATCTTTATTGCGGCGGGGCGGGGCGAATCCAAGCCCAACGTTAGCTGAACATTGGTGTGGCGCCGGTCGCGCGATGCTGAGTTCCTTGGGCCGTGAAAATGCGCGGCCGGTTTCTGCTCCCGATCATCTACCTCGGCTACATCAGCCTGGGGCTGCCGGACGGCGCCTTTGGCGTGGCGTGGCCGGAGGTTTATCCGGAGCTGCGCCTGCCGCTCGGCCTCGCCGGCACCATCCTTACGATGGGCACGCTTTTCACTGCGATCTCCGGTTTTTCCAGCGGCTGGATCATCTCGCGCTGGCGCACGGGTCCGGTGGTGTTGGTCAGCTGCCTGCTCACGGCCAGCGGCATGCTGCTGATTTCCCGCGCGCAAGGCGCGGCCTGGCTCTACGCCGCGGCGGTGCCGCTCGGCTTTGGCGCCGGCGCCGTTGATGCGGGACTGAACGGATTTGTCGCGCGGCATTATTCCGGCCGGCACATGAACTGGCTGCATGCCTGCTGGGGCGTGGGCGCGACCACGGGACCGTTGTTCATCGGCTATGCGATCGGCAGCGGGCATGGCTGGCGCCGCGGCTATCTGGCGATCGGGCTCGCCCAGCTGTGCCTGGCGGGCCTGTTTCTCGCCACGCTGAGCTGGTGGCAGCACGTGCCCGCACAGGCGGCGACGCATCACGCCGACGGGAAGGAAATCACGCGGCCCACGATGCCGGCCAATTCGCCGGCGGGCTGGCTGTCACCGTTGATCTTCGCCTTCTACGTCGCGGCGGAAATGACCACCGGCGTCTGGGCGGGCACCGTGCTGGTCGTGGGTCGGGGATTCACGCCCGAGGTCGCGGCGGTTTGCACCGCGTGTTTCTATGGCGCGATCACCGGCGGACGCATTCTCGTCGGATTCATCGTCGATCGCTTCGGCAACCGGCGCCTGGTCGGGTGGGGTGCGTTGCTTGCCTTTGCC
Source organism: Verrucomicrobiota bacterium (assembly GCA_048498955.1). Lineage (GTDB taxonomy): Bacteria > Verrucomicrobiota > Verrucomicrobiia > Opitutales > Opitutaceae > Lacunisphaera. Next base: position 129,485 of record JBEHWZ010000003.1, on the reverse strand, counting down.
GGCGGCGCGTGGTTTGCCTTCGGCGCGCCTTCCCCGCTGTTCGCCGGCGCGGCGCTGATTGCGACGGGACTAGGGCTGGCGCCGATTTATCCGTGCCTGATGCACGAGGTGCCGCGACGCTTCGCGCCCGAAGCGGTCCAGGCGATCATCGGTCGCCAATCCGGCGCGGCGAGCCTCGGGGCCGCGGCCTTGCCCGCGCTGGCCGGCTGGCTGGCGGAATACTCGCTCGCCGCGGTGCCGGTGCTCGTTCTCGGTGTCGTGGCGACGCTGATCCTCAGCATTCGGCAGTTGGATCGGCTTACCTGATCCGAACCCGTCCAGCGGTTTCCAGACACTTCTTGTCCGCAAAACGGTCCAAGGATAAGACGTCCTCCTTTCCTCATGACGCCCTCCGACAATTCCCCGCCCAAGCCCCGGCCGTTTTCGCTGATCCGCTCATTCGTCTTTGCGGATGTGCTGACGCTTGGAAACGCGTTTTGCGGGACCGGCTCCGTGCTCGCGAGCATGAAGTACCTGGTGACGGCGGAGGGCCGCTGGCTCGTGACTGCGATGGTGCTGTTGCCGATCGCGCTGATCTTCGATTTCGCCGACGGCCGTGTGGCGCGCTGGCGTCGCAAGTCCTCGCTGCTCGGAGCGGACCTCGATTCGCTGTCCGACATCATCTCGTTCGGCATGGCGCCGGCCGCGCTGGGTTTTGCCATCGGCCTGCGCGGCGCGCTCGACGCCGCCATCCTGATTTATTTCGTGGCGTGCGGCATCAGCCGCCTGGCGCGCTTCAACGCCACGGCCGACGATCTCGCCGATGCCACCGGCAAGGTGAAGTATTTCGAGGGCACACCGATCCCGACCAGCGTGCTGATCGTGCTGCTGATCGCCGTGCTCTACGCCACCGGGCACACCGGGCTCGATATCTGGCTCGGCCGCTGGGAAATCCTCGGGCTCGGTCTGCATCCGTTCGCCATTGTCTACGCCATCAGCGGCAGCCTGATGATCAGCACCATTCGCGTGCCGAAAATCTAGGGTGGAGCGCGATGACCTCAGCGCGCTTGGCCCCACTAACCGGAGAAACCAACATGATCAGGAAACTCGCCGCCGGCGGCTACCGGCTTTACTCCCGCAAAAAGAATCCCGCGACCGGCCGCGGGCGCAATCTCGGCACATTCAAAACCCGCGCCGCTGCCGAAAAGCACGAGAGCGCGGTGCAATACTTCAAACGCCATTGATCCCATGACCAAGCTCAACGCAGCCGACAGCGGCCAATTCAAACTTGGCGGCGACCTTCCGGTGCACCGCCTCGGTTTCGGCGCCATGCGCATCACCGGCCCCGGCATCTGGGGCGATCCGAAGGATCCGGCGGCGGCGAAGCGCCTGCTGCGCAAGGTCGTCGATCTCGGCATTAACCTGATCGACACGGCTGATTCCTACGGTCCCGAGGTGAGCGAGCGACTCATCGCCGAAGCGCTGCATCCATATCCGAAGGGACTCGTGATCGCCACCAAGGGCGGCCTGACGCGTTCCGGTCCGGAGCAGTGGCACCCGGTCGGACGGCCGGAATACCTGCGCCAGTGCGTGGAAATGAGCCTGCGCCGGCTGAAGCTCGACTGCATCGATCTCTATCAACTGCACCGCATCGACCCGAAGGTTCCCGCCGCCGAAACGCTCGGGGCGTTGAAGGAGCTGCAGCGCGCGGGCAAAATCCGGCACATCGGCTTGTCCGAGGTCAACGTGAAGGAGATCGAACACGCGCGGAAGATCGTGAAGGTCGTCAGCGTCCAGAACCTCTACAACCTCGGCAACCGCCAGAGCGAGGAGGTGCTGACGTACTGCACCAAGCACGAACTCGGCTTCATTCCGTGGTTCCCGCTCGCCGCCGGCGAGATGGCACGCAAGGGCGGGCCGCTGGACAAGGCCGCCAAGCGGCACGGCGCGACCGTTTCCCAGCTCGCACTGGCCTGGCTGCTGCAGAAATCACCGGTGGTGCTCCCGATCCCCGGCACCGTCGATCCGGAACATCTCGAAGAAAATGTCGGCGGCGCATCGGTCCATCTCACGCAAAGCGAGTGGGCGGCGATCGAAGCCAGTGCGAAGAAGGGCTGATGCCTCGGACGAGAACGATTAATTAACCACTGATGGCATCGCCTAACGGCGCTGCTACTGAGTGCAGCTCCGCCTAATCGGCTCCGCTTGGGGGCTCCGGGGGCCGGCTAATCGCCGGCAGGAGAATAGCTCCGCTTAGACCAAGCTTGTCTGGATTGAAATTCACGCGGCGATTAGCCGCGCCCCGAAACCAAAACCGGAGCCGATTAGGTGGAGGGGATTTCCAAGCAGCGCCGGTAGGCGATGCCCATTAGTGGTCAAAATCGGATCGACGGTTCGTTACTTCGTCAGCTCGCGCATCAGGTCGTACATGAAGTCGACCGAGTCGTAGAACTCCTGTACGCCGAGGCGCTCGTCTTTGCCGTGGGCGCGGTGCTCGTTGAAGTTCAGGAACGCACCCGACAGGCCGTACATGGGAATGCCGATGTTGCGGAAGTGCACGGAGTCGGTGGCGCCCGTGCCCATGAAGGGCACGACCGTCACGCCCGGCCAGCGGGCGCCGGCGAGTTTCTCCACCTTGGCGAAGAGCTTCGGTTCGATCGACGCGAGCGGTCCGCCGGGGTAGGCCTTGAAGCGCGTGATCTTGATCTGCGGATCGGCGAGGACGCGCTCGAGCGTGGCGCGGACGTCGTCGGGATTTTCGGTCGGCAGCACCCGTGCGTTCAGGGTGGCGTGGGCCGTTTGCGGCAGCGCGTTCTCGGCGTGGCCGGCGGCCAGCTGCGTGGCGACGCACGTGGTGCGCATGATGGCGTTGAAGAAGGGATTCGCGGCCAGGCGCTCGGCGGCGGCCGGGTCGCCCGTCTCGGCCACGGCCAGCATGTCCGCCTTGGTCTGGCCGGTTTCCTGGGCGGCGCTGCGCGCGAAGAACGTGCGCGTCGTTTCGTTGAGATTGAGCGGAAAGTCGTAGGCGGCGAGACGCTGAAGTCCGGCGGCGAGGCGGTAGATCGCGTTGTCCTTCGGCGGCACCGAGCCGTGGCCGCCGGCGTTGGTTACCTCGAGGTCGATGCCAACGTAGGTTTTTTCCGCGGTCTGGAACTCCAGCACGGTCGGCCGGCCGTTCTTGAGCACGCCGCTGCCGCCGTCGGGGTTGATGCCGTACTCGGCGTCGATCCAGTCGCGATGCTGCTGTGCGAGCCAGATGGCGCCGTTGTCGCCGCCGTCCTCCTCGTGGTCGGTGAAGGCCACGATGATGTCGCCGCGCGGAATGTAGCCCGTCTGTTTCATCCGAATCAGGCTCACGGCCATGGCGGTGTCGCCGTCCTTCATGTCCATCGCGCCGCGGCCATAGAAATAGCCGTCCTTCTCCACGAGCTTGAACGGATCGGTGGTCCAGTCGGTGGGAAGCGCTTCGACGACATCGAGGTGGCCGATGAAGAGAATGGGTTTCTGTTCGCCTCGGCCTTTCAAGCGGACGACGAGGCACTGCGCCGCCGGGGTTGGTCCGGCGAGGATCATCTCCTTGTCCGTGAATCCGCCCGCTTTCAGCCGCGCCTGCAAGGCGAGGGCGGCGGCGTTCGAGCCGTGCGCGCCGGTGGTGTTCAGCTCGATCAGTTCGCGGTAGATGTCGCGGGCAAGGACCTGATGCTCGGGGCGGGCAAGGTCGGCGCGAGCGGCGTTGCCGGCCAGCACGACGAGGGCGACGGAAAGGATGCGCTTCAACATGCCGCCACAGTGCCGGGCCGCGGGTTTCCCTCAAGCCCCGAGCTTACGGACGGAACAGGAGCGGCACCGTCTCGAGGAAGCACTGCCGCCACACGACATAGTTGTGCACGCCTTCCATGGAACGGAAGGTGTGATGAATCCCGGCGGCGGTCAGTACCGCGTCGAACTTCTCGCTGCGCGCGAACGCCGGATCCTGCCGGCCGCAGCCGATCCAGATCAGTTTGAATTTGGCGTTCGTGCCGGCGGCGTCGGCGAGCAGCGGCTGGAAGCGCGTTTCGAAGTCCGGCACCGGGCCGGCGCTGAAAGCTCCCAGTGCAGAGAACAGTTCCGGATGACTGAACCCGGCGCGCAAGGCGTGCGCCCCGCCCATGGAAAGTCCCATGAGCGCGCGGTGGTCGCGGTCGGCGAGGACGCGATACTTCGCCTCGACCGCGGGAATCAGTTCCTCGACGAGGTAACGGTCGAAGAGCGGGCCATTTCCCGCTTGGGCGCTCGGAATGAAAGGCAGCGCGTGGCCCGCGGGCATGACGATGATCATCGGCGCCATGCGACCCGCGGCGAGGAGGTTGTCGGCCATGAAGTTCGCCCGGCCGGCGGCGGTCCAGTCCGCGGCGGTGCCGTTGGAGCCATGGACAAGGTAGAGCACCGGGTAGCGGGTCGCCGCAGTCGGGTCGTAGCCAGGCGGGGTGTAGACGTAGAAGGCGCGGGTGTCGCCGATGACCTTGGAGTTGTGCCAGACGATCTCCACCGCGCCGTGCGGGACATTGGTGCGGATGTCCCAAGGAGCGGAAGCGTCCTTGGCCGGCACGTCGAGCAGGCTGGCGGAGGTGCGCATGCGCAGCTTCACCTGCGGGTTGACCGGGTCGGCGATGGCCATGCCGTCCACGGTAAAGTTGTAGATCCAAAAACCCGGTGCGATGGGGCCGACGGTGACTGACCACACGCCGTGTTCGTCCTTGGCGAGCGCGTGCGGCTGGTCGTCCCATTGCCCGACCACGGCGACCGTCTGCGCCGCCGGGGCGAAAAGGCGGAAAGTCGCGCGCCCGTCGGGGGCGAGTTCCGGCGAGACGAGGTCGGCGAGAGCGGCCGGCGCCGGTTGGGCGATGGCGGACGCGACGAGGCTGAGCAACAGGACAAGGATCCGAAACGGCACGGTCATGAAACGAAGGGGTGGGTGAACGGCAGCGTGGCTGCAGACAGGGTTTGTGCAACCGCGCGATAATTCCACGCAACGCGGAGAAAAGGCTTGTGTCAATGGTAGCGCTACCAAGAAATGCGGCACCCCATGGTTCCCTCCGCCGTTTCCACTCCCGGCAGCAGCTACCGCTGGCTCGTCGCGCTGATGCTGTTCTTCGCCACGACGGTGAACTACATCGACCGGCAGATCCTCGCGATCATCAAGCCGATCCTTGACGAGGAGATGCACTGGACCAACGAACAGTACGGGCTGACGCTCACGTTGTTCCAGGGCGCGTATGCCGTGAGCCTGATGGTCTTCGGCTGGATCGTGGACCGCTACGGCGCGAAGCCGGGCTACCAGCTGTCCATTGTCGCGTGGAGCCTGGCGGCGATGGGGCATGCGCTGGTCGGGTCGGTCGGGGGCTTTTGCGTGGCGCGGGTCGCGCTCGGCCTGGGCGAGGGCGGCAATTATCCGGCGGCGATCAAGGCGGTGACGCTGTGGTTTCCCAAGCGCGAGCGCGCCACCGCCACGGCCATCGTGAACGCCGGCGCGAACGTCGGCGCCTTTGCCGCCCCGCTGCTCGTGCCGCTGGTGGCGCTGTCGCTCGGGTGGCACTGGGCTTTCATTTTTGCGGGCCTCGCCGGACTCGTCTGGTTCGCGCTCTGGCATTTCATGTTCGACCTGCCGGACAAGGTGCCGGCGGTCAGTGCGAGCGAACTCGCCCACATTCGCAGCGACGCCGACGAACCGGGAGCGGAAGAGAGCAAAATGTCCTGGTGGAGCTTGCTCGGGTATCGCCAGACCTGGTCATTCATCCTCGCGAAATGCCTGACCGATCCGGTGTGGTGGTTCTTCCTGATCTGGCTGCCGGACTTCTTCAAGAAGACGCGCCACCTCGATATCAAGAGCAGCGGCTACATGCTCGCCACGATCTACGGCCTCGCGACGGTGCTGAGCATCTTCGGCAGCTGGATGACCGGCGCACTGCTCAAAGCCGGCTGGTCGATCACCCGCGCGCGCAAGTTCAGCATGTTCGTGACCGCGCTCTGCGTGCTGCCGGTGATGTGGGTGAAGGACGTCGGCGACTGGCCGGCGGTGGTCATCCTCGGCCTCGCGGCGGCCGCGCACCAGGCGTTCTCGGCCAATCTCTTCACGACCGTGTCGGACATGTTTCCGAAACGTGCCGTGGCCTCGATCGTCGGCCTCGGCGGCATGGCCGGTTCGGTGGTGGGCATGATCTTTCCCGTGGCGGCCGGACGCTTGCTCGATGTGTTCACCGCCAAAGGCAATGTGGCCGCGGGCTACGCGATCCTGTTCACGATCTGCGGCGGCGCGTACGTCGCCGCCTTCGTGCTGCAGCACCTGTTTGCGCCGAGGTTCGTGATGGTCCGGCTCAAATGATAGACTGACAGCGCGGGCCGGGTCGTTTGACGCCGGCCTTCGCACCGGGCAGATCTTGCGCGTGCTGCAGCTCCGGCATTCACCCGCGATCCACCGTTTCTGGCGACTGGCCGGCGTTGTCCTGGGGTTGGTGGGAATTGCGCCCGTCGTGCTCCAGGCGGAAGCGCCCCAGGTGGCGTCGCGGGTGTTCAATGGTTACGCCCGCGCACGGTTGTCTGACGGTACGGTCAAGCCCGAGACCTACGCTTTCGGCAACGGCGGGCAGTTCGATTTCGCGATGGTCAAGGGGGACGGCCTGGAAACGATGACGTTTGAGAAGATCACCCGCGACTTGGCCCCGGCGCTGGCGCGGCAGGGTTACGTGCCCGCGACCGACCCGGCGACGGCGGACCTGCTCATCGTGGTCATGTGGGGTGCCACGCTGGAAACCGCGGACAAGCCGGCCAATTACCAGCAGATCGAGAAGAAGAACGTGCAGATCTTGGGATTCCAGAACGACGTCGACAAGGCTCGGGCGTTGAGCTTCACCACGGTGGCGCGGGATTTCCTGGATGAGCTCGAGGCCGGACGGTACTTCGTGGTGTTGAAGGCCTATGATTTCAAAATCGCCTGGAAGGAAAAGCGGCGGGAAATCCGGTGGGAAACGCGCTTCAGCATTCGCCGGCAGGCGGCCGACTTCGGTGAGCAGCTGTTGCTCATGGCATCCTATGCGAGCGACACCTTTGGGACCGAAACGCACGGGTTGATCCGACCGAAGGACGTGCCCGCGGGCAAAGTTCGCCTCGATGACACCAAGTACGGCGAGGCAGTGACCGTCGAGCCGACCCAATCCAAATAAGCTGCGGTCACTTGGCCGAACCGGCTGGCGATTTCGGCGGATCGCCGGCGGGCGGGGTCGCCAGCGCGCGAATCGTTTCTTCCGGCGTGCCCGGTCCGAGAATCTGCCGCAGGGCTTCCTCGAGTACTTCGTCGCGTCCCGCGCGCATGCCGGCGATCGTCGGCGTACGAACGATGTCGGGGACGATGCCGATGCGCTGGGTGGGGCGGTGGTCGGGATAGAACACCCCGATGCCGCTGATCGCACCACGCTGTCCTCCCGGCAGGGGAATGAACGAAACGTTTCCGTCGGCGCCGGCGGTGGTGCTGCCGATGACGAGCGCACCGGGAACAGCGCGGAACGCCATGGCGTGATACTCCGAGAAGCTTTGGGTGAGTTCGTTGACGAGAACGACAATGCGCCCCGGATAGTGCGGCGCGAGGGGAGCAATCAGGTTGCCTGGAGCGAAGTGGAATTCGCCGGGATTTTCCGCACGTGCCTTGGTGAAGGCCGCGAACTCGGTGGGTTTGTCCACGAGATGTCCGCCCAAGGCGAAAATCAGGGAGGCGGAGGGATAATTGCGGGCATCGATGATCAGCCCTTTGGTGCCCATGGTCTGCTGCACATAGGCGCCGGCCGCATCCTCTTTCACGGCCGAGAGCTTGAGATAGGCGACGTCGTCGCCGATTTTCTGAAAGGCGGGACCGGCGCGGTCGTTTTGGTATGTTTCCCGCGGCAGCTGGCTGCGCCCGACACGCTGCGCAGTCACGACCTGGCGCGTACCGCCGCGATCTATCTCCACTTGCACGGGACCGATGGCACCGCCGCCGAGACTGCTCGCGATATCGCGCAGGCGCGTCGGTTCGTTCGAGGCGGCGTAGTACGGCGCCCATTCCTTGATCAGTTCGCCGATGGGCCGGCCGTCGAGGCTTACGATGACGTCGCCCGCTTGCAGCGGCGAAGGCCCGTCTGTCGCGAGCATGGCCGTAATCAGCGGCTGTCCCTCGATGAAACGGATGCGCACCGGCAGCTGGCCGGCGCCCGCCGGAGGCCGGACCGCCAGGTCGCTCCACAGGTTCGAATGCGTGTCGTTCACGCGGGCGATGAGCGCGAGCAACTCGAGATGATAATCCTGCGCGTGACGCGCGACGGCAAAACGCGGCACGAATTCGTCGAGCGTGCGATCCCAGTCGCCTTCGATCAGGTCGCGGTAGGGATACCAATAGCGAATGATGTTCCAGTAGCGGAAAAGCGCGAGCAGCTGGTAACCGGCGTCGGTGGACTTGATCTTCGGATAACCCAGCTCATGCCCGAAATCCGGGTTGCTCACATAAGGCACCTGCTTGAAATAAAACTGCTCCGGCAGCTGCGGCCGCGCGGCGCGAATCATTTCGAGACGCGCGCGCAGTTCGAGTCCCACGGTGGCGAACCAGCGCAGGTCGGGAGATAGGGCGATCTTCTCCGCGGATGGCTTCGCTTCACCCACTGGCCCCACCGGTCCGAGTCGGTCAATCCAGGCGACGAGCGCGTGCTCCGCTTCCTGATCGGTCGTCGCATTCAGGATCGCGGGCATGATGCGGAAGAGTTCGAAATCCCACTGATACTTGCCGCCTGTGACTGCCGGATGGTGGTACTTCAAAAAGCCCCAGACCCGGCCGAGGGTGGCGAAGCGCCGGATCTCATCGGAACTGAGGTCGAGCACGGCGATGTTGGAGCCGCTGGCAAATTCCGTATCGGTTTCGAGCACGGTCGGTGTTGGTGGCGGTGGCTTCGGCGCTTCCCAGATCGGCTTTCCGTCGACCAGGAGCTCGAGATCGTCGGCCCAGGTTATGCCGGTGCCCACTTGCCCCACACCGAAGGAAAGAAATCTGCCCCGTGGGTCCAACGGCAGCTCGATCGAATAGTGGGTCCACTCCGTGGTGCCGGCGGGGGCGCGTTTTTCCATGTTTTCGAAGCCGAGCGGCTCCTCGGCGCCCATCAGCTGCATCCACAGCCCGGAAAACTCCGATACATCCTTCGTGCGCAGCCAGCCGCGCAACTCGAGTTTCTTGCCGGTTACCTCGAGGCTGAATTCATGGGTGAAGACGGAAACCTTCTTCTTGGAAAGCGGACCCCGCTCGATCCGCCCGGCGGATTTTCCGCTGTGCACGATCTCATGATCGAGCTGCAACGTATCGGGCGGGCCGCCGGACCATCCCGCCAGCGCGCCGGCGGATTCCGTTTCGAAGGTGAGGGACGAAGCCAGCTCCGCCGTGGGCTGGGGCGGATTTTGGGCGAAGGCGGAAGCTTGAAAAAGGAAGAAGCTGGCGAGTGAGAACGGAACGACAGGGAAGCGGGGCATGGGGTTGTGGGCTACCCGCCGATAGACCCCATGATCCCGATGGTGTTCAAAAACGAAGCCCTGCTGGCACCGGAAAGGAGGTATTCCCTACTGCAAACGCCGCGACCGCTTTACTCCTGTCGCACTTCAAACCTGAAACTAGTCGCTTTCTTCACTGCGCGGTTTGAGGTGAAAGTTGATGAGCCAATCTTCAAATGTCGGAGCAACGGGCTCTTTGTGTTGAAGGGATCCAAATTCAAAATTTACCACGGGGCTTTCGCCATCCGACCGGCGGCGACTAAGGTCGAGGCAATAGCCGCCATCTTCGTGCGGCCCAACAACCAGATAGGCTTCGGGTAGTGGTCCTGCTCTGCGTAGAGACTGAGTAACACCTAGCACTGTGCCGCTCTCTCCATCGAAGCGATCCCCGGCTATCACGCCAGAAACAGTATCGCTACGCAGTGATAGCGCACCGAACTCCAACAGAAATGATGCATACGACGGTGGCAATGTGGCGCCGAGTTTTCCTTCAAGCGCGCGAACTGCGGCGGGAACGGCAGGTCCTGCTAGCCACACATCGTGGCCCCGCAATTTGATCTCCTCCAAGAGCCGTGAGATGCGTGTCGTCATCTTTGCCTAACGTTCAAGGTGAGCCACGGCCGGGCGCCAGCCCGGACGTTGGCTCTGATGCCTGGTTCGGCTTCTTCTTTTCCATCGCTCGCTGGAACAGGACTTCGTCGCCCAGAAAGTAACGTTCCTTCACCCGCTCCCAGCTTACCGGCGTGCCGTATCGTTCGGAAAGCGTGCTGTAGCGCTCGGACCAGAAAACTGACGCCAGCACGAACAACCAGCCGCTAACGGCGTATCCTCGAAATACTTCCTTTCTGCTTAACGGGCGTACGAAAAGCAGCGGGGACAGCAAATACAGTCCCCAAATGATCATGATGGGAACCGGCAACACCCACTCGGAAATATTCACTAGCTTCACTCTCATGTAACAGAGCGTGAAAAAAACGAGCTGCTGAAGTCCGATGCTGAAGATCAGGAGGCCGGTGAGGAATCGGGCTTTCATTTGCCGAACAGTGTTATTCGGCCTCAGGGATTTTCACCGGCAGTCGCATACAGAAAACTTACGCAGAATGACTTGGGTTGCGCAATGGTGCAGATTTCTAATCCGATCATGGCGCGACCGCGTGCACGTTTTCGACTCTCACTCAAGGATCAGAGGGAAGGCGAGACCCTGAAGATCGAACTGATCCCTGCACCCAACGAAACGCCGTTCGCTTCCAACCCAGCGGCGCTGCGCTACCGGATCCGCGTCAATGGCCGGGTCTCGACCAAGGTCAAGGATGCCACCCTGACCGAGGTGTTCAACCGGCTCCGGCGCTGGCTGGTGATTCGCGCGCGCAAGCAGCGGGGGTGAGCCGCAAAATCCATCACGGTCGTTCCGGCTTATCCGGCCTGTCCGCCATAGCCTTGGCGACGGCGGAAGGATGCGCCCTGCCTCAAGGTGTCTTCGCGGGGGCGGCCGGCTTGGCCGGTGCCGGCGGACGCCAGTTCGGGTCGCGCTTCACGCGCTTGAGGTTGGCGGCGACGTCCTTGGCGGCCTGCGTTTCCACGCCGGGTTTGCCGAGGAAGCCGAGGTCGCGCATCCAGTCGAGGTAACGCGCCGACCACGTGCCCATGGCCATGCCGCCCATGCTGCTCAAACCGCCGGTCGCGGGGATTTCACCCTCGGCGACCTTGTCACCCGGATGATGCCCGCGGGCATAGATGTGCATCTCGACGTTGGGCACGCCGTCGAGGAGCAGGGCGTTGAAATATTCCGTCGCCCATACGGCGTGGATCCAGTCGCCCCAGCCGGCGCTGGTGATGAAAGCTGGCGGCGCATCGCGCGGAATCTCCGGCGTGCCGCCGAGGGCGAAGAGGGACGGACCCGGATAAACCAGCGCCACGAAATCCGGCCGAGACGAAACCTTCGCGAGCGGGTTGTCCGGCGTGTCGTTCTTCTGGTCGAACTCCGCCCACTTCAACGAGGTCGCGGCGGAGAGTTCAGCGCCGGCGGAGAAGCCCATGATGCCGATCTTGTTCGGATCGAGGTGCCACTCCTTGGCGTAGGCGCGCACCAGCTTGATGGCCTGCAGTGCGTCGTTCACGCCGTCGGTCTTCGGTTCGTAGCCGTCGCTGCGGAGACGGTTGCGCAGGATGACCGTGTTGATGCCGAAATGCTTGAAGTAATTGACCTCGTCCGCGCTCTCGCCGCCGACGTTCAGCGTCCGGTGTCCGCCGCCCGCGGCGAGAATGATCGTCGCGCCCGTGGCGAGCTGGCCGTTGCCGGCGTGGAATTCGATCGAGGGATTGTGGATGCTGACGATGTTGCCGATCATCTCGCGGCCCGGCCCATACCAGTTGTACACCTCGGGCTCGCGGATCTTGTCCTGGTTCAGGTAAGGCGAGTTGGCCGGATAAAGCGGGACCACGATGCCGCCCGGCAGGATGGCCTGCGGCGCGTACGGCGCGTCGGTCTTCGGGCCCGGTGCCGGCACGTTCAGCGGCGCGGGCAGGGGCGGGAGCGCGGGCGCGGCCGCGTCGGCGGCGCGCAGCGAATTCAGGCAGGACAACAGGACGAGCGCGGCCGTGCCGCGGAGCAGGAACTTCATGAGGCGATCGGGGTTAAGGGGAGCCGCGAAACTACCGAAGATCGCGGCGGATTCAAGCGGCGGACCTCAGTAAACACGAAGAAGCGAAGTAGCAAAACTGAGATTCTTTGCTGGCTGAATCGCCCGGCCCGCCGTTTTCTCGTCGCTCATGAAGCGCCCCGCCGCCGGATCCGAAGTCACCGCGTCCGCCGCGGTCGCCGCCTTGCGGCGGCTGGCCTCGGCCAAGGTGCGGACCGGCATGGCGCGCTTCGGCCTGCCGCCGGACAAGGCGCTGGGCGTTTCGGTCGGCGCCATCCAGCAGCTCGCGAAAAAACTGGGACGCAGCCAGCCGCTCGCCGAGGCGCTTTGGGACACGGATATCTATGAAGCGCGCCTGCTCGCGGCGTTCGTCGGCGAACCGGACAAACTCACGCCCGCGGCGATGAACCGCTGGTGCCATGGTTTCGACAATTGGGCAGTGGTCGACACGGTTTGCTTCAAGCTCTTCGACCGGAGTCCGCGTGCCTGGGACCGCATCGACCCGTGGGCGGCGCTGAACGGCGAGTTTCAGAAACGCGCCGGCTTCGTGCTGCTCGCCTGCGTGGCGGCGCATGACAAGGCGGCGCCCGACCGGGATTTCATGCCGTACCTGGCGTTGATCGAGCGCGGCGCCACCGATGAGCGCAATTTCGTCAAGAAGGGCGTGAGCTGGGCGCTGCGCATGATCGGCCTGCGCAACCCGGCGTTGCGCAAGGCGGCCAAGGCCACCGCGCAAAAGCTGGTCGGTTCCGACCACGCCACGGCGCGCTGGGTAGGACGCGACGCGCTCCGTGAGTTCGCCCGGCGCTGATTTTCCGATGGGCCGCACCAGAAGCACGCCGCCAGCACCGACTGCCGCACCCCGCCGGGCCCGCTGGCTGGGCGGGGCTTTGTTCGGGCTCGTGCTGGTCGTGTTCCTGCCGGTGGTGCGCCATGATTTCATCTGTTACGACGACAACGGGTACGTGACCCACAATGCGTGGGTGCAAAAGGGGCTGACGTTGGACGGGATCAAACAGGCGTTTCGCACCACTGAGATCGCCTACTGGCATCCGCTCACGTGGCTGTCGCACATGACAGACGTGCAGCTCTTCGGTTTGAACCCGGCCGGGCACCACTTCACCAGCGTGCTCTGGCATGCGCTCAACGCGCTGCTGTTGTTTGTCGTGCTGCGCAAAATGACCGGAGCCACGTGGCGCAGCGTGCTGGTCGCGGCGCTTTTTGGACTGCACCCGCTGCATGTCGAGTCCGTCGCGTGGGTAGCCGAGCGGAAGGATGTGCTCAGCACATTTTTCCTGTTCCTGGCTTTGTTGAGCTACGCGCACTGGGTTCAAGCCCGCGCCGCCGGCCGCGCGCGCAGCGGGATCTTCTACGGACTCTCGCTCCTGGCCTTTGCCGGCGGACTGATGAGCAAGCCGATGGTGGTCACGCTGCCGTGCGTGCTGCTGTTGTTGGACGTGTGGCCGCTCAACCGCTGGGGAGCGCACACGGGCGAGACCCGGTTGGCGGTGCTGGGACGGCTCGTCCTGGAAAAGCTGCCGTTCTTCTTTTTGTCGGCGGCGACCAGCGTGCTGGCAGTGGTGGCGCAAGACCGGCTGGGCACGCTCAACAGCACGCAGATTCCGCTGCCGGCGCGTTTGCTCAACGCGCTCGCGGCATATCTCAAGTACCTGGAAAAATGCTTCTGGCCGGCGAAGCTGGCGATTTTCTACCCGTATCCCGCCACGCCTCCGGTGGGCGCGGCCATTTTTTCCGCGCTGGTGCTGGCGGGAATCACGCTGGTGGCGTGGCGCTGGCGAAAAACCGCGCCCTGGTTCGCGGTCGGCTGGCTTTTCTTTCTCGGCACGCTCGTGCCGGTCATCGGCCTCGTGCAGGTCGGCGCGCAGGCCATGGCGGATCGCTACAGCTACGTGCCGCTGGTCGGCGTGTTCATCATCGTGGCGTGGGGCGGGGCGGAAGTCGCCACGCGCCAACCTCAATGGGGGCTCGGATTGCGCAGCGCGGCGGTCGTGGCCCTGCTGGCTCTCACCCTGGTGACGCTGCGCCAGCTGGGTTACTGGAAGGATAGCCCCACGATCTTCACGCATGCGTTGGACGTGACCGAGCGCAACTGGACGGCGCATTTGGGCCTGGGTTATTATCACGCCACCCAGCCCGGACATGACGCCGAGGCGCTGGCGGAGTATCGCGAGACGGTGGCTCTGGCGCCCGCGCTGGCCGCCGGCCATTTTTCGCTCGGCACGGTGCTGGCGCGCGACCCCCGGCGATTGTCGGAGGCGGTGGTCGAGTACGAGGAAGCGCTGCGGCTCGATCCCCGCTCGGGAGAAGCGTGGTTTGGTCTGGGGCAGGCGCTGCGGCAGCTGCCCGGACGCGCGAACGATGCGATCAAGGCATTGGAAACCGCGGTGCGACTCGAGCCGGAGAACACCGAGGCCGCCGCGGTGCTGGGCGACGTGCTTGCCCGCGAGCCGGACCGGCTGGCTGATGCGGTGCGCGTGTATGAGTCCTTGCTGCGGTTGCGGCCCGACTGGATCGAGGTGCGCAACAACCTCGGCAGCACGCTCGCGCAAATTCCCGGCCGGGAAGCGGAGGCCATCACGCAGTATCGCGACATCCTGGCTGCGCACCCGGACGCCGCGATGACGCACAACAACCTGGCCAATGCGCTGGCCCGTCTTGGCCAGTACGACGCCGCGATCGCCGAGTATCGCGCGGCGCTGCGGTTCCAGCCCGGCTACGCCATGGCGGAACTCAACCTCGGCATGGTTCTCTTGAACCAAGGTGGCCACGATGCCGAGGCAGCCAGCCATTTCGAAAACGCACTGCGGCTCCAGCCCGACCTGACCCCAGCGCGGCAGATGCTGGAACGGTTGCGCGGAGCCGGAAAGCGGTAGGCGGACCGGACCGGTTTCGCATTGTGTCGCGGCCGAAGCGCCCAACGATGCCTGCGATGAAGAAGACTTTTCCGCTGCAAGCTCCCGGCAAGGATGACGCCCGCGTGCGCGACAAGATCCGTCACGAGGTAAACAAGTACCTGCGTCGCTCGCGCCGCAAGGAGCCGCCGGAGGGTTTTGCCGCGTGGGAATTTCTCTGCAAGGTGGGCCCGAGCGCCGCCGCCGCCCAGAGCAAGCCGCTGAAGGCGGTCGCGACCGAGATCGACGTCGTGGCCGAGTCGGGCGCCAAGGAAGTCTACATCGAGCTCATCGCCACGCCGTCGCAGCGCAAGGGTCCGCAGGACACTTAAGCGGGGCGATTTGAATTTCATGCAGGGTCGTCGCTTGCGACGGACCACGCAGCATGCGCCGCGAGCAAGGTCCGTCGCAAGCGACGACCCTGCATTCGTTCAACGCGGTGTGCCTTCCTGACAACGTCCTGTCAGCAGTCACGCGCGCGCCTGCATTGCGGGCTTGGAGTGGCGGCGGGAGCGGCTTTTTTCAGGGCATCATGAACGAACAAATCGTCGCCACCGCCGCCCAAGCCAGTCTGGACGGCACCAAGCCATTTCCCGAGATCGTCGGCGCGCTGCTCGAGGCCGGCGTGGAATATTACCACGTGGACTACGCCACGCGCCGGATCACTTACTACGGCACCGACGACGGACGCATCTCGGTTGCGATCACCTACGAAAACCTGCCGTCGATCGGTGCGGACTTTCAAGTGGACCAACTCAAGGCCGCGATTCTCGACAGCCAGCGGAACGGTCAGAAATTCCCGGAGTTTTGTCGCCGCGCCATGCAAGCCGGGGTGCAGGCGTACTACGCTTTCCTGCGCGGACAGCGCGTGACGTATCTCGGCCGTCAGGGAGACGAACACGTCGAATGGTTCCCCGGGGCGAAGCGGCCCTGACGGCCATGGATGCGCCGGTCACCACATCGTCGGAAAGCCTGGCTCACCTCGAGCTCAAGCGGCTGGCTTTGGAGTGGGCGCGTTCCCGACGGCTGCGACTGGCGGCGACCGAGGTGCGTTTGCCGCGATCCGGCTGCCGGGCGGATGTGGCCGCCGCCACGCCGCGGGTGTTGTCGGCCAATGGCGTGACGGCGGTTTTCGAATGCAAGGTGTCGCGCACCGATTTTCTGCGCGATAGCGCGCCGGAGGCCGGTGCAGCCGAAACGATCGCCGCGCTGCGCGAAAGGTTGGAAGCGCTGCGCACCCTGATCGCGGGGCACCGCCCGGATTTGCGCCGCGGTGAGGAACTGTTTTCCGAATGGGACGCCTACGACCTGCGCGGCTTGAAGCACGAAACCCACGAGCAGCTCACGACGGAACTGCGCATCGCCGAGCGCAAGCTGCAGGAAGGAACGAAATTCGCAAAGCTCGGCCGCTGGCGCGCGGCGAGTCTGCTTTATCTGGTGGCGGAGGAGGGACTCTTCACGACGCACGAGGTGCCCGAAGGCTGGGGTCTGTTGGTGCGGCGCGGTGAGACGCTGGAGCTCGTGAGCAAACCCTGCCTGCGCGACACCACACCGGCGGAGCGTGTGGCGTTGGTGGAGCGGATCGCGGCGCGCGTTTCTACACACCCCGGCGCGGTGCGCCACCCCTCTTCATAGAGGGGACCCGAACCAACGAAATCCCCTCTATGAAGAGGGGTGCCCGAAGGGCGGGGTGTGTTGGGAAGATGGGAAGTCGACGGCAATCACCGCGGCGCGTAAGCACCGGGATGCGCCGCGGCATCCTTGGCCCAGCCGAGCTTCTCGCGGATCGTCTCCGGCAGCGGCGCGGCCACGCCGGCGCCGGGGAATTCCTTCATCAGCTCGAAGCGCTCGATCTCGGCGGCTTGGAAGAGCGAGCCGCGGTAGTCGAGGAAGGCTTGCGACTTCGTTTCGAAGGCGGGTTGGAGTTTCCGGATCTCGTCGAGGGCCATGATGTCGACCGTGTTCTTGTCGGTCGGCACCGGGCCCCACTGGATGAGCGGGGCGGGAGCGGAGCCGGCGCGGCGGACGTAGACGTTGGCGTCGAGTTCCTTCACGTGCGGTTCCTTGAGGAGATCCTTCACCGCGGTGGCCTGCCAGAAGGAGAGCAGCGGACCCTTGAACGACGGCTCGGCGACGAGCAGGTTGTTCACGAAGATGTGGTCGTGGCGGCCGGTGACGTCCGGACCCGAGCTGGCGTGCCAGCCGAAGTGGTCGCCGTTGGCGCTGCGCTCGGTGCGCTCGAAGGCGGCGACGCTGTTGTAGAATGTGTTCTGGTAAACCTTCGCGCCGACGCTGTTCAGGATGCGGATGCCCTTGTTGACGTTGACGAAGACATTGCCCGCGACGGTGACGCCCTTGGAGATTTCGAAGAAGAGGCCGTCGTTGGTGCGCTCGATCCAGTTGTTCACGAACACGCCGTCGACGTTGCCGACGTCGTACCACACGCCGCTCGAGTTCGGGCTGTCGATCACGAGGTTGTCGCGGAAGGTGACGCGGTGCGTCTGGTTGAAGATCTTGACCGTCGACGCGTAGACGCCGGTGAGCTTCTCGATGTTGTTTCGCGTGAAGAGGTTTTTCTCGATCAGCACGTCGCTCGAGTTGACGACGTAAACGCCCTCGGTGCCGGTGTCGGACACGAAGCAGTGGCGGATCGTGAGGTTGTCGCCGCGGAAATAGCCGGCGACGTGCGAGCAGAAGGAAATCGTCAGATGCTCCAGCGTCGTGCCGGTGACCTCCTTGCCGAAATGATCCGGCGTCATGTATTTGCCCGGCTCGACGCCTTCGACCTCAAGCGCGCGATAGGCGTACTGCGTGAAAGTGATGCCGCGGATCGTCGGGCCCTTGCCGTCGTTGGCCTTGCCGTGCGCGGGGCGCATGGTGCGGACGAGCGCGCTGTCGTGCGCCGTGATTTCAACCACATGGCCGGTCGGATCGGTGCCGAGGGTGATGCGCGCGTTCTCGTAGTCGACGTAGTAGGTCTTGCCCTTGACGTCGGCCTCGGTGCCGACAGCGGCGTAGAGTTCACCGTCCACGAAAACCATGTCGTTGTTGAAAAGATAAACCGGCGTGCGCTTCTCCTCGCGATCCTTCCGCCACCAATCGGCCGGCGCCGACGGGAAGAGCGTGGTCCAAGTGGTCTGCCACGTGGCGTTGGGGTTGGCCGTCCAATCGCTGGCGACCTCGGTGCCTTTCAGGACCGGGCGCTCGTCGGTGTAAGGCTGGATCGTGACACCCTGGCTGAGCACGAGGTTGCCCGTGCGGTAGGTGCCGCCGCGGAGAATGATGGCATCGCCGGTGACGACCTTGGCGATGGCGGTTTCGAGCGTGGTCGGTTGGTCGAGCGTCGCGCCGGAAGCACCGGCCTTGGCGTCGGGCGCCACGTAGTAAACGTGAGCCGCCTTGGGCACCACGTAGCTTTGCTGAACCGGACCGTAAGGACCGCCGGAGGGCTGGGCCGAAGCGACGCCGAAGGCGGCGATCAGGAAGGCGACGACGGAAAGAATGCGAAAGGATTTCATCGGAGAACGGGGTTTGTCTTCGTTGCTTGGCTGCTTCGTGTTCACTCCCGCAGCACCGCCGCGAAGTGGATGCGGCCGTCGGAAACAATTTTCTCCGCGCCCGCAGCGAGCAGGCTCGTGCCGGCGGCAGCATCGGTGGGAGCGGGGAGGCCGGCGGCGGCACGCGCTTCGGCGGCGATGGCCGGCGACAGGCGCACGGAGGTGAGGAACACACAATTGACCGACACGGCGGCTGGGCCGGCGGTGACCATCAGGCCGGGCTGGTTGCGGCGGCCCCAGTTGTCGACGCAGCCGACCAGCACGGTGAAGGATTGGACGTCCTTCTTTTTCCAGTACTCGATCTCCTCCGGGTAAACGTCGCGGCGGATGACGAGCTGGTAAACGCGGTTCAGAACCTTGGCGTACTCGTCGGCGTGGGCCGCGAGATACGCAACGTGCGCCTGCATCAGCTCGGTGTAAGTGGTGCCGGCCTTGGTCGTGAGCTCGTCGCTCGACGGTGCCCGGCCGAAGGCGTCGCCGAAAGCCTTGGTCGCGACCGCGCGTTGCAGCGTAGCATCGCTCGCGAGCTGCTTGCGCTGGGCGGCGATCAGATCCGCGACGGAGCCGTCGGCTACTGCTGCGCTGGCATCGGGCAGGCGGCCGAGGGCGAGCACGGAAGCGACGGCAACGCGTTGCTGCTGGTCAGTCGAGGGAGCGGCGGCATGGGCGACAGAAAAGGCCAGGGCGGCCGCCAGAAACAAGGAGGTGACACGGAGTTTCATGGGGTACGGAGAGGCAACTCCCGGCCCCGGCATGGTCAAATCTCTAGAGCCTCTAGGCTAGTGTGAGAGCAATTTCGCACCACGAAGAGTTCTCCGAACTTCAGAGGCGCAAATTCGGAACGACCGAGACGAATGTTCGTATTACGAATATCACGTGAGCCGTGCGAAGGACCCGATCGCTTGTGATGCTACGTCCGCCATCGCTTGGGTCCTTCGCACGGCTCAGGATGACGGTGCGGGGATCTGGACGATTTTGAAAAACGCGTATGGCCCTTGGCTGCAGGGAATGGACACGGGACTCGGGCCTTTGCTTCTTCGCTGCTTTGTGTTTTCAACTCCCAACCCCGCTGATCCCCATGCTTACCCGCTGCCTGCTGATTTTCATCTCACTGCTTGTCTCCCTCCGCGCTGCCGAGACCTACACGCTCGGCATGGTCGCCAAGTCGCAGGGCAACCAGTTCTTCGAGGCGGCGCATTCCGGCGCCAATGACGCCGCGCGCGAGCTCGGGAAGAAGTATGGCATCACGATCAAGATCGACTGGCGCACGCCGAACGAGGAGGACGCGCAGAAGCAGGCCGACTTCGTCGAGCAGCTGCTGCTGGGCGGCACGGACGGCATCATCATCAGCTGTTCCGACGCCAACAAGCTGACCGATGCCATCAACAAGGCGGTCGGGCAGGGCGTGCCGGTCGTGACGTTTTCCGGCGATGCCCCGGCCAGCAAGCGGATGGTCTCGCTCGGCATCGATGATTTCACCTGCGGTGAACGCACTTTCGAGGAACTGGCCAAGCTGCTCCACGGCGAAGGCGTCGTCGCCGCAATCGACGGTAATCCGAACGCCGTGAATCTCCAGCAACGCGCCGCCGGCTTTCGCGCCGCGGCGAAGAAGCACCCCAAGATCAAGCTGCTCGACGTCTATTACCACAAGGAGACGCCACTCGATGCCGTCGCCAAGATCGAACAGGTCATGCAGGCGAATCCCGACATCACGGGCTGGGGCTTCCTCGGCGGTTGGCCGCTGTTCACCGATCGCGCGCTGAAATGGCCGCCTGGCACCGTGCAGTGCGTGTCGGTCGACGCGCTGCCGCCGGAACTCGACTACGTCCGCAGCGGCCACGTCCAGATGCTGCTGTCGCAGGATGTTTATCACTACGGTTACCAGGCGGTCGAAATCCTGGTCGAAAAACTGCACCTGAAGCAGAGCCCGACGCAGCCGATCCGGAACCTGCCGCTGACGCCGGTGACCAAGGACAACGTCGAGGCCTTTGCTAAAAATTGGGAAACCTGGCTGCCGCGCTAGGCGATACCGCAACTTCGCCGGCAGGTGGACGTCTTGAACGCATGAAGCCTTCGCCTTACCGGATGGTGGTTCTTGCTCGGCGTTTTGCTGGCTGCAGCCGCGCCGCTTGGCGCGGCCAGCGACACGGTGCGCCGCACCTGGACGGTCGACGGGGTTGAACGGGAAGCGCTGGTTCATCTTCCCGCCGGGGCGGAGAAGGGCGGACTGCCGGTGGTCTTCGTCTTTCACGGCCACGGCGGCACCGCGGCTCATGCCGCCCGCACGATGGCGATCCACGCGCTCTGGCCCGAGGCCATCGTGGTCTATCCGCAGGGGCTGAAAACGCCGGGCCAGCTGACGGATCGCTCCGGCCGGCAACCCGGCTGGCAGGGATCGGCCGGCGACGAAGGCGATCGCGATCTGAAGTTTTTCGATACGATGCTGGCCGACTTCGTTCGCCAGTACCACGTCGACGAGCATCGCGTCTACGCGACCGGACATTCAAACGGCGGCGGTTTCACGTATCTGCTCTGGGCTTATCGGGGCGACAAACTCGCGGCGGTAGCGCCGTCGGCGGCGGTGATTGCCCGCGGGGTCGGGAACCTGCGGTCGAAACCGGTGCTGCATCTCGGCAGCCCGCAGGATCCGCTGGTGAAATTTTCCTGGCAGCAGCGAATGATCGAGGAAGACCTGAAGCTCAACGGCGGCGGTCCGTTCAAGGCGAACGCCAGCGGTTACACCCTCTATCCCGGCCGGGAAGCCGACACCGCCGTTTACCTGCACGACGGCGGGCATTCGTATCCGTCGGCGGGGCCCGCGCTGATCGTGAAATTCTTCCAGTCGCATCCGGGCCCCAGGTGATTGAGGCAAACGGAGCGAAACGCATCCGGTCCGGCGAAATTGTCATCCTGAGCCGTGCGAAGTATCCAACCGCGAAAGGACGGCGCGCCGAATCCGATTGGATCCTTCGCACGGCTCAGGATGACGTTATGAGAGGGGTGGCTGGTTCTGGAAGAAGGCTGTAAGGGTGGGGTGAAAAGCGCACGAAGGAGCACGCAACTTTTGCCCGACCTGCGGGTCTTGGGAGCATGCGCTGGCACGGTTGCTGGATTTTTCTCCTGCTCGGGACGCTCGCGGCTTCCGCCGCGGAGCCGTCGCGCGCCAGTTCCGCGGCAACCGACGAAGTTTCGGCTGACGACGTCTACCAAGCCGGCAAGGAGCTGTTCGAAGCTTATGCGCCGGATGACGTGAAGGCGCAGTATGAGTTTCCCGACAAGGCCCAGTGGGATCGCATCGCGGCGCGACTGCAGGCAGCGCTGGATGGCAACGACCCGGCCGCGCTCGCCCGGCTCGAGCCCGAGGCGCGCACCATGCTCGATGCCTTGCAGGTCATGCCCGGCAGCGACGAATACATCGACTGGCTCAAGGAACGCCTGGATTACATCGAGGCGACCAAGCAGCTCGGGGTGCGTCCGCCGAAGCCGCCCGACCGGCTGCCCGGCCAGTATGTACCGGCTTACGACGTCTGGCTGAAGCGTTTGAAGGACCGGCCGCGACCGGCGGTGGCGGAAAAATACGTGTCCGCCCTGGCGCCCGTGTTTGCGGCGGCCGGAATTCCCCGCGAACTCATCTGGCTCGCCGAGGTGGAATCGAGTTTCAATCCGTCTGCGCGCAGCCCGGTCGGCGCACGCGGTTTGTTCCAGTTGATGCCTGCGACCGCGGAGGAACTGGGTCTGTCGACTTTTCTGCCGGACGAGCGCGCCGATCCGGCCAAATCCGCACAGGCCGCGGCCCAGATGCTCGGCGATCTCTACAAGCGCTTTGGCGACTGGCCGCTCGCGCTCGCCGCCTACAATGCCGGGGCCGGGCGCGTGCGCCGCACGCTCGCGCAGGAGAAAGCGAAGACGTTCGGCGAGATTGCGGCGCAGCTGCCGATGGAGACGCGCATGTACGTCCCCAAGGTGCTCGCGCTGGTGCAGGTGCGTTCCGGTGCGCCGCTGGGCGGCGTCACGTTGCGCTGACTCAGGCCGCCGGCTCGGCGGTCGCGGCGCGGATGATGTCGTCGAGCTGCTTGACCGAAAATGGCTTCGGCAGCACCCACTTCGCGCCGAATTTCTGGGCGATGTTCAGGTAAGGTCCGCCCGGGCGGTTTGTCATGCCGCCCGAGAGGGCGATGATCTTCACGCTCGGGTAAAGCCGGCGGAATTCCTGGATGAGCTCGAGGCCATCCATCTCCGGCATGAAAATGTCGGTCAGCAGGATGCTCGCCGGAGTCTGTTTCTGGGTAGAAAGAGCCTGGCGGCCATCGGATGCGGTGATCACTTCATGACCCATATGCTGCAGCAGGTCCGTCATCGTCATGCGGAGCGGCTCGTGGTCATCGACTAAAAGAATCAGGCTCATGTCCTAGGACAGCTATCGGTGTGCTTGCGTTAAAAGGGAATGGTCAACTTAACATGAAACATGGCCCTGTTTCGATGCGCAGGATGAAGGACGAAGCCGGTACGTCCAGTGCGGAATGAATCATCCGTTGACGCAAATCAGCGGAAACGGCGCGGGCTTGGGGCGAACCGCCGTTCTTTTGGGGTGAAAGCCGATCAGCCCTGCTTCAGCGCGAGTTTGATGGTCAGCAGCAGCGTCGCCTCGATCTTGTCGTCGATCAGCAGGTTGATCGAATGGTCGCCTTGTTCGGCCAACGGAAGCCCGTTGATCTGCAGCACCAGCTGCATGGCGGCGGTGTAATCGTCGCCGCGCAAGGTCACCGGTACCTTCACCTCCGGCAGTGCGCCGATCATTTTGCCGTCGGGATTGGAAATCGTGAACTTGATGTGCCGTTCGCCGACCTCGGTCGCGTCGAAGCGCAGCTTGCCCACGAGGTAGAACGCCGGTTGCTGGAAAGGCAGCTGCGGTGGCGTGAGGCGGTCGAAGGTGCCGACGATCGTGAGTTTGCCGCCGGGAACGGCGACGGCGTAGTCGGCGAGGGTGAAGAGTTCGACTTTCATGGGGCGCGGAGGAAGGTTGTCGGATGAGAGTTATCTGTTATCGGAAAAGAAGCAAAACGGGTGGTTGGCCTGATCACAAATAACTTCCAGCCGATAACTCCCCACATTTCCCCATGAGCACCGCATCGTCCGCCTTTCTCCTGCTGTTCCGCAATGCCGGTCACGAAAGCCACCAGCATCTCAGTGCAGCCGAGAAGGCGCAGTTGGCGCAGCAGTGGAATAACTGGTTCGAGACGCTCGCCGCGCAAGGCAAGGTGGAGCACGCGCGTCCGCTGGCGCTCGAAGGCCGCGTGGTCTCGGGGCCCGGCGGCAGCCGCGTGACCGACGGGCCGTACGCCGAAGCCAAGGAAGTGGTCGGCGGCTATTTTTTCCTCAAGATCGCTGATCTGGACGAAGCGACTGCCATCGCGAAACAGTGTCCGGGCTTGGCAATCGGTTTGACGGTTGAGGTGCGTCCGGTGGCCGATGTCAGCCCGATGCTGGCGGACGTGCCCGGCCGCGCGTCAGCCGCAGGCAGGTAACAGCTGCACTCAGCGGTCAAGGATCTTGATCCGGATATTGCGGAACCACACGGGCTGCGACTCGGCTTGGAGCGCGAGATGGCCGGAGCTGACCTGCAGCGGCGCACCGAGCGCCATCAGGGCCTGGGCGCTGGCCTCGCGCGGGTCGAGCTGCGGGTGCTCGTAGCGGAGCACCTCGACGCCGTTGATGCGGTGAATGACTTCGTCGTTGCCGTGAACCTCGACTTCGACGGCGACCCATTCATCCATCGGCGACAGCACGCTGTCGTGTGCCTCCAGAATGTGGGCCTCGGTGAACTTGCCCTTGAAGACAATGTTGGTGCCGGGCGTGCAGACGTTGCCGGTTTGTCGTCCGGCCGTGGCGCCGACGGAGAGAAACTGCACTTCGAAGCTCGCCGGCCACAGCTGCTCGACGGTCATGCTCCAAGGCGACTGTGAGTGAATCATCACGCCGCTGTTGTGCTTGGCCCACGGTGGCGAGTCGGCCATCGGCGTACCGGTGAAGCGATACTCCAGGCGCAGGATGTAATGTGAGTACGGCAGGACGGAATACAGATGTCCGAACTGCTGGTCGAAGACCGGGTACTTGTCGTAGCAGACCTTGATCACGCCATCTTCGACCCGAAAGGTGTCCGCGTAGTTTTCGCCCGCCGGATGTTTCGCCATCTTCGGGATCCAGCCGTCGAGGTTCTTGCCATTGAAGAGCGAGATCCAGCCCGGCTCGAGGGCGGGAGTTTCAGCGGCGCGCAAGGTGAGGCACGCGGCGGCACAGGAGAGGACGAGGAGCAGGGAGCGAATCGGGGTGAAGCGCATGGGTCGAGGGGATGCCGACACCATGAACTCAACCCATCGTTTGACAAGACACCAAGCCCAAGCGCGGTGCTTGCTGTGTGAGGGGCTTTATGCCCCGACGTTCGACGCGGGTTCAACGTCGGGGCATAAAGCCCCTCCCACGAAATCGCGGCGGAATTTAATTTTTCTTCGCAAGCGCCTGGCGAACGGATTCCGCCAGCGGCGTGGTGGGCCGTCCGATCAGGCGGCTGAGTTCCTTGCCGTCGTCAAGCAAGTCGCCCTTTGCAACGCTCACGTCCCAGTTCGCGATGCCGGCCGCGAGGACTTCCGGCAGGCCGATGTGCAGCAGGATGCCGCGGTATTCGGCTTCGGGCAGGTTGCGATACGGGATCGCTTTGCCGGTCTGACGGGAGATTTCCGCGGCGAGGTCGGTGAGCGTGTAAGCCGAGTCACCCGCGAGCTCGTAGGTGCGGCCCGTCTGTGCCTTGCCCGTGAGGGCGGCGACGGCAGCGGCAGCATAGTCGGCGCGGGCCGCAGAGGAGATCCGACCATTGCCCGCGCTGCCGAGGAAGGCGCCGTTGGCGACGGCCGGCGGTACCGAGCCCGTGTAGTTTTCGGTGTACCAGCCGTTGCGCAGGATGATGAACGGCAGGCCGGAAGCCTTGAGGGCCTGCTCGGTCGCGAGGTGTTCGCCCGCGAGATTGAGCGTCGTGGTGTCGGCCCGCAGCAGGCTGGTGTAGACCAGCAGTTTCACGCCGGCGCGCTTCGCGGCCTCGATGACGTTGCGGTGCTGGACGGCGCGCTGACCGATTTCGTTCGAGGAGATGAGCAACACCTTGTCGACGCCGGCGAAGGCGGCAGTGAGGGCGGCGACGTCGGTGTAGCTGGCAGCGCGGACCGCGACTCCGCGGGAGGCGAGGTCCGCGGCCTTGGCCGGGTTGCGGACGACGGCCACGACCTGTGTGGCGGGAACCTGCGTGAGCAGGTGGTTGATGACGAGCTGGCCGAGTTGGCCGGTGGCGGCGGTAATGGCGATCATGGTGAAACGATGGGTTGAGGCTTGCTTGAGTTCGGTTTCGTTCTTTAGTTCCGAAAAGGTACCACGGGATGCGAAAACCCACAAGAGGGGTTCTTTTTGTCACTTGGTTACCGCGCAGTAACCGCCGCCACCATGCCCGCCAAATTCGCCATCCTCCCTCCCGTCCCGCCCGGCTCCGGCCGCGAGCGCAATTGTCCCGTGCGCGACGTCCTCGATTGCATCGGCGACCGCTGGAGCCTGCTTGCGCTGCTGACCCTGCAGCGTGGCACGCTGCGCTTCACCGAGGTCAAGCGGGCGATCGGCGACATTTCGCAGCGCATGCTGGCCCAGACGTTGCGGCAGCTCGAGCAGGATGGCTACGTGACGCGTGAGGTTTACCCGACTGTGCCGCCGAAGGTGGAATACGCACTGACGCCGCTGGGCTTGTCGCTCTTGCAGCGGGTGGAGCCCCTGGTCAGCTGGGCCAATGAGAACCACGCCCGCGTGCGCCAGGCGCGCAAAGCCTACGTGCGTCCGACGGCGATCTCTGCGGCTTGAGTAGAGGTGGCCGTGGGGCTGGAAACCCCGCGGGTCGGCGTGAGTTCAATGGCCCGGCGGCGAGCGCCGGCCCTACACAAGGCAGTGGAGACTCAGGCCTTCTTCACGAAGCAAGCCTTGAGCGCCATCGCGCTGCCGTCGATGCGACAGTCGATCTCGTGGTCGCCATCGACGAGGCGGATGTTCTTCACCTTGGTGCCGCCTTTCAGGACGCCCGAGCCGCCGCGCAGCTTAAGGTCCTTGATCAGGACAACCGTATCGCCCTCGGCCAGCGGCGTGCCGTGGGCGTCTTTGACGACACGCGCGGCTTCCGGCGCAGCTTCCTTGGGCCACTCGTGTCCGCACGTGGCGCATTCCCAGCGATCGGCGTGACTGAGCACGTCGTCGAGGGTGCAGGCGGGGCAGGTTGGATTGGCCACGAGCCGGACAGCCTTACTTGCGGGCGGCGAGCAGCGCGGCGAGGGCAGCCTCGTCGATGTCGCCTTTGACGGCGTGCAGGTGATGGAGCACGCCCATGCGGTCGTCGGGGCTGGAGGAGGAAATCTCGAGCATCCAGTCCTCGGTCGTCGGGGCGGTGACGATGATCTCGTCACACCACTTGATCACCTCGGAAGCTTCGACGAAGCCGCCGGTGATGCCGCGGATATAGAACTCTGCCGGGGTGCGATAATTTGGAGTGGAAGACATGGGAAATGGCAGTTTCGACAGCCATAGAGGCGGCGGCGAGTCCGAAGTGCGATTTCCCACAATCCAAAATAAACAACCCTCCGGTTGTGGTGACTTGGAGTAGGAGGGGCTTTATGCCCCGACGAAAGACGAACGTCGGGGTATAAAACCCCTCCCACGAAGGCACACGACAGCCGGAGGGCTGATTAACACACGCGCGCCATAACTCATGGCGCGCTCCGACAATTCAATTACTCCGCCGTCTGCGGGCTGATGATCGTCGTCACCTTGGTGACCGAGTTGGCCGGGAAGCCGCCTTGCTTGGCGTGCTCGCGGACCAGCTCCTCGTTCGGGGCGAGGTAGACGCAGTACATCTTGTCGCCCGTGACGTAGCTGTGCAGCCAGGTCACCTTGTTATCGAGATGGCGGATGACGCCGCAGGATTTCTGCGAGGCTGCCTTGAGGTCGGCCGGCGTGAGTTTGCCGAGGCCGGGCATGTCGCGCTCGATGACGTACATGTTCATGCCGGCGGGCAGGGACTCGGGTTTCGGCTCTTCCTTGGCGGAGAGCGCGGACGCGGAGACGAAGAGGGCGAGGGTGGCGAGCAGGAGGATCTTGAAGGACTTCATGGTGATAATGGTTTGTTTGGTTGGTTGGGTCGGGACTGGGCGCGGGTCAGGCGCCGCCGGTGACGGGGTCGATGATGGTCTTGATCTCGTTGATGACGTTGGCCGGGAAACCGCCCTGGCGGGCGTGCTCGCGGACGGCCTCTTCATTCACGGCGATATAGATGCAGTACAGTTTGTCGTTGGTGACGTAGCTCTCGAGCCACTGCACGCGCGGGCTCATTTTCTGGAGCACGTTGCAGGAGGTGCGGGAGGCATCGCCCAGTTGGGCGGCCGAGAGTTTTCCGAGACCCGGCATTTCGCGTTCGATGATGTATTTGGGCATAAGGTGTTGGGTTGTGGCGCTGACTATACCAGAAATTCGGGGGCGCGCATCAGGTTGCCGCCCTCATTCGCGTCTCAGGTGTCCCCTTAGAGATTGGCGCTTGTGGCGCAGGGGCCCGGGGCTTCGTATGCTGCCATGCCGATTACCCTGGGCTCCAGCAATACGACGTGTTCGCCGCGTCTCAGCATCCATATCGCCGACGACTCGCCGGCGATGCGCGAGGGGCTGGCCAGTTTGATCAGCCACGAATGCGACATGGCCGTGACGAACAGCGCGGCGACGGCTGCGGAACTGCGCGCGATCGTCGCGAAGGCGCCGCCCCGGGTTCTGGTGATGGATTTGATGCTCGGCGATGCCGACGGCCTGGCCTTGATCCACGAACTGCTCTCCACGGCGCCGGCGATGCGCATCGTAGTCTTCACCGCCCAGCCCAAGGACATCTATGCGGTGCGCTGTCTGCGCGCCGGAGCCTGCGCCTTTGTCGGCAAGCGCGACGCGGTCGCCCAGCTGTTTCGCGCGATCCGCGAGAGCGCGGAGGGCACCATCACGATGCCGGCGGGCGTTTCCGCCCTGGTCGTGCCGGAGGCGTCCGCCCGCAAGCCGGCCAAGGGCGATCTCGCCGGACAGCTGACGAACCGCGAGCTCTCTGTTTTCCGGCTGGTCGGCCAGGCGCTGGCCACCAAGGCCGTGGCGGCCAAGCTGGGCGTGAGCGTCAAGACCGTCGAAACCCATCGCGAAAACATCAAGAACAAGCTCGGCCTCGACTCGCACGCCGAGCTGGTCGCGCGCGCCGCGCAATGGCTGCGCGAGACGGACCGCAGCTGAGCACGCATTTCGCAATGACGCCGACTCGCGATGGATCCTTCCGCCTGTTTCGCCTCTGGGGCATTGACGTGTACCTGCACTGGTCGTGGCTGATGGTGGCGGCTTATTCGGTCTCCACGCGCGCGCCCAAATACGAATCGCCGGTCTGGGCGGTGGCCGAATACCTGGTGCTGTTCCTCGTCGTGCTCATGCACGAATTCGGTCACTCGCTGGCGACCCGGCAGGTCGGCGGGAAATCCGACCAGATCGTGCTCTGGCCGCTCGGTGGCGTGGCCTACGTGAAACCGCCGCATCGTCCGGGCGCCGAGCTTTGGAGCATTGCCGCGGGCCCGTTGGTAAATGTCGTGCTGGTGCCGGTCTTTTTCGGGCTCTTTGCCGTGGGGCGGGAGACGGGCGCCTTTGATCGGAACGAGGATCTTTTCCAGTTCATGCGCGCGATCATCTACATGAACCTGGGGCTGCTGGTCTTTAACCTCCTGCCGATCTACCCGCTGGATGGCGGCCAGATCCTGCGTTCGTTGCTCTGGTATCCTTTCGGCAAAGCCCGGAGTTTGCTCATCGCCACCGTGATCGGTTTCGGCGGCGCGGCCTGGCTGCTGTGGCGGGCCTTCAGCGGTCCCCAACCGCAGCTGTGGCTCGCGGCCGTCACTGCCTTTCTCGCGTTCAATTGCTGGCGGGGCTTTCAACTCGCCAAGCAGCTGCGCAAAATCGAGCAGCTGCCGCGCCGGCCGGAGTTCAAGTGCGCGTCCTGTCACAGCTCGCCGCCGCGCGGCAATTACTGGCTATGCCCGGCGTGCCAGCAGGCGTTCGATCCGTTTGCGACGAACGCGCAGTGTCCGCACTGTTCGGCTGTGCTCGGGGCGACAACCTGTCCGGATTGCGGGGAGGCTCGCGATCAGCGGGCGTGGGATGCTTCGATCCGGGATGCCTGAAATCCTTATAGGTCCTATAGGACTTATAAGACCTATAGGACCTATGGCACGCTAACGCTTTGTTAACAGGGGATCGCTCGTGGAGATGGCTTCGTCGCGCATGCTCGCGATATGCGCAGAGGCTTTCTGCCGGCCCACGGGAATTACCGGGAGCTAAAATCGTTTCGCAAAGCGGAGATCATCTACGACCTCACCCGCAAGTTCTGTGAGCGTTTCCTGGGTAAGGGCGATCGCACAGTGGATCAGATGGTCCAGGCGGCGCGTTCGGGGAAACAGAATATCATCGAGGGCTCCAAAGCATCGGCCACTTCGAACGAAACCGAACTGAAGTTGACGAACGTGGCGCGCTCCAGCCTCGAAGAGTTGCTTGCGGACTACGAGGATGCCTTGCGTGCGCGACAGGCGGCCATTTGGAGCAAAGACGATCGCGAAGCCCGCTATGTGCGTCGGCTAGGCGCAAATCCAGCCGCAACCTACGAGGACTTTCGCGCGTTCGTGGAGAGCCGCCCTTTGCAGGTAGTGGCGAATATCGCCATATGCCTGATTCATCAGGCGAACTACCTGCTCGATCAGCAGCTGCGCCAGCTCGAGCGCGACTTTCTGAAAGAGGGCGGCCTGCGCGAGCGCATGTCGAAAGCCCGACAGGAAGCCCGGCGGAAAACATAGGTCCTATAGGTCTTATAAGTCCTATAGGACCTATAAGACCAGCGTGCCCAGCTGTCAGACCGCAGCCAGAATGTCGTTCAGCGTTTTGCTCGGCCGCAGCGCCGCGTCGGCCTTCTTGTCGTCCGGCTGATAGTAGCCGCCGACATCGGCGGGCTTGCCTTGGACGGCGAGGAGTTCGGCGACGATCTGCTTTTCCGAAGCGGTGAGCTTCTCGGCGACCGGCGTGAAGATCTTCTTCAGGTCGGCGTCGGCCGACTGCGCGGCGAGCGCCTGGGCCCAGTAGAGGCACAGGTAGAAATGCGAGCCGCGGTTGTCGATCGTGCCGAGCTTGCGGCCGGGCGACTTGTCGTGCTCGAGGAACTTGCCGTTGGCGACGTCGAGGGTGTCGGCGAGGACCTTCGCCTTGGCGTGCTTCTGCGTGATGCCGAGGTGCTCGAAGCTGGCCGCGAGCGCGAAGAACTCGCCGAGCGAATCCCAGCGCAGGTAGTTCTCCTCGAGGAATTGTTCGACGTGCTTCGGGGCGGAGCCGCCGGCGCCGGTTTCGAACAAGCCGCCGCCGTTCATCAGCGGGACGATCGAAAGCATCTTGGCGCTGGTGCCGACCTCGAGGATCGGGAAGAGGTCGGTGAGGTAGTCGCGGAGCACGTTGCCCGTGACCGAGATTGTGTCCTGGCCGGCCTTGAGGCGTTCGAGCGTGTGCGAGCAGGCCGCGGTCGGGGCGAGGATGCGCAGGTCGAGGCCCTTGGTGTCGTGCTGGGCGAGGTAGGTCTTCACCTTAGCGATGATCTGCGCGTCGTGGGCGCGCTTCTCGTCGAGCCAGAACACGGCCGGCGTGTTGGAGAGGCGGGCGCGGTTGACCGCGAGCTTCACCCAATCCTGCACGGCGGCGTCCTTGGTCTGGCACGCGCGCCAAATGTCGCCCTGTTCAACGGTGTGCTCGAGGAGCACCTTGCCGTCGGCGTCGACGACGCGGATCTTGCCGGCGCCGGGCGCTTCAAAGGTCTTGTTGTGCGAACCGTATTCCTCGGCGGCCTGGGCCATGAGGCCGACGTTCGGCACGGAGCCCATCGTCTTCGGGTCGAACGCGCCGTGCTTTTTGCAGAACTCGACGGTGGCTTCGTAGATGCCGGCGTAGGAGCTGTCCGGGATGAGCGCGCGGGTGTCCTGCAGCTTGCCCGCCGCGTCGTACATCTTGCCGCCGGCGCGGATCATCGCGGGCATGGAGGCGTCGACGATGACGTCGCTCGGGACGTGGAGATTGGTGATGCCCTGGTCGGAGTTGACCATGGCGACGGCCGGGCCGGCCGCGTAGGTCGCCTTGATGTCGGCTTCGATCGCGGCCTTCTGGTCGGCGGGAAGCTTTTCAATCTTGGCGACGAGGTCGCCGAAGCCGTTCTTCAGGTCGACGCCGAGCTTGGCGAAGGTCTCCCCGTGCTTGTCGAAGAGGTTCTTGAAATAGGCGCGGACGGCGTGGCCGAAGATGATCGGGTCGGAGACCTTCATCATCGTGGCCTTGAGGTGCAGCGAGAGCAGCACGTTGTCGGCGCGGGCCTTGGCGATCTGGTCGTCGAAAAACGCGTTGAGCGACCAGATGTTCAGCGACGTGGCGTCGATGATCTCGCCGGCCTTGAGCGTGGTTTTGTCCTTGAGGACCTTCGTGCTGCCGTCGGCGGCGACGAACTCGATCTTCACCGTGGTGGCGGCCGGAACGGTGACGGACTTCTCGTTGGAGAAGAAATCATGGCGACCCATCGTCGAAACGACGGTCTTGGAGTCGGCGGACCATTTGCCCATGGAGTGCGGGTGGGCCTTGGCGTAGTCCTTCACGGCCTTCGGCGCGCGGCGGTCGGAGTTGCCCTCGCGCAGGACGGGATTCACGGCGGAACCCTTCACCTTGTCGTAGCGGGCCTTGGCGTCCTTCTCGTCATCGTTCTTTGGCGTCTCGGGATAATCCGGCACCGCGTAACCGTGCGACTGGAGCTCGGCGATGGCTTCCTTGAGCTGCGGCACGGAGGCGCTGATGTTCGGGAGCTTGATGATGTTCGCCTCGGGCTTGAGGGTCAGCGCACCGAGTTCGGCGAGGGCGTCGCCCGTCTTTTGGGCGGCGAGAAGCTTGTCCGCGAAAACCGCCAGGATGCGGCCGGCGAGGGAGATGTCCCGCGTCTCGACGTTGATGCCCGCATGCTTCGTGAAGGCTTGCACGATCGGCAGGAGGGAATAGGTGGCAAGCGCCGGGGCTTCGTCGGTCTTGGTGTAGATAATCGTGGGCTGGGACATGGGTGGAAAGGGGGAGGAGGTAAGCGGTAGGCGGTGGCCGATTAAGGGTTCACCTAAGCCGCCGTTTGGGAGGCGGTCAAAAGCAATTGTTTCCCCGGCGGGCCCCGGAAGCAGGCTGAATAAATTTCAATTTCGCCTGTGAGCGCAGCTACTAGCACGGCCAATCCAGTTAACCACAGAGACACAGAGGCACAGAGAACGAACTTGGATCCAGGGAACACATAAAACACCCGCAGCGTCATCCTGAGCCGTGCGAAGGATCCAAGGGCAAGGACGGATGTTCGCCAACCACGTGGATCCTTCGCACGGCTCAGGATGACGGTAACGTGGGTTTGATCCTTGGTGTCGCGCTTATTCGCCCACCAGCTTCACCTCGACGAACTCCAGCGCTGCGCGGTTCTCAGCCCGGGATTTCTCCAAAGAAACGATGAACCGCGCCTCCCAATCGTTCTGCTCGTCCACATCGACCAGCACTTGGGCAACGGCCCACTTTCTTCCGCTGTCCTCTGCCGTCTGCCCTCCGTCCTCTGACACATAGGTGTGCTTCGCCGCGCGCCCCTCGGGATCGAGCCGGAAGCGGGTGTGGATTTCGAAGTAGGGGGTGAACTGCTTTTCGATGCGGCGCGCCTCGGTCAGGGCGGCCGTT
The DNA here is from genome assembly GCA_048498955.1 of Verrucomicrobiota bacterium. Lineage (GTDB taxonomy): Bacteria > Verrucomicrobiota > Verrucomicrobiia > Opitutales > Opitutaceae > Lacunisphaera. Next base: position 96,005 of record JBEHWZ010000003.1, on the reverse strand, counting down.
TCGTCGGCGGCTGGCGCGTTTTCCGGCAGCAGGCGGACACGGGCCGCTTCCCAGTCTCGGGCGGCGACATCCTGCAGGAATCCGAGAATGGTCGTGCGCACGAGCCGGCGGAAGGCGGCGTCATCGCGCGTGATGTCGAAGCTCGCCGGCCGGGCGGGTTTGTCGGTCGCATCGGCCGCGACGAACTCCGGGTTCCTCAGCCGCTCCCACTCGTCGAGCAGGCTGGAGTCGATGCCGCGGATCAGTTCGCGGAAGTAGTCCTCCATTTCGACGACCTCGGGCGTCTTGGCCGAGTCGGGCACGGTCTGCGCCAGCACCTTGAAGGTTTGCATGAGGTGGCGCAGCAGCAGCCCCTCACTGCGTTCGAGACCGTACTCGCGCACGTAAGCGGAGAACGACTGGTAGCGCTCGAACATTTCCCGCGCGATGGACTTCGGCCGGACATTTTCGTTCTCGATCCACGGATGCGCCGCGGCGAAGGCGTTGAACTGGTCGTAGAGAAACTCGCGCAGCGGCTTCGGGTGCTCGACCTCCTCCAGCTTCGCCATGCGCTCTTCGTACGGGATGCCGGCGGCTTTCCATTCCTCGATCTTGAGGCCCTTTTGCTTGTCCACCTGCTTGCGCAGGATCTGGTCGGGATCCTCGACGATGGCCTCGCACAGCGTCAGCACGTCGAACGGATAATCCGGCGACTCCCGGTCGAGCAGGGGCAGGGTATCGATCAGGAAAAGCGAGAGCGCCTGGTGCAGCGAGAAGTCGTCCTGCAGCTCGAGGTTCACGCGGAGTTTTCGACGATTTGATGTAGGGCTGTCGCTCGTCGACAGGCCGGGTCCGTTGGCGGGAGCCGACTCGCGCGGCAGAAACTCCACGATCTTCCGGTCAACCAGCGCGCGGAACAATTGCCACGCGCGCTTGCGCAACGCCCGCTTGCGCGAGGGTGTCTCGTGCGAGTCCTCGATCAGCTGACGCATGGCGCGGCAGCCATCGCTGTCGCGGCTCAGCACGAGCAGCAGCATGCCGTGGGAAACGTCGAAGTGTGACGAGAGTTCTTCTGGGGAAGCCGTGCGCAGCCGGTCGAAGGTCTTGGCGTCCCAACCAATCGAACCCTCGGGCGCGCGCGTTTTGACGAGCTTCTTCCTTTTTGCCGGATCGGCCGCGGCCTTTTCCTCGGCGCGCTTGTTTTCGATCACCCATTCCGGGGCCTGCGCGATGACGTAGCCCTGATCATCGTAACCGGCGCGACCCGCGCGGCCGGCGACCTGGCGGAAATCCCGCACGCTCAGCACCGCGGCCTTGTCGCCGCCGTATTTCCACAGCTGCGTGAACAGCACGGTGCGGATCGGCACGTTGATGCCGACGCCGAGGGTGTCGGTGCCGCAGATCAGTTTGAGCAGGCCCTTCTGCGCCAGTTGCTCAACGAGGATGCGGTACTTCGGAAGCAGGCCGGCGTGGTGCACGCCGATGCCGTGCCGCAGCCAGCGCTTCATGTCCTTGCCGAAAGGGCTGTTGAACTTCACGCGCTCGAGTTCAGTCGCGAGCATGGCCTTCTCTTCCTTGGAGCAGACCGCCAGGCTCATCAGCGACTGGGCGGCTTCGGCAGCCGCGCGCTGGGTGAAATGGACGAGATACACCGGCGCGCGGTTCGCGGTGAGCAGCTGCGCCACGCGCTCGGTGAGCGGCGTTTCCGACCACTCGAAGGCCAGCGGTACGGGCCGGCGGTCGCTGCGCACGGTGAGCGTCGGCGCGCCGGTGAGTCGCGTGAGGTCCTTCTCGAAGAAGTCCGTCGAACCGAGTGTGGCCGACATCAGCAGGAAGCGAGACTTGGTCAGCGTCAGCAACGGCGCCTGCCAGGCGTAACCGCGCTCTCGGTCGGAGTAATAATGAAACTCGTCCATCACGACCGCCGCGACGTCCGCGTGCTCGCCGCGGGTGAGGGCGATGTTGGCGAGGATTTCCGCGGTGCAGCACAGCACGAGCGCCTTGGGGTTCACGGACGCGTCGCCGGTCATCATGCCGACGTGTTCCGGCCCGAAGTCGCGGCACAGGCTGAGGAATTTCTCGTTCACCAGCGCCTTGATCGGGCAGGTGTAGACCGAGCGCTGGCCGGCGCAGAGCGCCTTGAAGTGCAGCGCGGCGGCGACGAGCGATTTGCCGGAGCCGGTGGGCGTGTTGAGGATGACGTTGCGCCCCGCGAAGAGCTCGAGGATCGCCTCCTCCTGCTCGGGATAGAGGTTGATCCCGCGCGCCGCCATCGCCTTCAGGAAGGCGTCGAGCACTGCATCGGGATCGGTCAATCCCGGCAGCGGCGCAAGCGGAGGAGTGGGAGGCACGGACACCCGGCCAGAACGACGCCTTGGCGCAAACGAGACAAGCCAGATGAATAACCACAGAACACACGGAACACACAGAAAACAACGCCTCGGATCCCGAGTTCTAAAATTCTGTGTATTCCGTGTATTCTGTGGTTTCCATTTCCGGGGAGATCGTAACACCGTAACAACTGATGAAGCCCAATATCACGCTCGCCGAAACCAAGACGCCCAACGGGGCGCGCATGACGCTGGTCGAGCAGGACGGCAGCTACTGCATCCGCGTGAACGGCCAGCAACTCATGCATTCGTCGGTTTCCTACTCAGAAGTGGAGCTGGGCAAGCTGGCGTGCGCGAACCATGCGAAGAAGAACAACGGCACCCGCGTCCTGATCGGCGGACTCGGCCTGGGCTTCACGCTGCAGAGCGTGCTCGCCGAGGTCGGCGGCAACGCCGTGGTGCAGGTCTCCGAGCTTTTCCCCGAAATCGTCGAGTGGAACCGCACCTTTCTCGCTGGTCTCAATGGCGGCGCGCTGAAGGACAAGCGAGCTGCCGTGCTCGTGGACGATGTTCGCTTCGTCATCCGCCGCGCCGTGAAGAAGCCCTACGACGTCATCGCCCTCGACATCGACAACGGCACCACGGCCATGGTGAAGGACGAGAACCACCAGCTCTACAGCGAGTGGGGCATGCGGCAGATCGCGCTCGCGCTCAAGCCGGGCGGCCGGGTGGCAGTGTGGTCGGCGTGCCCGGACGTCGTGATCGAACGCCGGCTCATCAAGGCCGGGCTCAAGGTCCAGGCCGTTCCCTCCAAGCTGTACGCCAAGGCCAAGCGCGCCGCGTACATGATCTACGTCGGCGACAAGCCGGTGGAAGATTCTGCCAGCAAAACGGGAAAAACACGAAGCAGCTAAGAAACTAAGCTCAGCCCTCCGCTGCTTGGTTTCTTCGTGTTCAACACACCGGATTTGCCCTGAGCCCTGATCTTTCTAGGCTTGGATCATGAGCAAGGCTTTCACCCGCGAAGACGATGCCGGCGATCCGGTGCGACCGGCGCCGGTGTCCTTGCTGCCGCCCGGAGTGAAGAATTATCTGACGCCTGAGGGCCGTGACCGGCTCCAAGCCGAGCTCAACCGGCTGCATGACGAGCGCCCCGTGCTGGTCGAAGGCAGCCTGACCGACACCGAGCTGCGCGGCGAACTGGCCCAGCTGGACCAGCGCATCCAGTACCTCGAACGCAGTCTGGCTTCGGCGGAGGTCGTCGTCTCTGCGAAAGAAGGCGACGATCGCGTCCGCTTCGGTTCGACCGTGACCGTGCGCGATTCCCGCGGCGCGGAATCCACTTACCGCCTCGTTGGCGTCGATGAGACCGACCCGGAGCGCAACGAGATCAGCTGGCGCTCGCCGATCGCCACGGCGCTGCTCAATGCGCGCAAGGGCCAGCGCGTGCCGTTTAGATTTCCCTCCGGTGCTACGGAGCTGGAGATAGTCGCCATTCGCTGAGGTAGTGTGGCTTTATCTGTAGCCGGGGGCGCTGACCCCGGGCGCAGGTGGCATCCTGTTCACCGGGGTCAGCGCCCCCGGCTACAAGAAAACAAACTCAACGCGCGGTCACCGGCTCGTCGGCCAGCACCCGGCGGCGCAGGTCGGCCGCATCCATCTGCTCGAACAGCGTGACGATGTTCGGAAACCACTTCTCGTGGTAGCCGTAGCCGCCGTGGCGCAGTTCATCGAGCGCGGCGGCGGGAGTCCAATTCTGGAAAACGATGCGGTAGGCCGCCACGACGGAGCCGGTGCGGTCGCTGCCGTGCCAGCAATGCACCATCACGGGCTTGGGCGCGGCGCGGAACTGGCGCAGCGCGGCGACGAGATTGTCGACCGTGAGTTCATCCGCCTCCATTCGCTCGACCAGCAGGGTGAATCCGACCACCTCGAACTCGGCCGAGTCGGTGTGGTGCTGACGCAGGTTCAGGATCGAGCGGATGCCGAGGGCGTGCAGGTTCTCGGCGTTTTCCAGTTTGGGTTGTTCGCAGCGATAGAGCTCGTCGCTCACGCGGTAACAATTCCCGAGCGAGGTGTTGATCATCGGCACGGCCCATTCGGCCGGGCGCGGACGCGGCGCGGGCTCGGCGGCGCGCAGGCCGGCAGCCAGACCCAGGACGAGACAGAGGACAAGCAGGCGCATTGGGCGGGTTACTTCGCCGGCGCCGGCTTCGCGCTTTCGACGATCGCGGCGTTGTAGCCGTTGGTGAACGTCGTGAAGATGCTGTCCTGATCGAACGGGAAGTGCTGCGAGAGGAAGATCGCCACCGTGTGTTCCTGCGGATCCATCCAGACGATCGTGGTCGCCGCGCCATCCCAGCCGAACATGCCCATCGAGCCGAGGAACGGGCTGGCGCCGAGATCCGTGATCATGCGGACGCCGAGGCCGAAGCCGAGTTCGGCCCGGGCGAAGGGATGTGGATCGGCGAGGTGTGCGATGTGGTTTTGCCGCATCATCTCGACGGTCTTGGGCGAGAGCAGGCGCGTGCCGTTGAGTTCGCCGCCGTTGAGCAGCATTTGGGCAAAACGCGCGTAGTCACCGGCGGTCGAATAAAGCCCGCCGCCGCCGCTCATCACGCCGTGCGTGGCGTCGACCGGGTTGTTGTTGGCACCATTGCTGGGCACGAGCTGGCCGGAGGCCTCGCGCTGGTAAACCTTGGCGAGGCGCGCCTTCTTTTCGGCCGGCACCCAGAAACCCGTGTCCTTCATGTCGAGCGGCGTGAAGATACGCTGCTGGAAAAACTGATCGAGGCGCTGGCCCGACGCCTTCTCGATGATGGCGCCGAGCAGGTCGACGCTGATGCCGTAGCGGTACTTGGTGCCCGGCTGCTGGTGCAGCGGGACCTGCGCCACGCGGTTGACGAAGTCGTCGAGGCCGTCGGCGCCGAAAACGTTCGCGCGCTTCATGAGTTCTGCCGGCAGGGCTTCGGCGGACCAGGACTCGGGGTAGTAGTAACCGGAGGTGTGCGTGAGCAGGTCGTGCACCGTGATCGGGCGCGAGGCCGGCACGAGCACCGGCGCATCGGCCGTGCCGCCGGTGACCACCTGGCGGTTTTTCAGCGAGGGCAGGTATTTCTCGACGGGGTCGCTCAGCTTGAGTTTGCCGTCCTCGAGCAGCATCAGCACGCCGACCGAGGTGATGATCTTGGACATCGAGAAGATGCGGACGATCGAATCCTTCTGCATCGGCACCTTGGCTTCGATGTCTTGCCAGCCATGCGCCTGCCAGTCCACGACCTTGCCGTCGCGCGCGATGAACGTGACGTAGCCGGAGTATTTGCCCGCATCGACGATGCTGTTGAGGTTGCGATTGAGCGTCGCGAGGCGGTCGGCGGAGAAGCCGGCCTCGGCCGGGGTGGTGGACGGCAGCGGCCAATCGGCGGCGGAAACGGAAACGACACCGGCCAGCAGGGCGGCCACGAGGGGTAGGAGGCGGTTCATGCGTTCCGAACGTAGGTCGGTGCGCGCGTGAGTCAAAGTATTGTCCGTGGCGTCGCGGTGCGCCGACCGCACCCTCAGGAGGTGCGGAAATGCGTCGTGCTGATTTCCTGATAGCTGCGCTGCGGCAAAGCCTGCACCGGGGCGAGCCGCGTGAGCGGAGGCTTGGTGGCGCGGATCAGTACATCGGAGGCAACGGGGCGGGCCAGCGATTCGGCCGAAGGCGCGGCGACGCTCCAGAACTTCAGCGGACCGCCGTCGAAAACAATCTCCCCGTGACCATCATAAATCCAGATTTCCACGCCGCGCGCGCTGGTGCGCATCAGCGGCTGGCCCAGTTGTTTCACCGCTTCGTCGCTGTTCATGCCGGTCTTGAGCTTCGTCCAATCGGACGCCGTTGCGGCGCGGACAGGAATGGACGTCAGCGCGGCCAAGACGGCGAAAATCAACAGGGGGCGAAACACGAGCGCTTAATCGGCACATTCGGCCGCAAGCCAAGCGCCAATGTCTCCCGCCCGGGCAGGATCACTTCATGACTTCGTCAGTCGGCTTCGCGAGGTTCTTGTCGTGCGCCTTGGCGCTGTCCTTGGCCTTGTCGACGGCCTTGCCGTAAGTGGTCTGCGGCGGCCGCGCGGCCGGCGGGGCCTCGGCCGGGGGCGGGGTTTCCTTCGCCTTGGCGGGTTCGACCGGCTTGGGCGCTTCGGTTACCTTCGGCTCCTCGAGTTTGTCCGCCGTGATCGTGCCAGTCATGTTCTTGTACTTGATCGTGACCTTGTCGCCCTCGCGCGCCACCAGCTCGACGGCGGTCCCCGCCTTGATCGAGACGATGCTCCGCTCCGCCTTGAGCATGACGGACTGGCGCAACGTGACCTCTTCGGCCGACAGCGACGAGCCGAGGGCGATTAGCAAACCGAGCAGGGGCAGGCGGGTGGTTTTCATGGCGGCAGCCTGCCAATCCGATCAGACCCGGCGAGCCCGGAGCGGTCGTGCCGGCGGTTCTTACCAATCTCTGACAAAGACTCCGTCAAATGCGCGACTGTGTGAACGACACGCCGCAGGCCCGCGCTTGCAAGCCGGCAGGCGGTCGATGGATTTCCGGAACCCCCGGCAGACTTTGTCCGTCTGTCAGTTGTCGCCCCTTATGAAAATCTCGCGCCTTGTTCTTCTCCTCACGGTCCTGAGTTGCCCGCTGGCCGCCTTCGCCGACGAAGCGTGGGAAACCCTGTTCGACGGCAAAACGCTCACCGGCTGGAAAGCTTCCGAGCATCCGGCGTCCTTCACCATCGAAAATGGCACGATTCGCGGCAGCGGCGCGCGGTCGCACCTTTTCTATATCGGCGCCGACGGCAAAGCCGACTTCGAGAATTTCGAGCTCGAGGTCGAGGTGAAGGCGGTCAACCGCGCCAACTCCGGCGTGTACTTCCACGCCACCTGGCAGGACGAGGGCTGGCCACGGCTTTCCGGCACCGAGGTCCAGGTGAACAACGACCAGCCGGCCTTCGAGAAAAACTACATCGAGAACAAGAAGACCGGCAGCCTCTACGGCTTCCGCAACCTCTACAAGGCGATGGCCGTGGATGACGAGTGGTTCACGATGAACATTCGCGTGACCAAGCCCCGCGTGCAGGTGCGGATCAACGGCAAGCTGATGATCGACTACGTCGAGCCGACCAACGTGCCGGTGCTCGTGGCCGGCGCCACGCGCGACCAGCTGACACACGGCACCTTCGCGCTGCAGTGCCACGACGAGAAAAGCCAGGTTTTCTACCGCAGTGTTCGCGTCCGTCGCCTGCCGCCGGGCGAAGACGCCACGATCGTCCGCGGCACCTACAACGATCAGGACCGCCAGCGCCAGGTGCTGGCGCGCGACAACTTCCCGGTCCTCAACCTGCGCACGCACCTGACCAAGGACTTCACGCTCGCCGAGGTGCAGGAGCTGCGCAACCGCACCGGCATCTTTGCCGGTGTCGTGTATAACGTCGGCACCGAAACCGCGGTGCACGACAACGCCACCGCCGAGGCGGCGGTGCACGAGTTCAAGGACGAGCCCGCCTTTGTCGGGCTTGAGGTTACTGGCAGTGCCCTGATGTCGCTCGCGCCGGAGGCCCGGGCGAAATTTGACTACATCGTCATCTCGCAGACCACGTATGCCGTGATGACGGATTTGCCCAATGCGACCGAGGAGGAGCGAGAAAAAATGGTGATGGATGGCCATGTGGATGGAATTTTGCACACAATGGAAACCCAGCCGGTCGATGTCTTCGCCAACATCATGGTCCTCCCGCTGGGGCTGCATTCATCGGCCGATGTTCTCTGGACGGAAGAGCGCATGCAGAAGGTGATCGCCGCCGCTGCGAAGTACGGCGTGGCCTTCGAGATCAATCCGCGCCTGCGGACGCCCTCTGAAACCTTCATCAAAATGGCCAAGGGCGCCGGCGTGCGGTTCACGATCGGCAGCGACAGCGCCGACGCGACCACCTACGCCGACTGGCCGTACATCTTGGAAATGCAGCAGAAGCTGAAACTTGGATGGCGCGACATGTACGTGCCGGGCCACGATCCGACCCGCGCGCAGCGCGATCTCAAAAAGTAAAGCCGAAGGGATTGGTCAAACGCCTCCCTGTATGTACCGTGCGCTGTAGCCGGGGGTGCTGACCCTGGTCGCGGACGGCATTGTTTTCGCTCCGGGGTCAGCGCCCCCGGCTACAACAAGAGATCTTCAAGCCAGCTTCGACTGGACCAGCTTGCTGACGGCGCCGAAGTCGATGAGGCCGGCTTCCGGCAGCTGCTTGAGCGCGGCGATGACCTTGCCCATGTCTTTCTTGGTGACGGCGCCGGTCGACGCGATGGTCGCGACCACGAGGGCCTCGACCTTTGCGGGCTCCAGGCCCTTGGGCAGATACTTCTCGAGAATGGCAATCTCCGCGCTGTTGGCGGCGACGAGATCGGCGCGTCCGCCCTTTTCGAATTCCGTGCGGGCATCGACCAGGTTCTTCACGGCCTTGCGGAAGGTGGCGACGGTCAGCGCCTCATCGATCTCCTTGTTGGCATCCATGGCGGCGCGCTTGATCTGCGCGTCCGCGGTGCGGAGGGCCGTGGTCGTGCCGGCGTCCCGGGCTTTCATGGACGTGATGATATCGGCGCGCAGGCGGTCGTAGGTGGGGGAGGACATGCGCAACAGAGAGAACATCCGCGCCCAACTTTCAACGCCCAACATGGACCGGAAATCGGGAACTTAGGCCGCGGGCATCCTACTATATTCATAACCCTCAATCCTCCCTACCATGTCCTCCTCCATTGAAACTGCCGTAGCCCCGTCCAAGTCCAACATCGATGAGCCCAATATCGGCGTGCGCCGCACGACCGGTGGCGCTTCCGGCGCCCTGCTGGGTGCCGTCGTGGGTGGCCCGATCGGAGCCATCGTCGGTGGCGCCGTCGGCGTGCTGGTGGGCGGTGCTTCCGCCGTCCCGCCGAATCGCAAGCGCAAGGGCGCCGTCGCCAAGACGGAATCCGTCGTGCGCAAGACCGCCCAGGCCGCCAAGAAAGCGGTCCGCAAAACCGGCAAGGCGGTCGTCAAGACCGAGCGCAAGGCGAAGTCCGCCGTGAAGCGCACCGCGAGCAAAGCGAAGGCGGTCGGCAAGCGCGCGGCTGGAAAGGTCGTGCGCAAGGCCAAGAAGCGCTGAGCGCTGATGTCCGTCCGCCGCGCGGCGTGATCAGTTCACCTGCGCGATCCGAAACTCGCTGCGGCGTCCGCCCAGTTCCAGTTGCAGGCTGTCGCCTTGGCGACGGCCCAGCAGCTGGCGGCCGAGCGGCGATTGCGGCGTGATGACCATGACGGTGCGTCCGTCCCATTCGATCTCGGTACCGCCGGCGCGCGGGCCGAAGAAGTAGAAACTTTTCTCGCGACCTTCGAGCACGACGAGCGCGCCCAGCCCGATGGGTTCGTTTGCGGCGAAATCGCGCAGGCTGAGCGCTTGGAATTGGGCGACAGCCTGGGCGGCCTCCTCGGCGGCCTTGGACTGGCCGTGCGCCAGGTAGGACGCTTCGAGCCCGCGCGTGTCGTACTTATCCTCGGCCTTGTTCTCCTCATCGGTCGCCTCGGCGTGGGTGGCGAGCGCGGCGGTCGTGATGGCCGCCAGTTCGGACTGGAGCCGGGCCACGATGCGGGCGAGGAGATCGCGTTTGTTCACCGCGCGAACGGTGAGGGTTTGTCCCGGGCAGGCAACCCCGGATACGCGCGCTCAGGGCGTGCGCGGCTTGTCGTCCGTAAACGTCATGCGCCCGACGATCGCGATCAACCGGGTCGAGAGCTGGTCGTCCTCTTCCTTGGTCGTCAGCTTGTAAGTGCTGCGCTGCAGCGCGCGGTCGGCCTGCTCGGTGCTGACGACGTAAACATGGCGATGCCGGACGAACAGCAGCGTGCCGCGTTTGGCGACGACCGGATTTTCGGGCGGGAGGCCGGACACGCTGTGTTTCATTTCGAAATACGAACCGCCGGGCAGCAGCGAGTAGGCGATCAGCGAACCCTCCATCAACTCGGGCAGGTAGCGGGCGCTCTCGATCGTGGACTCAGGATAACGGCTCCGGAAATTGGCCATCACGATTTCGCTGAAGAAATAGAGCAGGTAGTCGCGCAGGCCGCGCGTATCGAGTTCCCAGCGCTGCGTCGCGTCGAGGTCGAAGCAGGCGATGCTGATGTGCGTGCCGAAGTCGTCGTGGAAGGTGACGACCGAATCGTTGTCGTCGATCGTGCCGCCCAGTTCCATCAGGATCGGGGCCCGGATGCGAAACTCCCCGGTCGGCGATACGTAGCTGTCGCCATCCATGCGCCCGACCAGCGGCGCGCCCGTCGCGGCGGAAACCAGCGCGAGGCAGCCAAGGAGAAGCAGGACGGAACGGAACATCGGGAGAAAGACGGCGGAAATGCGGATAAGTAACGCGACCTCAGACCGTGATTTCCCGCCAGAGTGCCACCGGAATCTGCTCGGCGCGCGATTGGGAGCCAAAACCCGCGGCCTCGAGGTGGGCATACCAGGCGGTGGCGGCGGCCGGCGGCAGCTTGTCGCGAAGGATGGAGCCCACCTGCTTGCGGCGCTGCTGGAAGCAGGCCCGGATCACGGCCTTGGTTTCGGGGGAAAACACAAACGGCGCGGGCAGGCGGCCGAGATTGAGCAGGAAGGATTCGACGTCCGGCCGCGGATGGAAGCAGCCGGCGCCGACGCGATGTCCCGGATCGACCGCGTAGGCGGATTGCAGGAAAATGGAGATCGAGCCGAAAAGTTTGGAGCCCGGCGGAGCCACGTAGCGTTTGGCCGCTTCGTCCTGCAGCATCAGCACCATGCGCTCCGGCAGCGGGCCGCCGAGCACAGCGTCCATCCACGGGGTGGAAATGGCGTAGGGCAGGTTGGCCACGATTTTGAAACTCGCGGCCTTCTCCGCCGGCAAATCCGCGAGCGGGTGCTCCATCGCGTCACCCTCGATCAGGTGCAGCCTGGGATGCGCGGGCACCAGGGTCTCGGTCAGGTGGGCGTGCAGCTGGCGGTCCTTCTCGACGGCCCAGACTTCCGCGCCGGCTTCGAGCAGGGCAGAAGTCAGCGTGCCCAAGCCCGGACCAACCTCGACCACGGTGTCGCCGGCGGTGATGCCGGCGAGCTCGAGCGATTTGCGCACGATATTGCCGTCGACGAGGAAATTCTGCCCGAGGAAGCGCTTGGGCTGGTGGCCGAGCTTGGTGAGCAGCTCGCGGGTCGCCGTGGGGGAAAGGGGCATCGCTTATTTCTGGTCGCTGTCCTCGAGGTGGAACTTGTGCAGCGCCCGGTGGATGACCGGTGCCATGATCACGCCCGTGGTGCCGATGAGGGCGACACCGCAATAGATCGCGTAAGCACCGGCGAACAGCTTGCCCGCCGTGGTGTTGATCTCCGAAACCGGGCCCATGCCGGAGAGGATCATCGACGCATTGAGGAAGGAATCGACCCAACCCAACTCGCAAAACACATGATAGCCGAGCATGCCCAGCGTCAGGGAAATCGCGATGAGCACGCCGCCGGCGGCGACGCTCCAGCCCAGCCGGCGGATGAATTCTTTCCGCGGCAGAAGCTTGGGATTGGGCTTACCGAACAGCATTCTGAAATTCCGCGATCAGCGCCGCCGGGTCCGGCGCCTTCATCAGCGACTCGCCGACGAGGAGAGCATGCGCGCCCACGGCGCGGGCCCGGGCGGCGTCGGCGCCGGTGGAGAAACCGCTTTCGCTCACGGCGATGACATCTTTGGGAAACAGGGGAATCAGGCGTTCGGACAGGCCGATGTCGGTCTTGAAGATCGCCAGGTCGCGGTTGTTCACGCCGATGATCTTCGCCTTGTGCCGCAGCGAACGTTCGAGCTCGGCCTCGGTGTGGATCTCGAAAAGCGCATCGAGCCCGGCCACCGTGGCCGCATCGTGGAGCGCCGTGATCTCGTCGTCATTGAGCGCGCGCACGATGATCAGGATGGCGCTGGCGCCGGCCTCGCGCGCCTGCACAACCTGGATCGGGTGCACCATGAAATCCTTGCGCAGGGCCGGAATGGCAGGGGGGCGCTGGCTGAAATCCGCGGTCACCTCAATGAGGTCGGCGAGGGTGCCGCCAAAATATTCCTTGTCCGTGAGGATTGAGAGAGCCGAGGCGCCGGCGGCGCGGTAGCGATGGGCCTGCTCGAGGGCGGAGGCGTTTTCCTTGATCGCGCCGGCGGAGGGCGATCGGCGCTTGATCTCGGAGATGACGGCTAGCTTGCCATCCGGACGGCGAAGGGCGCCCGCGAAGGACGGCGGCTTCGGCAGCTTGCGGTTGAGCGCGATGAGCTCGTCGGCAAAGACCGGACGCAGCAGCGGGGCGACTTCGCGGCGCTTGTGGGCCATGATTTCCGTGAGCTTGTCGGACATATATCGCCTCCATAGCCGCAAAGAGGCGCCAGAGGCGCAAGAAACAATCCGCGACACGGGCTGTTTTCCTTTTGCGCTTTCTGTGCCTTCTTGCGGCCATCTTGCCATGACCGCGATTGACGAACTCCGCCAGACCATGGCCCGGCTGCGTGCGCCCGACGGCTGCCCCTGGGACCGCGAACAAACCCACCAGACGCTCACGCGCTGCCTGATCGATGAGTGCAGCGAGCTGCTCGAGACGATCGACAAGAACGACCTGCCGCACATGCGCGAGGAGCTCGGCGACGTGCTGATCCAGGTGGTGTTCCATGCTCAGCTCGCATCCGAGCGCGGCGATTTCAATTTCGACGACGTCGCCCACGACATCAACGCGAAGCTCATTCGCCGCCACCCGCACGTGTTCGGCACCGGCAAGGCCGACAACTCCGCCGAAGTGATCGAGGTGTGGGAGAAGGTGAAGGCCGGCGAGAAGGCCGCGGCCGGCAAGACGGAGTCGACAATTTTCAAGAAGCTCCCGCCGCGCCTGCCGGCACTGATGTTCGCCGAGGAGGTCGTGAAGCGCATCGCCAAGCAGTCGTTGCCGGCGGACAATGTGATCGACCAGTCGCAAGTCGCGCAGCTGGCCAACGGCCTGAAGGAAGAATCGGCCGGGCGCCTGCTCTTCGAGCTCACGGCGGCATGCCGCCAGGCCGGCATCGATCCCGAGTCAGCGCTGCGCAAGGAATGCGACCGCGTGATGCGCGATGTCGAAACCAACGTCCAGTCCCGCAACTGAAACCGGCCCGTTGCCGTCGGCGTTCGTCGCCGAGTGGTTGCAGCCGTTCCTGGATTACCTGGCGAAAGAGCGCCGGTACTCGGCGTACACGGTGCGCAATTACCGGCAAGCGTTCGAGGACTGGTATCGCTGGCTCGTGCAGAGCGGATACACCGCCGCGGATCCGGACGCCATCAACACGCGTGATGTGCGCAGCTTCATCATCGAGGCACAGCGCCGCTTTGGCCGGCGCACGCTGCACAACCACGTCTCCGGCCTGCGCGGATTTTATCGCTATTGGATGCGGCAGGGAAAATTCACGCGCAACCCGTTCGACGGCGTGACGCTGCCCAAGCTTGAGAAGGCGCTGCCGAAATTTCTCACCGAAGACCAGATGCTCCGCCTGCTCGCCGGGCCTGAGAAGCTCCGCGCCAACGAAGCCATCAGCGCCTTCGCCGCGCTGCGCGACCGGCTCGTGCTCGAGATTCTTTACGGCGGCGGTCTGCGCGTGAGCGAGGCTGTGGCGCTGAATTACGGCGCGATCGATTTCGGCAGCGGCAGCGCGCGCGTGCTGGGCAAGGGCAAGAAGGAGCGCATCTGTCCGCTCGGTTCGCCGGCCATGGCCGTGCTGAAGAAATTCCGCGACACGGAAGCGAAGGCGCACGGGCTCGCGGATCCAGTGCTTGTCACCGAAAATCACCGCCGACTCACGCCGGCTTTCGTCCAACAGCTGGTGAAAAAGTACCTCGCGCTGGCCGATCTCCCGATGGACATCACGCCGCACAAGCTGCGGCATTCCTACGCGACGCACCTGCTCAACGCCGGCGCGGACCTGCGTTCCGTGCAGGAATTGCTGGGCCACGCGAGCCTGACCACGACGCAGATCTATACGCACACCAGCGTCGCGCGGTTGAAGGAAATCCACGCGAAAGCGCACCCGCGCGCCTGAACAGGCGAAAGCCTCCCGCGGCACTAGAGGCTTTCGGCCCGGGTGCGAATAAGACGAAACGGCGCGGGGTCATTTGATCTAATTCTAGTGCGTGATTTCGCGTGTTGCGTATCGCCAGCGTCAAATTTTTTGCAAAAGTAGGCGCCACGAAACCACCGCTCAAGTTCACGCTTTTTGCCGGATTTGAGCCCGCGGTTTCCGAAGAACGGGCGCCAGGACCAACGGATAATGACCACGAACGCACCATCGCCTACCACCACACCGGTCAAGCCGGTGTCGGTCCTCATCATTGACGACCATCCCGTGCTCGTCTCGTTCCTCACCCAGCTGCTGGAGCGGGATGGAAAATACAAACTGGTGGGCCGGGCGGAAACCGCGCGCGAGGGCGTCGAGCTTTGCAAGAAGCTGAAGCCGAATCTCGTGATCCTCGATATTTCGCTGCTGGATTCGAACGACCTTTCCTGCCTGCGCACGCTGCATGCGGAATGTCCGCGCTCGCGCGTGCTGGTTTTCACCGGTCGCATCGCGAACGTCGCCGACATGCTGCTCGCCGGCGCCGGCGGCATCATGGGCAAGACGGCAAAGCTGCAGGACCTGCTCGATGCCGTGGAGCGCGTGGCGCAGGGCGGCATGTATCTTTGCCCGCAGGCGTGCGAGGCGGTCCGCCGCCAGGTGGTCGCCGCGCCGCCGATCGAAAAGCGCACGGGCCCCGAGCTGAGCCGGCGCGAACGCGACGTGCTGCAGCACATCGCGATGGGCCTGAGTTCGCGCCAGATCGCGGCGAAAATGCAATTGAGCCAGAACACCATCGCGGCGTTTCGCAGCCGGCTGATGAAGAAAACAGAGTTGCACAGTACGGCAAAACTCGTCCTCTACGCAGCGCGCCTCGGACTGGTGCGCGTGCCGGGTTTGCGGAAGGCGACATCGAACCCGATGATGTGAGTTTGGGGTGGTCGAAAACCCCCTAGGGTGCTCGTGACTTGATTAGGCTAATGCCGGATTGGGCATACCCCTCATTTTTGAACTCTCACAGAGTATTTATTAGAAATTTGGAAAAGGGCCCACAACAAGTGTGGGATGGAAGCCAAGTTAGCCACGGAAACCGCGCGCGTCGTCATCGTCGACGACCACATCCTTTTCCAGGAATTGATCACCACCGTGGTCAACAATGTCCCCGGCCTGAAGGTGGTCGGGTGGGCGCGAACGGAGGCTGAGGCAGTCCAGCTACTGGCCCGGCAAAGGCCGCATGTCATCATCCTGGACCTGCTGCTAGTGCCGTCCGACTCAGGCCTGGTCGCGATCAATCGGATCTGCGCCGCGGCACACGGCGCGCACATCTTGGTCTTCTCCGGCAACCTGACGCCGGCGGTGATCCGCCGGATTTTGTCCGCCGGCGAATTCAGCCTCATCGACAAGTCCGCCACGCTGGAGGAATTCCGCGCGGCGCTGCGCACCGTGGCGCAGGGTCGCACCTACTTCAGCCCCGAGATCGCCGAAAGCATCCGGCGCATGGTTCAGAACTCCCGCCAGCCAGGCGGACGCTCGACGCTGCTGACGCGTCGCGAGGAATCCGTTCTTGGTTACCTGGCGCGCGGGCTCAGCTCGCGCGAGATCGCCTCCGCGCTCGGACTCAGCCGCCACACGGTGGCCAATCACCGGAACCGCCTCATGCGCAAGATTGGCGTGCATCGCGCCGCCCAGCTTTCGCTCTACGCCGCCAACCACGGCCTGCTCACCGCAGCCACCGGCCCGGAACGCAAACCGGCTTCCACCCGCACGCGGACGCGCAGCAAACAATGATCATGGCATCTCCTGTCCCGAATTCCGCGCGGCCGAAATCGCGGCCGAACCGAGAGAACGAGCGCCTCCGGCGGCTCCAGCGCCTCGTCATCCAGGGCGAGCTGGCCGCGACGGCCGTTCACGAAATCAGCAACCTGCAGACGATCGTGATGTTCAACGCGGCGCTACTGCGCGAACGGCACAAGGGCAATCCCGAGGTCATCGGCTACGTCGAGCCGCTGCTGCACGCCGCGACGATGATCTCGACGATGTGCAGCCAGCTGCGGCACCTGGCGCATCCGGTCGAAGCCCAGTCGCAGATCGTGGATCTGACGGCCGTCTGCGAGGGAGCTTGCCGGTTGTTGGAAAAGATCATCGGGCGGAAAATGGTTTTCTCCAGCGAGCGCCCGGGGCCGGTGCTCGTCGTCGCCGATCCTTCGCAGGTGGAACAGATGCTCATCAACCTGGTGCTGAATTCCCGCGACGCGACCGACCTCGAGCACGGCATCATCACGGTCCGGGTCGGTCCGGAAAAGACGGGCGGCCGGCCGTGGCTGGAG
Source organism: Verrucomicrobiota bacterium (assembly GCA_048498955.1). Classification (GTDB taxonomy): domain Bacteria; phylum Verrucomicrobiota; class Verrucomicrobiia; order Opitutales; family Opitutaceae; genus Lacunisphaera. Next base: position 79,255 of record JBEHWZ010000003.1, on the reverse strand, counting down.
GTGGAGGACAATGGCACCGGCATGCCGGTGCGCGTCAAGGAACGCCTGTTCACGAAATTCTTCACCACCAAGCCGCCCGGTCGCGGCACGGGCCTCGGGCTAGTCACCGTCCGTCGCCTGCTCGAGGCCATGGGCGGTCGCGTCGTCGTGCGCAGCCGCGAGGGACACGGCACGCGCATCCGGCTGGTCTTTGTCGCGCCCACGGCTGCGCGCGCGGCCGCGTATCTGCCGCCGGTCTTCGATCCGCGCCTGCCCGCCATTCCGGGCGTGACCGCACCCACGCCATGAGCCGACCGTCCGCCATTGCGCCCGAGCGCGAACTCGCGACGGGCAACAGTCACCATGTGGACGATGCGATCCGCCTGGTCCAGATCATCGACGACGATGCCGCGCTTGGCGCGGCGCTCACCGCGGGGCTGGAGGCGCACGGTTATCGCGTGATTTTTTCCAGCAGCGCCGACGCGGGCTGGAAGGCGGCGCACGAGCAGAACCCCGATCTCATCCTGTGCGACATCAACATGCCCGGGAAAAACGGGCACCGTCTGCTGCAGGAGATCCGTCAGGACCAGGAGCTCGGCAACTGTCCGTTCATTTTCATGACCGGAAATCCGTATTTCGCCGACCCGCGCGTGGCCATGAACCTCGGCGCCGACGATTTCCTGCTGAAGCCGTTTTCCCTCGATACGCTGGTGGCCTGCGTGGGGGCGCGATTGCGGCGCAGCGACATCGCCGGGCATGTCGAATCCGATCTGGTGGCGCACCTGAAGGACAGCCTGCGGCGCGGGTTGCCACACGAATTTTTCACGCCACTCACCGGCATCATGGGCTTTGCCGAAATGCTGGATCAGGATGGCGACCAGATGAACCGCACGGAGCAGAAGGAGGCCCTGCGCAACATCCTGATGTCCGGCCGGCGGCTCCAGCGCACGCTGCGGAATTATCTCTACGCACTCGACCGGCTGGCCCCGGACTCGGACGCGCCGTTCCCGATGCTGTCCGCGCCGTCCGTGGAGCAGGTGGTGAAGCATGCCGCGTTGTCCGCCTCCGATCGCCACGGCCGGCGCGGCGATCTGACCTTGGAAATATCCGGCGCGCCGCTGACCGGCGGGGCGCATGAACTGAACCTGCTGGTGGAGGAGCTGGTAGACAATGCATTCAGCTTTTCTGCGCCGGAGAGCGCGGTGGAAGTCCGCGCCGCGCGGGCTGGAGAGGAGTTCCAGCTCGTCGTCCGCGATCATGGTCGCGGCATGACCCGCGCCCAGATCAAGAACCTCGGGCTGTTCCGGCAGTTCGAGCGCAACAAATACGAACAACAGGGGCTGGGCGTGGGACTCTTCATCGCACACCAGGTCCTCCGTCGCTTCGGCGGCAAAATTCATTTCGAAAGCGCCAAGGGCGAAGGCACCACCTGCCACGTCACTTTGCCGAGCCCGACCGAGCTCGAAACCAGCACCTGACCCATGCCAACCGAATATCGCTCGTTCCTGATGGTGTATTGCCGGCGGCAGGGCGTCCTGCCGGCAGATTTCCCCACGGACATGCTGCTCAAGACGCTCTATCCGCACGCCCGGCCGTTCTTCGGCCTGTTGACGCACTTGAGCCGGGATTTCTTCCGTCCCGATTACGAGTTCATCGAGGACGTCAGCTGCATGCAGCACGCCCGCGACCTCGGTCACGCGGTCGAGAACTACGTCACACATCCCGCCAACAAGACCTTCCTGCGTCGGCGCCTGCGGCTGCGGATTTCCGTGCGCCGCATGCTGCGCCTGGTGGACGAGCTGCTGCCGCACGAGCTGACCCACGAGAACCGCGAGCGTCTCGAGGCGGAAGACTCGAAAATGCCCTTCGACGCCGGCCCGGAGGGGAAAACACCAAGTAGCGAAGAAGCTAAGCCAGGGTTGGATTCCTAAATTGATCGAAATCCCAATGGAGGGCCGGGCTCCGGCGAGGCCGAATTTGCGCAACGATGAAAGGCCTCGCGGGAGCTCGGCCCTCCATCACGAAATAGGTTCTTACTTCAGCGGCAGGCGCGTCGAGGAGGCGTTGCCGGCCTGGTCGTAGAGGATGATTTCCACGGAGCTGGCGCTGGCGGCGCGGGCTTCGGGGATTTCCACCATGAAGGATTCCTCGCGGCCATCGAGCACGCCGTCGACCGGGTGCATCACGACGTCGCGCGTGCCGTTGTTGAGCACGAACTCGGCGCCATCGAGCAGCGACAAGGCATCGCGGCCGGACACGGTGATATAGAGATAGCCGTTGGCGCGCTTGAAGTCGGTCGAAGCGATCGCGGGCGGCGTGTGGTCCACGAGCAGGCTGTCGGTCTCGAAGGTGTAGGTCAGGCGCTGGGCCACGGGGCGGGGCGCTTGTTCCGCCACGATCAGGCGCGTGAGATAGAGGCCTTCAGGCAGGCCACCGGTCTCGAACTGCACGAAGGTGTCGGACGTGCGCACGGCGAGGTCGGTCCAGTTGTCGCTGCCCTCGGCGCGAATGGAGAACGTATACGCCAGCGTATCGCTGTCGGGATCGTTGACTGACCAATAGACGATCTGCGTGCCGGGCTGCGGGACGATCTGGCTGTTGAGGAAGGAGCCCTTGCGGCGATCGGAGCCGTCGTCCTTGGCATCACGTTGATTGGGGAAAAGCATCTGGCCGAGGGTCGTTACGGCATTCATCGGCTGCTCGGTCATCGGGATCAGGCCCTGGTTCGGCGGGAAGATGCGGAAATCGCTCAGGCTCGGGCGGCGGTTCTGGGGCAGGTGGTACTGCGTGGCCTTGTCGATTTGGAAATCGGTGGCCTTGCCGGAAAGACTGAGCTTGTAGCGGACGTAGCGGCCGCGCAGGCCGTTGGTCTGAAAGGCGTCGTCCTGCTGCTTCAGGTCCACCCACGGCGACCAGCCTTCGACTTCGTCGGCGCCGTAGTTGGTGCTCGCCTGGAGCTTGATCGCGGAAAGATCGAGGCCGCGCAGGCGCGAGAAGCGCAGGGCGCCGAGTTCGGACGACTGGCCGAGGTCGAGGCGCTTGGTTTCCAACTCGCGCACCGCCGCCGGGCCGAAGGTCATGAGCGCCAAGCCGGGCGCGTTGTTGCGCAGCAGGAGATAGCGTCCGTCGCTCAACGGTGTGAGATCGTTCAACTGCGCTGACGCGCTGCCGGCAAACGTCAGCGAGCGGCGCGCCGCCGGGTCGTAGCCGAAGGCGTCGCCCTGTTCACCGGCGGTGAGCAGCAGCCAGTCGTCGTGCTTGGTCACGCGATAAAGGGAAATGCCGCTCTTGCTGACCACGGTTTCGGGAAATCCATCGGCCGGGAAACGCACGACGGAGCTGCGGCCGCCGAAGTTGACCTTGGGCTGGTCGCGGTCCTTGGCGTCATCCTTCGGTTCGGACTTTGCCAGTCGGAGCGGATCGCCGCCGCTGAACACCAGCGCGGCATAGAAGCCGCCGTCCTCGATGGGGAGCAGGTCAACGACTTCGGCGTCGCGATTCTCCTGCAGGAAGAGCGGGGCGCCGCCGGTCGCGGCGAAACTGTAGACATTACCCTTGGGCGAGGAGCCGGCGACGATGCGGCCATCGGTGAGGCGCGCGAGCTTGCGCACGTTGCGGTCGCGGATCTCGCCGAACACCGTGACGCCGCGTTCGCCGAGGAGCGTGTCGTTGTCGACCTTGCCCTCGATCACGCCGGCTTTGGCGAGTTTGGCCAGGTCGAGCTTGTAGATCTTGCCGGGATTGCCGGTGGCGGCGAGGACGCTGCCATCGGGCTGCAACAGGAAATCGAAAACGGAGTCGGCGGGCAGCGGCACACGTGCCAGCGGCTTGCCGTCCTGCACAAGATAAATCACCGCGGTCGGCGAAGTGCCGATGAGCAGCTTGCCGTCGGCGAGCGGCAACACCGAGATGGCGTGCGTCTCGGCGACGTCGGCGACCTCTTTCACCGTGTAGGTGTTGTCCTTGGGATTGAAGGTCACTTCCTGCACCTTGCCGTCGGGGCCGGTGCCGACGACGAAGCGATAGCTGCCGACCGGATCGACCGTGCCCTTGGCGGTCTTGGTCAGCACGCGATCGACGCCGAGCGGTTTGATCGTCCAGAGAATCTCACCGATCTTGGGACCGGTGAGGTCGGTGAACACCGGTCCGGGCAGGATGCGGCCGTCGGAGCGGGTCGCGAGGCCCTTGAGGTTGCGGCTGGCGACGTCGCGACCGAAATCGATCTCCTGCTGCTTGGTGAGCGGATCGGCAGCGAGGCCGGCGGCCAGCAGGACGAAGGCGGCGAGGGCAAGGGAAGAACGGAAATTCATGCGGAGTAGATTAGCAGTCAGCCCAAACCCGGTGAAGGATCCGGACTATTCCGTCACAGTGAGCGGACGGCGGACCAGGATGTTGAAAAGCGTGCCGGGCAAAATGCGTTTCTCCCACAGCGGGGTGAGGGCATCGCGGCGCTGGAAGCGGGCTTCATCGGCGCTGCGCGCGATGCGCTCGAGCGAGCCGGGCATGTCGCGCGTGGTGGCGCGCTGGTCGGTGAGCAGGCGTGCCTTCTCGACGACGGCGACATACAAACCGTCGGCCTCGCGAAACTCGCGGAGCGCGGAAATGTATTCCTCGAAGCTGCGCAGCTGCGCGATCGGAACCGAGTGGGTGCGGCCCGTGAGTTCGTCCAGCGCCGGGCCGGTGGTGACGATCACTTCCAGTTCCTTGCCCGCCCACGAACGCGGCACGTCGAGGCCGAGGGATTCATAGGACACCGGTCGCTGGTAACCGCGCCAGCCCAGGCCGAGGTCGAGATGATCGCCGGGAGATGCCTCGCGGCGCGAAACCTGGAAGAGTTCGACCGAGCCCTGCGGGGTTTCCGGAGTGTCCTCGACGCTGAACTTGATGTGCTCGGGAAAAATCCGCTCGTACGGATTGAAGAGCCAGAGCGACAGGTTGCCGACGAAATCGGAGAGCCCCTGGTTGAAGCCCTGCGGGCCGGGATAGATCTGGCTCAGTTCCACCGGCGCGGAACCCGGGAAGTCGACGGTGGTGGTGACCCGGAAGCCGCGCGTGAAACCGGATTCGTTCGAGCCGCTGACCGCTTGCGCGAGTCCGGCGGCGGCGATTGCCGGCAGCACCTGCTCGTGGCGGATGACGGAGAAATGGAGCGACTTGCGATTCAGGCGGGTGGGAAAATTGATTTCCACCGGCACCATAACCGGCTTGCGGCCGATCTCTCCGTAGATGCCGGAGAGGCGGTCCTGGCTGAATGCGCCGATGATGCCGCCGGTGTTGGTGACCTTGATGGAGTTGAGCTGGCTGGGGAGAATCGTGACGACCTCAGCGGAAGCCATCGGAAGTTCGGTGGCGCCGAGCGACATCATGGGGTGACCGAAGGCTAGGATGTGGTTGCCGTCCACGTGAGAGACCGTGCCGGTGCCGGCGATGGTGATGTCGCCCATGGCCAGTGCCACGGCGACCACGCCGCCGGGTTGGAGGGAAGGCGTGGATTTGAGATTTGAGATTTCAGATTCGGCATTGCCGCCATCGCTGCCGGCGAGCGCGTTGAGCGAAAGGCCGAGCGATTCGAACTGCGGGGCGAGCAACGCGGCGACCTGCGGGGAAAGTCCGCCGGCGGAAAAAGCGGGGGAGAGCGGCTCGAATTCGCCGGAGCCCGAGGCACGAGTGTTGGCGCCACCTTTAACCGGCAGCGGCACCGGAACGAGGGTGTCGCGACCCGGCGGCAGGGCACTGACTTCGAGCATGTCATTGATCGGCGTGAAGCCGGCGTAGCGCACGGTTTCGAAGCGCTGGATCTGGTAGGAAAGGACGCCGACCACCTTGCCGTCGATGTAGAGTGGGCTGCCGCTCATGCCGGCGACCGCGCCCATGGATTGGACACGCGGGTCGATGAGCTCGCACAGGATCATGCTCTTGCCCGGGCCGAGTGAGTTGCGGAGCACGCCGGTGACCTGAACGGTGAACGGTTCCGGATCGCGGCCTTTGAAAACGGTCCAGACTTCGCCCTTCATGCCCGGCTGGAGCTGGTCGACCGGCATGACCGGCGCGTTTTGCGGCTGCTCCGCGGCGAGCGAAAACACGAAGGAGCAAAGCAGCAAAGCCACGGCAGCGAGGCCGGCGGGTTTACGGTTTGGTTTCGTGATGTGGCTCATCGACAACTAATGGATAACGGCGGAGACGGGATGTTCCTTAGAGGGACTTAATGGCGGCGGAAATGACTTCGCAAGCCAGGTCAACGGCCGGGCCCTCGTGGGCCGTGCTTAGAAACCAAGCTTCGTAGGCACTGGGAGGCAGATAAACGCCGCTTTCAAGGCACTTGTGGAAGAATTTCGCGAAGACTTTAGCATCGGAGGTCAATGCGCTCGGCATGTCCTTCACCGGCGTGGCCGTGAAGAAGAGGCTGAACATCGAGCCGCACTGCGGCGCCTGCAGCGGAAGACCCTTCGTCTTGGCAGCCGTGAGCGCTGCCGCGCAAACCTGGCGGCCCAGCGCGTCGAGACGCGCGTAAGGCTTCAGTTCCTGCAGCAGTTCCAGCTGCGCGATGCCCGCGGCCATCGCCAGCGGGTTGCCGCTGAGCGTGCCGGCTTGGTAAACGGGACCGAGCGGCGCGAGCAGATCCATGATCTCGGCGCGTCCGCCGAAAGCCCCGACGGGCAGACCGCCGCCGATGATTTTGCCGAGGCAGGTGAGGTCGGGCGTGATCTTTTCCAGTTCCTGTACGCCGCCGAGCGCGAGGCGGAAGCCGGTCATCACTTCATCGAAAATCAGCACGGTACCGTGCGCCGCGGTCACCCGCCGCAGATAAGCGAGGTAACCCGGATTGGCTTGGATGAAACCGACGTTGCCGATGTAAGGCTCGAGAATCACCGCGGCGATTTGGCCGGGGTTGGCAGCGAACGCGGTCTCCAGCGCGAGCGGGTCGTTGAACGGCAGCACGATCGTCTCGCGCGCAAACGCCGCCGGGATGCCGGCGCTGTCCGGGTGACCGTGCGTCAGCGCGCCCGAACCGGCCTTGATCAGCAGCGAGTCGCTGTGACCGTGGTAGCAACCGGCAAACTTGATGATCTTGTCGCGCTTGGTGAACCCGCGCGCGAGGCGGATCGCCGACATCGTCGCCTCGGTGCCGCTGCTGCACATGCGGACCTTCTGGATCGAAGGAATGAGCTGCGTGATCAGCTCCGCCATCCGCACCTCATAGGGATTCGGCGTGCCGAACGACGTGCCCGCCTCGAGCGCCGCGGCGATGGCGGCCTTGATACGCGGGTGGTTATGGCCGTGGATTGCCGGGCCCCAGGTGCAAACAAAGTCCACCAGTTCACGGCCGTCCGCCGTGATGATCGTGGCGCCCTGCGCGGACTTGGTGAAGAACGGCGCGCCGCCCACCGAACGGAAAGCGCGGACCGGCGAGTTGACGCCGCCGGGGATGAGTTGCTGGGCGCGGGCGAAGAGGGATTCGGAAGAGGAGGATGAAGGCATGGGCACCACTAATTCACACTAATTGGTCACTAATTCAGAGCACCAGACGTTTCCATTCCAGACGAGGGAAAGCGCCGAAATTGATTAGGTAACCGACGCGTTTCCGAGTCGCTTTCAAATAATTGATCAACTGGGCATCCTGTTCGTTGAGCAAGGTCTTCACGGCCTTCAGCTCCACGATGATTTCACCGATCACGATCAAATCCGCCTCGTAGTATTTCCGGAGCATTTTGTTCTTATAGAAAACAGGAAGCCTTGGTTTGGAAACGTAAGGAATTTCGCGCTCGGTAAGCTCCAGTTCCAGGGACTCGTGATAGATTTCTTCGAGAAATCCGTTTCCCATCTCGTTATATACAGCGAACACGGCAGCCATAAAATCATAGCCCTCCTGTTGCAGCTGTCCGGTTTGGTTGGTCATGACGGTTTTCATTAGTGGCCCGTCAGTGTGGATTAGTGGTGCCCGTGAATTCAGCTCACGTACTTCTGCACGATCGGAATGCGCCGGCCGACGCCGAAGGCGAGAGGCGTGATCTTCAGGCCGGGAGCGGCCTGCTTCCGCTTGTACTCGTTGAGATCGACCTTGCGGACGATGTCGTTGACCACGGCCGGATCGAAACCGCGGCCGGCGAGGTCGGCGCGCGAGAGGCCTTCTTCGATGTAGCCCTTGAGGATCGCGTCGAGCATGTCGTAGGGCGGCAGCGAATCCTGGTCGGTCTGATTCGGACGCAGCTCGGCGCTCGGGGCCTTGTCGATGGAGTTCTTCGGAATGATTTCCTCGTGGCGATTGATCCAGTTGGAGAGCGCATAGACCTGCGTTTTGAACACGTCGCTGATCACGGCGAGGCCGCCGCACATGTCGCCGTAGAGCGTGCAGTAACCGACGGCCAGTTCGCTCTTGTTGCCGGTGGTGAGCAACAGGGCGCCAAACTTGTTGGAGATCGCCATCAGCAGCAGGCCACGCGCGCGGGCCTGGATGTTTTCCTCGGCGATGTCTCGCGGACGGCCGGTGAACAGCGGCGCCAGGGTTTTCTCGGCGGCGGACACGACGTCGGCGATGGCGAGCGTGTGATATTGGATGCCGAGGTTCTTCGCGACGGCGGCCGCGTCGTCACGCGAGTGCTGGCTGGAAATCTCCGAGGGCAGGCTGATGCCGATGACATTCTGCGGCCCGACGGCCTGCGCGGCGATGACCGCAGTGATAGCCGAGTCGATGCCGCCGGAAAGACCGAGCAACACTTTCTTGAAACCGCTTTTCTGGACGTAATCGCGCACGCCCATCACGAGCCCATCGTGAATGTCGGCGAGATCCTCCTGCTCAAAGGTCGCCGCGAGCTTCGGCGCCAGGGCAGCCGTGTCGATCACCTGCAGATCGTCGCGGAACGCCGCGAGTCCGCCGCAGACGCGTCCGGTCGCATCGACCACGATGCTGCGGCCGTCGAACAGCAGTTCGTCGTTGCCGCCGATGGCGTTGACGTACGCGACCGGGCAACCGAGCTGGCGCGCGGTGTCGCCGACGAGTTTGCGGCGTACGCCGCCCTTGCCGTGATCCCACGGGCTGGCGGACAGGTTGACCATCACGTCGCACTTGCCCTTGAGCTGCGCCACCGGATCGATGCCGTGGTAGAGACGGCGCGTGGAGATCATCTCGTGCGTCCAGATATCCTCGCAGATCGTGATGCCGATGCGCTGGCCGTTGAAGTTGACGACGATCGGAGCCTCGGCCGGCTCGAAGTAGCGGTCTTCGTCGAAGACATCGTAGGTCGGGAGCAGGCATTTGCGCGCCGTGGCCAGGATTTTGCCCTGGTGACAGAATGCCGCGGAGTTGAAGGCCGGCCGGCCTTGGCCGGTGGTGTTGGCCTCGGTGTAGCCGATGACGGCCGGTACCGGGCCGATCACGCCGGCGAGTTCACGGGTGACGCGTTCGACGTCGGCCACGAAGCGTTTCTTGAACAGCAGGTCGCGAGGAGGGTAGCCGCAGACCACCAGTTCCGGGAAAACCACCAGCTCGGCGCCTTGGGCGACCAAAGTCTTGTAAGCCGCTTCAATCAGGAGGCGGTTGCCAGCGAGGTCGCCGACGATGGTGTTGATCTGAGCCAGGCCGATGCGCATGGGAAAATTGGTTAGACAAGTTGCGTCCAAACCACCGGACTGCAACCGCCAATCCGCCATGCTGTTAGGTCAAAAAACATCGTCACTGATCCTCGCTTCCGCCTCGCCCCGCCGGAAGGAATTGCTGGCTGGCATCGGCCTGCCATTCACGGTGATCCCGGCGGAGGTGACCGAGCATGAAGATCCCGATTCCGATCCGCGTGAGATGGTGAGCCACAATGCCGCCTTGAAGGCCGACTGGGTCGCAGCGTGTCATCCGGAAGCGACGGTGATCGGCGCGGATACGACGGTGTTTGTTGACCGGACGGTCCTGAACAAACCCCGCGACGGCGCGGAGGCTCGGGCCATGCTGCGTCGGTTGAGCGGACGCTCCCATACGGTTTTTACGGGCTTGGCGGTGCGGCGGCTGTCGGACGGCCTCAAGCTCGACCAAGGCGTGGCCAGCGAAGTCACGTTCAAGACCCTCGATGAGGCGACGATCGAGCTGTATTTGAGCCGCGTGCACACCCTCGACAAGGCCGGCGGCTATGCGATCCAGGAACAGACGGACCTGATCGTGGCAGGTTACACCGGCTCCCTCACAAATATTGTGGGATTACCGGTCGAAGAAATGAAACAACTTTTGACTCGTGCTGGTCTAGGGCGCTAATTCCACCCTCATTGAGCACCCAACTTGCAGAGCCCGGCGAGCAACCGCTGGACCCCGTCAAAGACCCGGCTGACCGGTCCATTCTCATTGGCATCGTCGCCACCGTGGCGTTGCACATCATCCTGGTGGTGCTCGCGCCGAAGTTCGGCTTCGACGAATTTTCCGGCATCCACACCGGCATCTCGGTCAACAACCAGGAGCACGGCAAGACTTTCGACTTCGAGCTGACCCCGCCGCCCGCGGAGGAGCAGAAGGATCCGTCGCAGTTCGTCGAAACCAATCCCGACGCGCCAGCCAACGAGCCCGACAAGACAAACAACTACAGCAACCGGAACCAACAGGCCGCGCAGAAGGAAGCCGCCAAGGAGCTCGATCCGGAAAAGCGCCCGAGCATGACCGGCGCGCAGGACAAAATCAAAAGCGACTCGATCGTGACCGGCGACCTCTCGAAACCGCAGTCCGGCGCGCAGGCCACGCCGGAGGTCAAGAATCCCGACCAGACCGAGCAGCAGGAGCAGAAGGCCCGCATGAACCAAAGCCCGTTGAGCGGCTACGACAAGGTCGAGGGCAAGTCCGAGGACGGCGTCGCCACCAATATTTCCGACAGCAAGACGCCCTCAAACAACGCCGACCAGAAGCTCGAAGGCGCGGAAAATTCCAAGGATCCGGACGGCGCGCTGGCCGCCATCGAAGCCGCGCACCGCGCGCAGCCGAAGTCCCGCCAGCGTCTCACCGCGCCGCGCACCACGATCCTGACCAATCGCGCCGCTGGCGTGACCAACGTCGGCATCGTCGGCCGCGATGCGCGTTGGAGCGAGTACGGCGAGTACCTCAACGAGCTCATGGAGATCGTCCAGGTGCAGTGGTACAGCATTCTCGAGGAAAGCCGCGTCTCACCGCCGCACGGTTCGCACGTGGTCATCACTTTCAAAATCAATTCCAAGGGCGAGACCGACATTGTGAAAGTCGAGGACGCGGACGCTGGCAAGCAGGGCGTGTTCTCCTGCCAGAACGCCATCCAGGCGCGCCAGCCCTACCGCAAGTGGACCGACCAGATGATTGCGCTGCTGGGCGACGAGCAGCAGCTGACGTTCGCGTTCTACTATCAGTGAGCGCGGTGCCGGAAGATTTCTGGGACACGCTGCCGCTGCACGACGGCGTGCGGTTGTTGGCCAAGGACGTCAACGGCCTCGCCGCCTTCGACAAGCCCGCCGGCGTGCTCTCGCATCCGAACGGCTCCGAAGATGAGGCCCGCGCGCTGCTGACCAGCCATTACGACAAGGAAGCACAGTGCTTCACCTGGAAGGCAGCCGATGGCACCACGCGGCAGCTCTGGCTGCTCAACCGCCTCGATTCCGCCACCTCGGGCGTGATCCTGACTGCAGCGAGCGAGAAACTGGCCCAGGTGGTGCGCGAGCACTTTGCCCGCAAGCAGGTGCGGAAGACTTACAACGCGCTCGTTTTCGGTCATCCGCACAACAAGGCCGGCATCTGGCGCGACCAGATCGCCGTGCAAAAGCAGGGCGCGAAGATCCGAGTCGTCGCGCACGGCAATGTGCCGACGGAGACCTCGTTCGAGGTGCTCCGCCACGCGCAGCGCAATTTCTCGACCGCGCTCATCAAGCTCGAGCCCCGCACCGGCCGCAGCCACCAGCTGCGCGTGCAGTGCGCCAAGCACCAGCTGCCGATCATCGGCGACCAGACCTACGGCGACTTCGGCCTCAACCGCGAGTTCGCCAAGGCCAACAAGACGAAGCGCCTATTCCTGCATTCGCTCGAGACCGCGTTCACCTACGAGTTCGGCGGAAAGAACCACGCCTTCAAGGCCCACGCGGCGCTGCCGGCGGAATTCCTGGCCGGGTATTGAGCGTTGGGCTGGAACTGGAGGGCCGGTCTCCGCACCGGCCTATTTATGCCAGCGCAACACATTCAACTCACCTTGATGCGGCCAATTTTCCGTTCTCGCGACCAAGCCAGCTCGAACCGGATTGTTCCGGACGTACTCCCATTTGGCCGTATAGCTTTCGCCGCTACGTAGCTGCGTATCCCAGAATTCGGTCTGCCACAAATCTCCTGCTGGAAATTTTAAACGCCTTGTGGCGCCGGTTTTCCAAAAACGAATCCACGATTTTAGCGATGTTACCGGAAATATCCCCCGGTGCGCAAAAGAGATGGATGTGATCCGGCATGACCATGTAGCGACCGGCAAGCCAGTGGGTTCCTTCGCGCCATGCGTCAACCAACACCCGATGGAAGGCAGCGTTGGCAAGCACCGGCTGGCGGTTGTGAGTGTATGCGGTGACGAAAACGATGGTCGTGCGATTAAACGGGTTGATCGGGTTGAAATGAACAGGGTGTCGGCGTGGATGCGGTACACCGTGCGGCAGGAGCGGATCGGACATGTCTTGGCCGGTCGGGAGACCGGCCCTCCAAGGTAGAGGTTTGTAGGCAGCGGATGAAAACCGCTGTGGCGCCGCGTCCGAACGCTGGCAGAACACAGCTCAGGGCTCCAGCGCGATTCTCACAGCAGATCCAGCTGCGCGTCCTCCGCGGGCTCGACGCTGATTTTCTTCTTCGGCTTGGCCGAGGGGGCGGTCGAGGCGGGCAGGGAGATGGTGGTGTCGTCCGATTCCAACTTTTGCAGGATCGTCTTCGCCCGATCGATCACCGCAAGCGGCAGGCCGGCGAGGCGCGCGACCTGGATGCCGTAGCTGCGGTCGGCGGCGCCGGGAACGACGCGGCGGACGAAGACGATGTCGTCGTTCCATTCCTTCACCGCGACGGAGTAATTCTTCAGGCGCGCCAGGTGCTTATCGAGCTGGGTCAGCTCCTGGTAATGCGTGGCGAACAGCGTGCGCGGTCCGCGATCGGGGCCGCGATGCAGATGCTCGACGACGGCCCACGCGATGCTCAGGCCGTCGTAGGTCGACGTGCCTCGGCCGATCTCGTCGAGGATGATCAGCGAACGGTCGGTCGTGTTGTTGAGGATGTTCGCGGTCTCGTTCATCTCGACCATGAAGGTCGAGTTGCCGCGCGCGAGGTCGTCGCTGGCGCCGACGCGCGAGAAGATGCGGTCAACGAGCCCAAGCTTGCAGGCTTTCGCCGGGACCCAGCAGCCAACCTGCGCCATCAGCGTGATGAGCGCGACCTGGCGGATGTAGGTCGACTTGCCCGCCATGTTCGGGCCGGTGATGAGCTGGATCTGCGATTCGGAAGCCGAGAGGGCGGTGTCGTTCGGTACGAAGGTGTAGCTACCCGCGAGACCGAGCCGCTCGGTCTTCATCATCTGCTCCACGACCGGATGGCGGCCGTCGTTGATCGTGAGTTCATCGCCTTCACCCAGCTCGGGCCGGCAGTAATCCATCTCGCGGGCGAGCACGGCCCAGCCGGCGAGCACGTCGAGTTCAGCCAGCGCCTCGGCGGTCGTCGTCAGCGTGGCCGCTTCCGACAGCACGGCGGCGACCAGCGCGCCGAAGAGTTCGAGTTCCCGGGCGAGCGACTTTTCCTCGGCGGAGAAGATTTCCTTTTCCTTCAGCTTGAGCGCCTCGGTCACGAACCGTTCGCCGGTCGTGGTGGTCTGCTTGCGGATGTAGTCGGCCGGGACCGCGGCGAGGTTGGATTTGGTGACCTCGATGTAGTAACCGAAGACGGAAGTGTAGCGGACCTTGAGGCTCTTGATGCCGGTGCGTTCCTGCTCGGCGCGTTCCAGTTCGGCGAGCCAGGACTTGTTGTCCGTGGTCAGGCCGCGCAGGCGGTCGAGCTCCGCGTCGTAGCCGGTGCGGATGTAGTTTCCCTCCTGCAGGTCGTTGGGCAGTTCATCAGCCAGGCCGCGCGCCAGCAACTCGCGCAGGGTGGGCTGGTCGGTCAGGCGCTGGCGCAGGCCGGAAACGGCGCCGCCGCTCTGGCCGACGAGGTGAGCGTCGAGGAGGTCGAGCGCTGCCATGATCGGCGGAATTTGGGCCAGCGTATCGCGCACGCCGCCGAGCTCGCGCGGATTGCGCAGGCGGTTCTGCAGGCGGCCCAGAATGCGTGGGATATCGCGGACCTTGTTCAGCAGCTCGCGCAGGTTGGCGAGGTCGCCGGGCTGGGAGAGCAGTTCGCCGACGACGGTCTGGCGGCGCGTGATCTCCAGCAAATCGAGCGCTGGCGCGGCGAGCCAGCGCTCCAGCAGACGGGAACCGGCGGCGGTCGTGGCGCGGTCGATTGCGCCGAGCAGGGAGGCGTCGCGCGTGCCGCGGGTGGAGGCGAAGATCTCGAGGTTGCGCAGCGTGGCAGGATCAAGCAGGAGCGTGCGCGTGCTGCGGTATTCCTGCAGCGAGCGGAGATTCTCGGGTTTCGCGCAAAGATTTTCCGTGGCGTAGTAAACCACCGCGCCGGCGGCACCGAGCGCGGGATGGGTGTTGGCCAAGCCGAAACCCTGCAGGTTCAGCACGCCGAGCGTCTGCATGACGTTCCGCGCACCTTCCGTGACTTCGAAATGATAGCCCGGAAGTTCGTTGGCGAGGCGGCCGGCGCAGAAGTGATGCAACGCGTGCACGGCGTGCTGCTCGTGCGGCGCGGAGCGCCATTTCTCCAGCTGGCCTTCGATCAAGACGAGTTCCGCCGGATCGAGGGCGGTCAGCACCGGCAGCAGGTTTTCCGGACGCGCATCGGTCGCGAGGCGAAACTCGCCGGTCGAAAGGTCGAGCCACGCGGCGTGCAGGCCGGCGTCGTTCAGAGTCAGCGCGCAAAGGTAGTGATTCTTCGCGGCGTCGAGCTGGTTGGGCGAAAGCGTCGTGCCGGGCGACAGGATGCGCGTGACCTTGCGCTTCACGAGCTTGCCGGTGACCGCGGGTTCGGCCTGGTCGCAGATCGCGACCTTCTTGCCGGCGGCGAGGAGCTTGCCGACGTAGTTCTCGGCCGCGTGGTGCGGCAGGCCGCACATGGGCGTGTCCTGGCGCTTGGTCAGGGTGAGCCCGAGCAGACGCGAGCCGATCTCGGCATCCTCGAAGAACATCTCGTAGAAGTCGCCCAGTCGGAAGAGCAGCAGCGTATTCGGGGGCAGGGTGCGCTTCGCCTCGAAGTACTGCTGCATCATCGGCGTTAGCTTCTCGGAACTCATTTAGGGAGCCGGAAGGCTCACGCAAAGCCGCCGAGGCGCAAAGGAAAAAGTTGCCCTGCGCGGCACGGCGCGCTTCGTGTGCTGCGTGGTTCAATTACATCACTTCGACCTGGGTGGGGAGGGGAAGCCGCCCCTGATCGTGTTGCACGGTCTGCTGGGCTCGTCCCGCAACTGGCAGAGCACCGGGCGCGACCTGGCGCAGCACTGGCATGTGCTGGCGCTCGATGCCCGGAACCACGGCAAGTCGCCGCACGCAGCCGGCATGGACTACGAGCTGCTGGCGGGGGACGTCGCCGACTGGGTGCAGACGCGCGGCCTCAGCCGTGTCGCGCTGATGGGGCACAGCATGGGCGGAAAAACGGCGATGCTGCTGGCCTGCCGGCGGCCGGAGCTGGTCGAGCGGCTGATCGTCGTGGATATCGCCCCCAAGGACTATTCGTGGGTCGCACATCGCCACGAATTCGCCGCCATGAACCAACTCGAGGTCGGCCACCTCGCATCGCGCGCGGAAGCGGAGATGCGCTTTGAGGCACAGGTGCCCAATCTGGGTATGAGAAAGTTTCTCGCCACCAACCTCGAGCGCAACGACGACGGCTCGTGGCGCTGGATCGTCAACCTGCCGGTGCTGACCGCGGCGCTGCCCGCCTTGGAGAAAAACAGCCTGCAGTCCGCGGATCGTTACGACGGCCCGACCACGTTCATTGCCGGCGGCCGCTCCGCCTATGTGCAAGCGGCCGATCACGCGGCCATTCAGGCGCATTTTCCGCGCGCGGTCATCGAAGTGATTCCGGAAGCGGGACACAACCCGCACATGGAAACCCGCGAGTCGTTCGTCCGGCTGGCGCTCGCCAATTAGCTCTCGGGCATGAGCGGCAGGGTGTTGCCGCTGACCTGGGCGTGGCTGTGCCGCGCGTGCTTGAGCCAGTGACGGCCGTTCCAACGATAACGCATCATCAGGCCGCGGAACCATTCCTCGATCATCATGGCGACCCAGATGCCTGGCAGGCCGAAACCGAGCTTCAGCCCGAGCAGCCAGCAGAGCGGCACGCTGAACAACCACTGCGAGCAGACGGCGATCTGCACCGGGAAACGCGCGTCGCCGGTGGCGCGAAGCGCGTTGATGATGACGATATTGAAGACGCGGCCAGGCTCGTAGATGACAGCCAGGTGCAGCAGCAGGATTCCGCCCGCGATGATCTCGGGGTCATGCGAGAACACGCCCAGCAACGGCCGGGCGAGCAACGCGACCACCACGCTGGCGCTGGCGGCGATCAGCAGGCCAGTGCGGACGCTTTTCAGGACGGCGCGGTAAGCCTCGTCGAACTGCCCTGCGCCAATCATGCGACCAATGAAAATTTCCGTGCCGAGACCCAGCGCGAGGCTGAAGAGGATGACGAGCCGGTTGATGTTCATCGTGTAGGTCATGGTCGCGAGGCTGTCGCCGCCGAGGCGCGCGGCGAAACTCGTGATGACCATCAGCGAAACCCAGTAGCTCATGTGCTCGCCGGCCGCCGGCAGGCCGATGTGCAGGATGCGTTTGAGGCGCGCCAGCGGCAGATCGAAGAAATCGCGGAAGCGCAGCGGCAGATGGAGGCGCCGGTCGAGCAGGATCCAGAAGATGATGCTGGCCACGACGCGGCTGAGCACGCTCGCCAGCGCCACGCCAGTCACGCCCATGCGCGGCGCGCCGAACAGGCCGAACAGCAGCACGCAGCTGCCGGCGATGTTGAGTACGTTCTGGATGATCGTGACGACCATGGCGTCGCGCGTGTGGCCATGGGCCCGCAGGGCGGCGCCAATTGAGGTGTTCATCGCCTCCATGAACAGCGTGCCGCCCATCAGCGTGAGGAAAGGCAGGGCGTAGCCCATCAGGGATTCGGGCAGCTGCATCAGGCGTAGCAGCGGCGCGGCGAGCGTGAATGCGACCAAACTCGTGGCCAGGCCAACCCAAGCGTTGACCGCGATGGCGCTGGTCGCGATGCACGCGGCGCCGGGACCGTCCTTGGCCCCGAGGTGGTGCGTGATGATCACGCTCGCCCCGATGCCGATGAAATTGAAACAGATCAGCGCCAGCACCACGAACTGGTTGGCGATGCCAAGCGCCGCCACGGCGCCATCCGAGACGTGGCTCACCATGAAGGTGTCCACCGTGCCGATCAGAATGCGCAGGCTCTGCTCGATGAAGATCGGCCAGGCGATGCTGAGGAGCGTGGGGGCCTTGCTGGGCGCGTCTGTTTTCATCGCCGGGCCCAGATGCGCAGCGAGGAAAGCAGGAAGTTTTCGAGGGCGGCCGACTCGTTGAGATTCAGTCGGAGGAGGCCGATGTCATGCTCCATCTGGGCGATGGCGGCCACGAGGGCGCGGCGGGCGGTTTCGTCGCCGTCGAGCAGGCGCTGCTGGGCAAAGCCGCGGGTCGCTTGCTCGAGTTCGGCGAAGAGTTTGGTACGAACGCCGTTGGCGATACCGGTTTCGATGGCGGCCTGTTCCTCGTCGTCGATGTCGTCGGGCAGCTTTTCCTTTTGCTGCTTCCAGATCTGGTCAGTCGCGGCGGCGAGCACCGCGTTGAAACGCGTGATCAGGCCGTAGACGCCCATGACCTGGTCGGCGATGGCGCGCTTCTCGGCCATGCCACCGGCCGCGGCACCGAGCCAGGTGGCGTAATCGGCGAGAGCGCCGCGCCACAGGTCGCGCGTGGCCGGTTCGGCATCGGCGAGCGCCTCGTGGCCGGAATCGGTGAAACGGAAATGCAAGCAGCGGCTGCGGATGGTCGGCAGGAGCGAGTAGGGCCGCGTCGTGAGCAGCATGATCGTCGTGCTGGCGGTCGGCTCCTCGAGCGTCTTCAGGAAAACGTTCGCAGTCGGGATGTTCATCCGGTCGGCCTCGTATACCACGAGCACCTTGCGCAGCGAAACCTGCGGCGACACCTGGATGCGGCCGATCACCTCGCGCATCGCGTCGACGCCGATCTGGCGGGACTTGCCGGCTGGGCGCAGCGCGAGGAAGTCCGGATGGCTCTTCGGCGGAAAATACTGGGACTTGTCGCGCGGATCATTGAGCAGGCGGTCGGCGATGGCGTGGGCAACGGACGCCAGCGTGCTCAGGTTTTCGCCGTGCAACAGCAGGCTGTGCGCAAGGCGCTTCCGCTCGATGGCGCGCTCGAGCACCGCAATCGTGGGCGTGCCTTCGAGGGCGGACGGCCAGGGTTGGAGAGCGGCGGCGGACATTTCAGAGGACAGGTGACAGAGGGCGGAGGACAGGCAATCAGGCGAGGCGCTTTTGGACCTCGGCCCAGATTTTCTTTTCGATGGCGTCAGGCGTTTCCGTACCGTCGAGGACGATGACGCGCTCCGGCCACTGCTCGGCGAGCAGGAGGTAACCCTCGCGGACCTTTTTGTAGAAAGTGATGTTCTCGCGTTCCATGCGGTCGGGCAGGTCGGAGGCACGCTGGCGGACGCGCTGCAGGCTTACCTCGGTCGGGACATCGATCACGATGGTGAGGTGGGGCATGACGTTGCCGACGGCGAACAGGTTGATCGCGTTGACCGGGCCGGGCGCCAGATTGCGGGCGATGCCCTGGTAGACGGTCGAGGAGTCGAGGAAGCGGTCGCTCAGCACGATGGCGCCGCGCGTCATGGCCGGGGCGATCACCTCGCGGACCACCTGAGCGCGGGCGGCGGTGAACAGGAGCAGCTCGGTTTCCGGGCACATTTCGTCGCCGCGGGAATTGTGGACGATGATGTTCCGGATCTGTTCGCCGATCTCGGTGCCGCCCGGCTCGCGGGTGGCGACGACTTCGCGGCCTTCCTGCTGGAGGCGGGCGGCGAGGCGGGCGATCTGGGTGGATTTGCCGCTGCCTTCGGAGCCTTCGAACGAGATCAGTTTGCCGGCGGGTTTGGATTTGAGAGGCATGAAAGGGAAGGAGCCGGAGCGAACCAACCGGCCACCTGACGCGCAACCAGATTTAGCGGCGCGTGTCTTCGAAAATGCCGTTGATTGCGCAGCGCAATCGCCCCAACACTCCCATCACATGTTCAGTCCTTTTCTTCTCCCAACCGTCGGCACGCTCAACATCTGGCAGGTTTTCCTCGTCACCGACCGCGTGGGCCAGGCCGTCATCGTCCTGCTCGCCGCCTTCAGCATTTTTGCCTGGGCCGTGATGCTCGGCAAACACTCGGAGCTGAAGAAGCTCCGCTCCCTCAATTTCGCCTTCGAGCGCAAAATCGGCCAGGAGCGCCACATCCTCGACCTGCCGGAGAATCTCCGCAACCGCCGCGACATCCCGTACGCCGACCTGCTCGCCGACGCCCTCGAGGCCTACTGGCGCGCCGCCGCCATCGGCAAGGAGAAGGGCGATGACACCGTGCGCGGCCGCCTCGAGCACGCCGAGAACGCCATCCAGCGCGCGCTGGCCCGCCAGGCGCATCGCTACGAAGCGAGCATGATCATCCTCGCTTCGCTCGTGTCGGGCGCGCCCTTCATGGGCCTCTTCGGCACGGTGTGGGGCATCATGGAAGCTTTCGGCGCCATCGCCGACCAGGGCTCGGCTACGCTGAGCACGCTGGCGCCCGGTGTGTCGGCCGCGCTGCTCACGACGATCGCCGGCCTCGTGGTCGCAATCCCGTCCGTGTTCGGTTACAACATCCTGCTCGGCCACGTGAAGACGATGATCACCGAACTGGAAAACTACGCCAGCACGCTGGCGGACCGCATCGAGCTGGAGGCCAAGAAGGACTAAGCCATGGCCAGAATTTTCCGCCGCCGCCGCGAGCTGCATCCTGTCGCGGAGTTGAACGTCACCAACATGGTGGACCTCGGGTTCACACTGCTGATCATTTTCATGATCACGACGCCGCTCATCCAGCAGGAGCAGACGATTCCCGTAAACCTGCCCGGCGAGAGCAAGAAGGCGCAGCCGCCGCCGGAGTCGGATTTCCAGACCATTTCCGTCGACGAGAACAACAACGTCTATTTCGGCAGCAAGCGCGTGAGCATGCCTGAACTCGGCGCCAACCTCGCGGTGCTCGCCAACAAGCCCAAGCAGCCGGTCATCCGCATCCGCGCGGACATGTCGCTGCAGTGGCAGCAGGTCGTCCGCATCATGGACGAGATCAAGAAGTACAACCTCAGCAAAATTTCCTTCGATACCGAGTCCAAGTGACGCGATGCGCGCGAATTCCTCCAGTTCGCTGATGCTTTCCCTCCTGCTCCACGCGCTGGTCGTGGGCGGCATCATTATTACCACCTACGTCGTCGCGCGCCAAACCCAGGAGCCGCCGAAAATTTTCGAATTGGTGGCGGGTACGGGTGGTTCTCCCGATGAACTGGAAGCTCCAGCGCTCGGCGTGCCCAACCCGGTGAAGCTCGATGCGTCGCCGCGACCCGATCCCACACCGCCCAGTCCGCCCGAGCCCGTCGTTAAAACGGAACCGACCCCGCCGCAGCCTGAAAAGGCCGAGGAGGTTCCGCCGCCGGTAAAGACCCCGGCCAAAGTGCCGGACAAGCCCAAGCCTGATAAGCCCAAGGTCGACAAATCCATTGCGCAGGAAATGAATCGAAAGGCGCGGATTTCCTACAAGCAGTTCATGAAGGATCATCCGCCGCCGAAGCAGGTTGCTTCCAGCAACACGGGCGCGGGCAAGGCCAGCACGACCCGTGTCGACACGAAGGGCATCGCGAACGGCGTGAAAGACGGATCGATCAAAAACAATCGAGGTGGCCCCGGTGGCAAGGCCATGACCCGCGAAGAGGCGGACCAGATGAGCACCTACATTTCGCTGCTGATCCAAGAGCTGAAAAAGGCGCACGAGCCG
Source organism: Verrucomicrobiota bacterium (assembly GCA_048498955.1). Lineage (GTDB taxonomy): Bacteria > Verrucomicrobiota > Verrucomicrobiia > Opitutales > Opitutaceae > Lacunisphaera. Next base: position 58,128 of record JBEHWZ010000003.1, on the reverse strand, counting down.
CCACCCGGCGTCAGCGACCGGCTGGAGGCGAGGGTGACGTTCGATATCACGGCCAGCGGTGCGATCATGAATCCGCGCATCGTGAAATCGTCCGGCGACAAGTCCTTCGACCAGTCCGTGATCGATGCCTTCCTGCGGATGCGAGGCATCGGACCGACACCCAACCGGCGTCCGGATACCTGGACCGTGACCTTCCGGATGAGGGACGAAGCATAAACGACCAATTCGGTAACTTCCGAATTTGTCGTCGCGAGACGCTCGCGGAGCAGGCGGCGAAGCAATCCAGCTAGATGGTTCGCCGCGGCGCGCTTCGCGCACCTCGCGATGACAAATCAAATTAAGGCGTCTTGAAAAATTCCCCTTGCATTTGCCGGCCGAAAACTGCTTCTTGGCCCTTCGTTTGGGCTCTTAGCTCAGTTGGTAGAGCGCCTCAATGGCATTGAGGAGGTCAGCGGTTCGAACCCGCTAGGGTCCACCACTTTAGAAAGCCACCCTCCGGGGTGGCTTTTCTGTTTTAGTTCGGACTTTGGCCGAGCAACGGCGGCTCAGGCAGCTGAGGCGGCGTCTCCGGAGGCGGAGTGGCGGCAATTCGCCGGGCGACCTCGGCCCAATAGGCGGCTTCCTGCTCACGACGCAGCAGCTGCCGATACTCGTTGTTGCCGACGAGGAAGATGAAAACGAAAAGCACCGCGAGCATGACAGAGCCGAGGTAGTAGTAGGCGACGAAGGCCAGCAGCGGTGCGAGCAGGCGGTTCACCATCACGGCCCACCACGTGGCGCTCAGGTAGGGCAGCCAGAGCGCAAGGATCGAACGGAGGATGCGGCCGCCATCCATGGGATAAACCGGCAGCAAGTTGAAGATGCCTATGATGACATTCCATTCAAAGAGCACCGTGAACGTGCCGGCCGTCGAGTATTCCGCCACGTCATCCACGCCGAGCACGTAGCGCCACACGAACGGCAGCAGGAGCGCGGCGATCACGAAGTTAACCGCGGGGCCCGCGATCGTGATGAGAAATTCCGCGGACGGCTTGCGCGGCACGTGGTCGAACTCCGCCATGCCACCGATCGGCAGCAGCAGGATGCGCGGCACGCGCACGCCATAACGCCGCGCCGTGAGCGAGTGCCCGAGTTCGTGCAGCACGACGCAGACGAAGAACGACGCCGTCAGTATGACACGCCAGACGAGACCCGCTGCGCCGCCTTCCTGCCAGCCCTCGTAGCCCGCGTAGGCGAGCAGCAGGAAAAACGTGACGTGCACCGAGAGTTGGATGCCGAAGACGCGAAACAAGTTAATTGACCAGCCTAGCATGGCCGGTAAGTAGAACCGGCCCTTTCGAAACGCTAATTATTTCCGCACCCGCATTCATGTCCGAGGCTTCGCCCGCTCCCCGCATCCTGGTCATCGACGATGACACCGAGGTGCGTTACTCGCTCAATCGCGTGCTGTCCTCGCAGCGTTACCAGGTGGCCGAAGCGGCGAGTGGCGAAGAAGGCGTTGCGGCGGTCAAGAAGCAGGCGCCCGACGTGGTGCTGCTCGACAACCGCATGACCGGCATGTCTGGCCTCGAGACGCTGCAACACATCCGGTCGGCCAACCCGAAGCAGCTGGTGATTTTCATGACGGCTTTCGGCACGGCGCAGACCGCGATCGAGGCGATGAAGTTTGGCGCCTACGATTACGTGGTGAAACCGTTCGATCCGCCGAAGCTGCTGGCCCTCGTGGAAAGCGCGCTGCGCACCCAGGCGGACAGCAAGTCGGCGGCGGGCTACAAGACCGTCATCAACACCGACGAACACAAGGAGGGCATCATCGGCACCTCCGCCGCGATGCAGCAAGTGTTCAAGATCATCGGCCAGTTCGCCGCGAGCGACGCGTCCGTGATGATCACCGGCGAGAGCGGCACCGGCAAGGAGCTGGTCGCGGGCAGCCTGCACCGCCACAGCCATCGCGCGGCCAAGGGTTTTATCGCGGTCAACTGCGCGGCGATTCCCGAGAACCTGATTGAGAGCGAGCTCTTCGGGCACGAGCGCGGCTCGTTCACCGGCGCGACGGCGCAACGGCTCGGCAAGTTCGAGCTTTGTGACGGGGGCACGATCTTTCTCGATGAAATCGGCGACATGACACCGACGACGCAGACCAAGATCCTGCGCGTGCTGCAGGTCGGCGACATCCAGCGCGTCGGCGGCACGGAGACGATCAAGGTCAACGTGCGCGTGATCGCCGCGACCAACAAGGATCTCGAGCAGCTCGTGCGCGAAAAGAAATTCCGCGAGGACCTCTATTACCGTCTCAACGTCGTGCGCGTGAAACTGCCGCCGCTCCGCGAGCGTTCGGAGGACGTCGCCCAGATCGTCGACTTCTTCGTGCAGAATCTTGTGAAGGCCAAGAAGGTGAAAGCCCGCAAAGTCTCGCCCGAGGCGATCGCGCTCTTCACCGCTTACTCCTGGCCGGGCAACGTGCGTGAGCTCGAAAACGTCGTCTACCGCAGCGCGGTGGCCGCGACCGGTGACACGATCCTACCGAAGGATCTGCCCGAGGAAGTGCGCGAAAACCGGGCGAGCGCGCTCGGCGAGGAAGTTTCGCTGGAAGGCCTTTACGACAAACTCGCCAAGGCGCTCCGCGCGCAACACCCGGGCGAGGAACTGGCTACGTTGCTAGCCGGCATGGAATCGCGTCTGCCGGAGAGCGAGGCGAAGCCGGCGGCGAAGAAGAAAGCGGCTGCAAAGAAGCCGGTTTGAGATGTAGCCGGGGGCGTTGACCCCGGTCGTACACGATATCGCCATCGCCCCGGGGTCAACGCCCCCGGCTGCAGAAAAACGCGATCAAGCCGTCGGCTTCCGATCCTGATACCCCTTCGGCTTGGCTTTGTGCCAGCGCCAGGCGGTCTCGATGATCGGTTCGATGGAGGTGAACTTCGGCGTCCAGCCGAGCTCAGCCTTCGCCTTGGTCGCGTTGGCGTAGAGGGCCGGCGGATCGCCGGCACGGCGCGGCGCGTAGGTGACCGGGACCTTGAGACCGGAAACCTTCTCGATGGCTTTGATGACCTCGAGCACGGACGTCGGCGTGCCGGTGCCGAGATTGTAGAAGAGCTGGGTGCCGGGCTTTTCCAAGTGGGACAGCGCGGTGATGTGCGCGCGACTGAGGTCGTCCACGTGCACGTAGTCGCGCAGGCAGGTCCCGTCCGGCGTCGGGTAGTCGGTGCCGAAAACCTGCAGGGCGGGGCGGAGGCCTTGCGCCGCGCCGATGGCAACCGGGATGAGATGCGTTTCCGGATCGTGGTCCTCGCCGATCGAACCGTCCTCGGCGGCGCCGGCGGCGTTGAAATACCGGAAGGCGGCGAAGCTAAGCCCGGTGGCGGGCGCGAGGGACTTCAGGACGTTTTCGACGTCGAGCTTGGTCTGGCCGTACGGGTTGATCGGCTTCTGCGGCAGGTCCTCGGTGATCGGCATTTTCTCCGGGATGCCATAGGTCGCGCAGGTGGAGGAGAAGACGAACTTCTTCACGCCGTGCTTCAGCATCGTCTCGAGCAGCACGAGGGTGGCGGCGACGTTGTTCTGGTAGTACTTGAGCGGGTTGCTGACCGACTCGCCGACGTAGGCGTAGGCGGCGAAGTGCATCACGGCATCGGGCTTCTCGGTGCCAAGCACGCGGTCGATGGCGACCGGATCGCCGAGATTGATGTCGTGCAGGCGGATCGACGGCGCCACCGCGGCGCGGTGGCCGTAGACGAGGTTGTCGACCACGACCGCTTCATGGCCCGCGGCCACCAGTTGTTTGACGCAATGACTGCCGATATAGCCGGCACCGCCGACGACGAGGACTTTCATGGAGGAGAGAGTTATTGATTTTACGTTTCCGATGGCTAGGCAAATCTGTTCGAACAGACCAAACGTCACTAAATGCATCCCATGCATCACGCTCGCATCGTCATCACCGGCATCGGCCTCACTGCTCCGAACGGCAATACCCTGTCCGAGTTCCGCAAAAACCTGCTGAACGGCGTTTCGGGCATCAAAATGACCGAGGTCCGCTACATGGGCCAGTGGCCGGCGGGACTCTGCAATTTCGACCCGCTGAAATACCAGAAGAAGAAGGATGTTCGCATCGGCACGCGCGCCGGCAGCATCAGCATCTATTGCGCCCGCGAGGCGCTGGCGGATTCCGGCATCGATCTCGCCGCGCGCGACAAGAGCATGGTCGGCGTTTTCCTCGGCATCACCGAGCACGGCAACGTCGAGACCGAGAACGAGGTCTACAACATCTCGAAATTCAATTACGACACGAAGTTCTGGACGCATCACCACAATCCGCGGACCGTGGCCAACAGCCCGGCGGGCGAGGTGTCGCTGAATCTCGGCACGACCGGCCCAGCTTACACGATCGGCGCGGCCTGCGCGGCCGGCAACATGGGCCTGATCCATGCGGCGCAGATGTTGCGCCTCGGCGAAGTCGACCTCGCGATCTGTGGCGGTGTCAGCGAAAGCCCGCAGACCTTCGGCATCTTCGCCGGTTTCAAGAGCCAGAACGCGCTCGCGACGCATGCCGACCCGACCAAGGCCAGCCGTCCGTTCGACAAGGCGCGCAACGGCATCGTCATTTCGGAAGGCGGCGCGATCTACACGCTCGAGCGCCTCGACGACGCGCTGAAGCGCGGCGCGAAAATCTATGGCGAGATCGCGGGCTATTGCGTGAACTCCGACGCGACCGACTACGTGCTGCCGAACCCGGAGCGTCAGGCCGAGTGTGTGCGCAAGGCGCTCAAGAACGCGGGTATGACGGTCGATGACATCGACATCGTGAACACCCACGCCACGTCCACGCCGCAGGGCGACATCCAGGAATGCCAGGCCATCGCCGAGGTCTTCAAGGACCGCAAGGAACCCGCCGCGATCAACAACACCAAGAGCTTCATCGGCCACGCGATGGGCGCGGCCGGCGCACTTGAATTAGCCGGAAACCTGCCTAGCTTTGATGACTTGGTGGTCCATCCGACCATCAACGTGGATGAACTTGATCCTCAATGCGATATCCCCGGTTTGGTGATCAACCAGCCGCGGTCAGTTAAACGGGTTGACGCAATCCTGAATAATTCCTTTGGTATGCTCGGAATTAATTCCACGCTTATCATCAAGCGCTTCCGCAACTAACATCACCTCTTTTACCATGACTAAAGACGAGACTCGCAAGCTGGTTATCGACATCATTTCCGACATCGCCCCCGATGAGGATCTCAGTGCCGTGAAGCCGGACGTGCGTCTCCGCGACCAGCTCCAGCTGGATTCGATGGACTTCCTCGACATCGTCATGGAGCTCCGCAAGCGCCACGGCATCGAAGTGCCGGAGGCCGACTACATGCAGCTCGCCTCGCTCGACAGCTGCGCCGAGTACCTGACGCCGAAGTTCCAGGCCAAGGCCGGCGCCTGATTCCAGTTTCAATTGCCATCTTGCAGGCGGGGTATTTTACCCCGCCTTTTTGCTGAATGAAGGACTCGCACTACGACGTTGCCATCATCGGAGCCGGCATGTCCGGCCTCGCCGCCGGCATTCGTCTCGCGCACTTCGGGAAGAAGGTCTGCATCTTCGAACGCCACAACGCGCCGGGCGGACTGAACAGTTTCTACAGCCTCGGCGGCCGCAAGTTCGACGTGGGCCTGCACGCGATGACCAACTACGTGCCGGCCGGAGTGAAGGGCACGCCGCTGACCAAATTGCTGCGCCAGCTCCGTATCGATCGCGATGAGTTCGCGCTCTGCCCGCAGAAACAATCGAAGGTCAGCTTTGGTCCGCACGGCGAGACCACGCTGAAGTTCACGAACGACTTCGCGGTGCTCGACGCCGAAGTCGCCGCCAAGTTTCCCACCCAGGCCGACGGCTGGCGCCAGCTCGTGCAGCTGGTGAAGACGTACGACGACGTCTCGCTCGACGCCAAACCGGTGCCGGCGCGCGAGGTGGTCGGAGGCTATCTCACCGATCCGCTGCTCATCGACATGCTCTTCTGCCCGGTGATGTATTACGGCAGCGCCCAGGAGCGGGACATGGAGTTCGGCCAGTTCGTCATCATGTTCAAGGCGCTCTACCTCGAGGGCTTCGCGCGCCCGCTCGACGGCGTGCGCGTGATCATCCGCGTGCTCCTTGAGAAATACCGCCAGGCCGGCGGCGAGCGCCGGATGAAGTCCGGCGTCGCGAAGATCATCGAAGCGCAGGGCAGGGCGGCGAAGCTCCTGCTCGACGACGGCACCGAGATCACGGCCGACCACGTGATTTCCTCAGCTGGATTTCCGGAAACGATGCGCATGTGCGAGCCCACGCACGAGACCGAGGCCGCCGCCAATGTCGGTGCGCTGTCGTTCTGCGAGACGATCTCCGTCTACAAGCAGCCGCCGGCCGCATGGGGCTGGGGCGACGACACGATCATCTTCTTCAACGACTCGCCGCGCTTCGAATACGCCGCGGCCCGCGAGCTGGCTGATCCGCGCAGCGGTGTCATCTGCTTCCCGAACAATTTTGACTACGCCGGCGCCCAGCTCGAGGAAGGCTGGTTCCGCGTCACCTGCCTCGCGAACTACGCCAAGTGGGTCGCGCTGCCCGAGCCGGAGTACCTCGCCGCGAAAAAAATCAGTCTGGAAACGATGCAACGCAGCGCGCGGCGCTTCCTGCCGGCGGTGGACGATGCCACGCTCGCGGCCAATCTCGTGACGACCGACATGTTCACCCCGCGCACCGTCCGGAAATTCACCGGCCATTTCAACGGCGCGATCTACGGTGCGCCGCACAAGGTGCGCGACGGCCGCACGCACCTCTCGAATCTCTATCTCTGCGGCACCGACCAGGGTTTCCTCGGCATCATCGGCGCCATGCTCAGCGGCATCTCGATGGCCAACTATCACATCTTGCAAAAGAGCGGGACGTGACAACTTATCGTAGCGCTTTCTTACCCACATGAAAATCCACCGTTACCCCTTGTTTGCTCTCGTCTCCGCGCTGCTGGCGCTGCCCGCTCTGGCCAAGGTCGATTTCCACGACCATCTCGGCATCCAAGTCTGGAGCCTGCGTGAAACCGCCAAGACCGATCTCCCCGGCTCGCTCGACCTGATCAAGAGTTACGGCCTCACCGAGATCGAAGCCAACGGCACCCCGCCGGTGCCGATCGAGGAATACGCCAAGCTGATCAAGGATCGCGGCCTGGTTTCCGTGGGCGCGCATTTCCCGTACGAAGGGCTGGTCAAGGACACGGATAAGATGGTGCACAACGCCAAGGTGCTCGGCCTCAAGTATGCCGGCTGCGCTTGGATTCCGCATCCGAAGGAAGGCCTGAGCGCCGAGCTGGCTCACCAAGCGGCGAAGGATTTCAACAAGATCGGCGCCGCCTTCCGCGCCGCCGGCATCAAGTTCGCGTGGCATTGCCACGGTTTTGAGTTCGTCCCGCTCGCCAGTGAAGGCGGCAAGACGGCCTTCGAGATCATCATGGCCGAGACCGATCCGGCGAATCTCACGCTGGAAATGGACGTTTTCTGGGTCTTCCACGCCGGCCAGGATCCGGTCGCGCTGCTGAAAAAATACCCGGGGCGCTGGGAGCTCATGCACGTGAAGGACATTCGCAAGGGTGCCGTCACCGGCCTGTCCACGGGCGGCGCCGCGCCGATCGACAATGTCGCCGTCGGCACCGGTCAGATCGACTGGCCGTCCGTCCTGAAAACGGCCGAGGAAACCGGCACGAAGTACTTCTTTATCGAGGACGAAACGCCGACCCCGCTGGTCTGCATTCCGGACAGCCTGAAGTACTTGCGAGCACTCAAACTCTGAGTTGCGCTTTTCCCGGGGCCCCACTCACATGGGGCCCTTTTTCATGGCTTACGACTGGCTCAAAGACATCGACGATCACTACGACGTGGTCGTCATCGGCAGCGGATTGGGCGGCTTGACCGCCGCCAACGTGCTCGCGAAGTGCGGCCACAAGGTGCTGTTGCTGGAGCATCATTACCAGTTGGGCGGCCTGGCCACGTGGTTCACCCGCAAAGGCGGCCATATCTTCGACATTTCCCTGCACGGCTTCCCGATCGGCATGATCAAGTCGGTGCGCAAGTACTGGAGTCAGGACATCGCCGACTCGATCGTCCAACTGAAGGGCGTCCGGTTCATCAACCCGCAGTTCGAAGTCAACACGACCTTCGATCGCGAGGATTTCACCCGCCAGCTGGTCGAGAAGTTCAAGGTGCCGGCCGAGACGGTGGAGAAGTTCTTCACCGATCTCCGGGCGATGAATTTCTACGACAACAACACCGAGACGACCGGCCAGATGTTCGAGCGGTATTTCCCGGGCCGTGACGACGTCCAGCGCCTCCTGATGGAGCCGATCGCCTACGCCAACGGCTCCACGCTCAACGAACCCGCGATCACTTTCGGCATCGTTTTTTCCAATTTCATGAGCAAGGGCGTCTACACTTTCCAGGGCGGCACCGACGTCCTGGTGAAGAAGATGGCCGAGGAGATGAAAAAGAACGGCGTCGATATCCGGAAGCACGTGCTCGTCGAGAAAGTCCTGACCGAGGAGCGCGATGGCAAGAAGCAGGTCGTCGGCGTCGTCGCCAACGGCAAGACGATCCGCTGCGACGCGGTGCTTTCGAATTCCAACATCAAGAACACGGTGCTTCGCCTCGGCGGCGAGGAGAACTTCACGCCGGAATTCGTCGCGCAAACCAAGGCCGTGCGGGTGAACACCAGTTCCTGCCAGGTTTATCTCGGCATCAAGAAGGGCGAGACCCTCCCGCATATCGGTGACTTGGTGTTCACGTCCGATGAACCGAAATTCACCAGTGACAAGCTGGTCGACCTGCACACGACGAGCCGGACGTTCTCGATGTATTATCCCGACACGCGCCCGGGCACCGACCGCTACACGGTCGTGGTGTCGATCAACGCGCGTTACGAGGACTGGAAGGCCCTCAGCGAGGAGCAGTACGCGAAGGAGAAGCAGCGTCTGATCGACGAGTCGATCACGTCGCTCGAGAAATTCATCCCTGACGTGCGCGCCAAGATCGACTGGATGGAGGCCGCCACGCCGCGCACCATCGAGTACTACACGCACCACTGGAGCGGCACGTCGTTCGGCACCAAGTTCGAAGGCCTCAAGGTTTCCATGGATCTGCCGAACCAGCTGCCCGGTCTCTACCACGCCGGCTCCGTCGGCATCATCATGTCGGGCTGGCTCGGCACGATTAACTACGGTGTGATCGTCGCCAACCAGGTCGACAAATTCATCGCTGCCAAGAAACGCGCCGCCCAGTCGGCCAACGCCTGATTTCCCCGTGACCGAAGTCGAAAAACTCATCCCGCACCGTCCGCCGTTCCTGTTCGTCGACGAGATCGTCTCGCACGACGGCGAAACCCTCGTTGCCAAGCGCACGTGGCGTGCCGACGAGGATTTCTACAAGGGCCACTATCCCGGCGCCCCGATCACGCCGGGCGTGCTGCTGAGCGAGTCAGTATTCCAGACTGGCGCGCTCCTCATGGCAAAATTGATGGCGGGTTCCGGTCCCCAAGGTGGCGTGCCGCTGCTGAGCAAAGTGAGCGACATCCGCTTCCGTCTGCCGGTTTATCCGGGCGACACCGTCACCATCGAGGTGAAGCGCACGGGCACGACGGCCGGCTTCCATTTCATCTCCGGACTCATGAAGAACGGGGACAAGAAGGTCATGAACGTCGATTTCGCCGTGGCGTGGAAAACCCCGGAAGGACAAGTCACCACGTGAGCGATCTATCCGCCAAGCTGAATTATGTAGGGCCGGCGCTCGTCGCCGGGCCAGGCCTGCCGTCGAGCGGCAGCCCTACACAAGGCGCAACCGTAGCATGAGCGATTTCCTCCAGCTTTCCGGCAAGACGTTCGTCGTCCAAGGCGTGGCGAACAAGAAGAGCGTCGCCTGGTTCATCGCGAAGACCCTGGAAGAGCAGGGTGCTCGCGTCGTTTACGCCGTGCGCTCCGAAGCGCGCAAGAAGTCGCTCGAGACGCAGCTCGCCGGCAAACCGGTCTTCATCTGCGATTCCGAGCAGGAAGGCGCGTGCGACCGGCTCGCCGCCGAGGTCGCCGCCGCCGGTTTCGCCCCGATCCACGGTTTGGTCCACTCGATCGCATTCGCCAACTACAGCGAAGGCTTCAAGACCTTCGCCGAGACGAAGCGAAAGGATTTCCTGCAGGCCACGGCGATCTCCGCATTCTCGCTCGTCGAACTCGCGCAGGCCTTCAAGCCGCACCTGGCCAAGAACGCCTCGGTCGTCAGCATCGGCATTTCGTCGCTGATCGTGACGCCCGACAACTACGGCTACATGGGCCCGATCAAGGCCGCGCTGGAGTCCTGCTCGCGCTTCCTCGCCAAATCCTTCGGCGCTTCCGGCACGGAGATTCGCTGCAACATCGTCGGCTCCGGTCCGCTCAAGACCAGCGCGTCCGCCGGAATCCCCGGTTACATCGAGAGCTACATCTACGCCGAGAAGCTCACGTTCCGGAAGCGCAACCTCGAGACGCAGGAAGTCGCCAACGTCGCGCTGTTCCTGCTCAGCGAGCGCAGCAGCGGCGTGAACGGCACGACGCTCGTCGTCGATGCCGGTCTCGGCAGCAACTATTTCGACAAGGAAGTCATTCGGCTGGCCATGCGGCCAGAGACGCCGGCTTCGCCGGCGCAAACGCCAAACGCCAGGAGCCAAATGCCAAAATGAAAACTTGGACCATTGGTGTTTGTTTGGCGTCTGGCATCTGGCGTTTGGAATTTTGCGAATGAAATTCGCTCACGCCTGTATCGAGTCACTCGCGGTCGCGTTACCGGAGGAGCGCTTCACCTCCGCCGGGATCGAGGAGCAGCTGCGTCCGCTGTACGAGCGCCTGAAGCTTCCCGCCGGTCGCCTCGAATTGATGACGGGCATCAGGGAACGCCGCGCCTGGGCGCCGGGCACGCGCCCGTCCGAGGCCAGCGCCGCCGCCGGCCGCAACGTCCTCGCGCAGTCCGCCTTCAAGGCCGACCAGATGCAGGTGCTCATTCACTCGGCGGTTTGCCGCGACATGCTGGAGCCGGCCACCGCGTCGTTCGCGCACCACAAGATCGGCCTCGGCCCGGATTGCCAGATCTTCGACCTTTCGAACGCCTGTCTCGGTTTTCTGAACGGGCTTGTGACGCTCGCTGCGATGATCGATTCCGGCCAGATCAAGTGCGGCATGGTGGTGTCGGGTGAGAACGGCCGCCCGCTCGTCGAGCGCACGATCAAGCACCTGCTCACGGCGAATCTCGACCGCAACGGCATCAAACCCTTCTTCGCCAATCTCACGATCGGCTCGGCCGCCGTGGCTGCCGTCGTTTGCCATGAGGACATGCTGCCCGCCGGCGCCCCGAAGCACCGGTTGCTCGGCGGCAGCGTGCGCGCCGACACCAGCCATGTGGAGCTTTGCCAGGGCGATTCCGAAGGCGATGCGCTCGTGATGGAAACCGACTCCGAGCAACTGCTCGTTGCCGGCGTCGAGGTGGCGCGCCAGACGTGGCAGGCTTTCGAACGGGAGACCGGCTGGAATACGTCGACGCCTGATCGCATCATCACGCACCAGGTCGGGTCCACGCACCGCCGCAAACTTTACGAGACCGTCGGCCTCGATCTCACCAAGGATTTCTCGACCTTCGAAACGCTCGGCAACACCGGCTCGGCCGCGCTGCCTTCGACCCTCGCGCTCGCCGTGGAGCAGGGCGCGCTGAAATCCGGCCAGAAAGCCGCGCTGCTCGGCATCGGCAGCGGTCTGAACTCCCTGATGCTCGCTGTCGAATGGTGACCGCAAAACAGATATCCGTATTTCCAACTCGTCATCCTGAGCGCAGCGAAGGATCCAAGCCGCTGCGGCAGTGCGTCCGTCTCCTTGGATCCTTCGCTGTGCTCAGGATGACGGTACAGGAGGTCGGGGCATGAACGCGAAGCGATTGCCCGATTGGTTGAGCAAGTTATATCCCTTCGAACCGAAACGCTTCGATACCGGCAGCGGCCTGCTCAGCTATCTCGACGAAGGGCAGGGCGACGAAGCCGTGCTCATGGTGCATGGCAATCCCACGTGGTCGTTTTTCTACCGCAACGTCGTGCTGGCCCTGCGCAATCGCTTCCGCTGCATCGTGCCGGATCATCTTGGCTGCGGCCTGTCCGACAAACCGCAGGACTACGACTACACGCTCGGTAACCATGTGGCGAACCTCGGCCGGCTGATCGATTCGCTGAACCTGAAGAAGGTCCACCTCATCGTCCACGATTGGGGCGGCCCGATCGGCCTCGGCACGATGCTGCCGCGCAGCGACAAGCTCGGGAAGGTTGTCATCCTGAACACCGCCGCTTTCGCCGACACCGTCATTCCCTGGCGCATCCGGTTTTGCCGCGCGCCGCTGGTCGGCGAGTTTTCCGTGCGGGCCTTCAATGCCTTCGCCGGCCCGGCCACCTGGATGGCGGTGAGCAAGCCGCTGCCCGCCGACGTGAAGGCGGGTTTTCTGTTCCCCTACGACTCGTGGGCCAACCGCATCGCGACGCATCGTTTCGTGAAGGACATCCCTCGCGGGATCGGCGCGCCCAACGATATCGCGCTGGGCAAGGTCGAGGCCGCGCTGCCCGAGCTGACCCGGCATCCCGTGAGCATCATCTGGGGCGCGGATGATTTCTGCTTCAACCGGCATTATTTCAAGCGGTGGAATGAAATTCTGCCGCAGGCCGAAAGCCACTACTTGGAAAAGACCGGCCATTACTTGATCGAGGATGAGCCCGAGCGGGTGATCGGGCTTATTCGCCGTCATCTCGCTTCGGCCTGACGGCCGAATGAAAATTCATTTTTAAGCGCGGTTACGGTGCTTGGTTGCATCGGGTCACGGCGGTCCGGCAATCTGCAGCCATGCCTTACATGCGCACGTATTCCTCGCTCGGCAGTCCCGAATTGAACCTCGAGCAAACCCTGGCCCTGGCGGCCCGGCACGGTTTGCCGGGTGTGGAATTGCGGGCGCTGGGGGGCACGATTGATCTTCCGGCCTGGTTCGCCGCCGCGTACGGCACGCCGGAAAAATGCGCAGCCATGTTGCGCGCGCAGTCCGGGAAAATCCTCTCGCTCGACACTTCGCTCGAGCTGGCGGAGAACACGCCGGAAAAGCGCGCGGACTTCCTGAAATTCCTGCCGTGGGCCGAAGCGCTTGGAGTCCGGCGCTTGCGCGTGTTCGACGGTGGACACGCGGGGGATGAGGCCACGCATCGCGCCATGGCTAGCACCGTTGCCTGGTGGCGGGAGTTGCGGGCGAAAAACCAGTGGCAGGCCGACCTGATGGTCGAGACCCACGATGCCCTTTCCACCTCGGCCTCGATCCTCGGTTTCGAGCGGCTCGCGCCGGGCACGGATATCCTGTGGGACACCCACCACACGTGGAAAGTGGGCCGCGAACAACCGGCTGACACCTGGCGCGCGATCAAGGCGCACGTCGTTCACATCCACGTGAAAGACAGTGTCAGCATTCCGAGCGGAAGGCATTCCTTCAGCTACCGTCTGCCGGGCGAAGGCGAATTCCCGATGACGCCGCTGCGCGAGGTGCTCCGGGCCGAATATTCAGGTCCGGTCAGCCTCGAGTGGGAACGCCTGTGGCACCCGGAACTGGCGCCCATCGACGACGCGCTGAACGCAGCCACGCAGCGCGGGTGGTGGTGAGATCAGTGCGTTCCTCCTAGCTGCCGAAGGAGAAATTCGCGCAGAATGTCGCGGGACTTTTGCTGCCACGCGGGCACGTCGTTACCGAAGTTGTGGCCGCCGCCGGGTACGATGTGCAGTTCGTCGCGATTGCCGGCGGCAGTGAGTTTGTCGCGGAGCGCGATGGCCTGGCTCAGCGGAACGAGTTTATCGGCGTCGCCATGAAAGGAGAGGACCGGCGGCATCACGGCTTCGAGCTGGTGCACCGGCGACAGCGCGGTGGCGTCCGCGCCGAAGCGTTTCGGAGTGTAGCCGGTCTCGGGCGAGGTGTCGGACACCGCGCTGAACAGCACGAGTGCGGCGGGTTTGGCCAGCGGCGATTCCGTCGGATCGGAACCCGGCGGTACGGCCGCGAGCGCGGTCCAGAGCGCAACATGTCCGCCGGCGGAGTTGCCGCCAACGGCGATGCGGGCGGAATCGATGCCGAGCTCGGCGGCATGCGTTTGCACCCAGCGCAGCGCCGCGCGCGCATCGGCCACGGCGGCTTGCGGCGGCGTGTCGAAGCGGCCCTTGGTGCGATAGTCAGGTACGATACCAACCATGCCGAGTTCGGCGGCGAAGCGGGCCCAGACGACCGAGCTGGCTGGCGTACCAGTGGTCCAGCCACCCCCGAAATAGAAGACGAAGGCCGGACGTTTATCGCCGGCTTTCCAATCCTTGGGCTTTACCACGAAGAGCCGCATTGGATGTGCTCCGTCGCGGTAGATGAAGGCCTCGGTGTTGGGCAGTTCGGCCGGAGTCTGCTCAGGCGTCGCGGCACCACGGGCGGTGAGTGCGGAGCAAAAAGCCAGGAGACCAAAAAGGCAGAGTGCTGGAAAGCGGCGCATGGGCTGGAACGTTAATTTTTTCTGTAGGGTCGGCGCTTGCGCCGACCTTGTACGCGAGGCACGTCGCAAGCGACGGCCCTACATCAAGGCAACTTCGGCGGCGGAGCAAAATAGGTTTCCCAAAGGCCGGTGATGAAATCCGCGCCCATCGGGGCGAGGTTCTTCTCCCAATGCGTTTCGTAGAACTTCGCCTGGGAGTAGCTCATGTAGCCCTCCTTGCCCTTGAAGAGCAGGTCGCTCATGCCGACGCCCATGCGGCGCTCCAGCATGTCACCGCCGCGCTTGGTATCCCAGACGCCGACGAGCTTCATCGTGACGGCCGTGGGGATGATGATCATCGCGCCCTCATAGGCGTACTGCAGGCTCGTGCGCGTGCCGTTCCAATCGGTGGTTTCGAATTCGTAGAACATGCCCATCTGGCCTTCCCACGGCGACACCTCGGTGTTGGACGCGTCGTGCAGAAGACGTGAAGTGGTGACCGGGCCATCGCCGACCTCGACGCGGGTGCGGACGACCTTGGAAAACATGCGCAGCGCCTGTCCGCGGAAGATCAGCCACGGATCGGCCAGGGAATCGCCGTTCAAGGTGAAGTCATTTCTCACCCCAGCGCCGTGCGAAACGACGCCCTGAGCGAACGCCTGGTCGGCGGGGATGGCGATCGCGCCACCGTGCATCATCAGGTCCTTGATCGCCGGCGTCCAGGTCCAGCCGCGCTTGATGTTCTGGAAATTGGCGGCTTCGAGCCGGGCGACAAAGGCGTCGAAGTCGAAGGACTTGAAGAAGGCATTCAGTTTGTCGGCGCCGAAATAGAGCGAAGCGGCGACGATGACGTCGGCGTAGCCTTCCGCGATATTCGGATTCCACGTCTTGTGGTTGAGCGACCAGCCGTCGAGACGGAGGTAGTAGTCATTGTCGTCGTCCAGGCAGAAGTGCGCCGCGAGGGCGAGCGCCTGCATGAGCAGGTCGGCGCGCGCCTTTTCGTCTGCGGACAGCTGCTTCCAAACGGCCGGAGTGCGCTTGGCGAGCAGGAGCACGTGGGCCGGCACGTGGTGCGTCCAGCCACCGATGCCACCAAGCGACTCGGGTTCGTTGGTGCTGCCGTCGGCCTGCGGCGAAGGGCGCGGCGTGACCAGGATGTAGCGGAGTTTCTCGGCGAGATGCGTGGCGAGCGTTTTGCCGTCAACGACGCGGTCGGGCTCCTGAAAAGCGGCGACGGCGGTGACCTGGAGAGCGAAGGTCTCGGGGATTTCGCGCATGACGGTTTTCTCGACAAATTTCCAGCGCGGCGCCTTCAACCGCACGGCGCGCTCGATCAGCGGAGACGGCAGGTGGGGCAAGTCGGCGGCACGAAGGACCGGCAGGAAAGCGAGAAACAGCAGGGAGAAAAGAAGACGGCGCATGAGAGGGATGATTGGGAGGGACGAATCAGGCGGGCGGCAGGCGCAGGAGCGCTTCATAGAGTCGGGCGGCGGCGAGAAGAGCGAAGCGATCAAGGTACTCGTCCTTCGTGTGTGCTTGGGCGATGTCACCGGGGCCGAGGACGAGCACCGGGGCACCGGCGGCAGCGTAGTGACTGGCGTTGGTGGCGTAAGGTGCGCCCGTCGCGGTGGCGTCGAGGCCAGCGGCGGCGAAGGCGGGAGTCATCCACGCGTGCAGAGCGCTGGAATTGCCGGGTGGGAGCGGGGGCGCGAGATACTGCTCGTCGTGCTCCACGGCGAGCCCGGCGAGAGCGGCGTCGCGTTCGACCAGCACCTGGGCCGCGTCCTCGCCGGGCACCAGCCGCCTGTCGCAGAGAATTTCGCAGCGGTCGGGAATGATGTTCACGGCGGTGCCGCCGCGGATGACATTGATGCTGGCCGCAGCGCGGCCGGTGAGGGGAGACTCACGCGTCGCGAGCGGGATAAATTTCCTCTCCAGCGCATCGACGACCGGGAGCATCGCGGCGATCGCCGACCGGCCCTTCGACGGATCCGCGGAATGCGCGGCCACGCCGCGCGTGATCGAGCGCCAGCGCAGCGCGCCGTTGTGCGCGACCACCGGACGCAGGAGCGTCGGCTCTCCGACGATGATGCCGCGCAGCCGCGGGAAATCGCGCAGGGAATTGGCGGCGAACGCCCGGGCGCCGGTCATGCGGGTCTCCTCGTCCACGGAAAAAATCACGCCAGCGTGACGCGGGCGCCCGCCCCCGGCGGCAAAGGTTTTCAACGCCCAGAGCATCGCCGCGCCGGAACCCTTGGTGTCGCAGGCGCCGCGGGCGTACAGTTTATCGCCTCGCGGGGTGAGCGTAAACGCCGGCACGGTCATGCCCTCGACCGCCACGGTATCGAGGTGACTCTCCAGCAGCAGCCATTCCGCGCCGGGAGAAGCCTCGCAACTGATCAAAAGGTTGAAGCGATTTTCCGAAACGGGATAACGCCGGCTCCGCAGGCCCCACGCGGCGGCGAGTGTTTCCAAATGCCCGGCAAGTCGCGCTTCACCGCCGACGGGACCGCCGTACTCCGGGTTGACGGTGTCGAAGGAAACCATCTGGGCGAGGAGCTCCTCGACGGATTGGGGGAGAATGGCGAGGGACATGGGCAAATCAGGCTAATCGCGGGCTCAGCGTAGCCAGTTATCGCGGTGCTGCGCGATGAAGTCGTCGTCGACCAACTCAGGATAGGCGGCGCTGACGCGGGTCAATTCCTCGGCCTGACCGGGCGAGAGGACTTCGTGAGGATTGAGGCAGTAGTTGGTCTCCACGAGGCCTTGGCGGCGCAGCACTTCCAGGATGCCGGGAATGCAGCCGTGGAATTTATTGGCGGCGTCGAAGAGCGCGGCGTTCATGTCGGTGACGGCATTCGCGCGGCTGAGCCAGCTGGCGTCGATCTGCGGCTGCTGCGCCGCGACCTGAATCTCGCGGAAAAGCCGGACGGCGGCGTGCGTCCAGACGCCCCAATGGCCGAGCAGGCCACCGACGATGCGCCGCGTGACGAAGCGACCCTCGTGTTCGAAAACGAAGGGCGTCAGCAGATCGGCCACGATCGTGTCGTCGTTGCCGGTGTAGAGCGCGATGTCGTCGCGGCCGGCGGCGGTGATCGCGCGCACGACGTCGATCGTCTGGTAGCGGTTGAAAGGAGCGATCTTGATCGCGACGATGCCCGGGATTTCGGCGAACTTCCGCCAAAACGCGTAACTGAAAACGCGGCCGCCGACGGCAGGCTGCAGGTAGAAACCGACGACCGGGATCACTTCCGCAATGCGCGCGACGTGAGTCAGGATGACGGACTCCGGCTCGGTCTTGAACGCCGCCATGCTCAACAGGCCCGCATGGTAGCCCAGGGAGCGCGCGAGTTCCGCTTCGCCCACGGCTTGCGGCGTCTGGCCGCAGATACCGGCGATGAGCGCGACGTCGCGCGGACGCGCGGCCAGCTCGGTCCGAGCCGTCTCGGCGGCCAGCTCCAACACCGGCTTCAGCAAGGCGTGCTGCGGGTCGCGAATTTCAAACTGCGTCGAGTGCACCGCGACGGCCAGGCCACCGGCACCGGCGGCGAGCTGGTAGCGGGTTAGAGCGCGCTGGTGTCTTTCGGAAAACTTCCGATTGCGATCGAGCGCCAGTGGATGCGCGGGCATCACCTGGCCGGAGAGAAAGTGTTTGCGAAGGTCCATGAATGATAAAGGAGGCGGGAGTTCTTTTAACCACGGATTTCGCGGATGATTACGGATTACACGGAGAGAGTCCGGGTTTGATCCGTACCGATCCGTTGAATCCGTGGTTAAAATACGAGCGAATGAGTTATGGGCTACGGTCAGAATTTCCCGTCACGGGTTTCGAAGTGGGTGGGTTTGCCGAGGAGTTTGCCGCCGGCCTGGACGTGGGCGGCGATGGTTTCCATCATCTGCGCGACGGAGACCGTCGGCGGTCCGAAGAGGCGCATGGATTCGGAGGCGTCGGACAGCCACGCGGAGCCGGCCTCGGTGCCGGTGAACACGGGCGTCCGGCCGAGGCGGCGGCCGAAATCCTCGGCGAGGTCGCGGATGCGCAGTTTTTCCGGCCCGGTGATGTTGAGAATTTTCGCGGGTTTGGCAGCCAGCGGAAGGCACTGGATCGCGCGGGCGCAGGCGTCGCCCTGCCAGAGGCAGTTGAGCCAGCCCATCGTGAGGTCGACGGTCTCACCGCGCGCGACCTTGAGCGCGAGATCGACCAGCACGCCATAGCGCAGTTCGACGGCGTAGTTGAGGCGGTAGAGCAGGATCGGCGTGCCGAAGGTTTCCGAATAGTGGGTGAAGACGCGTTCGCGTCCGACACAGGTGCTCGCGTACTCGCCGAGAAACGCAACTGGCTCGCTCTCGGCAGCGCCCGGACCGGTGACCGGCACGAACGGGTAAACGCAGCCCGTCGAGAAAACGACGATACGGGAATCGCGGAAACGTTGGGCAACGAGCGCGGGTACGACCGTGTTCTGGATCCACGTCAGACCGGGTGCGCCATCGGTGCCGAATTTCTGGCCGGCGAGGTAGAGGATGTTGGGCACCGACGGCAGGGCGGCGAGCGCGGCGGCATCGGCGAGGTCGCACGAAAGCGTCTGGATGTCCAGCGTCTCAAGCTCGCGCCGTGCTTCTGGCCGGCTGAAACGCGAGACGCCGTAAACCTGCACATGGGTCCGGCCTGCGGCGACGAGGGCGCGACGCAGCATGACGGCGGTCGTGGTGCCCATTTTTCCGCCCACGCCGAGGACCATGAAGTCGCCGTCGAGCTGTTTGACCGCCTCGATGGCGCCCGGCGTGGGCGTCGAGAGCAGCAATTCGATTTCGTGATCAGTGGAGGGAAGGTCAGACATGAAAAGCAGAGGACGGAGGACAGAGTGCAGAAGACGGATCAGAGTCCGAGGAAGCGGGAAAGATTGGTGGCGGCGACGGCTGCGCGCGTCGTCTCAGACAGCGTCGAGGTGTCGAGCTTGGCGCGGGCCGCGGCAGTGATAAGCAGCGGGGTGTGCGAGGCGAAGGCGAGCTGGCGTGCAGGCACCTTGGCGGTGACGTGCTCCATCGTGTCGTGCCATTCGACGAACGAGAGGTCGGCGAGGAGCTGGGGAAATTTCGGGGCCAGCTTGAGCAGGTCGGGGCGCATGAGACCGCTGGCGAGCAGCGGCTGGCGGTGACGTTTGAGCAGGGCGGCGAGATCTTTGCCGGGCACCGGCTTGATCGTCATGGCGTGATATTCATGGCGATGATCGATCAGCTGGACCTGCACGATCGGACGCAGGCGGAGTTTGGCGAGGGCGGCGAGCAGTTCGGCCACAACCGGCGCGGCCAGCGAGTAATTGTGATAATTGGGCAGCAGGCGCACGGCCCGCACGCGCGGGTCGGTGGCGACGGCGGCGAGGTCCTCGCGCCAGCCGGCCAGCGCCGGGTTGATCACGGGCACGGGCACGAGGGCGCGAAGGCCGCGCGTGGCGGCGAGCAGGGCGAGATTCGCGGGCTGGGGAGCCGGAGCGAAGACGGCGTCGAGCGGCGAGACGAGCGCGCGGCCGATGCCGCGACGGGCAAGATGGGCCGCGAGCGAGCGTGGCGTGTGTGCGTCGGCAAAGGAAAACGGCCAGCGGCCGGTCCAGGTATTGGCGTCGAAGTAGTTCATGTCAGTCCGAGGAGCCGGGCGGCGTTGTCGTAGAGGATCTTTTTCTGCGTGGCGGCATCGAGGCGCGAGCCGGTGATGCGGGCGATCGCGACGCCGAAGTCGCGGATCGGCACATCGGAGCCGTAGACGATGCGGTCGGCCCCGAGCTGCTCCACGGCATATTCGACAATTCCCGACTCGGGTGCGGCGCCGGAGGTGTCGACGACGACATTGAGGCAGTCCTTGACGGCGAGCACCCCGCGGACGCCGTCGCCGGTCAGGTGAGCCATGATGATGCGCACGTCGGGAAAGCGACGCGCGAGCGTGGCGACATCCTCGGGATCGGTGTGGAAGGCGCGTTCGCCGATCTTCGTCATGCTCCAGGCGTGCTGGAGGACGAGGAGCCGGTGCTTGCGGGCCGCCTCCATCAACGGGTTCATGGAGGCGTCCACGGCATTGTTGGCGATCTCGAGCTTGAGGCCGCGGAAACCGAGGGCGACACAGCACTCGATCTCGCGCCGGACGGCGCGGGCTCCGAGCGTGGGATTGAGATGGCAGAAGCCGGTGACCACGCCCGGATAGCGCCGCATCAGGCCGTACGTTTCGTTGTTGATGATTCGGATCTGCTTTTCGTTCGGCGAACGGCCAAAAGCGAGGACGTCGCCCAGGACCACGAGATGCTTTATGCCGTGCTGGCGCGCCCTCGTGATCAGCTGGTCGGCGCCCGCGCGCCCGCGCTTATCGTGGCGGAGCAACGGATGCGTATGGATGTCGATGATGGGCATGGCGGATCAGGTAGCGAAGTGACGGGCCACCTTGGCGACGGCGGCGGCGGTCTGGTCGACGACCTCGTCGGTCATGTTCGGATTGATAGGCAGTGAAATGCTGTCGGCGAGCACCGCTTCGGTAACGGGACAGCTGACCTGGCGGTAATCCATGGTGGTCAGGCCGGCATCGCGCAGCGGCCACTGTCCGCCGAAGAAGTTGTGGTTCTGGAAAAGCGGGTAGCGATACACCGGACGCGGAATGTAGCCCGGCGAGGCGACCGCACCTTCGGCGACGAGCGCGGCGGCGAATTCGTCACGCGTGCAGCGGAAGCGGGCGGGATCGAGGCGAAACAGGCAGAACCAAAAGCTGTGCCGATCGCGGGGATCGACCTCGGGCAGGGCCACGCCGGGCAGCGCGAATTCCTGCAGCTTGGCCAGCAGGCGCGAACCGAGCCGCACGTGGTCGGCGATGATGGCTGGGAGCTTGCTGAGTTGTCCGGCGGCGACGGCAGCCTGCGGTTCGCTCATCCGATAATTGGGTGCCAGGCTCGTGGGATTACGGGCGTCGGCACTGTTGTTGCGGTCGTAGAATTTGTCCGCCCACTTCGTGAGCGTCGGACCGAAGCGCTCGTCATTGGTGGCGACGATGCCGCCATCGCCGCAGCTGACGTGCTTGAATTCGTTGAAGGAATAACAGGCGAGGTGGCCCCAGGAGCCGACCGGTTTGCCGCGGTAGAGCGCACCCCAGGCCTGCGCGCAGTCCTCGATCACGTAGAGATTGTGCTCCCGCGCGATGGCCATGATCGCGTCCATGTCGCTCGGATTGCCCGTGAGATGGACCGCCATGATCGCCTTGGTCTTCGGAGTGATGCGGCGGCGGATGTCGTCCGGGTCGAGATTGTAGGTGTGCGGCTTGATGTCGGCAAACACCGGCACGAGCTGCTGGTAGAGGATGCCGATGACCGAGCCCATGTCGGTGATCGGGGACGTGATGATTTCCGAGCCCGGCGGCAGCTGCAGCGCCGCGACAGCGACGTGGAGCGAGGCGGTGCCGGAGGACGTCGGCATCAGCCATTTCGCGGGATAGGTTTTGCGAAATTCCGTGGCGAGGTCGGCGCACTGCGGGCCGTTGACGTAGAACAGCGATTTCTGGTCGACCATGGCGGTCAGCCGGTCGAGTTCTTCGCGGCCCCAGCGGTGGCGGTCCAACCGGGTGGCGGTGACGGCCTTGGGGCCGCCGTGAAGGGCGAGGGTGGCGGAAGGGTTCATGAGACGGAGGAAGGCGCGGTGTTGGCGCGCGCGGCGACGCGGCGCAGCAGCAAGCCGAGCAGAATGAGGATGATACCGGCGATGAGATTGTGCGTGCTCGGGGCGACCGCCGAGCCCGGCAAGGCGGTGCAGGCGATGAGCACGAGTCCGAGGATGATCGCGATGGCGCCGATCACGCCGTAGACCTTGAGTCCGGACCGCGCGGCGGCCGGGGCGTCGGGCACGGGCGTCTGTAGGTCGCGGTCAAGCTGGTGCAGCGCGGCGTGGCGCGGATCGTCGGCGCGGAACCAGAACGCGGACAACCCGAAGACCAGCGTGGCGACGACGGCTTCGGTGAGGACATTGCGCGCGACCGGGTTGTCGTGCCAGACACCCGCGACCATGAGCGCGATCGCGACGATCAGCGCCGCGGAGCAGGAGGCGATGCCGGACCACCACGGCGTGCGGCGGAAAATCATGCCGAGCGCCACCGGCATCATGAACGCCGCGACCAGCGAGTAATACTGCAGCGCGAATTCGAACGCGCCGCCGAAGCGTGGGATGTAGAACGCCACGCAGACGCCGAGCACACCGATCGCCAGCATGGCGATGCGTGCGACCCTCATCTGCTGCTGGTCCGTCGGCGTGGCGCCGGTGGCGCGCTTGCGCAGCGGCACATAGATGTCGCGGGTGATCGTCACCGAGAGCCAGTTGCAGGCGTCGTTCGCCTGGCCGAGCGTGGCGGAAAGCACGGCGGACACCACGAAGCCGACGAGCCCATGCGGAAGCAGCAGCAGCGCGAGGCTGACGTAGGAAGCTTCGGATGGATCCTTGAGCGCCGGCCAGAGCGCGTTCAGGTCGGGGAAGATGACCTTGGATGCCATCACCGGCAGGATCCACATCAGCGGCGCAAAGAACGAAAGGATCGCGCAAAGCATCGCCATTTTCCGCGCGCCGCGTTCGTCCGGCACGCTGTAGTAGCGTTGGGCGAGGTGCCAGGCGACGTTGTAGCCAAGCAGCGTGTTGAGAAAATAACCCAGCAGGAACCACGGGTTGGCGGCCATGCCGTCCGGACGGAGATAGCCATCGGGCACCTCCTGCAGCATGCGGTGGAAGCCGGCCATGAAGCCGCCGCCGTGGCCGAGGTACAGGTAGGAAACCGGGAAAATGATCACCGTCATCACGATGATGATGATCGACTGGACCGCATCGGTCAGGATCGCGGCCCAGAGTCCGCCCACCACCGTGTAGAACACCACGACCACGCCGACGACCAGGATCGAAGCTTGCAGGCCGTTGAATTCGAGACCGAGCAGATGAAAGGTGCGGTCGCCGAAGCCGAGAGCCGTGGAGATGAAGATGCAGAGGATGTAGAGCCCCTGGCCGATGCCGACGACCTGCGGCAGGATCGAGGTCACCGAATAGAAGTACGTCGTCGACGGCGAATACCGCTTGGTCAGGAACTGCAGTGGCGAATCGAGCCGGGCGCGCCGCCACATTTTCGCGAAGTAGAAGTACCCGAGCAGGTAGGCCCACGTCGCCATGGTGAAGACGATGATCGCGCCGACGCCGATGCGATAGGTGAAGCCCGCGGCCGCAACGAACATGAAGGCGGAAAACCCCGTGACCCAGTTCGACAGGCCGGCGAGCACCCAGGGCACCTGACCGCCGGCCTTGAAGTAGTCGTCCGTGCCGCGATTTTTTCGCGCGGCGTAGAAGCCGACAAAAATCACGATGGCGAAGTACAGCGCGATCAGCGCGTAATCGATGCCGTTGATGGTGTTGAAGGCGGGCATTTCTCAGGTGTCAGGAGACGGGGGACAGGTGACGGAGGACCCTCAGGCGAGGGTGATGGTGGGCACGGTGTCGCTGGACTTGATCGTGGCGTCGATTTTCTGGCTGCGGTGTTTGCCGGTGATACGCCACGTGGCGCCGTCGCGCGTGACGGTGAGCGTGCCGTGGGCTTCGCCGGCTGGGCCCATCGTGCAAGCGGTGAGCACTTCGTGGTTGGTGGCGCTGGTGGAGGTAACCTCCGCAAACGGATAGATTCCGCCGCTCTCCGGCAGATCGAGGCGGCCGGGTGCGGCGGAAGCGGAACCGAGCGAGGCCACTGTGGCGCGCAGCGAGGCGAACGGACGATCGATGCCGAAGGCGCTGCCCGCAGCGCTCACGGAGCCTT
Source organism: Verrucomicrobiota bacterium (assembly GCA_048498955.1). Classification (GTDB taxonomy): domain Bacteria; phylum Verrucomicrobiota; class Verrucomicrobiia; order Opitutales; family Opitutaceae; genus Lacunisphaera. The sequence continues at coordinate 33,778 of JBEHWZ010000003.1, read as the reverse complement.
TGCCATCCTCATTGAAAACCTGGAAGCGCAGCTGCACCGGCGCAGCAGTCTTGAGCTGCACGCGATCCAGCAGGAGCAACACGTCAGGCTTGAGGAAAACGAGCGTACGCGTGACCCGGGTGACATCCGGCAGCACCAGCGCATAGGCTTCGGTCGCGTCGCTGGTGACTGTCATCCAGTTCGGGCCAGTGCGGAAGTCGGTGACGCTGGCCACGGCGAACGAGGAGTTCGTGCCTTCGTGGCCGTCGTGGTATTGGTGGCCCTTGCCGTCGATGAGAACCGCGGAATGCGCCTCGGTGAGACGGAGTTTCCACTGCGGCGCGGTGTAGGAGTAGGCGGCGTGGAAGGGGTCGTGAAACAAGCGGTCGCCATGCGCCTTCAGCACGATGCTGTTGCGGTCGGCGTGTTCGTGGTTGGCGGGACCACCACTGCGAAGACCGATCACGGTATCCGCCGGCGCCCAGCCAGTGCGTGAGGTCACCCAGTCGTTGCTGAGGCGGACGTCGAGCAGTTCCGCTCCCGGCGCCTTGTCTTCGGCTTCCGGGTGATACCACACGACGCCCTGCAGCAGGCGCAGCGAACCGATGTGCTTGGCCACGTAGTGTGCGAGGGGATCCTTCGCGGTGGCGCCGACCCAGCCCGCGAGGGAAAGATCCATGCCGGTACCGGAGTCGCTGAAGTTGATGAGATCCTGCGCGGGATCGTAGCTGCCCTTCGGCGTCGCGATGTAGCCCTGCTTAAGTCGCGGATCCTCGATGATCGCGCCCTGGCACGGGGCCGCGAGGCTCAGCGCGTAGCGCACCGTGCCCGGATAATTCACGAGATGACGGTCGTCGATGCCGAGCCGGCGGTAGATCGCCTCGGCGGCCATGATCATGTGCGTCGTCGTGTAGCCCCAGTAGCCGATGCCTTCGTCGTAGGCGCCGTCGCTGCCATACATCGTGGAGAACGCCTGAGCACTCTGACGGGCGAGCTGCAGCCACTTGGCGGCTTCCGGATGACGGCCGTGAAACCACACGGCCGCGAGGCTCAGGCCGCCGATGGGAATCACCTTGAGGTTGGTGGCGTTCAGGATGAGCGGCCAACGCGCGAGGCTGACGCGATAGGCCTGCGGATAATCGTCCTCCGGATCGAAGCTCCAGCCCTGCACGCGATCAGGATACTTCAGGCCGTAGAGCGTGCGATAGCAAGCCGGCGCGCCTTCGGTCACGATCTTGTGCTCCAGCGCTTCGCGCAGGTCGGCAGGCACCGCATCGCCGAGCCAGTCGAGCGCGTAGACCGCGGCGACCGTGGCTTCCGAGGCGCGCTGGATGCCGACGGTATACTTGCCGCCTTCGAGAAAGTAGTCCCAGCGCGGGTAGTCGCACAGCCGGCGCATCGCGAGGAGCGCAAGGTCGAGCTGATGCTGCTCACCCCACACCTTGTAGGCGAACGCGCCGTTCTGGACGTCCTTCCACACCCGGCCGAAATCGAGCACGTGGCTGTTGTAGCGGACCTCGTCGCGCAGGAACTTCATCTCGGCGGCGAAATCGACGTCGCGCAGCCCGGCTCGGACTTCCGCGCCACGCGGCGACTCGAGGTTCGCGCGAATGCGCGGCAGGTCGGCGGCCGAAAAGAGCAGGCCCTCCTTCGCTGAAGCTTCGGAGGGCGCGGCCCGTCCGGCGGCAGCGGTGTCTTCTGCGGCGTTTAGCGGCAGTCGGGCAAGCGGGAGCGAAGCAGCGAGGAGTGCGGAGCTCCGAAGGAACGTGCGGCGGGATGGCAGGTGCATCAGGACGAAGCTGGCGGGTTGGTGGAAGCGGGTGCGGGCAGGGTGAATTCGTAGTCGCCGGAGCCGACGGTCACGACGACCGCATGGTCCCCGGCGCTGACGTTCACCACGCCCGGCGCTTCAAGCACGGGGCGGCCCGATTCATGGACAAAATTCACGGAGGCGGCGGGAATGAAGACGCGCGCGCGGACATTGGCAGGAATGCTTATGCGCAGGACCAAGGTGTCGCCGACGCGGCGCCAGTGGCTCGCGATTTTTCCGACCGGCGTCGTGCGCGAGCATTCGACAAACGAAAGCGCGGAGGGAAAGACCGGATGGATATCCACCTCGCGAAAGCCAGGCGCAGCCGGACGGATGCCGCCGAAACGCGAGAACAGCGTCGCGTCCGGTCCGACGAACATCGCGTGGTCGTGCGTCTGCATGCTGCCGGCGTAGTTCCATTGTTCCCACGTGGTCGTCGCGCCGCGCGCGATCTGGTCGACGTAGCCCGGGTAGCCGGGCGCGTTGAGCACCGCCCAAGCGAAATCGGCCAGGCCGTGGTCGAGCAGCACTTCGAACAGATAGCGCGTGCCGAAAATGCCGGCGTCGAGATGACCGCGATCCGGGCCGGAGATGCGCTGGCGCAGGGCAGCGACGACGGCGGCCCGCTGCGCCGGGGGCACGAGATCGAAGGCCAGCGGCAGAATCGACGTCACCTGCCGGCCGCTGCTGTAAGTGGCTTTGGCCGGATCATAGAAGCGTTTTTCGAAATCTCCCCGCAACTGGTCGGCCATCGTCGTGTAGCGTTCCGCGGTGGAATGGTCACCGAGCACTTGCGCGGCTTCCGCGACGATCCGCGCGCAACGATACTGGAACGCGCGACCGACGAGTTCGCCTTCGCTGAAGCTGCCCTCGTAAGAACCATCCGGATTCGGTGTGGCCCAGTCGCCGAAACCCGCGACCCATTGTTTGTTTTCCACCGCCGTGGCCGCGAACTTGTCGACCACCTGCTGCATGTTGCGGAAATGCTGCGCGAGCAGGCGGCGGTCGCCGTAGTATTGATAGAGGAGCCACGGCAGCACGACCTGGTCGCCGGTCCAGTTCGGCAGCGTGCCGCCGTCGCCGGCGATATCATGCAGCCACTTGGCGTAATAGTTGTTCAGGCCGAAATTCGCGATCGCGGCGTCCTCGGCCGCGAGCGAATCCATCTGGCATGGCGTGCGCTCGTCGCGCGTCGCCGTGTCGGTGGGAATGCCGACGAGATTGTTCGCGATGCTCCAGCGAAAGTTGGCGTGCATCCGGTTCAGCACCGCACTTGAAGACGCGAAGGAACCGGCGTCATCGACGGCCGCACGAATCGCCAGGCCGGAAAGGCTGTCGAAGGTCGGGGTGCCGGGATAGCCGGTAATTTCGACGTAGCGGAAGCCGTGATAGGTGAAGCGCGGCTCGTAGGTTTCCGCGCCGCCGCCCTTGAGCACGTAAGTGTCGGTGGCATGCGCGCGGCGATTGGTCGTCACGTCGAGCGTGCCGTCGGGATGCAGTTCCTCGGCGTGACGCAGCACCACGCGCGTGCCGGCCGGACCGGTCACTCGCAAACGCGCCCAGCCCGCGATGTTCTGACCGAAATCGAAGATGAAGACGCCCGGCTTCGGTTCGGAGACCCGCTGCGGCCGGAGAGTGTCCGTGATCGTGATTCCAGGAAACGGGCACGACAGCAGCGGCCCGGGCGGAGCGGTTCGCACTTCGGCTCCCTTCCAATCGGTGAGACCGAGGCCCGGCTGGCTCCAGCCGTCGCGTTCGCGCCGCGCGTCGTAGGTTTCGCCGTTGTAGATGTCGTTTTCGAGCACGGGGCTCGGCGTCCATTTCCATTCGCCGTCCGTCGCGACCGTCTGCGTGGAGCCATCGTCGAACACGAGTTCGAGCTGCAGCAACCCCGACGGCGCGCCCTCCCAGCGCCAGCCCCATTTCGAATAACCCTGGTTGTAGCCGTAGCCGAGCCACAGCCCGATCGCGTTGGCCCCGCTTTGAACGAGCGCGGTCACATCGTAGGTGTCGTAGAAAAGTCCCTTGGGATAATTCGAGTTCACCGGCGCGAGCACGCGTTCGGTGAGTTCGTGGCCATTGACGAAGAACCGATACCAGCCGGTGGCGTAGGCGTAGGCCGTCGCCCGTGCCACCCGGCGCGGCACGGAAAAATCACGGCGCAGGAGCGGACTGCCGGCGTCGGCCGCGCCGCCGATCCAACGTGCCTTCCAATCGGACGGGGCGAGCAGCCCCATGTGCCACGATGACGAATCCGACCAGTTGGAGGCATGGTCGTCGCCGTCCCACACCCGCACGCGCCAGAAATAGGCGCCGTTGGCGCGCAGCGTCGGGCCGGCGTATTCGAGGCCGAAGGTTTCGCCGGAGGCAATCTTGCCGGAATCCCAGAGAACGTCCTTGCCGGCGGCGAGCGCAGTCGGCGAGGTTGCGACCTGCACCTGCCAGGCGGTTTGGCGTTCGGCGCGCCGTTCGGCGTGCAGCAGCCAGCTCAGTCGCGGTTTCGCCACGTCGAGGCCCAGCGGCTGGACGCGATCTTCCACGCGCAAACCGTCGACCGTCATCGCCCGCGCCACGGCGGAAACGAGCACCAGGCCCGTCCACAAAAACCGCCGGAGGAAGCGCGCACGATTCATCGGGTGGGAAGGAAGCGCTTACTTCTTGTACCCCTCGAAGTGCTTCGGTTCGGCGGGATCCTGGTAGCGTGTCGTGTAGGTCTTTTCCGCGGACGCGAGCTTCAGGAAGACGTCCAGCGGCACGATTTCGACCGGACCGGTGAGCTGCTTGGTGATTTCAACCAGGCTGTTCACGTCGTTGGACTCACGGACGTGCACGAGCAGGAAGTACGGACGCTTGGCGTTGAGCGCGATGAGCTCGTTGAGGTCGGCCGAAACCTCGTCGCGCGGCCGGCGCGGGTCGATGTAGTAGTCGTACGAAATCAACGGACGCGTGTCGCGCAGATCGCGGGTGCGGGACGGGCCGTAGCCGTTGATGAAGCCGATGACATTCGGGAACGCCGCGTAATAGCGATCGACGGTTTCCTTGGTCAGGTCAGTGTTGCCGACGTTTCCGTCGGCGGCGGAGTTGTCCATGATCTCGAGCACGCGCTCGTCGAGCACGCTCATGAGCTCGTTGGCCTCCTTCATCAGGCCGGGGAAACGATCCGCCGGAATGTGGTTCGGATACATGTAACCCGGGCCGGACAGGCCGCCGATGAAGTAGTCGTTGGGCGTGGCGCTCTCGTGGAAGTACTCGAGCGCGGCCGGCGAAAACTTCGTCCAGTTCATCGTCACCTGCCAGGCGAACGGCAGTTTGCCGCGGCCGGGCTTGGTCCAGACGCCGATGCCGATGCTGTCGGACTGCACGAACGCGAGGTAGACCTTCTTTTCCGGCGTGAGCTTCGCGTCGCGCGCGACGTGGTGGTTGTTGGTGAACTTGAAGCCCGGCGTGAAGGTGAACTGGCAGTTGAAGCTCAAGTTCGGGAGATTGTGCAGGCCTTCCATCTTGAGGCCGTAGCTCGAGAGCAGCGTGGTGTGCTGTTCCTCGGTGTCCTTGCCGTACGCGTGCCAGCCGAAGACGGTGGCGCCGGGTTTCAGCTCGGAGAAGAGCTTCTGCTCGAGCGCGAGTTCGTCGGGCTGCGCGGGATTGGCGGAGAGATCGTGGAAGAACATCTTCTGGCGCACGCCCCAGTCGGCCATGCCCGGCATGCGCACGGCACCGCGGTGACCGCCCATCAGCATGACGGCGTCGTGGGTGCAGCGCGCCCAGTAGCGCTTGTAGGCGTCCGTATAGATCTGCGCATCGGTCTGGCCGTCATACCGGCCGCGCAGGTCGTCGATCGGCTTGAGGCCGTGCGCCTGCGCGAGGGCGATCTGCGTGGGCGTGACCAGCAGGGCGTCTTCCAGGCCGGCGATAGTGAAGGCGACATTCATCGTCGCCGGCACAGCCGGATCCCAGACGACGTAGCCTTTGGTCGTGGCGGCGAACTTTGTCAGCGCTTCCTCGACCGTTTTGAGTTCGGCGAACTGCACACCGTGCTTCCGCTTGTAGAAATAAAAAAGCGGCTCGGTGATCTCCCACTGGTAATCGTGTGGGTGAATGACGTAGAGCTGCGGCGCCGAGCGATTGGCGAGGCCTTGCAGGCTGAGAAGCAGGACCTTGTCGGGCAGGCCGCCGTCGACGCGCCAGTCGAGATCCCAGCGCATGTAGCTCGCCGGGACGGCGAGTGCAGAGGACCCGGCTACGCACAGGAGTGCTACGGCGAGGCTACGCAGGAGAAAATTGGAAATGAAGCTCATGGATTATTTCTCCGAGGTGACCTTGGTAAAGCGGTAGACGAGGGGACGCGGGCGCGAGGAGTGGAGCTCGATCAGGAGCAGTTCCTGGTCGCCTTCTAGCAGACGATATTCGGAATAGATCCGCATCGTCGCCTGTCCTTGGGAAATTTCGATCGGGGCGTCGGCCTCGACGCGCAGCGTGCGGTTGCCATCGACCCAGCTCGCGCGCACCGGCGTGGCGGCGCCCTTCTCTGGATAGAGCGCCATGTGGCGCTGCTCGACACGGAAAAAGTTCGGCAGGTTGGAGGCCTGTGCGGTGTCGACGACGTTCGTCGCGGAGAATTCCGTGCGGCCCCACTTCAGGTCGTGGCGCAGGCTGACCTTGCTGCCAGTGGTCTCGATCACGAGATCCCACTCGTGCCAGCCGTCGAGGGCGGTGCTGCGCGTCTTGTCGAGGCGCCAGCGGCCTTGCAGCGGCGAAGCCGCGGCGGCGGCTTCGGAGGACCCGCCTACGCAAAGAATTGTTACGGCGAGGCACAGCAGGAGACGTGAAATAAAATTTTTCGTACTCATGGGTTTTACTTAGTTTCGCGGAAGCGGAGCTTTTCCTCGTCGCGGTCGAGGTAGGGGATGCCGTCTGTCATCCACGCGGGCGCGGGGGCGCCTTTGAGGAAGTGGTCGAAGAATTGGTGCATACGGCGGGCAAAGTCCTGCTGGTCGGCGCGGCGGCGCAGGCTGTGCAGCTCGTCGTTGTAATTGAAGAGATAGGCCTCCTTCCCGTGACGGCGCAGCGCCAGGAAGAATTCGACGGCCTGGGGCCAGGGCACGATGTCGTCGTGGTCGTTGTGCAGGATGAGCAGCGGCGTCGTGACCTTGTGCGCCTGGAAGACGGGAGAGTTCTCGATGTAGAGCTCGGGCGCGGCCTGCAGGGTGGGACCGATGCGGCTCTGGTTTTTCTCGTACTTGAACTGGCGCGAGCGGCCGGAGCTGTCGCCGATGGCGGCGGAGGCGCTCGTCATGTTGCCGACGATCGCCCCGGCCTCGGCGGCGCGGAAGCGGTTCGTGCGGGTCAGGATGTAGCAGGTTTCGTAGCCGCCCCACGAATGTCCCTCGAGACCGAGCGCGTTCTCGTCGGCGTAGCCTTGGGCGACGACGGCGTCGGCGGCGGCCATGACTCCGCGGTAGGAACTCTCGCCCGGATGGCCGGCGGCGTAGACGATGTCCGGCATGACGACGATGTAGCCGTTGCTGCTATAGAAAACCGGATCGATCACGGCGGTCGGAGCCGGCGGGAAGAAGCGATTCACGTTCGCCGAGAGGCGCTCGTAGATGTAGAAGATCGTCGGATACTTTTTCTTCGGATCGAAGTTCGCCGGTTTGCAGACCATCGCCGACAGGGCGCGTCCCTCGTCGTCGCGATAGTTGAGCAACTCCGCGGAGCCCCATAGGAACGGATCGAGCTGCGCGCCGCCGTGCGTGACTTTGCGCGGGGTGCTGAATTTGGCGTCCGTCACAAGGACGTCGGGAAATTCGTTAAAGCGCGAACCGATGAGCAGGAACGTGTCGTTTTCCAGCGCGCGGCCGGCGTAGCGGTAGTCCTTGTTTGCCCAGAGCAGCGTTTGCGGCGGACCACCGGCGGAGTTGAAACGGAAAAACCCGGTGTCGCGCGTGTCTTCGTTTTCTCCCCGGAAAGTCAGCGGCTGGGCGAGATTGACGCCGCGCTGCTCGTTCTCGGGTTCGTTCGCCTCGAGCGACTGCAAGCGGAGCTCGGTGCGTTGGGCGCGACCGTGGCCGCCGGTCACGTTGCGGGCGGGACGCCCGTCGGGAAACACCTGCCAAAGGTCGTAGCGGTCGTAGACCAGCAGCGACTGGCCGTCGCGGGCCCAGCCGGAGCTGCCGTAGGCGCCGGGCATTTCCAGCATGTCGTGCCGCTCGTCGTACATCGCGAACGGCAGATCCTTGGTCAGCGCCCGGACCGAGCCATCGCGGCTGTCGGCGGCGAACCACTGCTTGTCGGCGTACCACGCGATCCAGCGGTTGTCGTGCGACCAGCGCACGCCGGCCTTTTCGCCGATCTGCCGGGCGACAAGCTTGCGTTGGCCGGTGGCCGCCTCGACGAGGTAGAGATCGTTGTAGAAACCATCGAAGTCGACGCGCTGGCGGTACGGGCGGTCATCGAGACCAAAGGCTTTGGTGCCGTCGTCGTTGAAAGTCACGGACTGCAACGAAAGGTCGGCAAGCTGGACGAAGCGACCGGTGGCGAGATCGAGTTCGCCGGTGTAAGCGCGCTGGCGCTCTTTGGCGGCGATGACCTTCTGGTAGGGCTGAATGAAGTCGTCGTTCCAGCGCCAGAGATCGGCGCGGACCTTTTCCTCGTCGAGTTGTGCCGCCACGCGCGGGTCGATGGGTTTGGGCGCGGGTGCGGTGGCGACGAAGAGCTTGGTGCCATCGTAGGAAAAGGCGGGAGTGCCGTCAGGACTTACGATCCAACCGGCGGGAATGCCGGTTGCGTCCGCGGCCAGCACGCGCGCGGCGGGTGCGGCGGTGCGATCCCAGCGATAGACGCCAAGGCGCGGCGTGGTGCCCGCTGCTTCATCGCGGTCGCTCAGGAAGGCGGCCTGCGTTTGCAGGCGGTTCCAAGCGAACTTGCGGTAACGGCCGGGTCCGGTGGCGAGCGCGAGAGGCGCCGCGGAGTTCCCGGGCGTGACGGCAAAGACGCCGTTCTCGGCGCCGTGGGTCGAGACGACCGTGAACACGAGCGTTTTGCCGTCGCGGGCAAAGGAATAGTCGGTGACGCCGGGAAATGATCGCTCGGCGGCGGTGGCGAGATCGCGCAGGACGAGTTCGCCGGAGGTTTTGAGATAGGCGAGCCAGGCGCCGCCACGCGCGGGTACCTGCAGGTTTTTCACCCCGGCGATGCGCGTCGTGCCGCCGGTGCCGAGGTCGACAATGACGAGTCCTTCCGGCGGCAAATCCGTGGCCGGCTTGCCGGCGCGCTTGGCCGCGAGCGTGGCGGCACGTTCCGGAAAGGTGTTGGCGATGGCGAAACGGCTGTCGCTGGTGAACACGACATTGACGGCCCGCCGTGGCGGCGGGCGCTCGGGATCGGCATCGGAGCCGGTCACCGGCACTGCCGGCAGCGCGCCTGCGGGCACGCGATTGTCGCGATCAGTGGCGAGTTCGCGCACGATGAGGTCGCCGTCGCCCTCGAGCGGCATGTAGGCGTAGCCGAGCCAGCGACCGTCGCGGGACAGCGTCTGCCCGGTGATGGCGCGGAAGGCCTCGAAGTCGTCGTGCGTGAACGGACGCGGTGCGTCCGCCGCGCGCGCAACGGGCAAGGCAACCACGCCGAGCAGAAATCCGAGGGAGAGGAGGGACGCGAAACGCATGGCCGCAAGCCGGGGGATCAATCTGGGACGATCGCGACCGGGTCGGTGGGTTTCTTGTAATGAGTCTGGAACGTCGGGTTGTCCGCGGCGAGCTTGAGAAACACGTCAAGCGGCACGATTTCCACCGGCTCGCTGAGATGGTTCACGATGGCGTCAACTTTTTCGACCGTGTTCAGCTCGCGCACGTGCACGAGCATGAAGTACGGGCGCTTCGGATTGAGCGCGATCAGTTCGTCAAGGTCGGCGCGGGCTTCCTCGACCGGGCGCTTCACGTCGAGGTAATAGTCGTAACTGATCATCGGGCGGCCGTTGCGCACGTCGAAGGTGCGCGCGGTGCCGTAGCCGTTGATGAAGCCGATCGCGTCGGGATACTGTTCGTAGTAGCGGTCGACGACTTCCTTCGGCAGGTCGGTGTTGCCGAGGTGTCGGTTGCCCTCGGAATAGTCCATGATCTCCATCGCGCTCAGGTCGAGGCGGCGCATCAGGCCGCGGGCGACGGCTGCGAGGGCGGGAAACTTGTCGGCCGGGATCGCCTTCGGGTACATGTAGCCCGGACCGGAAAGGCCGCCGATGAAATAGTCGTTCTTCGAGCGGTCCTCCCAGAAAAACTGGAGCGCGGGCGGGTTCATCCAGATCCAATTCATCGTCACCTGCCAGGTGTAGGGAATGACGCCGCGTCCCGGCTTGGTCCAGGCGCCGATGCCCATCGAATCGGTGGCGACGGCGCAGATGTAGATTTTCTTTTCCGCCGTGAGCTTCGCATCGGCCGCCACGTGATGCTGGTTGGTGAACTTGAAGTCCGGCGTCAGCGGAATCTGCGAGGTGAACGAAATGTTGGGCAGGTTGTGCAGGCCCTCCATGATCAGGCCGTAGTTGCCGACGAGCGTGGTGTGCTCGCCCTCGGTGTCCTTGCCGTAGGAGTGCCAGCCGAGCACCACGCTGGTCGGGTTCTGCTGGCTGAGGATCTTCTTCAACAGCGCGCGCTCTTCCTTGTCCTTCGGTGCTGAGGACAGGTCGCTGAAGAAAGCACGCTGGCGAATGCCGAAGTCGGCGATGCCCGGCTGCATCTCGGCACCGGCGTGGCCGCCGAGAACGACGTAGTAGTTGCGCGAGCAACGGGCGAAATACTGGTCGTACGCCCACTGGTAGATCTGCGCATCGTTCTGGCCGGTGAATTTGCCGCGCAGGTCGACCACCGGCTTGAGTCCGTGCTTCTCGGCGAGCGGGAGCAGGTCCGCGTTGACGACAACCAGGTCCTCGACGCCGGCGATGGTGAAGGCGACAATGAGGGAAGAGCGGACGCTCTTGTCCCAGACCACGCAGCCCTTGGCGTATTGAGCGAAGCGCGTGAGCGCGCCGTCGGCGTCATCGGTACCGAGGCGTTCCCACTGGACGCCGTGGCGCTTGGTGAGGAAGTCGCGCAGCGGATGCACGATCTCCCACTGCCAGTTCTTCGGATACTCGAGGTAGAGGCGCGGGTAGTCGCGGTTGGCGAGACCCTGCAGGGAGATGATGAGCGAGTGGACCGGCACGTCGCCCGCCATCTTCCAGTCTTCCGACAGCGGAATGAGGGTGGCCGAGGCCGGAGCCTTCGCGACTTTCTTGGGTTCGAGCCGCGCGATCAGCGCGGCATCGGCCTCGGCGGTGGACACCGCCGCAAAGCCGGCGGCGGGAAGAAGAACAAGGAGAGAAAGGATCAGGCGTTTCATTGGCCAGCGCGGTTGAAGACGTAGACGACGGGACGGTTCCGGCTGCTGCGCAGCTCGATGAGCGTCAGCTGCCGGCCGGTGGCGGAGACTTTGTAGTCACTGAGAATATTGACCGGCTGCTCGCCCTGTTGCGTGGCCAGCACGAGGTCGGTGCTGAGGCGGAGCAGGCGGCCGCCGTCGAGCGTTTCGGCGCGGACCTGTTTGGTGTGCGCGTCGCTGATGTAGGCGCCGAGGTGGCGGTTGTCGGGCCACATGCTGACCGGAAAAGAGTCGGTGCGACCCGGATGCACGGTCATCGTGTCGGCAAATTCGCGCGTGCCCCAGGCAAGGTGGCGTTCGACGGTGATGGCGTCGCCGGCAACGGTGATGACGAGGCGGAAGTCCTTCCAAGGACTGAGTTCGGTGCTGCGCTCGAGGTCGATCTTCCATTCGCCGGCGAGGGCGGAGGTGTCGGCACGGAGCTGGCCGGTGGCCAGGGCGGCGAGGAGCAGCAGGAAACGGATAGGGAGTCGGAACATGGGTATGAGAGGTGACGGACGAAAATAAAAAGGGCGGAGGCAGAAGGCCTCCGCCCTTGAAGTTCAGGCGCGATCGAAACGCGTGCTTAGAAGGTCACCGTGGTCTTGAAGGCCCAGGTGCGCGGATCGGACGGCACGTAGGTGCCTTCGTAGTAGACCTTGTCCGCCAGGTTCTGCACGCTGAGAGCGCTGTTCAGACGATAGCCGAAGAGCTCCCACGGATACGAGATGTTGGCGTCGTAGACCACGTAGTTGCCCGCCTGAAAGCCGCCCTTGAGCGGATTGAAGTTCAGGCTCTGTTCCACCACCTCTTTCGAGGCGTAGCGGGCACCGAAGGCGACGCCCAGGCCGTGGACCGGGGTCGAGGTGAACGTATACTTGCCCCACAGGCTGGCGCGGTACTCAGGCACGTTGAGGAGACGGCTCTTGTAGATGATGTCAGCGTTGGCCTTGTTGACCACACTGTAGGCATTGTACGTATCGGTGCCGGGCTTGGCGTACGCCGGGGTGGACACCGTGTGCGCATCCCACATCCAAGCGCCGTTGGCGATCAGCTGGAAGTTGCGGATCGGGGTCCAGGTCAGGTCGAACTCCGTGCCTTCCACTTCGTTCTTCACGCCAACCGTGCGCCAGCGGAGGACGCGCTTGTTGTAGAAGTTCGAGGTCGGGAGGAACATCGTCGTCGAGTTGTTGTACGTGTCCTGGGAGATGGCGATGCTGTCGTCGAGCTTCTGGTTCTCGCGCTCGCCCTTGAAGAACGAGAGCGTACCGACGAGGTGGTTGTCCTTGGTCGAGAGCTTGGCGCCGAACTCGACGTTCTTGCCGGTTTCGTTCGGGACGTTGTCCGCGCCGCCTTCGGCCGCGAAGGCGTCAACACCTTCCTTGACGCTGCTGATCGTGTGGCCCTTCCACGTGTAGCTGCTCTGACCGAGGCTGGCGGCCTTGGCGAGGGCATCTGCGACGATTTCGTCCGGAAGGCTGGCGACCGCGCTGTAGTCACCCTTCAGACCCGTGTTGATGCGGAAGGTCGAGGAGACCGTCGCATAAACCGAGAGCTGCGGGGTGATGGCGTAGGAAGCGCCGACCATGTAAGCGTCACCCGACGTCTTCTGGAAGTTGCTGGCCTCATAAGCCGGGCTGTAGTTGTACGCTGAAGGCGGGTACTGCGTCTGGTTCTGGTACGAATCCGGCGGCGGGATGAACCAGGGATCGTTGGCGGTCAGCCACTGGCCGCGATAGTTGGCGTATTCCTTGCGGTAGCCGGCCAGAATGGTGAGTTTGTCTTCCAAGGCAGTGGTCTGCAGGTTGCCATACCACGCCTTGTTGCGATTATTGTCACCGTCGAGCAGGTTGCGGTTGATGCTGTAGATCTTGCTCGTCGGCGGGTTGATGATGATGCCCGGATCCCACAGCGAGTAAACCTGCTGCGGGGTGAGGAGCTGGCCGTTGCGGTTCAGGAGATACTGGCCCATCGGCACCTGCGAATTGTTCGGCAGGTTGATGTTGTTGTTCGTGTTCACCGCGTAGCCACCGTTGACCGGATTCACCACCAGCGGCTCGCCGTTCGGTCCCGGCGTGCGGCTGTACACATAGGCGCCGGACGAGCTGATGTAACCCGTGTTGTAGCCCGGGACGCTGTTGTAGATCGCGCCGGCCGAAGCGTTGTACTGCTGGTTCGTGGCGCTGAGCGTGCCGCCGAACAGGAGCTTGTTCTTCAGCTTCCAGAAGTCGGCCTTGGCGACGAGGTCAAGCTGTTGCTGCTGATTGTGGCGGTAGTAGCCGGCACCCGCGCCGCCGGAAGCGGCGTTCCAGGTGATGCCATCGGCGTTTGCCGCATTGACGCCCGAAATGTTGTCGAAGCGGTTGTTGTCGGCCGTGAGGACATAACGACCGCTGAGCCATTGGAACGGCTCGAAATCGATCGTGGTCTGGAAGGTCTTTACTTCATTCGACGAGAAGGAGCCCGAATTGGTAAAGTTGAATTTCTTGTCGACCACGCGGTTGCCCTGCGCGTCGGTGATCGTCGCGTACGGCTTGATCGTGTCCTGGGTGTAGAGCACCGCCGTCGGGTCACCGATGGAGGTGCGGTAATCGGCGATCCAGTTGGTCACGCTGTTGAAGATGCGCGCGCGATAGGCGGCGACCGGGTCGGCCGCACCCGTGACGCTGGCACCGGCGGCGTTCATGAGCGCCTGGGTCGGGTTCTTGTAGGCATCGAACCAGGCCTGCGGATAAGTCCAGCTGTTGTCGTTGTAGTTGAACTTCTCCTTCAGGTATTCCATCTCAAGGTTGACCTTGAGCTTGCCGTTCGCGAACGGCACGAGCGTGAGGCTCGGGGTAATGTTGAAGTTCTTGTTGAACTCGTAGCGACGGTCACCGTTGGCCTCGGTCCAGGCCCCGACGACGCGGAAGGCCGCCTTGTCGGACAGGACGTTGTTCGAATCCATCACGACCTTCTGGTCCATATTGCTGCCAATCTGGTAGCTGATCGTGGTCGGAATCGGGGTGAAGGAGGGCTTCTTCGTGACGTAGTTGATCACGCCGCCCGGGTAACCCTGGCCGAAGAACACCGCGGCCGGGCCCTTCACGATTTCCACGCGGTCGACGTTGTCGAGATTCCACGAGGTGTAGCGGAAGACACCGTTACGCATGAGCGTGTTGACGGTGAAGCCACGCATGGTGAACGCGCCCTGCGGCGTGGCGCTGTTGGCCGGAACGCGCATGGCGAACTTGCCGTCGGCGGCGCCGGAGGAGGTGTAGCGGAAGATATCAGTGACCTTGGTGATGCCCGCATCCTTGATGAAATCTTCGCTCATGACGTTGATGTTCATCGGGACGTTCTGAATCTCCATGCCGACACGGGTGGCCGTCGCGGCATTGGTCTTCAGGTAGCCGTAGTCACCCTCGCTCTTCACCTCGAAGGGCGAGAGGACGAGCGTGTTCGGGTCGGACGGAGCGCTGGCCACGCTGGTCGCCGGGGTAGCGGCGGCCGGAGCGGACTTGGCGGACGTTTTGGCGACGGGAGCCGCCGGTTGCGTCTGGCCTTCGATGGCAGCCAGGCGTTTCCGGAGCGCAGCGTTTTCTTCTTGGAGCCGGCGCAGGGCGTCGGAATCAGCCGTTTGCCCGGAGGCGAGGCTGACCGTCAGCATTGCAGCCAGGCCGAGGGCCAGTGCTTTTTTGGCCCGTGTAACAGGGTATGCGAGCGGGGTCATGCGTTGTTGGTGTTTTAGTTTTCCAGGGGTTGAACTCGGTGACGGGTTCGGGAAAGGCAATTCAGGGCGTCGCGTCCGGGGTGAGGAGGCGAGGGGAGACACTGACCCCGATGCGGCCGCTGACGTCGGGGTTTTCGATGCGCCAGAGCAGGTGGTCGACGACCTTGCGCACGAGCAGCGGCAGGTTGACGTCGATCGCCGCCGGCGAGTGGTCGAGGTTGTGGTAGATCATCGGATTGTAGTTACCGAGGATCGCCTCGAAATCGCGGCCCGGCTTTTTGCCGGCCTCGCGCAGCGCGCGGAAGAACGCGCCGCAGAAATGGTCGACCGGGATGTAGAGGCCGGTCGCGCGCGGCGTGTATTCCAGCAACCGCTTGGCGAGACCCGAACTCTCGCCGTGCAGCGGCGCGATCTCCAGGTAGTTCGTGCCGGCGGGATTCGCCTTGCCGAGCACCGGATGGACCGCGAGCCCGAGTTCGCGCGCGCGGGCGATGAAGGCTTCGTTGCGGTGGACGATCGCGCTGTAATCGGGATCGGTGGAGATGACCGCGACGGACTTGTGGCCGCGCTCTTTAAGATACTCCGCCGCCATCCGGCCGTTCTCGTCGTTGTTCGGTTCGACGTAGTCGCCGGGGTAACTGGCCGAACGGCGCGTCATGAACCAGACGTGCGGCGTGCGGCTCAGCCGCGCGAGACAGTCGGCCTGCGGCTCCATGCCCTGGATGATCATGCCATCGAGCTTTTCGTTCGCGAGGTTGCGCGGCAGCTCGCCCGGGTTGGCGGAGAAAAGCACGCGCAGGTCGACGCGATAGCGCGGATCGGTGGACTGGACCTGCAGCAACTGATCCTGAAACCAGTTCAGATTCGGATTGTTCGCCTTCGCACCGACGAACCAGACGCCGATGCGGCGCTGTTCGGGCAGATGGGCCTTGGGTCCGCGCCGGCGGGCCAGGGGAGCGGGAACGTAATTGTGCTGCTGCATCACGGCGCGGATGCGAGCGAGACTGTCCGGGGCAACGAGCTGCGGCTGGTTGATCGCCCGCGAAACCGTCGCAGGCGAGACATGGGCCTTCCGGGCGATTTCGGTGATCAGCATGAAATGAAAAGAAAGCCCGTCATGAAAATTTCATGCAAAGTCATGAAAAACGCTGCTGCGCGGTCAAGCGATTTCAGCCAAAGTTCCCAAAAAAGTTTCAATTAAGCGGCGCGACGCAACGCGCGCTGCCAGGCTTTCAGGAGTTCTTCGCGACAACGAATCGTGTCCGGCCACACCGGCGGGTTGGTGCTGACATTATAGCCAACCGTGGTGCCGAGTTCCGGGCACACCCAGAGCTCGCCGCGCGGCTTGGGGCCCTGCAGCCAGACGGTGAAGAGATCCTCCGCGAACTTGATGTAGTCGAGAAACTCGGGCGTGAGCCGGCCGCGGCCGTTGGTGACGGGCACCTGGCAGTGCTGACTGCCGAACGGACGGCAGTGAAACAGGCGCGAGTGCTGGATAAGGCGCGGATTGTCCAACAACCGGCGCGACCAGTCCTCGGGCAGCATGTGCTTCATCACCGCGAGATGGGAATGATCCCACGTGACCGGAAGGAGTTCGCCGGTTTCCCGACGGTAGCGGGCCGCGATCTCCGCCAGCTTTTCGGGAGTTTCCGTGCAGATGTCACGATGGCTTTCGATATAGGCCTCCAAACCAAGGCGCCGCGCGGCGCGCACCGTGCGGATGATGAGCCGCGTGGCCATCGCCGGGGTCATGTCATGCGTACCGAGCATGCAATTGATATAGCGGGCGCCGCCCTGGGCCTCGATCTCGAGGAGGCGCGGCACGTCGGAGCCGTCGCGAGAATAAACGCGGCCGCAAATCTTCAGGCCGAGGCGCGCGAGGTGCGGCGCCAGCTCGGGCTGGAACATCTCGGCGACCCCGTCGAAACCGGCCGCCTTGATCGCGTCCATTTTTCGCGCGAGCGTCCATTCGCGACGCGGGGACGGATGACCGACGAGCGACCACAGGGTCGCGCACAACACGAGGCGGGGCTGGGATGAAACAATTTTCAGTGAACTCATGAAAATAAATGAAAAGAGATGTTGAAATATTCCGCAAGGCCAGCCCATTTTGCACGCCACGCGTCGGCCGGTCGCCTGTTGGTTCGCACCGGTGTCATCTTCTTCCACCCCTCTGCAATGTTATCCCTGCCTTTTGTTCAGCGCGCTTCCTGGATCTGGTCTGCGGAAGGCACGCACGCCGTTCCGGCCGCCGGCCAGGCCTCACCATCGCATTACCAGGTGCGCTATTTCCGGCGCAGCTTTGAGCTCGCCCAAGCTGCCGGCGCGAAGCTCACGGTTCACGTTTCGGCGGACAGCCGGTATGTATTCTACTGCAACGGCACCTGCATCGGTCGCGGTCCGGCGAAGGGCGATATCAATCACCACTTCTATGATACCTTCGATCTGACGCCGCATCTGCGCCCGGGGCGGAACGTACTCGCCGCCATCGTGCTCGATATGTCGCGCGTGGCGCATCGTCCGGCGCTGCTGGGCGCGCCGTGTTCCGTGATGACCTACGCCGGCGGATTTGTGCTCGAAGGGGCCGTGGTCGACGCCGCGGGCGGAGTCGCGGTCGATCTGCAGACGGACGCGCAATGGCGGGTCGCGGTGGATCAGGCGCATCGTTTTCAAAACGAGCAGACGACTTTCGAAGGTTATCTCGGCTATTTCGAACACCGCGTCGGCGCACTCGTGCCGGCGGGTTGGAACTCCGCGGAGTTCGACGACCGCGCGTGGCCGCAGGCGAACGTGCTGTTCAAGGCCGAGCGTTATGAAGACCGGCGCGATCCGACGAGTCCCTACGGTTTGGTGGCGCGTATGATTCCGATGCTCGAGGAATCCGAGCCCGCGCCGTTTCCGGACGCGTACGTCACCGGCGGCGCCGCCGTTTCCCCGGCGTGGCAGAAACTGCTCGCCGCGAATGCGCCGCTCACGCTCGCGCCGGGCGAGAAGATCGACCTCGTGCTCGACATGGGCGTGCTTACCACCGCGTTTCCCCGTCTCGTCGCCAGCGGCGGCGCGGGCAGCACGGTGCGCCTGACTTATGCGGAGGCCCTGCGCCTGCCGTGGAATACGCCGGGCGCCAAACTGCTCGGCAAACAGCAGTCGCTGGCGAACCTCGCCTCGCATTTCGCCGACGAGAGCACGGGCTGGACTTTCGATCGCCGTGGCCGCGTCACCGGCTGGTGCGACATCTGGGAACCGTCCGGTCGCGACGAAACGTTCGAGCCGCTGCACTGGCGGGCTTTCCGCTATGTCGGCTTGCAGATCACGGTCGGCCGCGAACCGCTCACGCTGCAAGCGGTGCAGCAGCGTTTCAGCGCCTATCCTTATCGCGTCACGGCGACGTTTGCTTCCTCCGATCCCGCGCTCGACCGGATCTGGCAGGTGGGACTTCGCACCATGCGGCTTTGTTCGCACGAGACGTTCGAGGACTGCCCTCATTACGAACAGATGCAGTACGCCGGCGACACGATGATCACGTCAAAGCTCGCGCTGTTCACCACCGGCGACGGCCGGCTGACGCGCCAGTCGCTCTATCAATTCGACTGGTCGCGCCTGTCCGAAGGTCTCACCCAATCGCGTTTCCCGTCGCGGCTCGTGCAGGTGATTCCCGCGTGGAGCCTGCACTGGATCACGACGATCCGGGATTATTTTCTCTGCACCGCGGACGCCGCCACCGTGCGCGACTTGCTGCCGGGCGTGCGCGCGGTCCTCGACTGGTATCGCCGCCACACGGACGCCGACGGCCTGCCGGCGAAGCTGCCGTTCTGGAATATCACGGACTGGTGTCCCTGGTGGCCGCGCGGCGTGGTGCCCGGCGCCGACCACGGCGCGACCTGCATCCATGCGGCGCAATACATCAACGCTCTCGACGAGGCCGCGTGGCTGCTGCGCCATGCCGACCGCGTCACGGAGGCCGACGCGCTGGCCGCCGAGGCGAACAAACTCCGCGCGATCGCACACCAGCGCTTCTGGTCCGAGTCCGAGGGCCTTTACTTCGACCAGCCGGGCGGGCCGGAAGTCAGCCAATACGGCAACGCCTGGGCCATCGTCGCCGGACTCGCCGGGGAGCGCGAACGCGGCATTATCATGTGGCGGTTTCCCAATGACGCGAAGCTCGCGCCGGGTTCCTTCTTCTGGTGGCACACGGGTTTCAGCGCGCTGGCCCGGAGCGGCCGCTACGACGAGATGCAGCAACATCTCGGTCCGTGGCACGAGTCGATCGGCTACGGCCTTTCCACGTTCGTCGAGGAGAACAGCTACTGGCGCTCGCTCTGCCATGCCTGGTCCGCGCATCCCGTATTGGAATTTCAACAGCGTATCCTGGGCGTCACGCCATCCGCGCCGGGATTTTCCCAAATCTCGATCCGGCCGCATCGCTGCGGCCTGACGCACGCGCGCGGCAGCGTTTGCACGCCGCACGGTTTGGTCGAAGTCTCGTGGAAAGCCGAAGGCGGACGCTTCCAACTCGAGGCCGTGATCCCGGCGGGCATCTCCGCCACGATCACGCTGCCCGATGGCTCGCAACAGACGTGTGCTGGTGGACGTTTCCGGGCGGAGGCCGTGGTGGCATGAGCGCGGCCTTCGAGCTTCAAGAGGACTCCGGCCGCGCGGTCGAGCTGCATCGCGCCGGCGGCGGATTGCTCCTGCGTTATGTTTATCATCCGGACACCCCCGCGGACGAAGCCACGCGGCCTTACGCGCATCCGGTCAACACGCTGGCGGGCGAGATGCTCACGAATTTCCGCCCCAACGACCACCGCTGGCACCACGGCCTGAATTTCACGATCAACTGCCTCGGCGATTTCAATTTCTGGGGCGGCCCGACCTACCGCGCCGGTGAAGGCTATAAATTCCGTTCGGACCATGGCGTCCAGCAGCACGTCGCGTGGGAGGAGAAATCCGCCGCTCGGCTGGCCCACACGTTGGACTGGTGCGTGGCCGCGACCGGCGAGAAACTCCTCGCCGAGCAACGGGCCCTCGCATTCTCGCTCGTGTCACCACAAGCGTGGAGCCTGCGCTGGACGTCCCGGCTGCAAAACATTTCCGGGCGTCCGCTCGCCCTTGGGCAGTATCACTCGGCGCACGGCCTGGCCGGCTCGCATTACACGGGCCTGCAATTCCGCGGCGCGCGCGAACTGCTCGACGACCATCTGGACAACACCATCGGCATCTGGGCCGACGGCAATCTGGAAGGGGAGAAGGCCGTGCACGGCGCGGCCGGGCGCTGGATGGAGTGGCGCGGGCAGAAAGACGGCTCGCAGCGCCGCGTCACGATCCGCTTCGAAAACGCCGGCGAGCCGGTGCACTGGTTTATCCGCCGCCATAATCCGCTCGCGGCCCTGCCGTTCCAGTACGAACGCGACCTGACGCTGGCGCCCGGGGCCACGCTCGCGGTCGATCACACCCTGACCTTCGCCGACGCATGACCGCCAGCCGCCGCCAATTTCTTCAAACTCTCGGAGCCGGCACCGTCGGCACGCTCGCCGGCTGGCAGACTGCCAGCGCGGCACCCGCACCGGCCGCCCTGCCGGACTTCGCCACCGCCGGCGCGGACGCCTTCTGGCGCGCCGTACGCGCCAAGTTTCCGCTGCGCGACGATCCGGTTTATCTCAACACCGGCGGCCTCGGGCCTGCCTCGCAACCGGTGCTCGATGCCGTCGCGAACACGATGAGCCGGCTGCAGGAGCACTCGGAAACCGGCCACAATTATTTCGAACCGGCGCGCGAGACGCTCGCCCGTTTCCTCGGCACGCAGCCGGAGGAAATTTGTTTCGTGCGCAATGCCACCGAGGGAAATTCCATCATTGCCGCCGGCCTGGCGTTGCACGCCGGGGATGAAGTCATCTTTGAAAGCCACGCGCATCCGGGCGGCTCGTTTCCCTGGCTGAACCAGGCGAAGCAACGCGGGGTGGTGGTGCGCGTCTTCGAGCCGGACAACTCCAGCCCGGAGGCGAACCTGGCCCGCATTCGCGAGCTCGTCACGCCGCGGACGCGAGTCATCCAGGTCAGCCACATCACCTGCACGACCGGCCTCGTGATGCCGGTGGCGGCGATCGCGGAGCTGGCGCGCGCGCACCACATCTGGTTCCACGTCGATGGCGCGCAGTCGGCCGGCATGATCCCGCTCGACCTGCACGCGCTCGGTTGCGACTCCTACGCCTTCAGTGGACACAAGTGGCTGGGCGGGCCGCATGAGTCCGGCGTGCTCTATCTGCGCCGCGACCGCCTTGACGATGTCGCGCCGACCGGCATCGGCGCTTACTCCGGCGAACTCTGCCTTTTGCCCGGTGAGATCAAATACTCTGCGGCCGCTTCCCGCCACGAATATGGCACGCGCAACGCCGGCCTCGCACTCGGCCTGGTCGCGGCGGTGGAGCTGCAGGAACAAATCGGCCGGGCCCGGCTCGCGGCACACGGACGCGACCTCGCCGCGCAGCTGCAGGCGGAATTTTCGCGCGTCGACGGCATCACGCTGCTCACGCCGCGGCCGGAGGCAATGCGCGCCTCGATCACCACGATCCGGCACGCGCGGGCCGACGCGCACAAGCTGTTCGGCTACCTGCTCCAAACGCACCGGCTGCGCTGCCGCCCGGTGACCGAGCAGGATCTCGGCGCCGTGCGCATCTCGACCCACGTCTTCAACTCCGCGGCGGAAAACGAGCGCATCATCGCCGCCGTGCGCGCCTCGGTCCGCGACCTCTGACGATGAACCGCTCAGCGTTCCATTTCTATTTCCGCGACCAGCTCGACCTCCACCGGCGCACCGGCCGGCAGCGCGGCCACGCCCACCGCGGCGCGCGCGTGTTTGCCGCGCTCGCCGAGGACGGCGACCAGCAGGTCCGAGGCGCCATTGATGACCTTGGATTGTCCCGTGAAGTCTTCGGTGCAATTGACGAAGCCGCCGATGCGCACGATGCGCTTCACCCGCGCGAGGTCACCGGTTTCCGCCGCGAGCACGGCCAGGAGCTGCAGGGCGCACTGCCGGGCCGCGGCGGCGCCCTCGGCCTCGGTCAGGCTGCGTCCGACCTTGCCAACGAGGTACTGGCCGTCGAGACCGCGGGGAATCTGCCCGGAAAGGAACACCAGGTTGCCGGTGCGCACCGCCGGCACGTAGTTCGCGACGGCGGGGGGCACGGCGGGCAAGGTGAGGCCGAGCTTCGCGAGATTCTCCGCGGGCGTGCCCGCGCGAGCGACTCCGGTGGCGGCCAAAAGCAGACAGCAGAAAATCATTTTCATGCGCCGAGTGCACCGGGCGTCCCGGCGGCGCGCAACGACGAAACCTTTTTTACCGCATGATCCTTCGATTCATTACTTCCCGGCTCGCGCTTGCCGCCGCCGTGATGGCCGGTCTCGCCACCGGCATTTCCGGGCGTGCCGCCGTGCACGACCTGTATGTCTGCGCCTCCTTTAACAACGGCAGCCGCGTGATGGGCGCCAAGGACGGCTCGTCCAACGGGGTCTTCCGCCTCGGCAAGGACGGCTTCGAGCACATCGGCATCAATTTCGGCATGACGATTTCCGCCACGTTCGATCCGCGCGATTCGAACGTGTTCTACGTCGCCTGCCTGAGCGGCGTGCTGCGCACGCTCGACGGCGGCAAGACGTGGCGCCTGGTCACGAGCTGGGATCACACCGAGCCGAAGTCGATCGCGGTCGACCGCCGTGACCCGGACACGGTCTACACCGGGCTGCCCGACGGTCTCATCGTTTCGCACGACCGCGGCCAGACGTGGGAGCGCAGCGAGCGCGGCCTGCCGGAACGCGGCAAGTACACCCAGGTGGTGCAGGTCGACCGGGCGAAAAAGGGCCGCGTGCTCATCGGCTGCGAAAGCGGCATCTATCTTTCCGAAGACGGCGCGAAGAACTGGAAGCGCGTTTTCGAAACCACCGACACGGTCGACGATATCCAGCAGTCGCCGTCGCAACCGAAACGGTGGATCGCCGTGACGCAGAGTGCCGGTGCGGTCGAGTCTCTGGACAACGGCCTGAATTGGAAACCAATCAAGAGCGTCCCGGCGGACCGCGCGCTCTATAACGTCACCTTCGATGCCCGCGACAGCCAGCGCATCGCCATCGCGAGCTGGGGCAAGGGCATCCTGGTCAGCGAGGACTCCGGCGTCACCTGGACCCCGCGCAACGACGGCCTGCCGGCGACCGCCCACGTCTGGCGCGCCGCGATCGATCCCGACAGCCAGTACCTCTTCGTTTCGATCTACGGCCAGGGCCTCTATGCCTCGTCCGATTTCGGCAAGACTTGGAAACAAGCCGGAATGGAGGGCGCCTCCGTTCAAACCTTCACCTTCGTGCCCCGTCGCTGAGACCCATCCGCTCCGACCATGAAACGCATTTTCTTCAGTCTCTTTTTCAGTACCGCTGCCGCGATCATCGCGCCGGCGCAGATCTCCACCACCGGCCCGATGCCGGGGCCCGTCACCGACTTTGCCGTCGATGCCCGCCGCACCGCCTACCTGGCGCGCGCGAACGAAGTCCTGCACGCCTACGCCGACCAGGTGAAACCGAGCGATCACGAGACGATCGGCACCGGCCAGATCGCCGCAAAGCTCGCGCTCCGTGAGGACGCCGATCTGGTCTCGGCGCGCGTCGTCGAGTTGATGGCGACGCCGCAGAGCCAGGACATGTTTTGGATGTTCCCGTGGACCGCGATTTCCTACCTCGGCCGCGACCAGCTCACGCCGGCGGCCAAGGCGGCGATCCGCGGCCAGTGGAAGACCTATTTCCCGATGCGCGGCGACACCGAGAACCACTGGGCGATGTATTACACGTCGCTCTATCTCATGTCCGAACTGTATCCCGACGACCCGGCATCGTCCTGGTACAACGGCAAGAGCTCCGCCGAAAACCGGGCCGAGGCGAAGGAGTATCTCATCCATTGGATGGATCTCGCGACGACGATCGGGCAGGGTGAGTTCAACCCGACGCACTACATCGGCGAGTACGCGATCCCGATGCTCTATCTCTCGACTTGGGCGAACGACCCCGAGATGCGCATCCGCGGCCGCATGAAGCTCGACTGGCTGCTCGCCGACCTCGCGGAGAATTCGCTCAACGGCTACCTGCGCGGTCCGAATGCACGCACCGACGACACCTCCGTGATCGAACGCTGGAAGGCACTGGCGTCTTATTTCAACTGGCAGTGCTTCGGCACCACGGTCCCGCCGGAGAATTACGGCGGGTTTGGCATCTTCTTCGCCGTGGCGGCGTCGAACTACACCGTGCCGGAAATCATCCACCGCATCGCGACCGACCGTGACCACGATTACCTGCAGCGCGACCTCAAGCGCAGCCGCCGCCGCTGGCGCTACAGCGACGTGCTGATGGCCCCGATCTACAAGACGAACTACATGCGGCACGACTACGCCGTGGGTTCCTACCAGGGCGGCCTGACCGATCCGATCCAGGCGCACGTCTGGGACGTCACCTGGGCGGTGCCCGATCCGCGCGGCGTGCACAACACGATGTTCTCCGTGCATCCCTACGTCTCGGGCAAGGTGCTGCAGACTTACTTCACCGAGCTGCCCGACCACATGATGGAAGCGCTCTCGAGCCAGGGTAAACCCTCGTACAACGTGCCGGACAAGATTCTCGGCAGCTCGCCGTATGAGCGCGTGGTCCAGGACCTCGACACCGTGATCGCGCTCTACGACATCCCGGAGGGCACGAGCTTCCCCCGGATCAACGGCTTCTTTTCCAAAGACCTCACCGATGTGACCGAGGACAAATCCGGCTGGATTTTCGCGCGCGGCGGCAACACCTACCTCGCGTATCGTCCGCTGGCGCCGTATCACTGGGAACACCTGCTTGGCTACAAACAGCTGCCCTCGACCGGCGGTTATAAGTGGGAGCGCATCGATCACGGCGACAAAGGCGACAAGCTGCTCGTCAGCCCGCACCTGAAGAACGGCACCATCGTCCAAGCCGCGAGCGTGTCCGAGTTTAAGGATTTCGCCGCCTTCCAGGCCGCCGTGGTGGCGCTGCCGCTCGACTTCAAGCTCGAGCCCACGCCGAGCGTGAAGTTCAAGAGCCTGCGCGGCCATGACCTGACATTCACCTTCGGCGACACCCCGCGCGTCGACGGCAAGAAGATCGATTACTCGAAGTGGAAGCTCTTCGAGGGCCCGTACCTCAACGCCGACAAGGGCTCGCGCAAGCTGACGATCAGCTACGGCCGGCTGGAGCGCGTGCTGGACTTCAATACGCTGACGATCACCGAGCGGGTGAAGCCGGAAGAGAAATAAGCTCCGCCAAACCCTATGTCATCCCCGTCCCACCATACCGTCATCCTGATCCCGCGGCCGCGGGAGAAGGACCCAAGTGTGGGACGCGATGTACGTATTTCCCTTGGGTCCTTCTCCCGCCTCGGCGGGATCAGGATGACGGTACAGGGTGTGGAAATTGGTTTTGGGTTTCGCGGTCTTCTGCTGGTCACCGCATTCATCGGCAGCCTGCTGCCGGCCTCGGCCGCCGAATCCTTCCCCGACGCCGGCAAATCCGCCCACGCGATGCTCACGCGGTTGT
The DNA here is from genome assembly GCA_048498955.1 of Verrucomicrobiota bacterium. Classification (GTDB taxonomy): domain Bacteria; phylum Verrucomicrobiota; class Verrucomicrobiia; order Opitutales; family Opitutaceae; genus Lacunisphaera. Next base: position 8,303 of record JBEHWZ010000003.1, on the reverse strand, counting down.
GCGATGACTTCGGCGGACGCGTGACCGGCCTGCCGTCGAATGAACGCGCACTCGATCGCCTGGAGACGGAGTTGAAGCAGCTCGGCCTGCAGCCCGAGCGGGAGACCTTCACGATGCCCGGTTGGGAGCGCGGCGACGATCGCGTCGATTTGCTGGTGCCGTTTGCCCGACGCCTGCGCGTGGCGGCGTTGTCGTACACGCAGCCACACGCGGCCTTCGAGGCGGACATCGTATCCGTGGACAGCGGCGTCGCGGCGGATTATCCCGCCGACGCCCGGGGCAAAGTCGCCTTGCTCGCACCGAGCGCGGCGCTGCCGATGCGCGAAATTTCCCGCATCGCGGTCGAACATGGCGTGCGCGGCATTCTCTTCATCAACCGCGAGGGCGGTGGACAACTGCTGGCGCGGACGGGCAGCTTCGTGGGCGAGGATCTCGCGCTGCCGGTTTATTCGCTCACGCAGGAGGAAGGTCAGTGGATGCAGCGCCTGCTCGCGCGGGGTGAAAGCGTGCGCGTGCGCCTGGAAACCAAGTCGCACAGCCGCCTGGTTAAGACCGCCAACTTGAAAGTCGTTTTTCCCGGCAAGTCGCCCGAGCGCATCATCGTCGGCGCGCATTTCGACAGCTGGGACCTGGGGCAGGGGGCGTTGGACAACGGCCTCGGCATTGCGCAACTCTATGCCCTGGCCCGCGCGTTGCGCGACCGGCCCTTGGCGCGCACCGTGGAATTGCACTGGTACAATGGCGAGGAACTGGGGCTCTGGGGCTCGCGCTTCGCCGCCGCGCAGGTCGGCGACACGCCGATCGTGGCGATGATCAACCTCGACATGGTGGGCGTGCCCATCGCGGTCAACGCGCTGGGCGACACCACGCTCGTCGCGGCGCTCGAGCACTGGAACGCCGCCCGCGGCGAGCACAAGCTCGGCAAGGGCGTCGAAAACATCAACTGGCTGGGCAGCGACCACACGCCGTACCAGCTGGCCGGTGTGCGCACGATCACCTTCAACGCGCCGATCCCGCGCGAATCGGTGCGCTACTACCACGACCTGGCCGATACCATCGACAAGCTGCCGGAACAGATCGTGACCGACTCCACGGCGATCATCGGCGACCTCGTGCTCGCGCTGGGCGGGGACGCTTCGCTCGCCGCGTTCCGGCGCAGCCCGGACGACACGCGAAAGCTTTTCACCACGTTCGGACTCGAGCCGCGGATGCGCGGCCTCGGCCTCTGGTCGTTTCCCGACGACGCCAAGGGCAACACGCCGCCGGTGAAGCAGGGCAGAGAGTGACAGATCGCAATTTTCAACCCCGACCCCCACAACACCTCACATGCATTTTCTCGGCCTGCACTGGATCGATGGCCTCATCATCGTCGCCTATATCATCGGCGTCCTCGCCATCGGCAAACTTCTGTCGCACGGCGTCAAGGGGCAGGGTGACTTCTTCCTCGGCGGGCGTTCGCTGGGCAAGTGGTTTCAATTCTTCCTGAGCTTCGGCAGCATGGCCGACCCGGGGCAGGCGACCACGACTTCGAGTTCCGTCTACCGGCAGGGCGCGGGCGGCGCGTGGCTGGCGCTGATCACGCTTTTTCTCACGCCGTACTACTGGTTCCTCAACGTCTGGTTCCGGCGCGTGCGCCTGACGACCACGGCGGATCTCTTCGAGGACCGCTTCGGCTCGCGTTTCCTCGGCTCGCTCTACGCGGGCACGACGATCATCATCATCATCGTCAGCATCGCCGCCGGCAACGTCGTCGCCCTGAAGACCCTGCAGCCGCTCATGGCCAAGGAGCCCGCGGCCTACACCGTGGAGGAAAAGGCGCAGGTCGACCGCTACCACGAATTCGTCGAACTCCGGAAGGACCGCGCGGCCGCCGCGCTCACGGGCGTGAAGGCCGAGCGCTACGACCTGCTGAAGAATTACTATGACCGCGGCGAGCTGCAGCCGTACGTGACGTACCTGCATCCGGTGACCTTCTACCTCGCTTCATCGCTGCTGGTGGCGATCTTCATCATGCTCGGCGGCTTGAAGGCTTCGGCGATGGTGGACGCGGTGCAGGCGATCCTCGTGATCCTGATTTCCGTGGTGCTGATTCCGTTCGGCCTGGCGAAGCTCGGGGGAGCCTCGGGCCTGCACCAGAAACTGCCGGAGGTGATGTTCAATCTCTTCGGCGGCGGCGCGATGAGCGACTACACGTGGTATTCCATCGGTTCGTTGCTGCTCGTGCAGTTCCTCGGCATCGCCAGCTCGCAGGCCAACATGACGATCTCCGGTTCCGCCAAAAACGAGTACGCGGCGCGCATCGGTGCGGTCACGGGCGGCTTCAGCAAGCGCTTCGTCACCATCGCGTGGGCCTATTGCGGCCTGATCGGCCTGGCGCTCTTCGGGCCGGGCATTTCCGATTCGGACCAGGTCTGGGGCATGCTCACGAATGCTCTGCTGCCGGTCGGGTTGATCGGCGTGATGATCATCGGAATTCTCGGCGGCAAGCTGGCCCTGCTCGGCGCGCAGTCGGTCGTCATGGCCGGCCTGGTGGTGAAAAACATCTACGAGCCGCTCTTTCCCGGAAAATCCGAGAAACACTACATGGTGGTCGCGCGCCTGACCGTGCCCATCTCGCTCGCGCTCGGCATTTGCGTCGGTCTCTATCTGAACAGCGTCATTGCGATTCTGAAATTTGCCATCGTCTTCCTCGTGATCTGGGGCGTGCCCATCACCATGCTTTTTGTGTGGCGGCGCCTGACCGAGACGGCGGTGCGCATCCAGGTCTTCGCGATGCTCATCCTGATCGCCGTGGTTCCGTGGACGGTGCCTGGCATCCCGGCGCTGGCCCGTTCCGAGGCGCTGACGCTGATGACGCGCGGCCGCGACATCGTGGTCGCCGGCTATGCGACCACCGATGACGTGGCCGCCGGCCGCGCGCGGAAGGTGGGCGACGCCGTCGAACTCCAGGTGCGCACCGAACCGGTGTCGGTTTTCTTCGAGGAAGGCGTGGTGCGCGTGAATCCCGCCGATCCGCAGTCGCCCAAGACCGGCCGCGGCCTGTTTCGCGTCGAGGTGTGGCTGGTGTCGCTGCTCGGCGTCGATGTCGCGGGCTTCAGCGGCGCGCAGCTGATGACGACCCGCTACCTGGTGGATGCACTGCTCCCGATTTTGATCCTGCTCGTCGTCAGCCGCCTGACGCGTCCGACCGAGCAGAAACGCGTCGATCGCTTCTACGCCCGCATGAAAACCCCGGTCGGCGCCACGCTCGCAGAGGATGAAACGCAGGTCGCCATCAGCTACGCCGATCCGCGCCGCTTCGATCATCTCAAGCTTTTCCCCGGCACCTCCTGGGAGTTCACCAAATGGGACCGGCAGGACACGCTCGGCTTCATCGGCTGCTGCGCGCTCGTCGGCTTCATTCTGGTTTTCTTCAAGGCGGTGCTGGTGATCGGAAGCTGATGAACCTGCGGCAAACCACGAATGGACACGAATTCACACGAAAAGGACCAACCGCTCGACCTCGTCATCCTGGGCCGTGCGAACGATCCTAGGGAGCTGACGAAAGTTCGCCGACCGCGTGGAGCCTTTGCACAGCTCAAGATGACCGCAGCGTGGGTCTGGGATCCTTCGTGTTCCTTGGTGTCCATTCGTGGTTGAACCAAATTCCTTGCTTCCAACCCCAACGCTTTCTCCCATGCCGCAGCATTCCACCGCCACCCGCACGGAAGTTGAAACCATCCTGCGCTGCGGACCGCCGCGCGCCGTGCCGCTGTTTCTGCCGGCGATCTACGAGCACAAGGCCTGGTTCATCGGCAGTACGCCCTCCGCCATTTCGCGCGACGCCAACCTGCTGGCCAAGGCCGTGCTGGCCGAGTACGAGGCCATCGGTCCTGATGCGCTGGCGGTGGGAGTCGACGTGTACAACCTGGAAGCCGAATCCGTCGGTTGCAAAGTGACCTTCTACGAGGGTGACGACACCTCGATCCCGGGCATCAGTCCCGGCAACCATCTGTTTCACGTGGGCGATGACTTCGTCAATGCGCCGATCCCGAACCCGCTTAAAGACGGCCGCATGCCCGTCAACCTCGAGGCCGTGCGCCAGGTGCGCCGCGCCCTCGGGGACAAGGTGTGGCTGCGCGGATCGATCTCCGGCCCGTTCTCGCTCGCGATCTCGCTCGTGGGCGCCGAGGCGCTGTTCCTGGCCTGCTACGACAACGCCGAAGGGGTGCGGAGCGTGTTGGATTACGCCGGCAGCATCATCAAGGCCTTCGCCCAGGGCTACATCGATGCCGGCGCGGAGCTGATCGTATTCGATTCGCAGGCTTCGCCCGACCTCCTGTCCCCGCAAATGTACGAGGAGTTCGTGCTGCCCGTGACCCAGGACCTCGTCTCCTGGGCGGCGAAGCAAGGCGTGCGTGACATGCCGCTGATCATCGGTGGCAACACCACCTCGATCGCCGGACTGCTGGCCCAGACCGGCGCCAACAATCTCCTCTGCGACTTCACCGCCGACTTCGACGAATGGGCCGCGGTTTGCCGCGAGCACGGCCGGGCCTTTCGCCGCAACATTTCCCCGCGCCTGATCCAGTCGGCCACGCCCGAAGAAATCTACGCCGTGGCCGCCGAGGAAATCCGCCGCGGCCGCGATCTTCCCGGTTTCATCATGGGCACCGGCGTCATCGCCTTCGGCACCCCCAACGAAAACGTCCTCGCGATCAAGCGCGCCTGCCTGGATCTCGCGAGGCGGTAGGGCAGGGCGCTACTTCTTGGAATAGGTTTGGGTGAAGCGCTTCCCCGGCGTCAGTTCGATCGCTTCGGTTGCGCTGCTCACGGCAAATCCGGCGGCGGTAAGGCTGGCGGTGTGCAGTTGCAGGTGCGTTGCGCCGTCGGCGGGAGTGATCGGATCGATCTCCAAAGTCACGGTGCGGCCGTCGGCGGCGACGGCGAGGCGCAGGGAAACCACGCCGGCGGCGGTGCGCCAATCCTTCAGCTGGTTCACGGCCCCGGCGCGGAGCCACTCCGCGGGAACGGCGCCGAGCAGGTGAAGCGTGTTGAGGCGATCGTACGCCAGCATCGAGCCGGTGAGTTGGATCATCGTGGTGGCCGCAAACTCGTGCGGCTGGTCTCCCGCGAGCTTGAGCGGCTGGCCGACGAGCGATTGTTCCTCGACCCAGGTACCAACCCGGGACGCGTGATTGGCTGCGGCGTAGAGCACGTCGGCGGTCTTTTCCGGACGCTGGAGCACGAGCCACTGGCAGCCGTAGAACAGCCCCATGCCGACCCAATTGCCACCGGGCATCCAGCCGAGGCTTACCGGCAGGCCCTGTTTTTCCACCGACTCCAGCAGCGCGAGCGGACCGCGCACGAGTTCGTGGTCGGACGGGAGCCAGCCTTCGCCGTTGAGATGCGCGTCCATGAAGGACCACTGGGCGAGTTGCGGCAGCGGGTCCTCACCTTTGAAACCGACGCGGATGGGCAGGTAGAGGTTGCCGTGCGCATCCCGGCGCTGGTCGCGCCGGCGATTCTTTTCGAAAGCGGTTTGGAATTCCGTGCCGAGTTGGTGAAATTCCGCGGCCTCTTTGGGGTGCCCCAGCTTGGTGGCGAGACGCTCAGCGGCGTAGAATCCGGTGATGGCATAATACACCGAGGAATACTCGGCGCTGATGTCGAGGATGCCGCCGTCCGTGAAGCCCGGCGGGAACATGCCCGCATAAGCCGCGTCCGGAGTCTTCAGCGTTTGATCCCGCAGTGCGCGCAACCCGGCCACGCCGCGAACGATCTCGGGCCACTTCGCCCGGGCGTAGTCCCAATTCCGGGTGATCTCGGCCTCGCGTTCCACGCCCCAGATGACCTCGGCGGTGGTGCGGTGAATCGCCTGCGGATGCAGTTCGTCGATGATGCCATCGGCGCGCTGGTGGCTGAAGAGCGCATCGAAGGTTTGGCGCGCGGCGGCCGTGTCGCCGAGCTGCGCGGCGAGGCTGGTGAGGTAAACGGCGTCGCCGGCCCACAGGCCGCGGTAGAGCGAGAAGCTGGAATTGAACTGCGGGTGGCCGTTGATGACCTCGCGGCCTTGGTAGAGCGTGCGCAGCGAGCTATCGACCATCGCCTGGATGGCGGGATCGCCGACCGTGATATGGCCAAAGGGAATCGCCAGGCGGGCCCAGCGCTGGCGCGATTGGTCCAGCGCGGCGTCCCAGGTTGTCATCCGGGCGGCGGCGATGTCTTGGTCGCCGGATGCGCCGGAGAAAACATCCGCCGTTACTTCCTTGGTGCCGGCGGGGAACGTCAGCCGCCAGCCCGAGTCGGTGGCTTCCATTTTCTCGAAGGACGGCTGCGTGAAGAGAAACGGACGCAGTCCTTCGCGCACCACGCCGTCCGCCCCGGCGGTGAGCCGGCGCTTCGATTTGATCAGCAGCTGCGGTCGCGCGTTCGCGGGGTACGTGGCGTGAAGCACGTCGGTGCGTGCCGGCTGCCGCGCCATCTCCGTGCCGCAGGCGATGCGCAGCTCCGCGCGATCCGGCGAGGCGAGGCGGCCGGCGACGAGTTCGGCGCGAGTCAGCACCGTGCCCGCCGGATAGACGGCGGTGGTGGCGAGCGTGGCATTGGGATCCTGGCCCTGCGGGGCGAAGACCGACACGTTGATCCAGCCGTCGCCGTCGGCGTCGCGGGCATCGGCCAGGAAAACCTGCGGCTGGTGATGCGGGGCGTTGAGCGCGAGGTCGGCGCTTTGCGCGGGCGCACCTTCGACTTCCATGACCGCGGTGCGCTGGAAGAGCATCTTTTTGTAGCTCTCGCAGAAACCGAGCATGAGGCGTCTGGCGGCGCCGGCCGGAACCTTGATCCGGTACTCGATCGGCCGGGTGATGCCCCAGGCAACGTTGCGAAATTCCGGGGAGACATCGTCCGCCGGCTGCGCCCAGTCCGGCACGCCCACGATGCCGTCGAGGCGCTCGTAGGCGTCGAAGCGACCGTTGGACGCTGCGGCCGCTTCGGGCGCGAGGGCGAAGGTGGTGACCTCGATGACATCGTCGCCGCGCCGCAGGGTGGAGCGCATGAAAGGCGTGCGCGCGCTGTCGACGTAAACCTGTTTCTCCGCGGAAAACGCCGCGCCTTCCGCCGCTAGCTCGACGACGGTCAATCCCTGCACATACGGTCCCGGCCCGAAATCGTAGAGGAGCGCGCCACGCTCGTTCGCCATCGGCTTGTGCCAGTCATCCGGCACGCCCAGTGGCTGGTGCCACGTGGGGATGCCGTAGCGAAAATCGACGACGCGTTCCGCGGCGACGGCAGTTGCAAGGACGCAGGACGCGATCGCCCCCAGGGCGATCCAACGGGGTAGGGAGGTAACCATGCGCGCATTACCATTGTCAGGTTCCGCCCGCGCACAAAATGAATGATTCTGAAAATTTCCCGCGAAGCGTGGGCTCGATTGACAAAACTCTCGCTCCCCACAGCCCATAACCCGGCACCTTGGCTCGTCCTCCCCTCTAAGGTGTCGGGTTGTGGGGTGTGGGCTTTTTCGGCTCGAGTAGCGCGAGAAGAGCAGGCTTCGGCGCGCGCCACCACGCGGCGACTTTGCGGCCGATCTCATGACGGTTGCCGAGGTAAAGATGCCGGCTGAGCCAGGGATTGGTAACGGTGGTGCGAGCTTTGAGGACGGCGGCGAGCGCGACCTTCCACTCGGCGGACTTCCCGCTGGCGTGCAAGTCTGCTTCTGTCCGGCGCAGCCGTGCGAGGAGGATCGCGAGTTCGGACTGCCATTGCGCCTCATATGCTTCCTTCATGTCCGCGACGAGACGACCGGCGTTGACGCGGAGTTCGCGATTTTCAGCCATCAACGCACGGGCGAATTCGTTGGTGCCGATCGCCCAGCCACGACACATCCGGTCGAAGCGCTGGCGTTTTTGCTCCGGGTCGTCTTCTGCCAACCAGTCGAGATATTGCAGGTACTTCTTGTGCCCGGCGGCGGTGTCAGCCAGCCCGCCCGCATGGTGCAGCGCCGGAAGCGGCGCAAACCAGCCGGGTCTGGCCGCGGTAGAAATCATCGCCGGCAGGCTGGTCCACGGATAGTGCGCGAGTTCGGCGGCCGAGCACAGGTGAGCCCGCACGGGATTGAGGTGAATGTAGTGGCAGACGGAACCGAGCGCATCGCCGTTTTCGATGGCGACACTGGTGTAGCGTCCTTGAAACACGTGTCCGCGTTCGTTGCGGAAGCGATTGAACCGCTGCGCGAACGTGCATTGCAGCCAGTGCATGCCCGGGGCGAGGTTCGCCTCCGGGGTGGTGATCGCGAGATGAAAGTGCGTCGACATCAGGCACCA